>JAJYIT010000012.1 GCA_021789975.1 Bacteroidota bacterium
CGCCTCTCGCAGCATCGCTACGATCGATTCCACTGTGTGTCGCTTCTTGACCATGTTGTCTCCTTTGGTCCTTTTGTTACTCTTTCTACTAATATAACATTGGACCGCTTTTTGGGGGGCAGGTCAGAGACATATCCAACGTCTGGTAAGGTTCTTTCATTTACTCAACTTTTTGATCAATGCGAGGTGAGAGATGTTGACGGACAACTGATTTGCACTTTAGACAGTGTCTCGAAAGCAGAGTATGCCTTGAGAGCAGCAAAGGCTGGAGAGTACAGCCTGAGAATACCGAGAGACGAAAAATTCGCTGAGAAGATGGTACGCAAATACAACGCCCATGTCAAGAACTTGGTGGAAATGCTCGAAGCAGATGCAAGGAGTAAGACTCATAACTGGCCCGCAGCTGAGAGGATTGTGAGAGAAATAACCGCCGAATATGGAATAGTAAAGTAGAAGGAAACTTAGAAGCCCTAAGCCAATTTGTCGATTGACGCCATGGTACAGTTCCGGCTAACTCTTACTGGAATAGAGAGTCAGTGGGCAAGTACGAATTCTTTGTAGGCCTATTGACATGATTTGAGAAATGAATTATACTGGTGTCGGAATTTCAAGTCGCACGTTCAGCAAGTACGACGGTACTTCGGCAACGATAAGCCGACTCAGAGAAATCCGAAAGAGCGGTCGCGTAAGACCTTCGGGCAGCTTGACCGCTCTTCTCTTTTACGCACTGTACCACGATATGAGAGAGTTTGAGATTGAAATAATCTGACATAGCGGAGTTTTAAATTGATAAATAATTCGGAATCAAAGTGTAACAGCCTCCATGTTCCGGTTCGCCGGAAACCTTACCGAAGGGTTTATCAGCATGGAGGCTGTTGCTTTGTTGGGGGGCAGCTAAAATGCAAGAGAAACCCACGATAATGATCCGGATGGGCGCTTCCAGGGGACAAAAACTGACTATCGAGGATGCTGACAAAGTTATCTGGGAAATAGCGGAAAAGTTTAAGGATGACAAGATATTCATAAGGGCTTTCGGATTAAACTTCACTTCGAGTCCTGGCTGGAAAATCATACGTGACAACTTGAGACCGGAGTGGCGGCAATACGATAAGGGGCAATTGAAATCGGAACTGATCAAGGAGTTTGCAGGCCTGATTATAATTTCGAAAATCCACAGGGTGTTGGACGTGAACGAATTCAATTTGATCGCTGAAAAGCTTATCCGCGACTATGAAAGAACAGATAAGCACAATGAAGTAATGCGAGCCCTGTCGTATGATCGACTTGAATTTAGAGTTTATGCAAAAAAACTATATCAAAAATACGAGCAAGAAGCATCTCAGAAGGTGGACCAATCCGCATCGAAAACATCAGAGGGAATTCAGCAAAGTGGTACAGACGCAACCTCCAGAGCAATTTCAGACGGAGTATTGATTGCAAGAACGAAAGGACTAAAGACACCAGGGCCGATACCAGACCAAATGATGAACAAATGGTTTCCAAAAATAGAAAAATTCTCAAACGACAGAACCAAATACGGGAAGCGAAAACTTTCTGAAAATTATAAGAAGAAACGCGACGTAATTCGGCATGAGATAGCAAGAAAACTCAGGAGTAAGCACCCCTGGAAGAATTCGCACACTTCCACCCATCTTCCACCCCTCATTTGAACGATTTTCGCAGTACTTCCACCTTTCCTTAAACCCACTTCCACCCTTTAATTACTCAGTGTCAAAAGTCAGCCACTTCTCAGAGTCGAAGCTTTCATAGCCCGCTGCCCTTCTAATTTCTGAGAATGGCTTTTGACCGGCGGGCCCTTTTTCTTTAAGAAACAAAAAGCCCGTGCCATAAGCACGGGCAGGAGTATTAAAGGTGCTCAAAGTTAGTTTCTTGAAACCGGAAAGTCAAATCGGGTTCCCTTCCCTGGCCTCCGGCTATCTCCCGCTCCATGATATTTTCGTTGCAGTCTCGTTACCGTGGCGACCGTTAAATTTCAGGGGGCAACATGGGAGCAAATGATCTCTTGGCCGACCTTACCGAAGCAATAGATTTCACGGAGGCGTTGTATCTCCGATTGTCTCACTGGCAGGTTGATTCAAAGGCAGACCTCGGAATGAAAAATGAATTGCTCAATTACCTGGCCACGGCCTGCGACGCGTTACTTGAGTGTCGGTCAATACTGGATAGTGTTAAATATGGTTCCTCCGAGGGTTTAACAGAGATACCCGAAGTAAGCATCATGGGGCGCGAATCGTGAAGAAAAACCCTCAGATAAAAGACGGGTTCACCATGATTGCGAACGAACTTTATGAGGCTATCATTCGGTATCATTGCAGCGGCGGAGCCAAAGATATTATTCACGCTGTAATCCGGGCCACCTACGGCTTCCAGACGGAGAGCCGCTCAATTGGCGCGGCCTACCTTGCGAGGCTGACAGGACGGCATCCAAGGCAAGTGTCTTCCGATGTTAAAAGACTTATCGACGCTAACGTCTTATCCGTGATCAAAGAACATAGTTTCAGTAAATCAAGAATCATTGCCTTGAACAAAGATTACTCAGCCTGGAAGCCTATGAGTGAATCCACTCATAGGCAGGGGTATGAGTTAAACCACTCACAGGGTATGAGTGAATCCACTCACTTACCTATGAGTGAAACCACTCCTATAATAAATAAAGAAAGAAACTCTAAAGATATACTCTCCATTTCGACCAATGAAATCTACGACCATTACAAAACGAAGGTAAAGCCCGGAGCTTCAACCGATGCAAAGAAGAGTATTATCAAGTTATTAAAATCGGGATTCACAAAGGAACAACTGATCACCTCCATTGACCGCTATTCAGGAAACGGTATGAGTCGTGAGAATAAGTATCGTATCCAGGCGAACAATTTCTTCGGGCAGAAAGAACGATTCCGTGATTACCTATCCGAACAACCACAAGAACCGACTGAGCAAGATATTCCGCAATACTTGGCCAGTGAGCTTATCGCCCGCAATTTTGAAACGAAGGAACATTTCCGGCGGATTCCAGGGACTGAGCTGGTACACTACCAAGGTGTCAAGGACTGTGTTGGAGAGTGCCGCAAACTTGATTTGCTCAAAAAGGGAGGTGAAGCATGACAGACGATCCATTGCGAATCCCCCCGCAGGATGCTGAGACAGAAAAATCCGTGCTCGGATCAATACTCATGGACGCGGCCTATGCCCTGCTTCCGGCACGTGAGCTATTGCAACCGGAATCTTTCTACTCAACGGCACACGGCAAAATATTCGATGCAATGCTTGAACTACATGGTGCAGGAACTGCGATTGACGTTATCACTGTCCGTGAACAATTGCGGAAATCAGGGCACCTTGAGGATGTCGGCGGTTTCGCATACCTAAACGAACTTATACAATCCGTGGTTTCCTCAGCGAACATTGGAGCTCACTGTCAGATTGTCGCTGAAAAGTGCATGCTGCGAAGGATCATAGACAGCAACAGGCGCATTCTCGGGCAATGCTATGATGGTTCAGCAGATGCCTTTGAGCTAATAGACACGGAGCGGAAGGAACTCGACAAGCTCCTGTCCTTCCGTAAACAATCAAGTTCAATTACGGACGCGGAGCAATCGCTGGAAATTTATCTTGGTCAGCTTGAACGCCTGAACCATGGTGATGTCGGCTACCTGCGAACAGGATTTCATGAGCTCGATTCAACACTCGGCGGCGGTTTCCAATTGGGAGACCATGTTATTCTCGCGGGCAATACGGGCACAGGGAAAAGCTCTATCGCATTGCAAATGCTTTTGAGCGTCTCCCGGAATGTTCCAGCAGCATATTTCTCACTTGAGATGTCAAAGCCGCGAATGATGGCCCGGTCAATAGCGCAACTCGCACGGATTCCGATCCACAGGGCAACGAATCCGAATTCGCTATTCGATTCTAAAGAAGATGCTGCACGTTACCAGAACGCAATTCAGGACTTTCGTAAGCGGAGAACGTTTCTTGATTGTACTCCCGACCTGAGTGTTAACGAACTTTGCTTCCGAATCGACAAGCTCGTGAGAGGCCATGAAGTGAAATTTGTCGTGGTCGATCACATAGGCAAATTGTCGGAACCCAAAGAGAGATTTCAAAATCGGGAGCGAGAGATTGCGCATTTCTCCTGGAAGCTGACACAGCTCGCTATCAAACATGAAGTTGTAATTCTCACCATATCGCCGTTAAACAAAGAGGCAGAGAACTTCACGCAACCTAGTTTAGGTCACATGCGGGATTCGGGCATGTTGTCGTATGATGCTCGGACGGTTCTACTCTTAAGCAACCCGATGCCGGATTCAGCTTTCGGCCAAGAGGGAGAGCGAAAGGCAAAGCTCACCGTGGCAAAGCAAGGCGATGGAGAGAGTGGCGTTTCGGTCGAGCTTAGTTTTCATGGCAATCGCGGAGCATACTTTGAAGACGGCCCCTCAATGTCCAACCGCGAACCTCAAGTAAGACCAGAGAAGATGAATCAACAGCTTGAAAGCGAACCATTACCTTTTTGAGTGCTCCATGAAACAACGACTATGGAAAGGAAAGTATTGTGACACAAACAACCATGAAACAGTTGAATGATTACTTTGAATTAACGGAATCGGAACGCGGTTCTGCAATATGGCGGTACTTCGATTCTCAAGAAGGCCCGACATGGAAGCTGTACGTCGAAGACTCAAAAATCTCCAAACAGATTAGATCTTGGCAAGGGGCTCAGCCCGGGGCCACGTATTTCCGGCCAGACAGCATTAAGTGTGGTGAGGACTTTGTCGTTCCCAAAAGGCTTCTCAGGCGAGCGTTGAAGTTGATCGGGATTTCTCTCCAGAAACGTAAACTGACAGAGGCAGAGCTTATCAATCTTCATCAAGGCGAGCATAAACTTCGAGGAAAGAATTTTAAGTCGGATTTTGCCTTGGATTTTTCAAAAAGGAAGACGGCAGACGAACGATCTCAGGCCGACCCTGTGTTGGATACCCCCTCTGACACTGGAGCGTTTTTAGGGCAAGATTTTGCCTCAAAAGTAGAGGGAGAAACCCCGTGATTTTAAGGCAGTCATTGCCTTTAACATTGATTAAAGGAATTAAGAAATGGACACAAAATCTTTGACCGTAATTGAGCCGGAACCGGTGAGCAAAAGTCCCGACGTCCGGGTACTACTCGCAGAGTGGCACAGTCACCTAAGCCTCCTTGTGCGAACGGGAGAAATCCAGGAAGCTACAGCCCGGACGTACCGGATCGGTGTTGACCGGTTTATGTCATGGCTGGCCTCCAGAACCACGATAGGAACCGAAGTCATCCGGGAGTGGATCGCTGACCTTAAAGGACAAAACAGAACTCCTAACACAGTCGCTGTTTGGCTAAGTGGAGTTCGGGCATTCTTTTCGTGGTGCGTAAGAAACCGCAAACTATCTTTCAACCCTGCCGAAGGTGTACGCGGCATTATGAGAGCATCAACGGCCACCATGCACCGGAGGGAGGCCCTGACCGATTCTGAGGTCTTGAACGTTCTTGATGCTATCGACAGGGAGAGTGCAATCGGGAAGCGTGACCTTGCCCTTATCGGCATTATGGCCTATTGCGGAGCGAGGCAATCGGACTTGTTTCGTGCCGACCTCGAAGACCTGAAACCTATCGACAAAGGATTCAAACTCTTCGTGCGTGGGAAAGGCAGAATAGAAAGTGATGAAGTCCTTATGCTGGTACATCCTCAGCTTATCGAATTCGTCAGAAAGTACCTCGTAGTCAGGGGCAATGAATCCGGCCCCTTATTCCTCAGCTTCTCACATAGGAACCGGAATGAACGTCTCTCTCTGCGGGGAATGAGACTTATCGTAAAAAACTATTTCAGGCAAGCCGGAGTCATCGGAACAAAATCGACACATAGCATTCGTCATGCCGCAGCCTCAAACTCCCTACGTCATGGTGCACCTTTGGAGAAAGTCAAAACCATGTTGAGACACGCGAGCATGGACACGACCATGATTTACATTCACGAGTTGGACAGGGAGACGAATCCGGGAGAGGCTTTCATCGACTACGGAAAAAGGGACTGATTAAGTTTGTCGGATGCTGCTTACATACCGCTTTTAATCTTGAACGATGTTCGCTTGAGCCGGGCCGATCTCCGTGTCTTTGGAACGCTATCGGCTAAGGCAGACGGTCAAGGTAAGTGTTCCATGACGCGAAGCGAGCTTGAAGGTGTGTGCGGGATCAAGTGCAGCGGTCAGATGATAAGTCGGCTTATGAAATTCGGATATATCGGCATCGAGAACAATTCAACAGGAACCACTTTCAAGATAATCGAAGGACAGGACGCGAAACGGGAGGCGCGGCATTCATTAGGCAGTTATTGTATTGAATACGTGGGCTATCTCCACAAGACACACTCGGAAAAGTACGCCAAAGATGCAGCGCGGACATTCGGAAAGCTCCAGCATTTCACCGGAGATATTGCATTAAACGAGCTGACCCCGATCATGCTTGAAACTTTCTTCGCTGACTCATTCAAGGGGGCACAATTCGAGACGGCAAAAAATTATCGCACACTCAAGGCAGCTTTTAATCATGCAGTGAGCTGGAATTATCTTCACGACAGCTCTATCAGAAAAGTCAAACTGCCTAAGCTGACGAAATCTATTCCGGCATTCCTGAGCGAACATGAGCTGCAATCGGTTCTTGACCATACGTCTAACTGCGATATGAGAGACTTATTCACCCTTGCATTTCATACCGGGTTTAGATTGTCTGAGCTTCTCAATCTGGAATGGCAGGCCGTGAACCTGAGCGAAAGCACAGTGAGAGTATCTAACAGCGAAACGTTCACCACAAAGAGCAAGAAGGAACGAATTGTTCCCCTTAATGGGGTTGCACTTAATATGCTGAGTGAGAGACGGCCGAAAGTGTTCAACCTCGAAACCCGGAACTATGTCTTTGCGAAAACTCCTGGTGAACAATACAAATCCGATTCTGTCAGCAAGTTGTTCAAGAAAGCTGTCCGAGCTGCGGGCCTCAATGAGCGTTTGCACTTCCATAGCTTGAGACACTCCACGGCTTCAAACATGGTACGGGCTGGAGTCCCGCTTGCAGTCGTAAAAGAAATCCTGGGCCACAGCGACATAACGACCACCATGATCTACAGCCATGTTCAGAATGAGGACAAGATAAAAGCCGTCAAAGCCCTGGAGAGTGTGCCATGATGGATTAAAGCAAAATTAGTTTGACTTTGTCATAATGTTCCATCAATTTCTTCCATGAAATTCTTGAATGTGGCCGTTCGAGTCAAAGAATTTTTGGAAAGTCCGATTGGCTTTAATCGAAGGCCGCCACAGCCTAAGAATTTCTCCGGTCGGACTTTTCCTTTTCTACCTGGTTCAATCCCGGTATTAACCCAACCCTCACTGAACCAGGAACACAAAAACATCCCGGAACGGAACGGATTCCTGGAAATCCGTCTGACTCATAATCAGCGGGTCGGGGGTTCAAGTCCCTCAGGGCCCACTCATCCCCCCAAAAAACAATTCCGTTGGCGGAGTTTCTTATTGTTCGTACATGCCATGCAGTGACTCCTCGAATCCCACTCCGTTTATATTCCGATGTCAAATTGGATTTTTGCTTCGCCAGAGTTCCATCACTCATGCCCGCCTTGCTTTCGATAACATCCCTGAATGGTATGACCTTACAGCATCCCATCCCATCTCATGTGAACGTGATTCTATTGTCCTCTTGGTTCGGATGCTAAACGACCTGGTCGTTGACTTAGATACTAGCTTCCTTACCGATCAAGTTGCATATTCCTCCATTGAGGCCGCGACATTACACACCGTACTCGAACCATTCGGTAGTTCGGGATATAGTACTTATGTCGAACTACAAATTTTGAGAGTACGGGATAATGAAGTGAGCAAAATCGGGAATTTTGTACTGCAACCGGCCGGGTGCCGGGCATTCGTGCAAATGAGATATTGAGAACGATGGGTAACATCGAGAGTTTATCCATCCGAAAGCAGACGTTCTGCCGTTGCTGATAAAAGCAGGTCTCATACGCGCGCAGTTCGAGACGATTCCACCGTTGCTCGATGGTGTCAAAATTGCTGCGACGGAAGCGGCTGATGTTGCAGTCGACATAATGGCGTTAAAGGACTGAGATTCAAGAAAGGTTACAGATTTCGGAAGAATTGCAAAGACTGGGTTTCGGTTATTCGAACTTCTATATTCCGTCCCGGTTGTGGACTCAAATGCTGTCTTGAGAATCACCGGACTATCTTCCAGATCAACCGGCAACCAATTGATGGAGAAATTCATAGCTTGCGGAGTACTGCATGAGGAAACAGGTGTAAAGAAAAACAGACGTTATGTTTATCGTGAATCCCTGAATAAGTTCAGCAAAGTAAAGTTGACATGATTCGCATAACCTTCGTAACCATGTTCGTCCTTTTGACGATTGCACTGAGACCACCGGGCAGCGGTCATCCGTTTGGGCACAACGAGGCGGAATACTTCCCCACTATCATTGAAGGGACACTGAATTGTCTTGCGGCAGTGGCTATCTGTGTGACATCGATTGAACGGCTCATCAATCCGCACCCCGCTCACGACCTGGGTATTGGCAACCTTGTTTCGGTTAACTCTATATGACGAAGGCGCCGAGCAAAAGATTTGTCTCGTTTCACCTTGTCATGCGGGGGGAGTGGCAAATCGCGAAGGGACACGAGCCGATCAAGATTATCGAATTGGAGCTCGCCCGGCTCTCTTGTGAAACCGAAGTGTTCATTCACATCGAGCCTGTAAGCGATCCTGCCATGTTCGATGACTATCTCGATTCTGCTCCGGAGAAGATCTGATGCCCCGGTGTCCTTTGGGTAGGGTTCAACATTTTCGTGATCGCGATGCTACTGGCGGACCTGACGGCGGACTACCATGCCATCGAAGCCCGGCCAATGCGTGTCCACCGGATCAGAACTGAGAATTTCCCTTGTGATTTCGTTGGGCCTTTCTAGATCATCTTCCGACAACTGGTCACATCGTTATGGTAGACTCTCTTTTCAAAGTTGAGAATGTCCAGTTGCTTTTGACCACGCGGATGAGATAATTTAGCCGTTGAGCAAGTGATGCGGCAAAGCTATGAGGACCGTCTAAAAAACAATAGAGCACCAACTCTTTTGTTTGGCCACACCCTATTCTATGATCACATCAATTGATTGCAGACCTAATGGTCAGCGATATTCTTCGAGGAACGTGCGCGCTGCCATGCGTCTCTTCCTGATGATTCTGATTTTTTCGGATTTCATATCTATTTCGACAACTGCGTTCGCTGCTTCTTCACAGATCACCGGCTCTGTCAAAGATGCCCGATCCGGTGATCCTCTTCCTGGAGCAAACATCCTACTTGTCGGCACAAGCCTCGGTGCATCTACCGATCTCAATGGGAACTTCTCGATATTGGAGGTGCCTTCAGGTTCGTACATGCTGCGCGCAAGTTACGTCGGATATAAGACTTATGAGACGAATGTGAATGTCGAGGAAGGTAAAACTTTGAAGTTGAATCTAAAGCTTCTGGCCGTGGGAGTACGAGGTAAAGAGGTGATGGTCATGGCACAGGCGAGCGGACAAAACCAGGCGATCAATCAGCAGTTGTCTTCCTCAAATATCGTGAATGTCGTTTCTGCAGCGCGAATACAGGAATTGCCTGATGCGAACGCGGCGGAATCTCTCGGAAGGTTACCGGGCATGTCTGTCTTGAGAAGTGGCGGCGAGGCAGATGAGATCGTTATACGCGGAATAGCGCCGAAATACAACCGAATAATGATCAACGGGGTGCAGTTGACCTCTTCGAACCAGAACGACGAGAGCGTGGATCTCAGTATGATTTCTTCGAACATGCTGGAAGGAATGGAGGTGAAGAAAACCGTAACCCCCGACATGGATGCGAACGTTATCGGCGGTACTGTAAACCTTGAATTGAGAGAAGCGCACGTGAAGATCCCAGGAGTGCCGGTGTTCGGGCTCCTTGCACAGGGTGGGTATGATGCACTGTCGGATGCCAACAACAAGCTTAGTAATTACAAATATGTTGCGAGTATCGAGGACAGGTTTTTTCATGAGAGGCTAGGTGTGTTCATTCAGGCAGATGTTGAACGGAAGAATCTTTCGTCGAACCAATTGGGAGCGTCTTACACTAATAGCGGGAACAGCGTTACCCAGTACTTAACCACGAGTCTAAACCTGGATGACATGCCCCGCGACAGACAGAGGTATGACGGAGCCCTTGTCATAGATTACAGACTCCCGGATGGGACAATTAAATTCTCTAATTTTCTCAGCAGTGGAACGACAGATGTGGCAGACCGTGGAGAAAGTTATGGCGTAGCTAGTAACACTCATGGATACACGCTGAATTACACGAGTAGCGCATTGAGCGTGATGACTGATGCTCTCCATCTGGAGTACCAGTTTCCAGTATTCCATTTGAATGCTGAGATATCACATGCCTACACACAGACCAGGGATCCACAGGATTGGACCGTGAATTTCCAGCAGGGCTCCGCCGGACTAGGAAGTCTTGTTAACGTTACAAACCTGAACCCCTTGAATATTCTACAGGTCGCGCATGATTCCGCTCAGGGAACGTACTTAACCTCACTTCAGACGTCTTCTACTTATTCCGGCGCACGAGCATTTACAGGTTCACTGGACCTTTCGGCAAACTTAGACTTTTCTGACTTCATAACATCGGTGATAAAATTCGGGGGAACCTATCGATATGAAAGAAGAATATATGCATATGGTGAGAATGTAGGTGGGGGATTGGGATACACTGCGTCCTACTTTATCGATTCTCTGATTACCTCTCATCTCAAAATTCCATCGCAGTATATCTACTCGGGCACAGACATCATGATGGTTCCGTTCATCGATCCGAACTACAGTTACGGGAACTTCCTTGGCGGAAGCTATTCGATGTCTTATCCCCTGAATTTCGGGATGCTATCTGACCTGACCAACTATCTAAGCAACGATGCGAGCGTTTACATCCACGATACGTTTGGGTCGACAACACACAACTATACGGGCCACGAAAATCAAGGCGCGGCGTTTGTAATGGCTACAATAAATTTCGGCCCGCAGGTCAATGTGGTCGGAGGGGTTCGCTTTCAAAGCCTTCAAACGCTCTACACCGCTCCACAAGGTCAGGAGAACACCTCATCCTCACTCGGTGGACCATACCTTCATTACGACACGACTGTAACGGCAGAGCATGGCTATTGGCTACCGGACATCGCGTTAAGATACAAGCCGATATCATGGTTCGATTTACGTCTCTCATACACGCATACGTTAGCCTATCCCGACTTCGAAGCAATAATACCGAGGATCGATGTGCCGCCGTCGGTTGGCGGCACAATTTCGTGGAACAATACTCAACTTACTCCGTCACGCTCGACGAACTATGATGCTCAACTCTCCTTCTACGACAATTCAATCGGTTTGCTCACTATCGGAGGATTCCTGAAGAAAATTGACGGACTGATTTACCCATGGACTTTTTACGTGTCGGGCCAAAATGTTCTTCCGTATTATCCCGCAGGTCTGCACCCGGTTTCGGCGCCTACCGGCACGTACCGCATTGCAACCTATGTCAACGACGCGAATCGCGCCACTGATTACGGTCTGGAGTTGGACTGGGAAACACATTTCTGGTATCTCCCGCATCCGTTTGACGGTCTGGTCCTTGATATCAATTACACGCATGTCTTTTCTAATGAGATTTATCCTTACACCACTGTAGAAAAGGTCGGTCGAAATGTCTTCTACGTCGATACTTCATTTACCGACCGTCTTCTTTACCAGCCGGATAACATAGCGAATTTATCGGTAGGCTACGATTACGAAGGTTTCTCCGTCCGCGTTTCAATGATATACCAGGACAACATATTCTATGGAACGAATTTCTGGCCACAGCTCAGGATAACTGAATCGGCATATGGCAGATGGGATGTTTCAGCGAAGCAGGACCTACCATGGTACGGTTTACAACTCTACGGTGATCTAAGCAATATCAACGGTGAAAACGACGTCTATGTTATCCAGGCTGCCACGGGTGTTCCACAATCCGAGCAGGACTACGGTATGAATGCCGACTTCGGTCTTAGAGTGAATTTTTGAAGAGGGATAAGTTCAGATTTCCGAAAATCTTGAGCACGAGCTCGGCAACCTTACAGGCAGTCGCGGTCGGAATCACGAGTCTGATGTTCACAATTCTGGAAATGTTCCAGATAGATAAGCTTGGTCGAAGGTCACTACTGATGATAGGAGCCGTCAAGTTTACCCGGACGTCCTCCGCAGACCTACGCTCTGGCAGGCAATGCACCGTGCGAGTCGGCAGTCGAAACACTTCGCCTTCCTGTCTATGAAAGATTCCTTCAATGTGCATCATCAGATTGCAAACTGCATCATGCTCATGGATCTGACTGAGCCCGACACCATCGTGGTACAGCCCGGAAAGCCGATCCACTGCGGCGACCACATCCTCATAAGAATTATCCTGAGCAGGTGGCCCGACTCTTCGACGTTGTTTCTGCAGTTTGAGATTCTGTGGAAGTATATGCTGATGGCAAATGACAAGTAGACTCGCAAGGACAAATATACTGGTGGGAGCGCTTTTCTCACTCTCCGCATTTGCGACCTCCTCGGCACCCGCTTCTTCAGCAGCGCCGGTGGACCTTGTCTGTCATGAGCCGTACACAGTAACTTCGCTTGTTCCGATCAGGTACTCTTTCGCCGCATCTGAAAGAAAGTATTATCGGGCGGGTGCCCTTACAGACGGCAAGAAGGGCTCGTCTGCAAATTATAAAGACGGCAGATGGCAGGGCTTTAATCACGGCGGAAATCGTTCAGTAGTAATAGACATGGGACGTGTCAACACCGTAAAGGGAATGCAGGAGCGATTCTTCCAGGATTGCGGCGATGGCATATATTTTCCGAGAGAGGTGGATTTCGCTTTGTCCTTGAACGGAAAGGACTGGTCCTTTGTCGGAAAAGTCAGTTCAAAGAGGTCCCTTACGATCCGAAAGATAGAGACTCAGACCTATAAGGTTTCCGGGCTTGACTATCGGGCAAGATATGTCATGATGACTTTCACGGTAGATGTCTGGGTGTTCGCAGACGAATTTCAGGTTTTTGGGAGCAAGGGGGTGGAGGCATCTGCAAAAGCGCCGAAACCCGGTCCATCGATAGCGTATCCCGATGCCTACCTCCGGCCCGGTTCACCGGAAGTAGGCGGCATAAGGAATATGGTGCTAATCTACAACGGTTATTATCCTTCTGATCCCGCGTCGGGAAAGAACACTGTCAATCAACTCACCCCTTATGTGGGTTACAAGACCAGGTCGGGAAAAATTGAAGACTTCATGTTCGATGGGTTCTTGTTCCTTCCTTTCGTTGCTGCAGGTGCTCCGTCCGGCGGCAAGTACTACTGCAGTACTCCGCATCCTGCGGTCATGTCTGATTGGTTGTATTATATCAACAACACATTCGATGAATCCAACAATCTTGGTGCATTGAACATTGCGACCGGAAATGTGAAAAGAATTTTGAATGATACGGGCTACAAGGCCAAAGTGGAAATCGCGATTCCATATCCATCTCCGGCGGCCACTAATTTTGGAGATATCCACGGCGACGGCAAATCGGAAAACCTCTCTCTCCTCCCGGATAGAGAAGCTGTCATTAGGTGGTACGTAAACCAGGTGATGAAAAGATGGAATGCGGCTAAGTATACCAACCTGAAACTTGTCGGGTTCTACTGGTATGAGGAGGCGGCAGACTTCAGCGTTGATGACAGCGAAGCACAAATGCTGCGATACGCAGGTGACTATATCAGAAGTCTCGGAAAAGTTTTGGATTGGATCCCATACTACCAGGCGCCGGGCTTTGTTGAATGGCATTCACTTGGTTTCGACGGAGCGATCATGCAGCCGAATTATGCTTTCGATAAGTTTCCCGAAAAGGAACTCGGTGAAGCCGCTGCCGCATCCAGGAAACTGGGGATGGGCGTTGAACTTGAAATACATTGGGACGCTACCAGGGATCCGATCTACAGGGAGAAGTATTATGCCTATTTGAACTATGGAGTCTCTACAGATTACATGAAAGCCGCCGTTCACGCGTTTTACCAAAACGGAGGGCCCGGCACGTTCTACAATTGCTGTGAAAGCAGTAATCCGGCAATCCGTGAGATTTATGATCAAACATACAAATTCATAAAAGGAACTTACGTTCCATATTTTCCCGGCAGGGAAAGAGCAACTTCAAGGGAATTAAAGTGAAATGAATTATATCAGAAGTGTCCTGAGCTTAGTCCTTATGGTCTTTTTGTTTTCGGCTCGCTTATATTCACAGGAGAACAAAATGCATTTAAATCTTATGACCTGGCCCGCTCACATCGAGCTGACCGGCGGAACATTCAAGTTAACGCAGAACTTCACAGTAGAAGTGACGGGGAACCCGGCGACGCGTCTTTCTGGCGCGGCAAGGAATCGGAAATAAACTCAGTGTTGAAAGGATATAGAGTCGTCAAATCGAAGGGGTATTACCTGGATCATTACTATCCGGCAAGCTGGTACTATACGAACGATCCGATGCCCGACGGCAGCGGCCTGAGCCCCGAACGGAAAACACTCATAATTGGCGGCGAAGCTTGAATGTGGTCGGAGTATGTAAACCCCGCAAACATCGATTCCAGAATCTGGCCGAGAGCCGTAGCGATCGCCGAGAGGTTGTGGTCACCTGAAAGTATAAGAGACGTGAAGGACATGTACCGCCGGCTCGATGCGGTCTCGCTCGAACTGGATGGACTCGGTTTGGATCAAATGACGAACCAGCAAATGATGGAACGAAGACTCGCCAAAGGTTGCGACGTGAGACCGCTGGCTAATCTCATTGACGTTGTCCAGCCGATTGAATTGTATGAGCAAGCGAGGACAGGTAAATACACATCATATCTTCCGATGACCAGAGTTGTAGATGCCGCGGCCCCTGGCCCTGAAGTCGCAAGAAAGTTTTCAAATATGGTGGATGATCTGGTTTCCGGCAAACGACCGGACAATGATACTCTCAGCATGATAGAGCGAGAGCTGATACTTTGGAAGAGAAACGATGCAGTGTTGGAAGATTTGATTTCAAGATCTCCGATTCTTAAAGAAATCAGGCCGCTCTCGTCTGCACTTTCATCGATAGCATCTGTAGGTCTGAGTGCAGTGAACCGTATCAGGCAGAACAAGCCGGGTGATTCATCCTGGATGTATGCCAGCCTTGCTGAAGTCAAGAATATTGCATCTCCGGTAGCAGA
This sequence comes from Bacteroidota bacterium, assembly GCA_021789975.1. Lineage (GTDB taxonomy): Bacteria > Bacteroidota > Ignavibacteria > Kryptoniales > JAKASW01 > JAKASW01. Next base: position 15,365 of record JAJYIT010000012.1, read on the forward strand.
TGTGAAACTTATGGTTGTCTCACCAATTGAGAAGCTCGTCGAGTATGCGAGTTTAAAGTAGCTGTCTGCAATTCATTGCTCGTGTTGAGAATAAACAAGAACTTTCATCGGAATGAGCATGCAAACTTTGAAAAATGAATTGACGGTATCCACACCAGGGAGAGTTTGCCTTTTCGGCGAGCACCAGGACTATCTAAATCTTCCGATAATAGCTTCGGCGATTTCCCTTCGAATTGCCATCACCGGCCACAAGCAGCCTGATGGCATGGTAGACATACACCTGCCTGATATCGGAGATGAGGAAAGGTTCTCACTTAGAGAGCCAGTTGTATACGGCAAAGAACGGGACTACTTCAAAAGTGCTGTGAACATAATGTTGCGCCACGGGGCGAAATTTTCTTCAGGGATAGATTGTACCGTAAAAGGAGAGATCCCTATCAACGCGGGCACTTCTAGTTCATCAGCGCTTGTGGTGGCCTGGATTAACTTCCTTGGACACATGAGCGATAATCCTGCGAACCTTACTCCCGAACTGATCGCCGAGTATGCCTACGAAGCAGAAGTGCTAGAGTTTTCTGAGCCCGGAGGCATGATGGATCAGTATTCAACTGCTTTAGGAGGTGTTATATTCCTTGACTCATATCCTGTAGTCGAGGTAAGAAGGCTGGATGCCGGACTTGGCAAATTTGTTCTCGGCAATTCCGGTGAACCCAAAGACACGAAATTCATATTGGCGAGAGTCAAAGGACAGATTCAGCGGGTCGTAGCGGAGCTTAAGAAGTCTCAATCAGATTTCTCGCTGAGAACCATTTCGGAATCCGATCTTGACCTTTACGCTGAATCGTTGACCTCAGAACAACTGGAGCTGCTGCGCGGTACGGTCAGGAACAGGGACATCACGAGACAGGCTCTGAAAGCATTGAATGAGACGGTGTTGGATCATAGCCTGATCGGAAAACTACTGAACGATCATCAGGTTGTGTTAAGGGATGCTTTGAAGATCTCAACGGCAAAAATCGACGGAATGATCCAGGCTTCATTGGACGCTGGCGCCTACGGGGCCAAGATAAATGGATCAGGCGGGGGAGGATGTATGTTCGCGTACGCGCCAAGAGATCCTCATAAGGTCAAGCTGGCCATAGAGGATGCAGGAGGGGAGGCTTACATAGTTACGGCAGACGAGGGAACCAGATCGAGCAAGTCGGAGCGCGAAAGATGACCGGCGGAAGACTTGCGATTCTTGCCTGCGGGATATCGTCTCGTATGAAGAGGTCCGTCGTCTCGCAGATAATTGACGACAAATCCCTGATTGACGATGCGGATCTCAAAGCTAAATCTATGATCGGCGTGGGGGCCAACCACAGACCGTTTCTGGATTATCTCCTTTACAATGCCAGATATGTCGGCTACACCGACGTGCTGATTGTGATCGGGCAGAATGACGACAGCATACGGAACTATTATGGAATGCAGGACATAGACAACGAGTTCTTCGGTTTGAAAATATCGTATGCCGTGCAGAAGATACCCACCGGGAGAGAGAAGCCGCTAGGCACAGCGGATGCCGTTTGCCAGGGACTCGAATCGCGGAAGGATTGGAGCGGGAAACATTTTACCGTGTGCAACAGCGACAACCTTTATTCGGAAAGGGCACTGAGTCTAATGCTCCGGCACCAGCATGACAACGCAATGATTGATTATGATATGGACGCTCTGCAATTCGAGCGAAGCCGCATCGAACGGTTTGCCATTACTTCCAAAGACGGCGAGGGTTTCCTGACAAACATAATAGATAAACCTTCCGAAGCTCAGATCGAAGCGATGAAAGAGAAGAGCGGATATGTCGGTGTGAGCATGAACATATTTGACTTGCAGTACGACATGGTGTGTCCATTTCTCGAAAGTGTTCCCATGAATCCGGTGAGACTTGAGAAAGAACTGCCCGAGGCTCTGGCACCCATGGTCAAGAAACATCCGAGGTGTCTGTTCGCGTATCCCCTGTCTGAGCACGTTCCGGATTTAACCGTGAAAAGCGATATCTTGCCTGTCAAGAAACATTTGCAGACACATTTTCCCAATGGCGTTTTTCTATAGCCTTGCGACGGAGTCTAGAAGGAAATGGAAGAGAAGGAATGACATTTGAAAAGCAGCGTTTGAGGCTATCCTTCTATTCCTTCTTCAATCGGGTGAACACGCACCTCTGCAAAAATAGTCTCGTGACATATACGAGCGGTGTCTGTGGACCATCGTCGGTGTTGAGCCTGATTGTCAGATGGACTACATAAACGGGCAATGTCGCAAAGCACTCACGCTACATTGAAAGACAACGGTTTTGGTCCCTTTTGCCATCGATGGGAGGAATGAATATTGGATACTAGTCAAGGGAGTCGGCGGTTTTGTCACTGCCGTCCCATGGGATACCATGATTGTTACCGTGCAAGGCGAAAAACCGGTAGTTGACATTTTGCGGCTGAAGCACTTGAGAGGCAGCGCGGCAGTGTCTGACGGAAACAGGTCACTGTCATCGAGAGAAGTGAACCTGGAAACCATGCGGTCAACGGAAGCGGTGTTCAAAGGTAGAAAATCGACCGAGCATCGAAATACATAGTTTTGTCTGGGCCACTGCAAATACGAAAAAGCCAAATCGGTTGCTGCCGGTTGTGAGAAGATGTTCACTGGAAAGAAGTTCTGCACAAAGCTACATTCAGAAACGTTGATGGCTAACGGAAATTATAGATCCGCGTCGAAGCTTCTGATGTTTTCAACGCTGCTCCCTGTGGAGGGTGTCGTCAGGGCACATATTCTCCACGCTGAACTCTTTCTAACGCAGGCATTAGGGAAAATGGAGGCATGTTCTTTCGGAGATGCGCACAAGCTCGTTGCCGGGTCGCTTGAGTGGCCGGAGAACCTGAGTTTGGGTATGCCGTATCCCGGAGAAGTTTATGATCGTCGAGAGGATAGGCTGGCTTTCGAGGCTCATCGCGGGTTAGCAAACGAAAATTAATAACCTTATGAAAAGGAGTTATAGTGCAGTCGGAAAAAAATGAATCGACGCGCAAGAGTTACTTCGTGTCGATAAGTATAATCGGTTTGCTGTTCTTTATTTTTGGGTTTGTCACTTGGCTTAACGGCTCGTTGATCCCCTTTCTGCAGATTGCTTGTGGCCTAAACCGGGCCGAGGCTTTTCTGGTGTCGCTGGCATTTTACATTTCATATACGGTGATGGCCCTTCCAATGGCAGCTGTCCTGGTGAAGACGGGCTACAAGAACGGGATGGTTCTCGGTCTGGTTGGAATGGCGGTGGGTTCACTGATATTCATTCCTGCCGCACATACGAGGATTTATGCGGTATTCCTTATCGGTCTCTTCATTATGGGGGCCGGGCTGACGATACTCCAAGACGCGTCGAACCCGTATGTCGTGGTCATCGGCCCTAGAGAGAGCGCTGCAGTGAGGGTCGGCTTTATGGGTGTCGCGAATAAGGCAGCCGGAATCTTCAGTCCGCTTATCTTCACCGCACTCATGCTGGGAGGAATTAGCCAGTACAGCCCGGCTAATCTGAAACTAATGACTCCCGCCGCGAAAGCAGCGGCGCTAGATAGTCTTGCCAACAGACTGGTCGTGCCCTATTTGGTTATGGCAGGAATTTTGATTCTCCTTGCAGTCATGATAAAGTTCTCGCCGTTGCCGGAAATCAGCGAAGAACAAGAAAGGGGAGAAAGTGGAAGTACTTCGGAGGCGGACAGAGTGAAGACCAGTATCCTCCAATTTCCTCAGTTGATACTCGGTGCAATCGCGCTTTTCTTTTACGTGGGAGTTGAAGTCGTGGGTGGCGACACAATTGGTCTTTACGGCAGGAGTCTTGGCATTTCTTTCTTCGGCAAACTCACATCGTATACCATGGCGTTTATGGTTTTAGGGTACATCGTCGGCATCCTGACCATCCCGCGTTTCATCAAGCAGGAGACCGCACTTGTAAGCACGGCATTGCTCGGCTTCATGTTTAGTCTATGTATTATGTTCACCTCGCCGATGGACACTGGAATCTCCAAAGCGCTGATTGGTTGGACCGGTGCCGCCCCCATACCTGATTCTGTACTCTTCGTGGCACTTCTCGGTTTCGCGAATGCGATGTGCTGGCCGATTATCTGGCCGCTGGCGCTTGAAGGTTTGGGGAAGTTCACTAAGATTGGGTCTGCAATTTTGATTATGGCAATTGCAGGCGGTGCAACAATACCCCCATTGTGGGGCTTACTGTCGGATTCTTATTCGCCCCAACTCTCATATTGGATACTTCTACCATGTTATTTCATAATCTTCCTATACGCGTGGAAAGGACACAAGATTAGATCATGGCACAGGGCAGCCGCAGTTGCCGGTTAAGGGACGAGAGACAGATTTAGAATCGAAGTGCGGGATAACATATCTGTATGAACGAGGAATCCTGTATTAGGTGAGGTATGACATGATCATCGCCTTACAGGATTCTTCGTTACATTGTTTAGACAACGATCTCTCGCTAAGACATGGCCCTTTCGGGAGGAGCAAGGTGATTGGAAGGTTGGAGAATGCCGAACCCCGCGAGCTTCTGTCTTTCCATCGACAGAATGCGGCTCGAGATTTCAGAGTTATACCAAGAGGCTGTTCTGTCTGGAAATTGGAATGAGCTATTCCGATTGACCCGGCTGCGTCTCACCAGATTCGTGCGATACTCCGTTCTCAGCTTGTTCGTCTACGGGAGAAGAACCGTGATTCACGATCTGTTGTTTGAATTCCTCCATGCCCTCTGAAAACTCTCTGGAAGCTTGCTCGATTTCCTCTTCATTATTCGCTTTGAATATTTTTGCAAGCGCTGATGCAAGCGTCATATGCACTACTCCTTCCGCTCTGGATCTCGTGACTAAACAGCCTCGCCGTTTCATGCTTGTCGTCTGACGCTCTCTCAAACGGCAGCATCCACTTCGTGTTTGAACGAAAAGCTTGCTGCGAAATGGAGCGGTTGAAACTTGCAACATGACAGCGAGAATCACATTGATTTAGATCAACATTTTGCACGCTACTTTCGCCGGGTCCATAGTCTCATAGATAATTTCGGAACTACACTGTCAAGCTTGAGATGCCCTTTGTTCTGCATCACACTCATATCCATTACTCTCATCTGCGGATTGCTTCAACAATTTATCCTGACGGTCAGCTGAATAGTGCAAGAAAGGACTATTATAGAAATGTATAATTGGTAACAACCGGCCTCATCCTCCTGGTGGTCGCGATAGGACTTCGAGCCAGGGCGATCTTTGGCTATCCATTGACTGTCTCAAGATCATCCTGAACGGTTGAAGCTTGGGTTATGGAGCCGTAATAGAAAGTGCCAGAGAGGTAGGCATCTACAATCGAGTCACTTGACTTTTATGACTCGACCGCATATAACGAGGTGATTTGCAGACTGCAGGAACGCAACGGATGGCTGGAAGGGGAGACTCTACGATTCTCTGGATAATCCTGAAGTCAGCAGGGAATGCTTTTCAGAAGTCACCAGGCAAAAAAATACCTGTCGCCGACTCTGAGATTGTTCAGGGTAAACTAAGCTTCAACTCAGGATCTAGTAGTTCGGTTCGTACCAATGGACTTTATTGGAGAGCGACATCGCCAAGATCCTGCCTTTGATGGTTGGAGAAATTAGCGGTGGCACGTTGAAACGGTTCTGGGGTGGCGCAATCTTCTGTTCCTACTTCCCAGACAAAGTTGCCATGCCGATTCTCTCCATTACTTCCTCAATTTATCCGCGAGACTATGGAACGAACCATTTCGAGCTGAAATCAGAGTGCTCAGGAGGTAAGGGAATTCCTGTGGCACGTCTCTGTTAAATCGATTCTGTCGTCCAGCGGGATATCGAAGAAGCTCTGCAGCCCTTTGTCTGGGAGAAGTCTGTCTATAAGGTAGTTAATAATGAAGTATTCGTCGGGCTCACCCTTTCTCTTGATCGACGCGAGGATCGCCTCCCTCAACATTGCGTCCCGCTGTCTCCGTAGATTCTTCGCAAGCACTTTTCTGTCCAGTTCAATCATCGTGTCAATCCTCCTTGTGCTTTGATCTTAAGTGTTTCAGGTGCGTTGGTGATGCTTGTTTCACTACGATATAAGGGAATCACAAATCGTGCCGCGTCTCAATGAAGATTCTGCATCTTGACTACCGGAAAGTGACCTTCCTGGCACGACGAAGTGGGCGCAACTGGGAGCAATAGTTTGCACCATCTACCGGTTACCGCTACGTAACAAGTCATTACCAAAAAGTGACTTCTCTGTGGAGGGGACCAAGCACTCAAATGTAGGGTGTCGGCCCACACCAGGCAAGAATCCCATTGTTCTAACTTGACATTCTTGCGGAACTTTTTCATATTTCAGATGCAAATGTCTGAAATGATTGAAGGTATGACGATCGCACAGAAACGAGCTTCTGGGGAGATGTCGTACTTATCTTGTCAATCTATTTCAGGGTAATTACTCCGAAATATGTCTCAGGAGATCGGCGAGTCGAGAATCCATTTCATTTAAGCTCTCGGTCATGCCATTTGGAGAATCTATTATGAAATACTTGGGCAATCAGATTTCGCGATCTGTGTTGGACTCCTGTGCAGCGGTTGCATTAATTCCATCAATTTTAATTTCGGGGTGTGCCGGGGGAGACAAGCCTGCCATAGTCGGAACAGAGTGTGGAATACTCCCCACTGCGCGGAACGTTCCTCCGCCGATCACTCGGAGCTACTCGACGAGGGCAATCGTTCGACTTGTAACAAAGGAAAAAGTAGGACGCCTTGCGGGCGGAGATACGTATGATTCCTGGCGGTTCAATGGATTTGTGCAGGGCCCGATGATCAGGGTTCGTCAGGGCGACATCGCAGAGCTTCATCTAAGCAACTCGCCCGGAAAAAATATATCCCACAATATTGATCTGCCCACAGTGATTGGGCCGGACGGCGGTGCAATCGCTTCAGTGATTCTTCTATGTCACATGTCTGTTTTTTCTTTTGAAGCCCTTCATCCGGGTTTGTTCATTTACCACTGTGCCGCGCCGCCGGTACCAATTCACATCGCCAACGGGATGTGCGGCTTGATTTTTGTCCAGCCGAAGAATAGCCTCCCGCCGGTTGACAAGGAGTATTATGTAATGCAAAGCGAATTCTATACGACGGGAAGTTACTGTAAAGCCGGGCTTCAGAAATTCGATTTGCAGAAGGCGATAGATGAAGATCCCACCTACGTTGTTTTCAACGGGTCTGTTGGTTCTATGATGGGAGCGAATGCGCTTCATGTCAGCGAAGGAGAGAACGTACGGCTTTACGTGAGCAACATCGGTCCGAATCTAACTTCGTCGTTCCACGTAATCGGCGAGATCTTTAGCAATGTGTATATTGACGGAGATTCGACGGTCACTGCGCATGACAAACAGACCACTTCGATACCTGGCGGCGGAGCAGCTATTGTCGAGCTCAAAGCTGAGGCACCGGGGACCTACATGGTAGTGGATCATTCGATTTTCCGCGCCTTCTACAAGGGAGCCAAGGGACAGTTCATTGTGAGCGGGCAGCCAAATCCTTCCGTATTTGCAGGCAAAACCGCGGATGAAATCTATGTTGGCAATGAGTAAGGAGAAAAAATATGACACCCAGTGAAAAACTACACGCGCATCACGAAAAACTGATCGGGACGATTCGCAACTTGGCAGATCGGGCAGCGGCCGACCCGGCAGAATCCTCCCTCCTTGTACCCTATTGCAGCGAGTACCTGGTTGCCCATGCGGAGGCGGAAGAAGTGACGCTTTATAAGGTCGATGAGGATATTGAATTCGTTAAAAATATGATTCACGAACATCGCGAGATAAAACATAGCCTCGAACTCATCAGCAATGCCTACGAAAAGGGAGAGACACCAGTCATTCCATCGATGGTGAGGAACTTCATGGCATTACTCGAGAAACACTTCCGAGAAGAGGAAGAGACGCTGATGCCGAGACTCAGTCGAACAATCAGCCAGGAAAACCTGGAGACCCTCATAGTTGAAGCGCACCAGATAGAGGCGGAGAAGAAGAAAGCCGACCTTTGGAATCTTTTTGAGTTCGATCACAAAAGAATCGACATATGTGTTGACCGATTGCGAAGGTCGGTCGGCGAAATGGAAAGCGCAAGAAAACTCTACTCGGTATCGAGGGCTCGACTCCTCAAGCACATCGAGCTTGAAGAGACCGTGCTATTTGCCGCCTTCGGCGAGCATGCAGAAGCGGGACAGATGGGACCGGTCCAAGTAATGATCGCTGAACACAGGGAAATCACTTCACTGATTGGTGCGTCCTCTGATTCTGTCGACGAAAAGGCTCTTCCTTCTCTGGTTGATACGCTAATCGGGAAGCTAGCTGTCCACAATAAGAAGGAAGAGCTCATTCTCTATCCGCTTATTAATCGCTCGATGCCGAGAGGCGAGCGCGAGAAGGTATTCAAAGTATGCTTCGGAGGGTTTGCAAGCGTCTAGCTGATGGGGCGAGGCGGCCATGATCAGGTATAAACTTTCCACTGGCGTGAAGATACTATTCATCGGCATAAACCCGCATTACGGTTCTTTCCGCCGAAGAGTTCCATTTTCAAACAACAAGATGTTCTGGTATCTTCTGAACAGATAGGGGGTAATCCACGAAAATGAAAGCGATCTCCGAGACGACAAGAAACTGAGAATGATTTACAATCGAAAGTTCAATGCAATTTACTGTCTCGGCTTCATGAACATCATCAACCGACGGACACATAATGTGTCTTAATTGAAGAGGGGTGAAGAAGTAGCTGGCAGGAGAAAAATCACCGAAGCGCTCGGAATGTATAGGCCGAAAGTGGTATGCTTCATCGGAAAAATCACTTATGAAAAGTTCACAGGTTCTAAGAATTTTAAATTCGGCTGGGAGAAGAGCATTGGCAATTCGAGAGTCTATGTCATGCATTTCCCAATTCGTGGGAGAGCCTCGATTAGAGATCGAGAACTCAGGAAAGAGCTTACACTGGATAGCGTTTCCTCGCGGTAAAGTGGCTCCGGTCTTTCAGGGGGCTTGGAATCTAAAAGGAAGTGGAGTTGTTGTGTCGAGCGAGAACTTAACGGAGAGCAGGCTGTGACAACCATAACCGAAGCAACCGATGACGCATACCGAATTTCCACTTTTGCAGCGGATGGGAATCTTCAGATAAATCGATTCCCGGTGAAGGACCAGGAGCCAATCTTCTGGGATATGGACAGAGGTTTCTATTCGACGGAGTGCGTGAGGTAGTTTATAAGATCGTGAAACCTGCAGATATTTGCTGGATCGATTTTAGTCATTTTGAAATTGATGAGAGCAGATCGTTGGATGAGAGGCTGGGTCTTGCCACAAGTGCGCGAAGTTTCTGCAGTATCGATGGTGCGAAGGTTAGCATTTACGAATATGCCTCTCGCCGAGTGAAAGTTTTGAGGAAGTGTAATTCTTTTGGGACGGGCAAGCATGTTTTCCGATTCATCTCGAAGCCCTATCTGCCACATTGCCGGGACGCAGGGTTACGACTTCCCGCACTATTTTTTGCCCGGATCTGTTTCACCACAATGGTAATCGGGATCCTATTTTGCATTCTGACTCAGTGGGAAGAGATTGTACCCACATCCTTAAAATTGGGAAGAGTGTTATGAACGATCACATCCACCATATGCTTCAAAAACAGATGGACCTCTTAATGGCCTTTCGGAGCTCAAGCCGCAGGCGCTCGCAATGATGCACGGTTCAAGCTATGCTTGCGGATTGTGCCGGTAGCTTTTACAACGTTGCGCCTGTAATAAGAGACGTAGACGGGCTAATCAGTCCGACTTTTCTGTCCGGCAGTAATTGTGCTGAGACAGCGTAGAGTGGCGAGGAGAGTGTTTTAGTTTGGTTTACTTAATGCCCTGCACGGCAGAGGTTTCTCTATGTACACTGAACCCGTCGGATAGTGACAATATATAGAATTTAAAATGAAGGGTAAGCTGGATGCAGATTGACTTGGTGTCTGATGAACAAAAAGGTTCGAGATTATTATACATATCACTGCTTGCCGCGCTCATCGGGATAGGTACCGGGCTGATCATGTACGTCCTGTACCATCTGATCGGGTTTCTAACAAATCTTGTTTTCTATCATCGGATATCCTTCGCATTCGTAAGTGAGGTAAACAACCAGATCGGTTACCTTGCCATTCTAATGCCCCTCCTTGGCGGAGCGCTGGTGGGACTAATGTCCAAATATGGGACGAATCAGATCCAGGGGCACGGGTTGCCGGAAGCTCTCGAGGCTGTTGTTTCTAATAAGAGTCGGATATCTGGGAAGGTGGCGATATGGAAGCCTCTCTCTGCGACCGTTGTGATCGGCACTGGTGGTCCATTCGGAGCCGAGGGACCCATCATACAAACAGGCGGAGCAGTTGGATCAGTGGTCGGACAAATCCTGAAGATGACCGAGTCTGAACGCCGGATCCTACTTGCATGCGGCTCCGCTGCCGGCCTTGCTGCCACTTTTGGAACACCGATCTCAGGCGTCATCATGGCGATCGAAGTGCTCCTGTTCGAGTTCAGGACAAGGTCGTTTATACCGCTCGTGATAGCCAGCAGCCTCGCGACGGCAGTGCGTTTTCAGGTTATGCAGTCCGGAGCAATGTTTCCAATCCGGTCACTGAACTTCGAATTTTCCGGTGCGTTGCCTTACTACATAATTCTCGGGATACTATGTGGCCTCGCAGCCGTGTTCTTCATTAAAGCCCTATACTGGACCGAAGACCAGTTCGAGAAGCTTCATCTGAGCCCGTACGTATTGCCCTCCATCGGTGCGTTGGGTGTCGGTGTGCTTGGGTATTTTGTTCCGCGCATTTTCGGTCCCGGGTACGACACAATCGATGCTATCTTACAAAACCATTTCACGCTTACATTCTTGCTTGTGTTGCTCCTGTTCAAGTTTACGGCACTGATACTTTCTCTCGGCACCAAGACATCGGGCGGGTTACTAGCACCTGTTTTCATGATCGGTGCGGCGATAGGTGGATCGTTCGCCATGACGGTGAATCACTTCATTCCAGGAGCAAATCTTTCTCCGGGTGCTTTTGCACTCGTAGGGATGGGTGCCGTCTTTGGCGCCTCTGTAAGATCCACTTTTGCCTTCATCATATTCCCGCTTGAGATGACGCAGAATTTCAATTCCGTGCTCCCGCTCATGCTTGTCGGAGTCGTGGCTTCTGGCGTTGCTTACGTTCTTTACAGAAATTCTGTGGTCACCGAGAAACTCGTACGGAGAGGCTTTCTGATTCCACAAGATTACGAGGCAGACATATTCAAACGGGTCCCAGTTTCCGACGTAATGGATACAGATGTGCGGACCATACCCGGTACCATGACCGTCGGCGAACTGTCAAAAAAGATTCAGCAGGGCGACCCCGACGTTAACCATCACAAGGGGCTTCCAATAGTGGACGATGAAAAACATCTCACAGGGATGATAACTCACGGGGATGTAATTAAAGCCATGCAAGCCGGCATGCAGGACAAAACTGTCGCGGATGTCGGCAGCAAAGATCTTGTCCTTGCTTTTCAGTCAGAGCCTTTGTACCAAGCGGTGGTAAGAATGCTCCACTACGATGTCGGAAGGCTGCCGGTCGTAAACCGTGACGACATACACACGGTTGTCGGATACCTCGGACGAAGCCAGGTTATCTCGGCTCGCCTGAAGAAACTGGCAGAAGACGGGATAATCTCGCCTGAAATCGCCGAGAAAAGACTTCGTAAAAAGGGTGATCCAAAACAGGAGTTTCAAACACGGTGATGTTCTCGGTTCGACGCCATAACGCTGAGCGCAATGGAGATTCGCAGACTTATTCAGAGATAAGAAGACAAGAGGGAAGCTGGGCACGAAGAGGGTTTACGAGCCGAGATCAAAGGAGGACGTTTTAAACAGTCAGCGATTATGGTGCTGACGTTCCTTGCCATTGTATTCTTAGGAACGGACCGTATTTCGGCTGATACTGGAACCAAGTTTGCAGGAAGTTTGCGAATCGTGGTCTGATGACATTCAACATTCCCCCAATTGACATTTCTGGGATAAAACAATTGAATGAGGATTTTGGAGCGGAGAGTTTCAACATGCAAGAATTTTTTGCTACCGACGCGGCTCTGAACCTTGTGATATTAGCATACAACCTAATGAGTTTATTCAGGCAGGTAGTGCTATCAACGGCAAAGCAGCAGCAGATGAAGACTTTACGTTACGAGATCTTCGCATCATCCGGATACACTGTCCATCGAGGCAGTCTTCGCATCTTGAAATTATCGATAGCGATGAAGAGAAGAAAGTGGTTCCTTGGACTCTTTAGCAAAGTCAACAGCTTCACCTTCCCGATCGCTGCTCAAACTTAACTCCTAACGACAATTCTGGGTTAAATCGCGGATAGTTCAAGCGGCTCACAAGAACGGCCAGATTCCACTTCGAACTCTCTTGGAGCTTTCCACGCAAGTTAACAGAAAAATAATTTGTGTGATGTTTAGGTATCAGTTACTATACTTGGTCACATGAGTTTCACCTCTGGCATCAGAATTTGACAAGTACCTAAAGCACCGGGAAGGGTGATCTATATGCTTGAAGGAGCTTACACTGCACTTGATACTGCGGAAGTAAAGCGGATTCATTACAAGATAACCGCTCTATCCGCTGTTGGGGTTTTTCTCGACGGATTCGATATTTCGATAATCGGTGTGGCATTGACTTTGATGATAAATGAACCCGCGTTCGCTTACGCTAATTCGCCACTCGGAAAAGGCCTCATGGCAGCGTCTACAACGATTGGTATGCTTGTAGGAGCAGTCGTTTTCGGATATGTCACCGATAAGCGCGGAAGACGTTTCATGTATATGTGGGACATGATCGTCTTTGTAATATTCACGGCTGCTATCTCGGTAGCATTCAACTACTGGAGTCTATTTATCTTTAGAGTGATCTTAGGTTTGGCAATCGGTGCTGATTACAGCATCAGTACGACAATCATTTCGGAATTCTCCCCAAAGCAATCACGTGGGAAACTTCTCGCGGTAAATGTGTCCGCCTGGTGGGTAGGATCAGCGGTAGCGTTTGTAATAGGCTATGCTCTATTGCCGCTAGGTCTCGACGCGTGGCGATGGATGTTTGCAATCGGCATCATTCCGGCAATGATCGTTTTGGTTTTGAGAAGATCAGTGCCTGAGTCCCCCAGATGGCTTGCAAATGTCGGTCGTTCGGATATGGCAGAGTTGGTGGTCAAAGAAGTGACCGGCAAAATGCAGGAGCTCAAAGTAGAAGCAAAGAAGGCATCCTTATCAACCCTTTTCAACAAGAAGTATTTGAGAGCGACACTTTTTGTGGCGGTCTTTGGGTTTTCTTACGACGTTGCGTTTTATGGCATAGGGCTCTTCACACCCACGATACTAACAATCTTCGGCCTCGACCATAGTGAAGCACTTCTTGGTTCTGCAATATTCGCAACTATAGCAGTTCTAGGAAGTCTTCTCTGTATAGCTACGGTGGACAAATGGGGAAGAAAGACAGTGACGATCTTGGGGTTCGCGGGTATGACTTTGTCACTTCTGGTACTGACAATAGTAGCGATCAATATTCCGCGCTCTGCATTTGCAGTAGGTCGTTACGCCATCACCATAGTTTGTATGTATGCTTTATTCCAACTTACACAAACATGGGGACCTGGTGGTACCGACTTCATATTTCCACAAGAATTGTTTCCGACTTCGATTCGTGCAACCGGGCAGGGCTGGGGAACCTCCGTTAGTCGAATCGGTGCCATTCTTGGATTGATCGGTTTTCCGCAGCTACTGGCATTCGCTGGACTGGGGTACGGCCTGGTCCTCTTTCTAGTATTCTCAGTTGTCGGACTGCTGGCCACGGTGTTCTTAGGTGTGGAGACAAAAGGCAGAGCGCTTGAAGAAATCACTGACTGAGGAGGGTTGGTCGAAAAGAGTGGAAATTAGATTCTTAGGAAGATGGAGTTCGAATCTTATAGCAGGCGAGCGAAACGTGTCTTTCCTTCTGGATGATAAGATTGCGTTTGATTTTGGTCCGCATACCCTCGAAGCTCTCTTGGACAGTCGAGTAGATCCGAACAAAATTGATCGCGTGCTGATTTCCCATATGCACCTGGATCACTATGTAGGAGTAGCGGAACTACTCTGGTACAGGTCCATTCATGAAGCCGAAGATCCCTTACTAATAGTTGGCCCTGAAGGGATAAGAGGCAACACGTTAAAGTTGATGGATCTTGTCCAAACGCCCCCGTTATGGAACAAATCACAAATCGAGAAAAAGATAGAGTTTGTTGAAAATCAGGATTTTGACTCGGTCAAAATATTTCACTCAAGTCATACTGTGCCAAGCGTTGGTTATAGAGTAGATTACGAAGGAAAGACGATCTTTTATAGTGGGGACACTTCATATTCGAAAGAGGTGGTGAGAGGAGCTACCAATGCTGACATACTCATCCATGAGATGACGTACACAGACGAGAAGAAAGACATTGCCAACTATTGGGGCCACTCCACCTATAGCGATGTTCTGCGAGTCTTTGAGGAATCGAGTGCCGCTCAACTGGTGCCGGTGCATTTTACGAGGGAATCGAGCGAGTATGTAAAGCGGCGACTCAGTGAAATTCAAAGACTTATCTACCCACCTGACACGCTGACGCTCATTTGATCGACGTGCCCTAATGTTCTGTTTCTTCGAATCTCGGGTCAGGCCTTGTTCACGCGGAAGATTCCGATTAAGTTCAATTGATCATAACTCTTGCAGATCATGACTCGGGGCGAGTTGATACATTGTTGAGATACTTACCGTATGAAGAAAATACTACGAGATGGGGCGCTGCTATCAAGAGTTGGTGTGACCGGCATGGAAAAGGAGCGCTGCTTCAGGTAAAGCATCATGCTTGTCTTCCTTTTGCCTTCAAGCATATTTGTCTAATGCTCGAGGCCCATAAAGGTTATGGTATACATGTTGGCGGAGTGCTTGCAACGAGAGGTGCAGTCATTCCAAATGGAGTTGGAGTAGATATCGGGTGCGGCATGTGTGCTGTAAGAACCGACTTTCAAGAATGGAGAGAGAAATGATCAGAAGCATTCTGGACGAAGTTCGCGGGAGGATCCCCGTGGGCTTCGAGCACCAATCGAGAGCCTCAGGACCTGAAGTATCTGCCGGTAGCAAGTCATCTCCCTCCGGTCGTCTCAAGAGAATTTCAAAACGCCAGGTTACGTGCAGGTGCAAAGGGAACTTAATCTTGAAGATAGAAAAAGAAGACTCGAAGAACATAGTATAATCCGCGCGATTCAAACCACAAGAGATCTTGACGAAGCGAGTATTGCTTACAGGAATATCGAAACTGTAATAAGAGAGCAATCAGATCTGGTTGATCCTCTGGTTCGCCTTGAACCGCTGGCTGTCGTAAAGGGATGATGAAATCGGAGAACTAACTATTGGAAACTCAGCAGAATATTATCGAGCAACTAAAGAAGAGCTTCAGAGAAAATAGTACACACTCTGAAAGTGAGATTGTGGTTAGATCACCAGGAAGAATAAATCTTATCGGTGAGCATACCGACTACAACGAAGGATTCGTTCTACCGTCGGCCATAGACAAAGCAATCTATTTACTCGTCACTCCACGGGATGGCTTCTCAGCAGGACTGTTCTCTCTCGACTTCGACGATGTTCACAGTTTTGATGTCCGATCGCCTTTGAAGACGACAAAGGAATGGGCGAATTATCTGATTGGAGTCGTTGACCAGATGAAAAAACTTGGACGCAACATCGGTGGGTTCGACTGCCACTTTGCCGGAAATATACCAATTGGTGCTGGAATGTCTTCGTCTGCAGCTCTTGAGACTGGATTTGCGTTTGCGCTCAACGGGTTGTTCGGGCTCGGTCTTGACCGGAAGGAACTCGCCAGGATCGGACAGAAATCGGAGAACGAATTTGTTGGAGTAAAATGCGGGATCATGGATCAGTTTGCGAGCGTCCTGAGCAAGGGAAATTCGGCGCTGCTTCTAGACTGTAGAAGCCTGTCATACGAGCTGATTCCTTTCACGCGGACCGATCTGAAATTCCTCCTTTGTGATACGGGCGTCAAGCATAGCCTTGCCGCTTCGGAATACAATCTTAAACGTGAACAGTGCGAGACTGGTGTTGAAGTGATCAAGAAGAGGTTCTCGAGTATCAGAAGTCTACGCGATGTCGATGAAGATAAATTGGAGGAATGTCGGGACGGGATGGAACCTGTGGTCTACAAGCGTTGCAAATTCGTCCTTGACGAAAACAGTCGGGTACAATCTGGACGTCTAAGACTTACGGAGGATGACTACGGTGGTTTCGGCAAACTTATGTACGCATCACACGATGGTCTCAAGAATATGTACGAAGTCAGCTGCGAAGAACTCGATTTCTTGGTTGATACTGCCTCCAGCATCGATGGCATATTGGGATCTCGGATGATGGGAGGCGGATTCGGCGGATGCACCCTGACACTTTTAGAAAACGGTCACGTCGAAGAGTTCAATAAACGTGTCAGTGAAACTTATCTCAAGCATTTCGGTAGAATTCCGAAGATATATGAATGCAGTTTGATGCCCGGCACCAGCATTATTGAGGATTAGAATGTCTGAGAAGCTTTTGCAAGTTACCCACCGCAGGTACAACCCGCTCACCGGAGAGTGGGTGCTCGTCGCGCCCGGCCGAATCAAGCGTCCATGGCAGGGTAAGGTGGAAACGGTACCCGGCAGATCGCTTCCGGTATACGACCCTGATTGCTATCTCTGTCCGGGGAACGTTCGGGCCAGCAACGAACGCAATCCGAAATACTTGCACACTTTTGTTTTCGACAACGACTTCAGCAGCCTGTCCCACAATACTCCTAACGTGGTAATCAACCAGATGGATATTATGCGTGCAGAATCGGAGAAGGGAATATGCCGTGTGATTTGTTTTTCTCCACGCCATAATCTTACGCTCGCCGAAATGGATCCTGAGGAGATTTCCGGAGTGGTCGATGTTTGGAAAAAGGAGTACTCGGGTCTTGGGAGCCTTGAGGACATCAACTACATTCAGATATTCGAAAATAAGGGCGAGCTAATGGGGTGCAGCAATCCTCATCCGCACTGCCAGCTCTGGGCTGAAAGCTCCGTTCCTGTTGAACCTCAGAAAGAGACACTTCGTTTGACCAGCTACATCAGAGAACATGGAAGCTGTCTCCTTTGCGATTACATCGATCTCGAGATGAAAGAGGGAATCAGAGTAGTCGCCGCCAACGAATCCTTCATTGCAGTAGTCCCATACTGGGCAACGTGGCCTTTTGAAACGATGGTATTGCCTAAGAGGCATCTTCGCGACATTACTGGAATGACCGATGAAGAGACGAGAGCCTTTGCGGGAATCTTGAAAAACTTGACGGCGCGATATGATAACCTCTTCAACATTCCATTCCCATATTCGTCGGGAATTCATCAATCACCGACCGACGGCGAGGAACACCCGGAATGGCATTTCCACATGCACTTCTATCCTCCACTTCTCAGGTCTGCGACGGTGAGAAAATTCATGGTGGGTTACGAAATGCTCGCAAACCCACAGCGCGACATAACAGCTGAAGATGCATCTGCTAGGTTACGTGCGCTCCCGTCGGTCCATTATAAGCATGCGAAATAGGAAATTGCTTACTTCTTCCAAAGGTCCGTCACATCGCGGGTCTGCATCAGGAGCATCATATTGGCGAGATTCAGAAGAGATCTATCATGTGCTTCTTTGCTGGGAGAAGATACGGCGTCGGTTGCGACGACGGGGAAGAAGCCGCGGTTCAGTGCATCGCGGGCGCTCGACTCTATCCCGATCTCAGTCGATATTCCGGAGAACACAATTGTCGTCAGAGCGGCGTTTCGCATCACGAGTTCGAAATTTGTTCCTATAAAAATGCTTGCTGTGTTTTTGTAAAGGACCGTGTCACCTTCTCTGGGTTCAATTGCCAAGTTCAAGCTCTCGGGCGTCATCGTAAATCCTCTGGGTCTTCTCTTCATAAAAAACTTTCGTGCGGGTGATTCGAATCTCTCCGGCAGCGGTGTAATCCTTGTGAAGAATACCGGTACACCCGCTAACCTGGCGGCATCTATGAGGCTGCGTGTGTTTGCGAGAAATTCATCCTTGTTGAAAATGTTGTTGACAAGCATGTTCTGGACATCCCAGATGACCAGGGCGCTTTTCCGAATGTCGAGGATCTCCGAGAACTCAGTCATGTTTTCCATCATAAATTCTCCTTTTTTGTTTTTGAATATATAGACGATCAATCGAACATGGTGTGACATAATATCCCAAATAGAGAAATATCTATGGGATAACAAAGAATCGGTGCAAATTCGCCGGCGAAGCAAATGATTCCAACAATTATTAATTTGTTTCAAGATCAGGGAACCCAGGAAGTGTCTGACCATGTTTTCCTGATTATATTAGGATATCGTCTCTAAAGGAGGAAACACATTGAAACTCAGAATCTTTATGTTTGCTCCCGTGTTAATCGGCTTGATGGTTGCAAATGCGGATGCACAGTTCGGAGTGACGGGCGGTGTAAATATCTCTGGCCCTAAAGGCATCAGCAATGCGTCAGTCAAGGACGGCGTGATAGCAGGCGTATTCATGCAGTACGGGTTAGTGGAGGGTGTATCTCTACGACCAGAACTACTATTTTCTGTCAAGGGCGCGAACTGGCAAATCCCACTTGACCCACTTTCTGCGCGTCCACAGAACCCGACAAACAACACATTAACTCTTACTTATGTTGAAGTCCCGATTCTGCTGAGGCTGGATATGCTCACGCTACCAATTCTTCCCATCAACGTGGACATCTTCGCCGGTCCGGACTTTGCGCTTAACGTCGGATCGAGCGTGCGATCCACATCGACTATCACCGGTCGTACCACCGTCATAAGTGAATCAGGCAATACTTATCCCTTCGATTTTAATATCGCGGTCGGTGCTGGACCTAGTTTGAACCTTGGGTCTATGACCATGGGCGCAGAAGCTAGATATACCTTTGGCACAAGCCCCGTTTTGAAAAACGAAACAGTCGGAGGAATCATGAAGGATGGCAGGAATGGCGTCTGGTCCATCATGGCATCTTTGGAATTCTGACCTCACCTGCCTCGCAACTTACGAAAGGAGAAGATGAAATGTCACGATCAGTGTTGATATTGGTACCCATGTTAATTGGTTTGATGGTTGCAAACGCAAATGCGCAGAGTTCGAAAATAGGTGTCACCGGCGGGGTGAACATCTCGAATCTAAACGGGATCAGCGGGGCATCGACGAAGGACGGATTGATCATCGGTGCTTTCGTGGAATACGATCTCGTCGCCGGACTTTCTCTTGAACCCGAGGTTCTCTTTTCGATGAAGGGGGCGAAGTGGCAATCACAGACAGGCGCCCAAGGGCCATTCGCCCCGCCAGTGGTTAATACGACTCTAAACTACGTCGAAATTCCTATTCTCCTGAAGTTCAAGGTGCTGACATTCCCTGTTTTGCCCGCTGACATCGACGTGTTCGCCGGTCCGGACTTCGCGTTCAACGTGGCATCGAAAAACGAGTTCACTGAGCTCGGTATCACCACGACGTCGGATGAGTCGAAGAACACTTACCCGTTCGACTTCAACATAGCAGTTGGTGCAGGCCCCACTGTAGACCTGGGGCCGATATCGATTGGTGCAGAGGTCAGATACACGTTCGGAACGAGTCCTGTCTTTAAGAACCAGACAGTTGGGAGCGTGCTGAGCAATTCAAAGAACGGCGTCTGGTCCATCATGGCAAGCGTAGGCTTCTAATATCCGGATTCCTTGATGTTGAACGTCTTCAGTTCTTCGCATTGAACCAAGTCCTATTTGCATCATGGTTGCAAATGACTTAAAGTAGTAGGTGAGCGAGTTTCGAAGAGTATGATGCTGAATTCTCCGGGACGTCATCACTCTTTGCTCACTGAATTGAAAAAGGTCAGGAGGGCAATCGATGATCGGGACAAGGGAGCCAATCGGCGAAGAAAAGAAGTATCAAAACAAGCTGGTCCAAAGCGGTTCGAACGGCGAGACAACGGCCCGGTGCAGAGAGCAAGTTGTCCGTAAACTCAACTATGCGCAGGAGCCTGCTTACTTCATGCAGCTTACTGACGATTGGGATGTTGAAGAGCATCCTTCCTTGTGGGTTCTGGGAAATCCGAATCTGCTCAAGTGTGAACTTCTCGCCTTGTATTGTTCACGGAAGTGTCCCGGCTCAGTTATCCGGAAGAGTCATGAATTTGCTGCCCATCTACGTAGAAAAGGTACGCCTGTCATCGGCGGATTTCAAACACAGGTTGAAAAATTGTGTCTGGAAAGCCTGTTCCATGGTACACAACCCGTAGTAGTATGTCCGGCGCGAAGTATAGAGGCGATCCGTCTGACCAGCCGGTGGAGGAGTCGAATCGACGAAGGGGGACTGCTGTTAGTATCTCCTTTTCCGTTTAAGCACCGTCGTCCCACAAAAGAAACTGCGTGGACCAGGAACCTGCTGGTGGCGGCGGCGGCAGAAAGGATTTTTTTCCTTCACGCGGCGAAGGATAGTAACACATTTGCTCTCGCGCTCCAGTTGCTTTCGGAAGGGAGAGAGATCTTCACATTCGATATTGAAGCGAATAAGGACCTTCTTGAAGCTGGAGCTACTCACCATTTTTCATAACGCGCGCGGACGATAAAGTAATGCACACGATGACCAGATGCCGGAAAACCACGGAAGGATTCATCAGCGAACATCTCTTTTTGGAGAACCCTCTGTGCAATGATCTGTCCTGGCAAACGATGCCGTTGGCAAAAGAGTCGCCTCAATTGCGTTGAACGCGCAATCTCTTTTGATTAAATTTTTGCCACAGGTATTTGGACTAATCAAACGGAGTCATCACAATGTCAGCTTCTGCTAATTCATTTTCGACCAAAAGAAATCTAAGAGTTCAAGATTCCACCTATCAAATTTATGATCTCGCGAGTCTGGAAAAACAGGGTTACGACATCACAAAACTTCCTTATTCGATTAGAATTTTGTTGGAAAATCTTCTTCGCCACGAGGAAGGCCGGGCTGTCTCTCGCGCTGATATTGAAGCGATACTTAAGTGGGACGGCAAGCACCTCCCGGAGAAAGAAATTGCATTTATGCCTGCGAGGGTCCTGCTCCAGGATTTCACCGGAGTCCCAGCGGTTGTTGATCTCGCTGCCATGAGAAGCGCTGTCGCTCGAGCGAAAGGGGATACTGGAAAAATCAATCCCCTCATTCCATCGGAACTCGTAATAGACCACTCGGTGCAGGTCGATAGCTACGGTGAGCCTGACTCGTTCCAGATCAACGCTGACCTGGAATTCAAACGGAATGTTGAGAGGTACACTCTTCTTCGGTGGGGGCAGAAGGCATTCAAGGATTTCAAAGTCGTTCCGCCAGACACCGGCATTTGTCACCAGGTTAACCTAGAATACCTGGCGCGTGTTGTCGAAGTTCGCGACCAGAACGGTGTAGCCACTGCCTTCCCGGATTCGCTAGTAGGTACCGATTCGCACACCACTATGGTAAACGGACTCGGAGTATTTGGATGGGGAGTCGGTGGAATTGAGGCAGAAGCAGTTATGCTGGGACAGCCGTACTTCATGCTCACCCCGGAAGTCGTCGGTGTTAAGCTGATCGGACAACTTGCCGAAGGCGCGACAGCAACCGACCTTGTGTTGACCGTGACTCAGATTCTCCGCAAGAAAGGCGTCGTGGGGAAGATTGTTGAGTACTTTGGAGAAGGTGTTGCGAGACTGAGTCTGCCGGATCGTGCCACGATGAGCAATATGTCGCCTGAGTACGGCGCTACGATGGGATTCTTTCCGGTGGACGAGGAAACCTTGAGGTACTTGCGATTGACAGGAAGGAGTGCCCATCAAGTGCAAACCGTTGAGACTTACTGTAAAGAGCAGGGACTTTTCTGGAGCGCTGGGAACCACGAACCACTTTACAGCGATGTGGTCGTAGTCGACATGAGCACCATCGAACCGTGTATCGCAGGTCCAAAACGGCCGCAGGATCGAGTCGCCTTAAAGGAAGTTAAGGAATCGTTCAAGAAGTCTCTCACTGCTCCGACTGCGGAACGGGGCTTTGGTCTAACGGCTGAAGACTTGTCGAAAACCGTCATGGTACAGAAAAACGTATCTCGATTCGAGATGCGAAACGGTTCGGTTGCAATCGCTGCTATTACAAGTTGCACAAATACTTCTAATCCGGGCGTTCTAATAGCTGCGGGCATTCTCGCAAAGAAAGCAGTCGAGCTATATGGACTGAAGTCGAAACCGTGGGTCAAGACGAGTCTTGCTCCCGGCTCACAAGTTGTGATGGACTATCTTAGCGATGCTGGACTGGTTGAACCGCTCAAAAAGTTGGGATTTGATCTTGTCGGTTACGGCTGCACAACGTGTATCGGCAACAGTGGCCCGCTCGACGAAAACATCTCATCGGCGATCGAAAAGGAAAAACTCGTCGCTGCCGCTGTGTTGAGCGGAAACAGGAACTTCGAAGGGCGGATACACCCGAATGCCAAGGCAAGCTATCTTGCTTCTCCGCCACTTGTTGTTGCTTACGCGCTGGCAGGGCGAGTCGACTTTGATCCGATGACGGAGCCACTCGATTTCACTGCAGATGGGAAGCCGGTATTCCTGAGAGATATTTGGCCTTCGCAAACGGAGATTCGCGACGCCATCAAGAAGTCGCTCAAGCCGGAAATGTACCGTAGCCGTTATTCGGAAGTGTATGAGGGGAATGCGAACTGGAAAAAATTGAATGTCCCGGGAGGTGACATTTACGAATGGGACAAGAAGTCCACGTATATTCAAGAACCACCATTCTTCTCCGATTTGCCTTTAGAGCCACCTCCTTTGACAAACATCGAAGGAGCGAGAGTGCTCGCACTTCTTGGAGATTCTGTTACCACCGACCACATCTCTCCAGCCGGGTCCATCCCGACAAGCAGTCCTGCTGGCAAGTATTTGGTGGAGAATGGTGTTCAGCCTAAAGACTTCAACTCGTACGGTGCGCGCCGCGGGAATCACGAAATAATGATGCGCGGCACTTTCGCAAATATCAGGCTGAAGAACCTCCTCATGCCTGGAACGGAAGGAAGTTGGACCATCCATCTTCCAGAAAAAGAGAAGATGTCCATATTCGATGCTTCCGTGAGATATCAAGCGGAGAAGATTCCGCTATTAGTGATTGCCGGCAAGGAATATGGAAGTGGTAGCTCGAGAGACTGGGCGGCTAAGGGAACGCTCCTCTTGGGCGTCAAGGCCGTCATAGCAGAAAGCTACGAGCGGATTCACAGGAGCAACTTGGTAGGTCTCGGTGTGCTGCCGTTGCAGTTTGTAAACGGGCAGAACGCCTCATCTTTGGGACTGACGGGATTCGAGTCTTTCGCCATCCTGGGTATCAAAGACGACCTGAAGCCCCACAAGAAAATGAGCGTCACTGCTGTGGGAGAAAATGGTAAGTCATTGGCTTTTGATGTGATCGCCCGCCTCGATAGTCAGATCGATGTGGAATACTACAGAAACGGCGGTATCTTACAGACTGTTCTAAGGCAAATGCTCAGAGGCACGCGGTAGTCGCAACATGTATCCTCGCGAAATGGAAGGGTTTGCAAGTATTGCATTGTTTTCATAGATTGCTCTACAAATAGGAGAAATAATGAGAAGCGGCATTCATCCCAAATATCATACAGTTACAGTTAGCTGTGTTTGTGGCAACACATTTCAAACGCGGTCGACCGAGCCGGGGCAGTTCCTGAAAGTCGAGATATGCTCTGCCTGCCACCCGTTCTTTACCGGGAAGCAAAAGCTGATCGATTCGGCGGGACGTGTAGAAAGATTCATGCAAAAGTATGGCAAGAAAATGAAGGCCGCCGAAGCTTGATACAAGCGCCGGCGTTATTCACGCACCAAACAGACGTTATTGTGGTCGCTCAAGCGGTCAGCATGAACAGCAACGTGATATTCCTTGATCCAAGATTTGATTTGATCGGTTAAGGGTTCGGTCGAAAAGCTGACAGGGCATCTTGCTTTCCGAACCCCCTTTTTTTTGGGTATGCATTATATGACAATTGAACACCGCGGCACAAGAAAGCACAGGGGAAAAAGAGATGGAACAGATTAGGAAGTACAGCGGTCCTCCACGGGAGGATGCTAATACCACCCTATACGAGACCGCGCGGGAAGTTGTAGTGAAAATTCTTAGTAGGGTAGAGCGCACCGACTCCTATCTAGACAAGTTGCTGGATTTTGAGCTCAAGAATTCCGAGCTCAGCAAACTTGACAAATCTTTCTTGACCGAACTGGTTAATGGTACGGTCCGGTGGAAAGTTAGGCTCGATTATGTCATCTCTCAGTTTTACAGAGGGGATTACTCGAAGTTAGATATTGACATCAAGAACGCTATACGTCTTGCAATCTATCAGATAATGTTTCTTGAAAGAGTCCCACAATCGGCCGCCGTGAATGAAGCTGTGGAATTTGTCAAGAAGCTGCGCGGGCAGTACCTTGCCAATTTGGTCAATGCGATTTTGAGGACCGCTATTCGCAAGCTGGACCTTGTCGAATTTCCATCAATAGATGATGACGCGGTAAGAGCGCTGGCAACAGTCCACTCGTTTCCTCAATGGCTGGTCAGAAGATTCATCGACAGGTTCGGAGTTTATGAGACGGAACAGCTTCTTTCTGCTCTGAACGAGAGACCGAAGCTTTCAATAAGGGTTAATGAGAGTAAAGTCGCTGTTGACGACATGGTTTCTCAATTTGAAGAAAGGGGTCTGAAGGTAACTCGCGGTCAGTTCCTCAAGAACTTTCTTTACGTCGACGGCCTTTCGAGGATTGGAGAAATCGAGTCGTTCCGCGCCGGAAAATTTACGGTCCAGGATGAGAGTGCGGGAGTTGTGACCAAGCTCCTTGATCCGCAGCCAAGGGAGAAAATACTTGATATGTGCGCAGCACCTGGTGGGAAGACGACCCATATTCTGGAGGTGACTGAGGGAAAAGTTGAATTGACTGCAGTCGAAAAATACGAGAACCGAGCGAAATTAATACAGAACTCGCTCAGCAGGCTGGGCTATGAAAGCACAAAAGTACTCGTGGCGGACGGGACTTCATATACCGACGACACAGTTTATGAAAAAATTCTCATTGATGCTCCATGCACAGGTTTCGGTGTGATTAGAAAAAAGCCCGACTCCAAATGGAAAAGGGAGCCTGAAGATATCAGCAAACTGAACCAGGTCCAGATAGGTATAATTGAAAACTCGTCAAAGCTACTCAAGAACGGCGGCGTGCTTGTCTATAGCACTTGCACGATCGAAGAGGAAGAGAATCAACAGGTGATTCACACTTTCCTCGAGCGCCATCCTGAATTCGAATTGGAGTCTGCAGATTTATTCGTGGAAAGGGCACTTGTGAGCAGGGAAGGTTATGTGGAAACATTTCCACACAGACATGATATGGATGGCAGCTTTGCTGCCAGGTTGAGAAAGCAAGACTGATGTTTCTAACTCTTGTATCAAGCACGTACGTTTAATAACTTTTTGATGAAAAATCTCGGAGGAAGGTAATGGTAAAGAATGTTGAGGAACTAAAGAACTCTCTAAAAGGTATTGTTGACGTCGTCGAAGAACCAGCCCATGGAGATGGTTGGCAGAAAGTTAGCGTTCCTGATCCGGTAAGACTTCGCAGTTCGATCATAGACACTCTCGTTTACGAATCAGTATTCAATTCCAGTGAAGAAGTAAGGAACAAGGCGCGTTGGCTGATAAGGCAGACCGCGAGGAAACTCGGTGCGGGATCGGCGTCGATACAGGGACTCTACGACGCATTCGGCAGAGGAGACGTCAAAGGGTTTACAGTTCCTGCAGTAAACATACGTGGGATTACCTATGACTTCGCCAGAGCAATGTTCAGAGTAGCAAAGAAGAACGGCATTGGTCCTTTTGTATTTGAGATTGCGAAATCAGAAATGGGCTACACCGACCAAAGACCGGCGGAATATTCGGCATGCGTTCTAGCCGCGGCCGTAAAGGAGAATTATTCCGGTCCGGTTTTCATCCAGGGTGATCACTTCCAGTTTAACGCCAAGAAGTTTGCACAAGACCCCAAGAAGGAAATCGAAGTAATAAGGTCTCTGATTAAGGAAGCGGTCGAGGCTGAGTTCTATAATATAGACATAGATTCATCCACCCTTGTGGATCTTAGCAAGAACACAACGGAAGAGCAACAGCGTAATAATTTTGAGCTCGCGGCAGAAATGACTGCACTGATAAGGGAAGTTGAACCTGAAGGGACCACTATCTCAATTGGTGGCGAAATCGGCGAGGTCGGTGGAAAGAATTCGACGCCGGAGGAATTCCGGGCGTACATGAAGGGATATAATGCCACCCTTGATGCGAAAAAACACGGGGCAAAAATGATCAGCAAGATTAGCGTGCAAACCGGTTCGAGTCACGGAGGCGTGCCGCTGCCTGACGGAAAGATTGCTCAGGTCAAGATCGATTTCGATGTCCTAAAATCTATTTCCGAAATAGCACGAAAAGAATACGGGATGGCCGGAGCCGTGCAGCACGGAGCATCAACTTTACCGGAAGAGCTCTTTGACAAGTTTCCTGGAGTTGGTACCGCGGAGATTCACCTCGCCACCGGATTCCAGAACTTGCTTTACGATGTCTTCCCGAAAGAGTTTAGAGAGTCAATCTACGATTATCTCAGGAAGAATCTCTCCGACGAGAAGAAGCCTGATATGACAGATGAACAGTTCATCTACAAGACCAGGAAAAAAGGTTTTGGCCCGTTCAAGCAGCAAATGTGGAATCTGGGCAAGGACTGGCTCGATAAGGCGAACGAGGAGTTGGAAAAAAGATTCGAGTTCCTGTTCACCAAGCTTAGCGTGAAGGACACGAAGAGCACTGTAGAGAAATACGTCCCGGTCAGAAGTCGTTAACCCTCGACTTGCCTATGCCGGAAGTCTTCTGCCGGGAGTAAGATCTTACCTGGCTGAATTGATGACCGGCCGTATGGTAACGGTGATTCCCCTTTGTCGACAGAGGAATCTGTTTCCCCTTAACGTAAAGGCATAACCCCTGAGGAGCAACTTTCAGGATTGGCCAAAGTTGAGTCACGTGAGAAGATTAGTGCAGCGGCTACTTCTGTAGTAGCCGCTGTGTTTTTGGCCGGATTCAAGCTCGTTGTCGGGCTAACAACCGGTAGCCTCGGTATTTTGAGCGAGGCGGCCCATTCGGGCCTCGACCTGACTGCCGCTGTAATGACCCTCGTAGCTGTGAAGGCCGCGGACAAGCCAGCAGATAGAGAGCACCACTACGGGCACGGGAAGTTCGAGAACATTTCAGCCCTCTTCGAAACTCTTCTTCTGCTGATTACCTGCTATGTCATCGGTAACGAGTCCATTAATAGACTCTTCTTTAAACATGTTGAGATCGAAGTCACCTCCTGGAGTTTCATCGTGATGCTGACTTCGATTGTAGTTGACTTCACAAGATCGCGAATACTCATGCGCGCGGCAAAGAAATACCATAGTCAGGCGTTGGAGGCAGACGCTCTCCATTTTTCGACTGACATTCTGAGTTCGAGCGTCGTCATTTTTGGTCTGATTGGAGCAAGACTCGGGTTCGAATACGCTGATCCTATTGCAGCACTCGGTGTATCTTTGATCGTGGTCATGATCAGCTTGCGGCTTGGCAAGCGGACAATAGATGTGCTCGTAGATCGTAGTCCTGCACCCGCGCTTGTCGAGCAAATCCGCAACGCTGCACTGCAGACGAATGGCGTCGAAGACGTAAAGAGTCTGCGTGTCAGGGTATCCGGTGGAAGGGTCTTTGTTGACATGGTGGTACGACTTCCGCGATTGCTTCCGTTCGAGCAGGCACACAGTATGGTCGATGAAGTAGAACGTAAAGTCAGTGCCGTCCGTAGTGGCGTTGATGTCGTGGTACACGCGGAGCCTGTCGAGACAGAAAAAGAGACTCTGCTGGACAAGGTCCGCTTCGCCGCCGAAAAAGGTGCAAGCCGAATACACAACGTACAACTATTTACAACTGATTCCGGTGTGGTGGTCGACCTTCATCTGGAAGCCGACGATGGCGACACTATTGAAGAAGCCCACGCCAAGGCAGATAAACTCGAGAAGTCGATTAGGGAAGAAGTCTGTGGCGTCGATCAGGTACTTGTCCATATTGATCGATCTTCCGCCAAACCGATCAGTGCAAGGTCCACCGGCCTTTTCGATGGGAACCTGGGGCGTGATGTGAGGGAATTTGTCATGTCTGCCGCTGGAGTGGTAAGCTGCAATAATCTTAGCTTCACTGAAAGTGAATACGGTCTGCGGGTCGCCATGGCCTGTCAGTTTGATGAGGCTTTACCGCTTGAGAAGACCGTGACGATCGTCGATGAGCTGGAAAGCAAGATACCGGCGAAATTCCCCAGAATCTCCAAGGCAGTCATTCATCAAGAACCAATTCCACGTGCCCGCCGATGAGACAATATTACACTGACCCTTACACCGTTGAGTTTGAAGCGGAAATCATACGAACTGAAAACAATAACGGGAAGACGGCGGTCATACTTGACCGGTCCTTCTTCTACCCGACGTCGGGCGGGCAAGATCATGACACCGGTGCAATCAACGGCCGCACAGTTTTCGATGTAATCGAAGACGGTGAGGATGTTGTTCATCTTATGAAGGATGATCCCGGCATCGGAAAGGCACACTGTGTCATAGATCAGGACCGGCGCTACCGGAACATGCAGCAACATACAGGGCAGCATATCCTTTCCGCCGCCTTCGAGAATCTGTTTGATATTCAAACTGTATCGTCAAGGTTGGGAGAAATGATCGGGACAATCGACCTTTCCAGGACGCCGACTGCTGCCGAGTTGGAGGAAGTTGTCGCGACCTCAAATAAAATTATCGAAGAAAATAGACCGGTCGTTATTCACTTTGCAGACAGTGCGAACCTATCGAGTTTTAGATTAAGAAAAGACCCAAAAGTGCAAGGTACTGTGAGGATCGTCGAAGTAGCAGACTTCGATTTTTCTCCGTGTGGTGGTACACACTGTACACACACATCCGAGGTCGGCACGATTCTTACGGGGAACATGGAAAAGGTAAAGGCAGCGCTGACGAGGATCGAGTTTGCCTGCGGGAGAAGGGCAAGAGATCAGTACTATAAATTACTACGGGCTGCTTCCGAGAGCTCCCGCCTCTTGTCTGCCCCAATTGAAGAAATGCCGGAAGCGGTTGCTAAGATCAAAGACCAGCTCCGTTTGAAGGACGGACAAATAAAGGATCTTTCCCTTAGAATGGTCGAAGAAATGGCAACGAAAATCAGAGCGAGGCTCATTGATTCAGGGGAACGGTTCCCGGTAATAGATCTGACAGACTATCTCACGTCTCAAGAGGAGATTCGGTCGGTCGCAAGTATTGCATCTAAAGAATCCAAGAGGTCCTTCGTGGTTTACCGGATCGAAAATGGCAGTTGCCAGATGTCTATTTTTTTGATGGCGGATGAGACAAAAGCATCAGAGGCAATCGATAGTCTGCGCCGTGAACTTCACGCAAAAGGGGGCGGTCGAAGTGGGTTCTATTCCCTGGTGTTTGAACAGAGTTATCTACCTGACATAGTTAAGATTCTATCAGGCGTCCCCGACCATGGTTGATTCAAGAGTTCATCTCTTCATAAGCGGTATGGTTCAAGGCGTCGGATTCCGATATTTCGCGATGAGGAAAGCTGCGGCATACGAAATAAAAGGCTTTGCCAAGAACCTGTTCGATGGGAGGGTTGAAGTCGTAGCGGAGGGTGAAAAGGGTCTGCTGGAAGAATTCATCCGTGACGTGAGAAGAGGACCAATTTCTGCGCACGTTACAGACATCAGAGTGGAATGGGAAAAACCGAGCTTCGAGTTCAACAGGTTCGAGGCGCTATGAGAGTAGGATTCGGCTTTGATGCCCATGAGCTCGTAGTCGGGAGAAAACTGAAGCTGGGCGGCGTGGACCTGGAGTTTGAAAAGGGCCTAAGGGGCCATTCCGACGGCGACGTGGTTCTTCATGCTTTAAGTGATGCAATTCTCGGCGCCTGTTCGAAAGGGGACATCGGAATGTACTTCCGCGACGACGATAAATCCATAGCAGGCATAGATAGCAGAGAAATAGTTCGTCACGTCATGGAACAAGCCTCAGCCAGCAAGATGCAATTGGCGAACATCGATGTCGTCGTTATTGCAGACAGACCCAAATTGAATACCCACTACAAAGAAATTGCTGAGTGTATAGCCAGCCAGTGTCACGTTTCTCCTTCATCCGTGTCGATTAAGTCAAAAACTACGGAAGGTACTGTAATCTCTAAAGATGCCATCGGCTGTTTTGCTATCGTCTTGATGGAAGAATTGTGACGAGACCTAACATCCCGATCATCGCTGAATCGACTCACCTGCGATTGAGAGCAATCCGGCATCTCGTGAATCTTCGGAAGGAATTTCCCCTGAAACTTTTTGAGGCGGCAAAATGAAGAAGAGAATTCTGAAGATATTCGTGGCATTGGTTGTTGCAATTTTCGTAGCGTCGACACTTAATTCACTGCTTGCTTACAGGATCAAAAGGTGGGCGTCCATTAATGCGGGCAAGTACTACGAGTATTCCGGCGTGGTCAATTTGCAGACGACCTATTCAAGCGGTATTGCGACTTACCACGAGATAGAGAAAATGTGCGACTCACTTTCTCTCCACTTTGTCATAATTTCTGATATCAATACCACTGGACCAATGCGGCAAAATCTGTCTCACAGATTCGGCATGACGCTGGTCGTCCCGGGTGTCGAAATAGCAGCCAGCAATACTTCCGGAAGATATCTTGTCATTGGCGACAGCATACCTTTGTTGCCGGGTGGCAAGGTCACTCTTGATGCAGCGCTACAAGATGCCGCGGACAAGGGAGACCTCGTTGTATTGGCTCAGCCCTATGATGTCAGCGGAGACGCCCTCACCAATTACTCCCGGACCAAAAGCATCACCGGGATGGAACTGTACAATTCTGACCAGGCGTGGCGGAGCACGCTGAGTCCACTCCTGATCAATAAGTTCATAGGAGGGTACTTCTTTTACGGGTTTGATACTGAGGTATTGAACTACTGGCTGGCCTATCCGTCTCAGCAGATGAAGGCATTCGACTTTCTCAATACAAGGCGAAAAATTGTCGGGATCGGATCAATAGGTGCAAGCGGAATCACCAGGATTGGGAAAGATTCCAACTGGCATTTCCCGACTTATCAAAGCTTACTCGACCTCGTGCATACTGTCATAGTGACGAAGGTCCCTTTCAACGGTCTTTACCATCATGACAGGGCAATTCTTTTGAACGCTATTCGGAATGGAAATGACTTCGTCGCCTTTTCCGGACTGGAGCATGCAAGGGGATTCCTGTTTACGGCAAAGTCCGATACCTCCGAGGCAATTCTCGGAGATAGCCTTCGACTTGTTGATCACGCAGTTCTAGACGTAGCCATTCCCGATAGCCAGAACGTGGAAACACAGATTGTGCGAGACGGAAAAATAATTGCGACGTATAAGAACAAAGGGACCGTTGCTTTGCAGGTCAACTCTCCAGGAGAATATAGGGTTCAAGTCTTCCAGAAGCGCACGATGCTTCCTTTCTTCCTGAGCCGTAGTTTTCCATGGATATTGTCAAACCCGATCTACATCTTCAGATAATTGTTCATGGAAAGCAAACGTAAATTCTTTTCCCGACAGCTCCTTCTCAGTTGTGCCGCAGGATTGATGCTTGGCCTCTCATTCCCGCCATTACATCTTGAATGGCTCGCGTTTGTCGGCTTCGTTCCGCTTCTTTTTGCTATGGAAGGAGTCACGGACTATAAGGATGCATTCAAGGTTTCTTATTTCGGATTCCTCGTACTCAATATTATCACCATATATTGGGTCGGCGGGTGGAATAGGGATGCCGACCCTTTCATGATGATCGGGGGCGCGGCGCTTATACTCGGACATCCTTTGTTCTTTATAGTCCCGATGCTAGTCTATCATTTTGTCAGAAAGAAATTGGGTAGACGGGGGATCCTTATTTTTCCTTTTCTTTATCTGACATTCGAGTATCTCCATTCGATAACCGAAATAGCCTTTCCGTGGATCACAATTGGATACTCGCAATCCTACAATCTCCCAGACATTCAGGTTGCGTCGTACACGGGACTTTTCGGCATATCCCTGCAGATACTTCTGGTGGGGTCCCTTCTGACCTACGCGGTAATTCTCTGGTACGAAAATAGGAAGACAGTCGGGACTTTTATGCTTGCGGCGGCATTTCTCATCGTGATCATTCCGGAGATTTACGGGGTGATGACGCTCGCAGGCTCAGTAAATGTCCATTACTCGAAAGCGTTGAAGGTCGCCGCCATCCAGCCGAACATCGATCCTTACGCTAAATGGATTTCAGATCCGAGACAGATCCTGATGAGTTATGAAAAGGAGACTGTCAGAGTGTTGAATGAAAAGCCTGATTTTGTTGTATGGCCCGAAACGGCAATCCCTTTCTACATCCTTCTTCCGTACTATTACAACGATCTTCAGACATTACAGAGGTTTGTTGACACGACAGGTATCTCTTTATTGAGCGGCGTGCCGCTGGCAACATATTACTCAGACAGCACGATGGCTAAACCGAGCAGTCACTATGATCCGTTTATGAAGCAATACTACGACGCCTACAACGGCGCCGCCCTGTTCGAGCCAAACGTCAGCCATTACCAGACGTATGGAAAAATCATACTAGTCCCTTTTGCAGAGAGGGTGCCTTACGCCGACGATATACCGTTTTTGATCAAGCTGTTTAAGTGGGGAGTTGGCATAAGCAATTGGGCACGAGGTAAGGACACAACTGTTTTTCATCTAAGAAATGGAGAAACCTTTTCGACCGTTATATGTTACGAAAGTGTCTTCCCCGGATACGTAAGAGAATTTGCCAGGAAAGGTGCGGATTTTCTTGTCATAATCACGAACGACGGATGGTTCGGCAAATTGTCCGGTCCCTACCAGCACGCGGCTTACGCGATATTCCGTGCTGTCGAAAACCGAAGAGCCGTCGTTCGATCTGCAAATACCGGCATTTCAGAGATTCTCGATCCTTATGGGCGATATATTGCAGGACCGACGCGACTCGACACCAGAACAACATTGTTTGCGAGAATACCTCTGGTTACCGGGAAGACGTTCTATTCGGAACATGGAAACTGGATCGCAACCATTGCTGAAATAATTTCTGGTATCTCAATTCTTTTCGCCCTTTTCATTAAATTCAGAGGTTAGAAATGGAGAGTGATTACGGACTACATTGATTTACGGAGTGATACCGTCACCAAACCAAGCGCGGGAATGCGAAAGGCCATGGCGGATGCCGAGGTCGGCGACGATGTCTTCGGGGAAGATCCTACGGTTAACCGCCTTCAGGAAAAAGTTGCGGGCCTCCTCGGGAAAGAAGCCGGATTATATGTAGCGAGCGGAGTTATGTCCAATCAGCTCGCTTTGAAAAGTCACACTAACCCGGGTGACGAGGTAATCGTAGAAAGAGACTCTCACATCTTTAATTATGAGACCGCTGCACCGGCATTGCTTTCAGGAATCCAGTTGAACCCAGTGCCTGGAATGCGAGGTCTTATGACTGCGGAAGATGTGGAAGAATCGATCAGGCCTGAAGTGTATTACATGATGCCTACTCGTCTAGTCTGTCTGGAGAATACTCACAATCGTGGTGGTGGAACAATCTATCCGCTCGCTCTGATTGGGAAGATCCGCGAGGTGGCTGCCAGACACAATCTAAAGTACCACCTGGACGGCGCGCGGCTGTGGAATGCATCGGTCGCCACGGGCATTAAGGTTTCTGAGTATGCCAAACATTTTGATTCTGTTTCGGTATGTCTATCCAAGGGCCTGGGCGCACCGGTCGGCTCAGTACTGACGGGAACTCGTGAATATATCGACAGGGCTCGCCGGTTCCGTAAAATATTCGGAGGCGGCATGAGACAGGCAGGAATAATAGCCGCTGCGGGATTGTACGCTTTGGAAAATAACATCGACAGGTTATCCGAGGATCATGAGAAGGCAAAGACTTTTGCGGGCATGATTGCAAACTCAAAGCAGTTTGAGATTAATGTGGATTATGTTGAGACGAATATCGTCATCTTTGGTCTGAAGCCACCGATCAGGATGGACCAATTCATCGGCGATGCGAAATCAGCGGGAGTTTTGTTGTCCGCTGGAACGGCCGGGAAAGTTCGCGCGGTGATGCATATGGACGTGAGCTTGGAGAAAGTAAGAAAGGCCGCAGAGACTCTGCTGAAATACCGTGTCGACTGACAAACGCCCACCGTCATTCAATTTCACATACAACAGGGAAGTGCGGACATACGAGGTAGACTTCCAGCAGATCGTACACAATGCGATCTATTTCTATTTCTTTGAAGAGGCACGCATAGAGTATCTAAAGAATCTCGGTTTCTCCATCAAAGGTGAGATAAGTATTGAGGGGTCACAGTTCGTCATAGTTCACAATGAGGCTGACTATGTTGAGCCTGCGCGACTTGGTGACGCGCTCAACATACTTGTACGGATATCGAGGATCGGCCGGTCCAGCTTCACGTACGAGCTCAAGATTGTTAGGGAAGATGGTACGCATATCTGTTCTGGCCGAACAACAGTTGTCACGATTGACAAGAATTCCGGGCGCCCGAAATCTATTCCCGAGGTATTGAGGAAGACCGTGGAGACCTTCGAAGGAGCCGCAATAGATGCCGATCCTTTTTGATCATGTGCCGAACCTGGAGAAACTGAAAAGCGCGCGTGCAGAGGGGTATTCGCATTATCCGTTGGTCGGGGAAATGCTCGAAGACATTCACACGCCTGTCGGGCTTTACCAGCGTCTCCGCCGAAGATGGAGCGACAGTTTCCTTCTTGAGAGCGCAGAAGGCGGAGAGAAGATTGGCAGGTACTCTTTCATGGGTGCGAACCCGTTCGCAACTTTCTCAGCGCAAAACCACAAAGTTCAACTTACTGTCGGCGGAAAAACAACCGTCTCCTTACTACATCCTATCGATGAGCTTGGGAACTTCTTTTCGAAATTCAAGGTCTTCCCGGTTGAGAATTTGCCTCGGCTTTCAGGCGGCGCAGTCGGCTACTTCGGCTATGATTTTGTCAAGTATCTTGAGGCAATTCCAATTCCGGATGTCCCCGGCGCTCTCCCGGAAGTTCTCCTAAAATTTTATGACACGATCGTTGCGGTTGACAACCTTAAACGACGCGTGGTACTCGTCTCTCTTCTACCTCTTGTTGCTGATGATAATGATCTAACCAACAGACAGGAGGAACGCCTCTCATACCTGCGGGAAATCTCCTCTTTGCTGACGACCGGGGAAAATGATGATGGCAGTGAGCGGCACAAAACAAAGAGTGAGGTGGGTACTCCAAAATTCAACATAACAAAGGAACGATACGAAGAGATTATCCGGCAGGCGAAAGAGTACATTGTCGAAGGAGATATCTTCCAGGTGGTCCTGTCACAGAGGGCGGAATTCGAGTTGAAGGGCGACCCGTTCAAACTCTACCGTGGGGTGCGAGCTCTTAACCCGTCGCCTTACATGTTTTATCTCGAATCCCAATGGGATGGGAAGACACTTGCCGTCATTGGTTCATCTCCGGAAATGTTCGTGAGAAAAGAGGGCGAGCGTGTTGAGATGCGTCCGATAGCAGGTACAAGTCCGCGAGGCAAGAGCCCGGACGAGGATGCGAAATTCACCGCCATGCTTGTTCAGGACGAAAAGGAAAAAGCCGAACATGTGATGCTTGTCGACCTTGGGCGGAACGACATCGGCAGAGTGGCCGCACCAGGAAGCGTCCACGTTGAAAACTTCATGCACGTGGAAAAGTTCTCACATGTCATGCACATCGTCTCAGATGTCATAGGCAAGGCGAACGGAAAGAAGAACGCTCTTGAGACCCTGGCTGCTTGTTTTCCTGCCGGTACGCTGAGCGGGGCTCCAAAAATCAGGGCGATGGAGATTATCGATGAGCTTGAGAAGTCGAACAGGCAGGTATACGGAGGCGCTGTCGGATACATTGACTTCAACGATAACATGGATACTTGCATTGCCATTCGGACGTTTGTCGTGAACGGCGAAATGTGCTACCTCCAGGCCGGTGCGGGAATCGTGTATGATTCTGACCCGGAGCGGGAATACAATGAGTCGATAAACAAGATGAAGGCAAACCTCGAAGCCTTACAACTATTGAATTGGATTCAATGATACTTCTCATCGATAACTACGATTCGTTTACGTACAATCTATATCAGTATCTTCGTGAACTGGGCGCGGAAGTACTCGTGAAGAGAAACAATGATGTATCTCTCGCTCAAATACACGAGTTGAATCCTAGTTCAATCGTAATCTCACCGGGACCGAAGAGACCGGATCAAGCTGGAATCTCAGAACCCGCCATTAAGGAATTCTACAAGCACGTTCCAATCCTCGGAGTGTGCCTTGGACACCAGGCAGTTGGGGAAGTTTTCGGCGGCAAGATAGTCAAGGCTCCTGTACCGATGCACGGAAAAATTTCACAGATCGTTCACAACGGACGGTCCGTTTTCTCTTCGTTGCCGATTCCTTTTCCAGCTACGCGATATCACTCACTCATCGTGTCTGAGGACGATTTTCCGGATCAACTGGAAGTTATTGCGAGGACGGCAGATAATCTGATCATGGGGCTCAAACACCGGGACTATCCCACAGTCGGAGTACAGTTTCATCCGGAATCCGTTATGACAGAATCCGGCAAGTCCCTTTTGCAGAACTTTTTGAATGGACGAATATGACGACTAACGCACCAGTAAATCACTCGAATAACGGCGACAGGCTCGCTGTACTTGAAGCAAGGCAAAGAGACATTTGGAGGATCTTCAAGATAATGTCCGAGTTTGTCGATGGATTTGATCTTCTAACCCGTGCTGCGCCTGCAGTCTCAATCTTCGGCTCCGCCAGGATGAAGCCCGGCAGCAAATACTATGAACTCACGAGACAAGTCGCTTTCGAATTGGCTAAGGTCGGCTACGCGATTGTCAGCGGCGGGGGCGGAGGTTTGATGGAAGCGGCCAATCGCGGAGCGCGCGAGGCTGGCGGCGAGTCGATCGGATTAAACATCGAGCTTCCCTTCGAGCAGAAGCCAAACGAGTATATCGACAGCGACAAACTCATAACCTTCCAGCATTTCTTCGTGAGGAAAGTTATGTTCGTCAAATACGCGCAGGGATTTGTTGTCATGCCAGGCGGCTACGGGACCGTGGACGAATTTTCAGAGGCCATAACTCTCATTCAAACAAAGAAAACGAAGACATTCCCGGTTGTCTTGATGGGCACCAGCTATTGGTCCAAACTGCTCGACTGGATGAGGGACACCGCACTTCAGGAGGGTTGCATCGCGGAAAAGGACCTCGACATATTTCACGTATGCGATTCGCCTGAGGAAGCTGTGGAAATAATCAAAGATTTTGGAATACGTCATGGATACGTTACGAATTTTTAGGAAAGCGATGATGATAATCGTTCCGGCGGCAATAACGTTTGTCGCCGGAATTGGAATCGGTTCTAATGGATTTTCCTTTGCGCAGAAGAGCAAAGACTCCGACCCTCCAGGTAGATACGTTGTACCATTATCGACCTACAGGCTGCCAGACACTATGAGCTTTTGTGGTGAGAGGATCCCGTTGGAAATACCCGATGTCAGACAAAGAATGGAGTGGGCGTTCTATATAGATTTTGATGACGGACAAATTATGCTGGACCTGAAAAGGAGCACGGAATATTTCCCTTACATCGAACAGAAGCTGCGGGATATGGGCATGCCTCAAGATCTTAAGTACCTGCCCGTTGCCGAAAGTGCTCTCCGAAATCTTGTTTCAAGCAGGGGAGCCGCTGGCTTATGGCAGTTCACCCCGGATGCTGCAAGGCACTACGGCTTGATCGTGAACGGTTATGTCGACGAAAGGTATAACTTCAGAAAAGCAACGGTAGCATCGCTGAAATATCTCAGTGATCTGTATGCGCGGTTCCGATCATGGGCGTTGGCCGCGGCAGCTTACAACATGGGAAGTAGTGGACTGACCGCAAATATTAACTATCAGCATGTGGACAATTACTACGACTTGTATTTGAACGATGAGACATCAAGGTTCGTTTTCCGAATAGTTGCTCTCAAGCAGATCATGTCTCACTACAAGCAATACGGATTCGATCTAACACCGGAAGATTTCTATCCGCCTCCCGACACAAAGTTAGTAGTAGTAACATCCATTTCTGATCTTTCCTCCTGGGCGCGAGGCGAGGGCTCGAGTTTCAAGGAAGTCAAAGAACTAAACCCATGGATTGTCGGCCGGATTCTCCCGTATGGGACCTGGGAAGTCGAGCTGCCAAAGTATGCCCAGCCTTTGATTTTTACTTCTCCTGCTCCGACACAGCAAACGATCCTGCAACAGCCCGACTCCTCGGGTACCGGCACTGCTAAACGAGAGGTGACTTATGTGGTCAAGCGAGGAGACTCACTCGACAGAATTGCCGCAGAGTTCGGCATCTCTGTCAGCGATCTGATACAATGGAATGACTTGACCGACAGAGGATATCTTGTGGCGGGCCAGAAGCTAATAATCCTGGTTCAACACTCGGACACGAGTCAGTGAACAGGAATTCTTTATGTCACAAATCTGAATCTCTACAATGTGTTCAAGTAAAGGTAAACGGGGGAAACTGAGGAGAAAATAAACGGGCAAAGACTAAAACCGACGGCGTTGGATCCACTTTCCTACCGAAATAACACTTCGAAAAACATGCGCGGAAAAGAGCCAGCACGCAGGCTTGAAATCCGGATCGCAAACGAATTCACCTCAATAGGCAACGTCGATAGTCGCTTCAGAACCTATCAAATATACTTTCATCTTCGATATTCTTCTTTGATCACAGTGGGCAGACTCGGTGCGTTCGAATTTGAAGGTGGCGACTACGTCTATACTGGGAGTGCCGTCAGAAACATCGCTGCCCGCGTTCGGCGGCACCTTCGAAAAGAGAAGAAGTTGAAATGGCACATAGACTATCTGCTCACAAATTCAGATGCAAGGATCAAAAAGGTATTGTTATCAACTCTCAGCGAATGTCAACTTAACAAGAACACCGCCGGTCACATCGTCATCCCCGGGTTCGGAGCCAGCGACTGCAAATCGCATTGCGTAAGTCATCTTAAGAAACTCTGAAACGACCGCGTTATTGACCGACCGATCCGGCAACACTCAAGAAAGGAGATAAGAGATGCACCAGAAACGAACTTGCCTCACAAAGGCACAAACAAGCGCCATCCGAATCTTAAACGTCGCGATGTCAGGAGGCTTCTTCCTGCTTTTCATTTGCTTACTCGCCTCACAGCTTTATGCGGCAAGTGGCAGCGACACTTCTGACGTCATGCACAATATAAAGTTCAGAAATATCGGTCCCGCAGCAGCAGGCGGGAGAGTTTCAGCCGTTGTCGGCATACCAGGCAATCCCAATATCTATTATGTTGGTGGTGCAGGCGGCGGCGTATTCAAGACCACAGACGGAGGGATTTCGTGGAAGGCTGTGTTCAAAGACGAACCATCTCTCTCTATCGGCGCAATAGCTATCGCTCCCTCTAATCCGAATTACGTTTGGGTGGGCACCGGCGAAGCCAACCTCAGGAATGACATCATAACCGGAAAGGGCGTATTCTTTTCCCCCGACGCGGGGAAGACCTGGCAATACATGGGACTGAAAGACGTCGGTCAAATATCCCGTATCGCTATTAATCCCTCGGATCCGAACAACGTCTTTGTCGCCGCGATCGGTCACGCATGGGGTCCCAACCCCGAGCGTGGAATTTTCAGGACAACCGACGGTGGAAAGACCTGGGACAAGGTGCTGTTTGTGAATGACTCCACAGGAGCTTCCGACCTTGTGATGGATCCGGGTAATCCCAAAGTTCTCTTTGCTGCAATGTGGCAGGCGATGCGACATCCGTGGGCACTCGAGGATGGCGGTATGGGAAGTGGAATTTATCGGACCACCGATGGCGGCAACACATGGAAAAAGCTTACCAAGGGACTTCCCAAAGATCCGCTCGGAAGAATCGCCCTGGCCGCTGCTCCGAGTAATCCGGACCATGTCTACGCACTCATCGAATGCAAATCCGGAATGCTCTGGGATTCTCATGACCTCGGAGACCACTGGACACTTGTAAGCAACAATCATGAGCTGGATGTTCGACCGTTCTATTTCTCGCGGCTGGTTGTTTCGCCCGCGAATGAGAATGAAGTCTATTTCATGTCCTTCCTTATCACAAAATCCACAGACGGCGGAAAGACGGTGAAAAGCATCGAGCATGGCGTCCATGTGGACCATCATGATTTGTGGATAGACCCGAAAGATCCAAACCGGATGATCGATGGAAACGACGGCGGAGCCTACGTCACTGTTGACGGCGGAAAGCACTGGAGATATTTCAACAATCTACCGATAGGTGAGTTCTACATGGTTGCCACGGACACGAGCCATCCCTTCAACCTTGGCGGAGGATTGCAGGACAACAACGGGTGGTATGGAGTCTCGACTAATCTCTACGGTTCAGGTGTTACCGGACAGGATTGGTTCCCGGTGGTCGGTGGTGACGGACAGTATGTCGTGCCCGCACCGAGCGACCCTGACATCGTCTACGCATCGGCACAAAACGCATGGATGAAGAGAATGAATTTAAAAACCGGGCTGGAGCGATATATCCGTCCTTACATGTGGGATGCACCTGACATGCCTCCGTCGCAGCTGAAATACAGATTTAACTGGACAACTCCGACGGCTGTGTCGTACACAAATGCAAATGAAGTTTACCTCGGTGCCAATGTACTCTTCAAAACGACAGACGGCGGAATAACGTGGACCGTCATCAGCCCGGACCTTACGCGGAATGACAAATCGAAGCAGATTGCGAGCGGCGGAGAAATCAATCTCGATATTAGTGCCGCTGAGAACTACGACACGATTCTGTCTATCGGCCTTTCACCTCTCGATTCAAATCTGATCTGGATTGGAACCGATGACGGGCTTGTACGGGTTACACGCGACGGAGGAAAACACTGGGAAGATGTAGCAAAGAGCATCCCCAATCTTCCGCCGTGGGGTCGCATTTACCAGATAGATCCTTCGCCATTCAACAAAGCGTCGTGCTACATTGCCGTTGACTTGCATGAAATGGATAACAATAAGCCTTTCGTTTATAAGACTGATGATTATGGAAAGAGCTGGACGGAGATAAATCATGGCCTTCCGGATGGCTATCCGGTCCATGTGGTCAGGGAAGATCCCAACAAACGCGACTTCCTGGTCGCAGGCACGGACAACGGTCTCTTTTATTCTGCAAACGACGGCAGAGACTGGCAGAGACTGAAGAGCAATTTCCCGACCGTGTGTGTGTACGATCTCAAATTTGTGAAATCAGATCATGATCTTGTAGTTGCGACGCACGGCCGTGGCATCTGGATCCTTGACAACATAACTCCGCTTGAAGATTTCAATTCCACCATAGAAGATGAACCTTTCCACCTGTTCAGCACGTTGTCGGCATTCATGTACCACACATGGTATCGAGACGCGTTGAATGATCTAAGTACATACTCAGCTCCCAATGCTCCGATAGGTGCAGTGATCGACTATTACCTTAAGGATACATTGGCAACTACGCCCGCCGAGAAGAAAGGGCACAAGACCCCAGTTAAGATAGACATCACGGATGAATCCGGAAGTCATATAGCAACGAT
The DNA here is from genome assembly GCA_021789975.1 of Bacteroidota bacterium. GTDB lineage: Bacteria > Bacteroidota > Ignavibacteria > Kryptoniales > JAKASW01 > JAKASW01. The sequence goes on from JAJYIT010000012.1 coordinate 57,408, forward strand.
CTATGGACCCGACAAGAAGGGATTCAACAGGATCGTGTGGAACATGAGGTACCAGGGCCCTTCAATTCTCAAGTTGGACTCGAAGAGAGCGGCAAAGGCTAATCCGTACGCTACGAACGGTCCCATGGTTTCTCCGGGTACATATAACATTGCGGTGACTGTGAACGGAAAGACGGAGAAGACTCAGGTATTGCTGAAACCTGATCCGCGATTCACGGTTCCACAGGATTACTTCACATCGAACCTTACTGATGGGATGAAGGCGAGGAACAGCATTACAGCACTTAACGACATGCTGAATCGCATCATGAATATCGACGAGCAGATGGGCACGATCAAGAAATCGCTTGCTACTGATGAGGAAGGAATGAAGAGCGGTAAGTATAAAGCAATTCTTGCCCAGATGTCCAATCTTGGCAAAAAGCTGACGGCGCTCAAGGATACTCTGTACGACAAGAACGTTCAGCATGACGTTGGGGAAGATGACATTCATGACTTCACGCATTTCCACTCGCGACTGAGCGGCACCATGTACAACTTCACATCTCCATACAACGGAGTGCCGACTGAAGTGACAATGCATCATACCGATCAGTTAGAACGGGAACTCGGCACGTATCTCTCTCAATTCAACTATATCCTGACTACCGACGTACCTGCCTTCGACACGGCAGCACAGGCAGCAGGAGTACCGACGATATTCGCAGGACCGACGATAGAGATAAAGCAATAAGATTCACCGTGGTGGATGGGAGCCACTCTCATCCACCACCTTCCTACCGGGACAGTTGCGGTTCAAAAAAGTTCCCGACACTAATCAATGATTACGTGGATTCTCTATCGCCCATTGACAATGCGGAGGGACACGGATAGATTAGGTCAGAATTAACGAGCAGGTAACCGGTCAGGATTTCACGATTTACTGACCAGCTTTGGATGGAAACGTCGTACCTAAAGAAGAAGGCGTACCATGAAGTGTGGCTTGATTATGTCGGTGGCGGAGTTAATCAGGCATAACAGGATGGGAGGGAAAGTTCTAGCCGCAGCGGGTTGTCTTCTGATGATCTCCACTTCTGCGGTACCGTGTGTCGCACAGACTCCGAATGCACTCATCTCCGGGTTCTCCTCCTGTGAGTTCAGATGCGAGCCCGGATTGACAGATGTCGAAGTGTACCTGTCCCTTGTTCCGCGCAGAGGGTTCGTGAACGGTTCATCCGGGACAGAAGTGGGCCGAGATCTTGTTTCAAATCTCGAAATCAATTACAATTTCCAGGACCTCACCACCGACTCCGTCACCCGGGAGTCTCAAGAAATTCCGGTGCGTTCTGAGGACTTTACAGGCTTGAGAACATCCGGCGGGGTCGTTACTGTTGCTTCAATTCTGCTCAGGCCCGGCAAGTATCTCGCTACCGTGATCGCAGCGGAAGAATCCAAACCAGCTTTCTCCGACACAGTTCACGCTGACTTAGCCGTGAGAATGTTTCCGGATTCAGGGCTGAATATTTCAGACATCGAGATGTGTACCAACATTTCCGAAGCAACCTCCTCTCGCGATCCTTACTATAAGAATACGTTGGACGTTGTTCCGAATCCGAGAGCACTATATGGAATCGGGTTGCCGGAGGTGCAATATTACGCCGAGATCTATGGACTCCACAGGTTTCACAACACGACGGAATACGGCGTAAACTGGAGTATCGATGATACTTCAGGCAATGTACTCCAGAAATCATCGATCGGCAAGAGTGGGACCTCGCATGATGTAGTGCAAATCGGATCGGCAGATATTTCTGGCCTGCAGTCAGGGGAATACCATTTAGTGTGTTTCGTGGCAGATTCCATTGCCGGTGAGCACGATAGCGCGAGTACTGACTTCTTTGTCTATAACCCGCAGACAAAGGGCAGTCAACCAGCTGAAGGACAAAATCAAAATGTCCCATCGGCTCCGTTCGACACCATGGCAGCTCGACAACTTGATGCGATTTTCCACGCGGCAAATTATCTTGAGACGCCTGCGCAAACCAACACATACAAAACCCTTTCGACCTTGCCTGCAAAGCGGCTATACTTATCTCAGTTCTGGGCAGTCTTGAATAAGAAGGCGGGAGAAAACGGATTCAATTCCTGGCTCGCATTTGATGGCAGGTTCAAGTATGCCAACGAGAAATTCAAAACCTCTTTCACGTCCGGTTGGCTGATGGACCGCGGGCGCGTTTTCATAGAATTTGGACAACCCGATTACATCCAGAGACATTTCAGCTCAGCAGACATGAAACCTTATGAAGTGTGGGACTATAATGCTATCCAGGGAGGAGTGATTTTTGTCTTTGTGGATCTCACCGGGTTCAACGACTATGTCCTGGTCCATTCGACAATGCAAGGGGAGGTAAGCAACCCGGACTGGCTAAGGTCTCTCTAGGTAACCCCAAACGCGAACCCAAGCAACCCACTCAACCCGGCTGTAGTACCAGGAGGACATTAGGATCGAAGATAGGTGACTCCCTTGTTAAAAAGTTTGTGGGCACTGATAGCTTGCATCCTCCTGATGTGGGGTTGTAACTCGCCTTTTCAGGTGAAAGTAGTTTACACGCCGAAGCTTGTCGTTTACGGAATTGTGTTCCGGGGAGACTCGACCGTCAGTATCCGTGTCCAGACCAACAGCAGGTTTCCCATAGCTGATCCGGATTCCTCTAAAACACTCGACAGTTTGTCGGGATACATCTCAGCGGGAAGCTCCTCGACACAATTTCCTCTCAGATCAATTTACCGGGACGGCTTGAATTTCCTGCAAGGGATAGTAATTGCAAATCAGGATGAAGTTCTTTCACTTATTGTAGGTGCAAGCGGCTACCCATCATGCAGCGCGACCGTCACCGTGCTGGATAGCGCTACTATCTACATAGGAGATTCACAGACGGATGCAGAACTACGGGACCCAACAGCACTCGTTCCGCCGAGCAATCTAAATTTCCTGGTATATCCTTCGCATCATACGAAAGGTATTCGAGCAACCCTGGCTGTTGTCTACGAAGGAAAGAATGAGTCCGGCGCTGCAGATTCCGGGGAAATCGTCCTCGACCCAACATACCAAACTAATACCACAACGTATTTGTTCAGGAACGACGGCAATCCTTTCCATGTCTATTTCGCGATTAGAGACTATCAGACAGCATACAACGAAGCAGTTGCAAAAGCAATCGGCAGTGGTGGAGAAGTTGATGCAGTTGTGAGGATAACACAGCTCGACGCAGCTCTATATGATTTCTACAGCACGGCAAATGGATTCAATGATCCGACTACACTCAGAACGGAGAGGCCGATCTACACTAATGTCGATGGCGGTGATGGATTTTTCGGAAGTGCCTCGGACGATTCCTTGCTAATTCCGGTGTATCCGTGAGACGGAAACTGTGATGTCGGAGACAAAAAAATTCCAGGCAAACTTAAATGTCAAAAATCGAAAGCTCAGAGAGTAAGCTAGAACGCGTGAACGGGATATGAAGTATCTGTTTCTGGTTGGACTCCTCATGTATACGAGACCTTGCCTTGCACAGCAACGAACCTATGTCTTGCGAGGCACCGTTATTGACTCTACGACAGGGGAGAGCATCCCTTATGCTTCCGTACGTCTCAAGGGAACGCCCATCGGAACTTATACGAACGAATCTGGATACTTTGTCCTTCCATCAATACCCTTCGATCATACTCAGATTGTTGTGAGCGCCGTGGGCTACCGGGAAAAGACTTTTGCTGTCAAGCTGACCTCACGGGTTGTGACCATGACTTTTCCTCTTCGTGAACAACTGAAGACTCTCCCTCCGGTTACGGTAAATGGGGAATACTTAGGCACAATGAATCCGATGTCGCCAAGCACAACAGTACTGACTCCCTCCGAAATCGAGAAAGCCCCTGGACTTCTCAACAACGACCTCGTCCAGGCGGTGACGCAACTTCCTGGAGTGGTAACAATAGGAGGAATTTCGAGTCAATACTACGTCCAGGGCGGCTCGTCCGATCAGAACCTCATTACAATCGACGGCATGACAGTCTGCAATATCTTTCACGCATTTGGACTATTCAGCTTCGTTGATCCGCTGATTGTGAGAGTTGCCGACTTCAGCACTGGAGGATACCATGCCCAATATGGCGGAAGACTTTCTTCCGTCCTCGCAGTTCAGACCAGAGATGGTGACAAATACTCCACTCATGCAGAGGGAAGCGCCGACCTTCTCTCCAGCGATGTCGTGCTGAGCGGACCACTTCCTTTCGGCATCCTGTCCGGATCATCCAGTTTCATCGGCTTCTTCAGAACGTCGGACAACAGCAACATTTTGCAGAAGTACTTCAATCTCGGATTACCTTTTCAATTCTCAGACGGCTTTGGTAAGCTCACCGCCAGCTGGGCATCGACCGGCCACATGTCATTGGAATTCTTCACAACCGGAGATCAAATTGCGAGCAGCAACCCATTAAACCCTGACTATAACTGGAGACAGAAAGGGTACTCACTATCCGGCAATTATCTCTTTGGAACTCGATGGAACTTCAGATTTTCCATCTCGAATTCTATCTACAGTGCACAGCAGGTTCCGAAGGCCATATCTTATGTCCACTACGAATCGAACAATATTCAGAACATTGCCTACTACAGTTACTTCACGTACTATCCGAATCCCAAAGCGCAACTCGATATGGGGTTTCGCTTCCATTTTCCGAGTTACAATTTCACTTTTACAAATGCGTATGGCATTCAATGGATTTACGATATAGGAAGTGCAGAGCCAGACATTTGGGCCAGATATCGGTGGCAGCCATTTAGTAGCTTCACAACAGAGCTTGGCGTGAGGTCTGACATTTCGAAGAGCTTCTCATACATACTCGGAACGAGCAATGGTTATCTGGGCGATCCTCGAATGACACTTACATACGCGATCGACTCCAGTGCATCCGTATATTTCGCTGCCGGAGAGTATCACCAAAGAGTGATTAACCTCAACAATGAAAACGACATATACACTCCGTTTAACCTGATCGTTCCGATCTCCTCAGAGACCATCAACACTCCGGATGAGGAAGCTTATGACTTTGTTTTAGGTACTCACTTTTCGCCGTTAGATTTTCTTGGCGTTACTGCCGAGGCATATTACAAGGACTATGCAAAGCTTGTTGAAATAAACCGCAACAAGGTCGACGTGAACGATCCGGATTACATTATGGGCAACGGCAATTCCTACGGCTTGGATCTGGGCGCGAAATACGATATCGGAATTTTTTATGTCGACGCAAACTACTCGTACGGCAAAGTCCTCATGACAGATGAAGGCTTTACATATCCGCCGCGGTACGACCGCAGGCATCAGATCAATCTCACGGTAGGTTGGTTACCATTAACAAATTTCTGGCTGCGTGCACACTGGGAATACGGTTCGGGTCTACCGTACACGCCGCTGGCAGGTTACTATCCAGAACTTCACGTGAATCCGACACAGTGTGGGGCTTTCGCATCGAGCTTCGCAGAGAGCCAAATTGTCTTCGGCACCGAGAACAGTGCGAGGATAAGCCCGTATCATCGTCTTGACGCTAGCGCATCCTATGAGTTCCGACTATTGGGAGTGAGGTGGACTTCGCAGCTTATGCTAATTAACATCTACAACCATAGTAATGTGTTCTACATAAACAATGTTGACGGGAGCGTCGAATATTCCTTGCCATTCCTTGTGAACTTCTCATTGAAATGGAGGATATGACAGTTCGAACTTGTCTTGATGCAAACGAAGAATGCTGCCGCGGTCATCAAATCGAGAATTGTGTGTGTTGCAGAATCAATGTTATGTTACCTTGACTCCATTGTAGGGGATGAACTTATTTCTGCGCACCCTACACGAGCAATCTCTGCTGTTACCCGGAGATGCCCCCTCCTTGAATCATGGTGCCGATCTGTCTGGAAGAACTGCCACTGGATGCGGGCGTTCCTCAAGATCTGCTCAATTCTCAAATAGGTTGTACGGATCTAATTATTACGACTTTGTACCAATCTTTCGTCGCGACCCATGATTGCTGTCGGTAGCCTGATCGATCTCACGCTAGTCTTGTCCTAACTCCAACGCAGATTCACATCAACAATGAGAATCTGTCAACCCACCCATTCCTCTGTTCCATTATTTCATAGTTCCATCATTCCTGCTTCACCTTCTAGCTCGGCTTGCACCTCGTATCTGTACCACCTTGCTTGTCTTGTCGCTGGCTCCTTGTTAAATTGCATATGTCCGTTAGGGGTGCTTTCCGGTACGGATCAAAGTATTCGGGAGGCTGAGAAAAACCCTACGAACCTGATCTGGGTAATACCAGCGTGGCGCACGATGCGCTACTCCCGAGCGATTTTCACGAAATCATCGGGTGGAGGAAAATGGACGAAGCTTTCCATTCCGTTGTTGACGGTTTCCCATTTCTTCTTCTGATCCCAGGCAGTTGGACTCTAATTCAGTTTAACTGTTAAGGAAAAACCATGACAAAGTTTTTTGTCGCTTTGATTCTGTTGAGTGCAGGATGCATTCACGCTCAACAGAAATACAGCCTCACAGGAACAGTGATTGACAGCTCAACAACCTTTGGTATTGCGAGCGCGCAAGTCGTTCTAATGCCGACGCATGACTCTGCTCGCACAAACGCAAACGGATGGTTTACATTCTCTCGCCTCTATCCTGGAAGCTACACGGTCAACATCAGTGCGGCGGGTTACGATCCAGAAACTGCTAAGGTTACCGTCCCTTCGGTTCCGTTGAAGATTATTCTGACCTCCAAGACATACCGACTGAGACAGATTCTTGTCACCGCTCAGATCGCTAAGGCACGTGAGACTCCTGTAACGTTCAGCAACCTTCCGGGCAAGATTATCAAGGAGCAATTCACAATTCAGGATGTGCCGGTGCTACTCTCCCAGCTCCCTTCGGTCACTGATTATTCCGAAAATGGCGAAGGCATCGGTTACTCGTACATAACGATGCGCGGCTTCGATCAGCGCAGGATCTCAATTATGGTTAATGGAATCCCACAAAATGATCCTGAAGACCACAACGTCTACTGGATCGACATGCCTGACTTGCAGGCGAGCACTGAGACGATTCAAGTTCAGCGCGGTGCCGGCACGGAGTTTTACGGTCCGCCGGCCATCGGCGGTTCCATCAACTTGGAGACGAATAACCTCGCAAACGACAGGAGATTGAACGTCGCATTCGGTGGAGGATCAACCGGTTCAGGTGGTCCGGTTCAGAAATATTCCGCCTCCTTCAGCTCGGGATTGGTTGGTGACAAATATTCGATCTATGCTCATCTCGCAAAGACATTTACACCTGGCTACAGACAGAATTCGTGGGTCGACTTGAATAGTTACTTCCTGGACGCTACACGATACGACAAGAATGTGACAACTGAGATCAACATTTACGGTGGACCCATCTCGGATGGGCTCTCATACCTGGGGCTGCCAAGGTTTGCCGCGTACAACAGGAACCTGCAGACGCAAAATTGGGACGACTGGAACACAGACAGCAATTCGGTAAATTACTCCCCGAATATGGTACGCTTTGTTTCTGGACCTGACACAGTTTACGCTGTTCCCCGACGGGGTTCGGAGATCGAAAATTATTCTCAACCTCATTTTGAATTGTTGAACGAGTGGAAAGTGTCCCCGGTAGTAACGCTGAATAATTCAGTCTTCGCAATTCTGAGCTCCGGATTTTATAACTACGACGGCTCCTGGGCAGACACGAATTATTTTAGAATGACCTCACAATATGGCTTCCATCCGACCGTGAATCCCTATGACGCCCTCATACACGCTTTCGCTGGTGAAAGCCAATTCGGCTGGCTTCCCCGCGCGACGTTTCACCATGCTGACGGCACGCTTGTCCTGGGTGCGGAGCTGGACAGAAATTACTCCGATCACTGGGCCAGCATAGATTGGGCGAGTAACCTCCCGCCGGGAGTGTCTTCCGACTACCACTACAACCAATGGCATGCTCGAACCGATGTAGCGACCATCTTCGGGCACGAGCTTTACGACCTCAGCCCGAAAGCCACTCTGATGTTCGACCTTGAATACGAATTCAAGCAATATTACTTCTACGGCGAAAAATTTGTCGGCAACACCTTCTTCGTGCCGTACCATTTCCTTAACCCGAGAATCGGAATTAATTATAACCTGACTTCCGAATCGAATATCTATTTCAGTGTTAGCCAAACGTCTCGTGAGCCGCAGCTCTCCAGTTTATATAACGCCGATGAGTCGAGCGGTGGGGAGGTCCCCAACTTCGCATTGAACCCGGACAGCACATTTAATTTCGGCGATCCACTCGTCAAGCCTGAGACACTCAACGACTTTGAGCTGGGCTACCACTATAGGACAAGACGATTTATGCTTGGTGTCAGCGGATACTGGATGGAGTTTTACAACGAGCTGGTTTCCAACGGGCTTCTCGACCAGTATGGCCAGCCTATCACGGGCAACGCAAAGAGGACACGACATATCGGGCTGGAACTTGAGGCGAACGTTGTCCTGACTCACAACTTCGCGCTCTATGGAAACCTAACCTTAAGCCGAAACGAGCTAATCAAATACACGACTTATACTGACACTGCCGGTAATACCGTTATGGACGGAATCTCGCTTGACGGGAACACGATCTCCGGCTTTCCGGATTTCATGGGCAATATAAGAGCCACTTACGCATCAGATGGTTTGTTAATTGTCTTGCTGGGACAATACGTAGGGTCTCAGTACACTGACAATTTCGATTTGCCTTCTAGGGAACTCGATCCGTATTTTGTTTTGAATGGTTGGATCTCTTACCGGTTCGCTGACCTGCTCTCTCTTCCTTCAGTGACGTTGAAGTTGTATGTAAACAATCTGTTGAACCGGATCTACGTTCCTCACGGCGAAGGCATCTACTTCTACCCTGCCGCTACCCGCAACTTCTTCCTGAATTGCTCGGTAGATCTGTAACTCACATGTACCTTGAGGATTTCATTCTTTTGTTTTGCAACGGTGAACCACCTTCGCGTGCCCGGTTGGACAAGATCATTAAGCGACCTGTTAAGGTTGTCTGTGCCGATGGAGGTGCCCAGAAGGCACTATCCATCGGATATAAACCAGACATTATAGTTGGCGACCTCGATTCGGTTGACCTATCCGATCCACGGCTTTCCAGTGTCGAAGTAGTCAGAGCGGAATCGCAGGAGCATACTGACTTTGAAAAGACTTTGAAGTTCGTGCTTGAGCGCGACTGGAACAATATCCTCGTGACTGCATTTTCCGGCGGGAGAATGGACCACACACTGGCGAATATCCAGATAGCGTATGAGTACGCACGTCAGGAGCTCGGCACCGGAGAGAAATCAAGAGTGCCACAAATAATTCTGGTCGACCAGCAGTTCACGATTTATCCCGTCGCGAGGAGGCTGGTTAAAGAAGTTTCCTCGGGCATGGGAGTTTCGATCGTCCCGATGGAAGATTTGACTGTGGTGAGTACGCGCGGCTTAGAGTACGAACTTCAGAGCAGCCGACTGCCGCGCGGCGGTCATGGAGTCAGCAATCGTGCGACGAGGAATGAAATAGAAATCGTGGTTGAGAGCGGCGGCATAATGTTATTCATAGAGGGTAAGTGATCGTACATTTTTCACTGGTCGATTGGGCCATCGTAATCGTTTATTTTGCTTCGGTGGTGTTTGTTGGATTCCGCTCGGCAAGACGCGCACGTGGACACATCGACGAGTACCTTGTGGCCGGGAGAACACTCACGCTTCCTGTTTTTATCGCCACGCTTGTTTCGACATGGTACGGAGGAATACTTGGAGTCGGTGAATTTTCGTACCGATACGGAATTTCCAATTGGTTCATCTTTGGCGTTCCATATTATTTCTTTGCTATTATCTTTGCGTTCTTTCTTGCGCCTCGCGTGCAAAACACAAAGCTCCACACCATTCCCGATAAGCTGAGAGAGACTTACGGTGAATCATCTGCCAAGATGGGGTCTTTCCTCACACTGCTCATTGTAACACCTGCTCCATACGTGCTGATGGTGGGAATACTCGTCGAGATGTTATCCGGTTGGAGTCTGGCCGTGTCCGTTATTTTCACTACAGTCGTATCCATTGCCTACCTTTATGCCGGAGGGCTGCACTCTGACGTAAGAACGAATAGTCTCGAGTTTATCATGATGTACATCGGCTTCGGGGTCATGCTTCCGTACTGCTATATTCACTATGGCGGCTTGAGCTTCGTACAGAGTCACGTGCCGGCCGGACACCTGACTCTAACAGGTGGAAATTCGTGGCAGTACATCATCGCATGGTTTTTCATCGCGAGCCTGACGCTTGTAGACCCGGCATTCCATCAGAGATGCTATGCCGCCAAATCTGGAACGGTGGCAAAATACGGAATCTTGGGCTCCACGATATTCTGGTTCTTCTTTGACTTCATGAGTTCTACGACCGGTCTCTACGCTCGCGCCATCCTGCCACACCTGAAAGATCCTACCATGTCTTATCCGGCATTGGCGCAGGTTGTTCTTCCGAGTTTTCTTAAGGGATTGTTCTTTGTTGGAATGCTTGCAAGCATCATGGCAAGCCTTGAAAGTCTCACATTCATCTCCGCGGTGACAATCGGCAAAGACATACTCTTCAGTTTCTTCCACAAGAATCGCGAAATGCCCGACTCAGGCCCGCGAATCCTGGGCTACTCACACATCGGCATATTTGTTACAGGGATAATTTCTGTCGTTATCGCGTTGCTTATTCCGTCTGTGATCCAGATATGGTATGATCTGGGTGCTGTGTTCATACCGGGATTGCTCATTCCTCTCATGACTAGTTACTATCGGAAGTGGCAGGTTCCTAACAAATATATTTTTCTCTCCATGACTTTCGGGTGGACCACTTCCCTTCTTTGGCTGCTGACGGGATATCTTGGCCATTGGAGTGCAAATGAATCCTATTTATTCAGCATACAACCGATGTACCCGGGCATCTTCATTTCTGCGATCTTCTACGTTTATGGCCTTGTCAGAAGGCGACGGAACACAAAAGAGAGGATAGCACCTTACATTGCGGGCAAATGAATGCTTGTTAGGTAGGTTACGGAATGCAGACTTAAAACCAAGCGGACTAAAACTTTACGCTGAGTGTGACCGTTAAGGTGGGCCCGGCCGGAGTTGCGCTGAGATTCGGTGAGACGTTGAACCCTGAAAGTTCCGCATCGACATACGCATCGACCATTGAGAGAACGTATACTCCTGCCATGTACCATGCGAACGAGTCTCTCTGGTCGCGATAAGCATCCCGGATTGTCTCCAAGGTGACCAAATAATACTGCCGCTGCGATGTTGACTGATCGAAGGGTGGGCCAGCCGCGAGGGAATCCGCGAACTGGGATCTGTACGATCTGTACTGCTTGTTGTTGTAAATCCACTGAGTGACAAAGAACGCCTGGACTCCCCAGATAATCGGGACCTTCCAGTAACTTCCGTTATAAATCTGGCCGCCACCGGGAACTGCAGATAAAAGAACCGCCATCAGCGGAGATTTTGTGTTCGTCACCAGAGAAGCTGTATCTGGTGTCGACTGGCCCTGATTCTCAGTCGAATCGATGCTGATTTTTTCGATGCCGAGCTGTTGCCTGAGATCGAGATAGCTTTTTCCGGTGTGGTAACCTGATCGGGCTTGCGCGTTGACATCCGTTGCCAGTAATGCATTTGTCACCGCGAGGAAAAAAGGCAACCAGCAAACCCCGGTAATCTCACTTATGCGCAACTACTTCTATCTCGATGAGTGCATTACGCGGGAGTGCAGAAACTTCTACGGTGCTTCGTGCAGGCGCAAAATCTCTAAAGTACTCAGAGTACACTTCATTGAACTGTGAGAAGTCACCCATATTCCGCAGAAAAACCGTTGTCTTTACAACAGTTGAAAGTGATGCCCCAGCAGCCTTGAGGACCGCTTCGATATTATCGAGGACCTGGCGAGTTTGAGGTACGAGTCCCACCGCGAGATCGCCGGTTTTCGGGACAATGCCGATCTGGCCGGAAAGAAAAAAGATGCCGCCGACTTCGATCCCCTGTGAATAAGGTCCGATAGGTTTGGGTGCGTTCTCGCTGATAATCGGCCTCGATTTGTCACTCATTGTTCCCACCAAGAATTAGTTCTATCAGTCTTCCAAGATCAGCTTCGGAGTAGTATTCGATTTTTATTTCGCCGGTCTTCGAACCGGTTCTCACAACCTTGACTTTAGTTCCCAGGCGTTTCTGCATCTTGTCAAGAAGATCGGATAGGAACACATCCGGTTTGACTCCCAAATCATGAGTCTCTCCGTTGCGAGGCGAAGGGTTCCTATGCTGCTTCTCTGCCAATTGTTGCACTCTCGCTTCCACCTGTCTTACGTTCAAACCGTCCTTGAGAATCTTGCGGAATAGGTGCAGTAGTTCACTCGGATTGTTCAATCCAAGCAACGCCCGTGCATGCCCCATTGATAACTCGCCTGTAGCGAGACTTTTCTGGACCTGTGCAGGGAGCTTTAGTAATCTGAGAAAGTTTGCAACTGTGGCCCGATTTTTTCCGACCCTCTGGGCTATCTGTTCCTGCGTCAAGCTGCATTCATCGACAAGCCGTTGATAACCTGCGGCAATTTCTAGGGGGTTCAAGTCCTCTCTCTGGACATTCTCCGTGAGTGCAAGTTCCAGCATTTTGCTGTTTGATGAGACACTAAGCACATAGGCGGGGATAGTCTCAAACCCGAGTTCGGAAAACGCCCTGAAACGTCTTTCACCGGAAACCAGCTCGTAAGACCCATCTTCCGACTTCCTCACTGAGACTGGCTGAACAAGCCCGTTCTCGTGAATGGACGCCTTGAGTTCGTCAAGTGAATCTCTATTGAATTCCTTCCTTGGCTGGTATCGGTTTGGGCGGATCGATCCCACAGGTATTTCTCTAACAGCATTTACCTCCGGGAGGTTTTGAAGTACTTCTGGTCGGCCAGATACCGCGGATTCGCTTCTAATAAGCGCCCCCAACCCTCTGCCAAGTCTAGAATTAGACTTCATGTGCTAGTGTTTTCTCTGTTGCCAATTGCTGTTGATTGGATTGGCACTTGCTCATCGTTGCTGTGAGCATGGTTGGTCTTGTTCCTCTCTAGGAATTCTCTTGCAAGCTCCATGTAGTGCCTCGCCCCAAGAGACCCTGCATCGTAGAGAATTATCGGTTTGCCGAAGCTTTGGGCTTCACTCAATCTGACATTTCTGCCGATAACAGTTTTGAATACCCTCTCATCAAAATACCGCCTCACTTCGTCCACGACTTGATTTGAAAGCCTCAGCCTGGAATCAAACATTGTAAGAAGGACTCCCTCTAATCCAAGATTTGCGTTGTAGCTTCTCTTGACCATTGATATTGTATTCAGCAGTTGTCCTAGCCCTTCGAGTGCAAAATATTCAGTCTGTACAGGAATAAGCACAGTATCTGCCGCAACAAGGGCATTTACGGTTAAGAGTCCGAGGGACGGGGGACAATCGATAAATGTAAATTCGAAGGAGTCTTTAACGCTTTGCATGGCAGACTTCAACAGCGTCTCACGATTCTCGACTTCGACAAGCTCGATCTCGGCCCCGACAAGGTTAATATCTGACGGCACAAGCTTCAAAAAACTGAGGGCGGTATCTCGCACGGCACTGTCTGCTGCAGAAGCCCCTATCAGGAAATCATAAGTGCTGACGTGCGGTTCGCTTTTTTCGAAGCCCAAAGCACTGGTAGCGTTTGACTGCGGATCGATATCCACCAGTAGGACTCTGTGCTCCATCGCTGCTATGCAAGCCGCAATATTCACCGTAGTGGTAGTCTTCCCTACTCCACCCTTCTGATTTGCAATCGCAATCACCTTTCCCATTACAAATTCCAGACTTGATACTTCGTTTCTTTGATCATGTTGACGAAATATATACTTACTTGCGCAAACATTCAATTAAGCTCACTTTTTGGGAGTGTCCTAGTTTGAATCTCACATCAAAGAAGAAAGGTTAATGAACCGCAATGATCGCAAGGATCGCGAAGTTCTGTATCGCCAAAAGATCCTTAGCATACTTTAGCAATCTCCGCGGTCAGAGCAAAACATAAATTAGGACACCACTCACCTATTCGCCTCCGCTAGATGCGTCCCTTTGATTCAGTCCCCGTCAAAACGTATGTCTTTCGTGGCTGTCTGAGAAAGAGTTAGGGCTGTGGGTACATTGACCACATGTGGAAACAGGATGCTTTCGAGCTTCGTCGACTTCTTTCTGTCATTGCCCCGCTGCAGTGAGTGTTCACATAAGCATTTGGAAAACTGTCCAAAATGAATTGAAGATGGCTACGGTCCAGTGCTTGTCGCCAGTACCGCAATTGATTGTGATGCTGGACAGGGATATATTTTGTCAAATTAGGCGATGGAAATGAAGGCGATTCTGTTTTTGGTGGTTCTCATTGCGGCGTTTGCTTTCTTCGCGAAAAACGTAAAGAAATTGGTCAGTTATCTCAATGTGGGCAAAAATGAACCGCGGTTTGATCAACCGGGGAAAAGAATCAAGAATGTACTATCGATAGGATTCGGGCAGAAGAAACTTCTTCGTGAACCCCTTGCGGGGTGGATGCACTTCTTCATCTTCTGGGGGTTTGTTGTGCTTCTAACTGCTATCCTGGAGACCTTTCTGCAGGGATTTGGAGAGAACCTCTCGTTTGCATTTCTCGGTGTATTTTATGGACCCCTTGTTTTCTCGCAGGATCTGCTGGCCCTGCTGGTTATCGTTTCCGTACTTGTCGCGTTCTATAGGAGGAACCTCGCTCACGTCAAAAGACTCAGGGTTTCAAAACACTCTCAATTCGATGCCAACCTGATATTAGGGCTGATCCTGCTAATCATGATTTCGATGCTCCTGCAGAACGCGCTACATATTTCCATTGAAAAAGCGACAGGCATCGACACATTAGATTCTGGAGCGCGTTTTCTGTCATCTGCCGTCGCGGCGATTTTTATGTCGGCACCTTATCACTCTAAGCTCGTTCTGTTTCAGGTCTTCTGGTGGATCCACGTCATGCTTGTGCTCGGATTTCTGAACTATCTTCCTTATTCGAAACATCTCCATATCGGCTCGTCTCTTTTCAACGTCTATTTTTCAAAGCTTACACCAAAAGGAAAACTTAAGGCGTTGAATCTGGATGCGGAAGACCTCACTAAGTTTGGAGCCTCCGATGTAGAGGACTTCACATGGAAGCAACTTCTGGATGGGTATACCTGCACCGAATGTGGCAGATGTGACTCGGTATGCCCGGCCAATTTAACCGGCAAACCGCTTTCACCGCGGAAGATAATAATGGATATCAGGCACAGGACGATGGAGAAGGCGCCTTCGCTCGCCGCGAACAAAGAGACCGACAATAGACATCTGGTAGATGATTACATCACTGAGGATGAATTGTGGTCTTGCACAACATGCAGGGCGTGTATGGAAGAATGTCCGGTGACTATTGAACATGTCGATTCTATTGTAGACATGAGGCGATATCTCGTCCTGAATGAATCGCGATTTCCTTCCGAGCTCGCCGCGGCATATCGCAACCTGGAAAACAACTATACGGTGTGGGCATTCAATTGGCGGGACCGGGCAAAGTGGGCAGAAGGATATGATGTTCCAATCGCATCAGATGTACACGACGACTTTGACATTCTCTACTGGGTTGGGTGCGCTGGAAGTTTTGATATGCGGTACCAGAAAGTTGCGCGAGCATTCTCGGAGCTTATGAACAGAGCGGGGATCAGGTTTGCCATTCTCGGGAACGAGGAGAAGTGCACAGGGGACCCGGCACGAAGAAGTGGAAACGAATACCTGGCCCAGACCCTGATGAAAGAAAATGTCGAAACCTTGAGCAAGCACAGAGTAAAGAAGATTGTGACGACGTGCCCGCATTGTTTCAACACGCTGAAGAACGAGTACCCTGAGTTCGGAGGTACCTACGAAGTGGTACACCATACTGAATTCATCGAGCAACTCATAGCTGAAGGGAAGCTGAAACTGAGCGCATCGCAAAAACAGAGATTGACCTATCACGATTCTTGTTACATCGGCAGGTATAACGGGATTTATGATTCCCCCAGGAATATTCTTGGGAAACTGGAGGGGTCGGAATTGGTTGAAATGAAACGCGTAAAGGATAAGGGGTTTTGTTGCGGAGCAGGCGGCGCAAGAATGTGGATGGAGGAAAAGATCGGCAAGCGTGTTAACATCGAGCGAGTCGAAGAAGCACTTTCCACAAAGCCTGGCGTGATAGCCTCGGCATGTCCGTTTTGCATGACAATGTTGACTGACGGCGTCAAGGCAAAGGAAGCAGCCGGCGTAGAAGTGAAAGACATCGCCGAGCTCGTCATTGAAGCCATGAACGGAAATCAGCCAAGAGAGGCTGGTTTAACTAACTGAGAACATAACACTAAATAGGAGGTATCTTGAAGTACATATCTATTGTATTTGGCGCTGTCTTGTTTGCCGGTCTGACTGCCTCGGCACAATACAGGCTTGAGTACAAAATCAATTCGTCCAGTCCACTTCACTACAAGGCGCATTCGACACTCGAAACGATCCAATCAATGATGGGACAGGAAGCAAAGGTCTCGGCAACTTCAGACGAATCAATTAGCGTGATTGGAAAGACCACAGGGGGTGAGTTGGTTTATGACATGAAGGTCGACTCGAGCGAGAATCTTGTCATAATGCCGAGCGGCGATACGACCCGTACCAGTTCGCCCGTGGTCGGGAAAGTTCGAGAAGTGCGCATACACCCCGACGGAGAGGAGATTTCATCGAGATGGGTCGATACCACTTTCGCAGGGTCTCAGGCCGGTCAAATGCGCGAATTCACAAGCTTCTTCTTCAAGCTCCCTACCAAAGAGGTTTCCAAAGGATCAACATGGAGCCAGGAGAAAGTTGACACTGTATCGACTCCAGCGGGCGGCGGCAAAATCATTGTCAATACCAATACCAGCTATGAATTGATTGATGAAGAAGTAGTCGATGGTGCCAATTGTGCAAGGATAAGCTTTAACGGGAAGGTTGCTCTCAACGGATCCACGGAAGCGCAGGGCGTCAACGTTAACATAGCCGGTAATGGCGCTATCTCAGGGACTGCCCTATTCGATTCTGAAAAGGGACGGATTGTCAAAATAAATGGAAAGTCTGATCAGAAGCTTATGATGACTTCTGCCGGGCAGAACGGCATGAGCATGCCGATGACGCAAGCGACTTCTTACGACCTTAGCTTGGTTAAATAGGTACGGTGCAAACTTCTTAGTTCCTGATCTAATGTTTGCGGGAGCATTGAACTGACCACGAATGTCTGATCGGTAGCCGAGTTTGTGAGACAGACTTGATCGGACGTCTTGAACAGTGTGCCGGCAAAATGCTCCTTGTTCTTAAGCGTAATCCCGTAATCGAGAAACCGCTTCGACAAATGGGTAGAAGTGTCGACAAAGCCAACCGCGCGAGTGCCCGTTAAACTCTCAATAATTTCCTGTGCTGTTGATGTAGGCACGGTGACATTGTTGACTTTCCACAAAGTATCACTGTGGAAAAAATGGTACAGCGTGTCACCTACGGAGAAATCCGCGGCGGCAACGTCCGACACTTGTATCCCAAAGATTACTTTGTCCCGCCAGTCTGTCAGACTCTGTCCGGCAAGTGAACGGATATTTGTCGAAAGCTCCAACACTCTGTTGTCGCCCGTCATCTGCATGTAGCATCCGTTGAAATCTGGCGTGATATTTCCAAGTCTGAATGCTAACTGCCTGCCGCTTTGGGTTGTTATATCAAGCCTTGGGGCATTCGACATAAGTCCGTAGGCTGAGCTGTCCGACAGATTGTCGGCAACAACTGCTGCAGACGGATTCGAAGCCAGCCTTGCCAGGAACATCGAGACCTGGTTTGGGGATGCCGGACCATCCACAGGCGAAGTAATCATCCATGCCCCGCTGATCCGTTTCATACTAATGTCTTTGTCGAAGTCTATCGAAATCTTGTCTACCTGCGCAGTATCCAGTTTCGCAAACGGGTTTATTGTGAGTGTTGTGGAGTTAGAAGAGGTCAGCCTTTGAATTCCGTAGATTGCTATCAGTAATACGACAGCGCCAATAAGGATCTTTGTGGACTTGCTCATTTCAGGATTTGCCTCCGTCAGATAGTAAAGCTTTGTAAGCCTTTCTTCGGTTGACAGTCTTACGCCAGTAAAAGAGTCCTATGACCAAGATTAACAGAGGCGGAAACCCGACTATTGCATCTTTGACGAGCGAACGAGTCTCCTCGGAAACAGGCTTCAATGGTGGAGGCAGAAATGATTTTGAACGGATAGAAATTAGTCCCAGGTCGTCCGACAAATAATCGACGGTATTAAGAAATATTGATAGGTTCTCAGGGTTACTTAAAAACTCGTTAAGAATGAAGTTGCCGTTTCCCAGGACTACGATTCTCTCATTACCTTCGGTCTTTCTTGCCGGATCTGCTATGGCATATTTGTCGGTATCCGGAATTGCGGAATGTATCTCACCTGAAATAGCCGCACCCAGCAGCAAACCGTGCTGCTCAAACATTGCCTGCGTAAATTTCACAGTCGGGTCCAAGTTATAAAACCCGGTTTGGACTCCACTACGCTGGCTTGTATAGGCAAAAGGGGTAACGCTGAGATGCAGCGCCACAGCGGGGGTTGTGTCGATTTCACTTGCAAACGGCAGTATGACCTGATGCAAATCTTCTGTGACCACAAATGATTTGTTCATATTACCGACTATCGGTATGTAAGGGTTTGGCAATTCAGTTTGGAAACTCAGGCCACCTTCATTCTGCACAACCGACACCGAGGCACACATGGCATCTCTGACAAGATCCTTCTTAACTTCGAAGCCATAGCTCTTGAAGAGAGAGGAGAGGTTTAACGACAAGTCCGTCGCATATTCACTTTGCATGCTGGCGTTAACCATGCTAGTAAGGAAGGCTGCCCTTCCCTTTGTCATCATGTATTGGTCAAGGTTGTAGAGCTGCGAGTCTGCAAGAGCAGTAGTCGGTTGAATTAATATGAG
Source organism: Bacteroidota bacterium (assembly GCA_021789975.1). Classification (GTDB taxonomy): domain Bacteria; phylum Bacteroidota; class Ignavibacteria; order Kryptoniales; family JAKASW01; genus JAKASW01. The sequence continues at coordinate 76,543 of JAJYIT010000012.1, forward strand.
CGCTGAGATGGAGTCAGGTACTGGATAAGAAAGATTGACCGGAAGCAGATTGTACCGTCGGGAGAGTGCTTGCTGGGCACGGCTAATATTCTGAAACGACGGTTCACCATTGCCTTGAGTGATTCCAATTGTCTTCTTTTCAGGATAGATAAGCCTGTCGATCCTTGAAGCCATTTCGTACTCGAAGTTAGATAGGTTTTCTATCACCGGCAGGGTTTGCTTCCGAGCTTCATATTCCATCACAAGACCCATGAAAGCACGTTTCACTTCCAGCTTGTCGTTGTTTATGACCTGCACCTGCACTTGCGGCACGCCTTGCGAAACAGCCTCGTTGACTTGTTTATCGGTTGTCGGATTGTAAATATCGTATTCCAGCTTCCCGTCAGATATACTTCGGAATTCCTGCAGCATATCTATTAGAGCAACTCTGTTATTGTTGTATGGTGAAGGGAGATCCGAGTTGAAATAGACTCGGACTATCAGATGGTCCTTCAGGCTCTTCAATAGTTTCTCGGTAGCAGGAGAGAGTGTATTCACTTTGTCGCGTGTTAGGTCGATTCGGAAGAACCAGCCGCTCACCACTACGTTAACAAGTACAATTATGACAAAATATAGGAAAGCCTGTAGGATCGCGTCACGTTGAGATTTCTTCATTTGAATTTCAGCTCCAGCCATTTCGAGGTCAAACTGGTGAAGAAGACGACTACCCCGCAGAAATAAACTACATCCCGCAAATCAATAGCTCCCTTATAGAAATCTGCCAGGTGAAAATCAGAACTTGCGTACTGCAGAATATAGGCGAAGGACCCGGTTGTAAGGGCTGTGACCTTGTCAAGTATGAAGAATAGAAATAAAGTAAAGAGTGCGATGATGAACGCGGCCACCTGGTTTTGAGTCAGGCTTGATGCAAACACGCCGGCAGATACATACCCTGCCGCCAGAAAGAGAAGTCCGATGTAACCCGCGAGTGCCGCGCCAGGATCTATATGACCAAGACTGGCAACAATGATGAAGTAGATTAACGTCGGTACAAGAGAGGCGACGACGATCAGGTAGCTTGAGAGGGTCTTCGCGAAGACGAGTTTGCTCCTGCTGATCGGGTGAGTCGCGAGTACTTCGAGCGTCCCGTTTCTAAATTCCTCGGAGAAAGATCTCATTGTCAATGCCGGTATGAAAAAGAGAAAAAGAATCCCCGACAATGAAAAGAAGGGACGTAGAGTTGCCACACCCGAAAGAAACAATCCATCTGCGAACATATATCCGGAAATCAACAAGAACACAATAATTACCACATATGCTGCAGGGGTCTTGATAGATATCAGTATCTCCTTTTTCAGGAGCACCGTAAGACTATTGCTGTTGTCCTGATCCATAGGCTCCTACCGTTAATTCTCTGAAAACTTTTTCCAAATCGGAACCCGTATTGTTAAGCCCGACTAGTTTGTATCTGTTTGAAACACAAAAATCAAATACCTTTTCCCTGTTGTCATCTGTGTCTTCAATGCCTATTTGGAGCGAGACACTGCCGTCTGCCTTCTCCGCGGACATCTTCCTCGGATGGAATGCGGTCTCGAACTTCTCCCTTATGGTGTCCATGGAATCAGAGGTCTTAATCCTTACGGCAATGCCCCCGATGCTGCTATGCTGAAGATCTTCTGACGTCGCATCCAGGACGAGCTTTCCTCTGTTGATGATAAGGACGCGGTCACAGAGCGCCTGCACTTCCGATAGTATGTGAGTCGAGAGCACCACAAATTTTTTCTGTGCCAGCTCAGAGATTAACTCTCTTATGCCAACTACTTGGTTGGGATCGAGTCCCGAAGTCGGCTCATCCAGTATAAGTATCTCCGGATCATGGATCATAGCCTGGGCGAGGCCGACCCGCTGCTTGTATCCTTTGGAGAGCCGGTAGATCGGATCATAAAGCACTTCCTTCAATCCGCAACGATCCACGACGAAGTCTAATCGCTCCTTAGTATTGGAGGAGGAAATGCCAGATAGCTGGCCGGCAAACTTCAAATACTCGTGAACCTCCATCTCAGTGTAAAGGGGGTTACTCTCGGGCAAATAGCCGATCTTTGCACGAAGTCTGAAATTTTCGGGCGTCACCGTTTCCCCGTCAATGCTGACGGACCCACCGGTTGGGGTCAGGTAGCCGGTAATCATCCTCATTGTTGTCGTTTTTCCTGCCCCATTAGGACCCAAGAATCCGACAACGCTGGGCTCATTTATTTCGAAGGAAACGGAATCTACGGCTTTGGCGCCAGAGCCAAATGCCTTGCTTAATTCGCTAACTTTTAGGTTCATAACGGTTGCAAATTTATTCGCGTTAAACAAAATTATCAATACAGAAATTAAGGAAAATAAATTGAACCGCGGCGGCTCAAATTCGTCTATTGCAGCGAGAAATGATGACAGAAGAATCAGGGAGAAAGACCTTGTTGACAGGGCTCTTGCCCGGGATGAATCAGCCTACTCTGAGATTGTCGATCTTTATAAGGCAAAAGTCGCTGCAACCGTGTACTCCATACTCGGCAGAGAATATGTCGAGGAAATCTCCCACGAAGCCTTTATGCGAGCGTTTAATTCCATTGAACGGTACAGGAGAGACTCGTCATTCTATACATATTTGATACGAATTACTGTAAACCTCTGCAGGGACGAGATAAGGCGAAAGCAGATAAAGCGTATCTTCAACTTTACGGAGGTTTTCAGCAGGAACAATGATGGCGGGTCAGAAGAACAGATACGCACCGAAGTCTCCGTTGACCCTGTCAGCGTATACGATACTGGGGAAACTATCAATATTGTTAGAGAGGAGATGGATGAGTTGCCACCTATACTCCGTACCGCAGTCACGATGAGAGAGATAGATGAATTGAGCTACTCCGAAATTGCAAAACTTCTGAAGATTAGCGTTGGCACTGCGAAGACCCGGGTTTTCCGTGCGAGACAAGTGCTGCGCGACAAACTAACCAAGAGGTTGAATTATGGGAAATAGCTGCCCCTTTTTCATGTATGCCGACGGCTTCGTGCATAACGAATTGTCCGGCGATGAACGTGAGCGCTTCGGTGAACACTTACTTTCCTGCCCCGTGTGCAATACGGAAGTCCAGAAGCTCGAAAGTGTGAGGGAGTCACTTGAGGCAGCGTACACTGTCAGGCTTGACGCGCAATTCAACTACAGCGTTTTGCGGTCCTTGCGAGAGAAGAAGTCCAACTCGCCTATTGGCGAGATCAAGATTGCTGTTGAAGATATCCTTATCAGTCTCGCTACGCTCGTTGCGATTGCCTTGTTGTCAATCCAATTCTTCGGGACACCCAGAGTCTCCTCTGTAGAAATGGTGGGGCGACTCACGAATATTGAAAGAAGCTCGATCGAACAAACAAGTCTTTCCAACGATCAAGTACTCGAACTTGTCTTGAGGAGCAGATAGGTGATCAGCAAGCGAACACTTTGGCTATCGATCATTGTCTCTATGATCGTCGGCATTTTTGCCGGATACGGTATCGATCGATACTACTTTGTAGATAGGGACTCTCACTTTGGCAAGCAGCGTTTCATTACCTACATGACTGAGCGACTTAGACTATCGACGTACCAGCAAAAACAACTCGACTCGATCGTGACGTGCGTCCACCCGAAATTTCAGTCAATGAGAAAGGCTTTTAAAACACAAATCACTCAGGAGATTGATTCGACACAGACAATGATAAAATCAATCTTAAACAGCAGTCAAAAGCGAAAGTATCAATTGTTAATAGAGAAAATGCTTCACGGTTCAGACAACAGATAGGATTGTAGATGAGCAAGAACAGAAAACGAACTTACATTGTGAGTTCAGTAGTACTAATCTTATTGGCGTTATTAGTTTATGTTAGGTTGAAGGCGAATGCAGACACGGCAGCAAAAGTAGCGCGCCCGGTGCCTGTCGTGCAAGTTTCTAACCCGCAGCGCGGTACTATCGAACGAACTCTTTCGTTCACGGGTGATATCGACGCCAACCAGGAGGCAAGTATATTCCCAAGGGTCAACGGGAATATTGAACAAGAATACGTGAACATAGGAAGCTACGTTACCAGGGGGCAGGTACTTGCGCTGATCGACACCACCATATATTCCGAGAATGCCCGTCAGGCACGTGGAGTTTATCTGCAGGCCGAGGCGACGATGGAAAACGCCGAATTAGCTTTTGAACGGAACAAGAGCCTGCTGAGTCAGAACCTGATTGCGAAGCAGGACCTCGACAACTCTGAGGCGGCATACAAGGTCGCGTTGGCACAGGAGCAGGCCGCTTCCGCTACATTAAAGAACGCTGAAATACAACTTGGGTATTGCCGCGTTGATGCACCCTTCAGCGGGTACATCACGCGGAGGTTCTTCGATCCTGGAACGTATGTCACTTCTTCAACCAACGCATCGAGCTCGACACTTTTCTATCTTGCTGATATCAACAAGGTCAAGGTGCTTGTCAACGTTCTTGAGGAGGACATACCGCTTCTCCCGAAAGTGCAGGATGTGCAGATAATGGTCGATGCTTATCCAAAAATGGTATTCCATGGGAAGATAACAAGGATCAGCCAGCAGTTGGATCTATCGACTCGCACGATGCCAGTCGAAGTGGACATCGATAACCCACAAGGTCTGCTGAAACCGGGTATGTTTGCGAATGTCGATTTTATTTTTGACAAGGCAGAGAACACTCTGATTCTACCCACCCAGGTTGTGATGAAGGACGATTCGGGCAGTTACGTTTACACCCTGGGTGGCGGGGACGTCATACGCAAGAACTATGTGAACGTCGGTGTCGTCCACGACAATCAAGATCAAATTCTCTCCGGAATAAACGACAATGACCTCGTGCTCTTCATGGGCTACGATATGGTCCACGATGGAATGAAAGTTAGGGTGGCGAGATAATTATATGTGGTTGACAAGACTGGCGTTAAAGTATCCCATCTCTACGCTGATGGGGTCAATCGCTATATTCGTACTTGGTTTGGTGTCATTTCTGCAGCTCCCAATCGATATGTTGCCGAACATACAGATTCCCGTCGTTTCGGTAGTAACCTTCTACAACGGTGCAGCTCCGAGCGATATGGAACAGTCCGTCACAGTTCCCCTGGAGCGCGCAGTGAGCAGTACGAACGACATAAGTTATGTTCAGTCCCGCACGCGGGAAGGAATGTCGCAGATATTCGTCTATTTCAATTGGGGCACCAACACAGATGTCGGGTTAGTGGACATCATTCAGAAAGTGAATCGTGCGCTGGAGCTCCTTCCTCCGGGAGTTTCACAACCGGTAGCGCTCCAGTTCGACCTAAGCAACATCCCTGTCTGTACGGTAGTCCTGAGCAGCAACATGGATCCTCGAGACCTGTATGACCTTGCTTACAACGTAATTGAACCGCAGTTGGAACATCTCCCAGGTGTTGCCCAAGCCGCGGTGACGGGCGGTGAGATCAGAGAGATCCATCTCGTCATAGATCGAAGCAAGCTCGAGGCTCTCAATATCCCGATTGAGGCAGTCACTCAGGCGGTCGCAAATTCCAACCTCATCCTTCCTTCGGGTGACCTGAAAACCGGAACATACGATTACTCCCTGACTACCGAGAGCCAGTTCAGCCTTGTCAAGCCAATGGAGAACATAGTTGTCAAGGTGGTCAACGGTGATCCGATAAGGATAAGCGATATTGGAAAAGTGGAAGATTCATACCAGGAGCAGACGGAAGTACTTCGAGTCGATGGGAGGAACGGTGTAATCCTCAGGGTTCAGAAATCACCTGATGCGAACACGGTCCAGGTTGTTCAAGCGGTGATGAAGGCGCTTCCCCATTTGCAGGGTGTACCAACGTCGGTCAAATCTTCCGTGGCATTTGACCAGAGTACTTACATAAAACAGTCCATAAGCGGCCTGGAACAGGAAGCAGCAATGGGCGCACTTCTGGCGGTCCTTGTGATCCTGCTCTTCCTGCGCGACTTTAGAAGCGCACTCGTCATTTTTACGGCGATTCCTCTATCCATTCTTGTGGCATTCATTTTCTTCAGGTTCAGTGGAAGTTCACTGAACATTATGACTCTGGGAGGGCTGGCGCTTGGTGTCGGTAGAATGGTAGACGATTCCATTGTGGAGCTCGAAAACATCACCAGACATTTCAACTTGATGGGTAAGACGGGCGTGACAAAGATGCAAGCCACTCTCGACGCTGCCCTTGAAGTCGCGGGCCCGATATTCATTTCGACTCTTTCTACGGTGATTGTCTTCCTGCCTGTAATCTTTCTATCCGGGATTGCGCAACTACTTTTTATGCCTCTCGTGCTCACGATTACAGTTGCCCTCTTTGGATCGTTCTTCGTTTCGCGAACCGTCACTCCCCTCCTTTGCAACAACGTATTGAAGCCTGAAGCTGAGATCGATCCTAATTCCAATAGATTCATCGACAGAGCCAAGCTCAGCTCCAAGCGGTTCTTTGATGGTCTTGACGACACTTATCAAAAGATTATCGCTGGCGCACTCAGGCACAAAAAGGAAGTGATATTCGGGGTTGCGGGTTTTGCGGTCATTTCGTTCGCGCTGTTCAAGTTCATCGGCACCGAGTTTTTTCCAAATACGGACGAGAGTCAGTTTAGCGTCAACGTGAAGCTGCCGGTCGGCACGCGAATCGAGGAGACAGAAAAGTACGTCTCCAGGGTCGAAAATCTTATCGAGAAGTATGTTCCCGAAACGACCAAGATAATAAGCGATATAGGTGTACCAAATGAAAAGAGCGGCAACCTCTTTAGTCAGAATGCTGGGACCTACGCGGCGAACATACAAGTTCAACTGAAAGACCCGACGGAAAGGAAAAGATCTGAAGATGAAATTATGAACGCCATCCGTCCGAAACTCATGTCTCTTCCCGGGGCGAGGATCTATCTTACGCCGGGCGGCTTCCTGCACTTCTTACTCAATTTCGGCTCGAATGCACCGATCGATGTCGCAATCATGGGTTACAATCTGCAAACAGGTATGAACCTTGCACATCAAGTCCTGGATATGGTGAGAACGACAACCGGAGCGACCGACGCACAGATAAGTATGGATCCAAACATGCCTCAGCTCGAAGTGGTAGTAAACCGGGAAAAGGCCGGAGCGCTCGGCGTCAACGTCTCTGATGTCGCAAATACTGTCGCAACGGCTATCGATGGCGACGTTGCATCTCAGTACACGGATCCGCAGTCCGGCAACCAGTACAATATTCTGGTCAGGCTGGACTCCGCAGACCGGGATCGAATTGACGACGTAAGCAAATTGACTGTGCCGAGCTCAAGCGGTCAACTGGTGAAGCTGGGCAATATTGCTCAAGTCGTTATCGGCAGTACTCCTGTCGAAATAGATCGGAAGTATCAACAAAGGATCATAGACGTTACAGCCAATGTGACCGGAAGGGACCTGGGAAGCGTATCTTCCGATATTCAAAACAAGCTCACCAAACTGACGGTGCCCACAGGATTTCAGGTGGTTCAGAGCGGGAATATTGAACAGCAAAAGAGCACCTTCAAATCCCTGCTGCTGGCTTTGCTACTGGCCATAGTTATGGTCTATATGGTGATGGCATCCCAGTTCCAATCGCTTGTAGATCCTTTTATCATAATGTTTACGGTTCCGCTCGGCGTCGCAGGAGTGGTGTGGGCACTGTTCCTCACCGGGACCACATTGTCCGTCACGTCCTTCGAAGGCGTAATAGTCATGGTCGGAATTGTAGTTTCGAATGGTATCCTTCTCATCGATTATATCAACCGGCTGAGGAAACTTGGTGTGGAACTTCATGAAGCTGTGACGCTCGGCGGGAGAACCCGACTCCGTCCGATACTCATGACTTCCCTTGCCACTGTTCTCGGATTGCTTCCAATGGCTCTCGGGATGGGCGGAGACCGGTCACAGGCCCCATTGGCTATAGCTGTCATTGGCGGTCTGACTGTTTCAACTTTCCTTACTCTAATTTTCGTCCCAACTTTGTATACCGTTTTCGAAGAGAGATTCAAGAGAGAGATCCGGAAAGAAGAGGCTTGATGAGGCAAGCGCTAATTTCGAAGTCTCTAAGACCTTATAAGAAGGAGATGTCCATGATAAATTAGCTCTACGGATATAACTGCCGCACAGGATCCTCGCGACTTCCCTGTGTTGCAAAGAAAGGAAGAGATAGCGATGAACCAGGTTCAAAAAGAAGCCGCAGTGGGTTTGACATGCGTGTCGGGGCTACGGGTATCTGAAAAAGACGAGGCAGCCCTATGTGGTTAACTCGTCTTGCGCTAAAGTATCCCGTCTCGACCCTAATGGGTTCCATAGCAATATTTGTACTGGGGTTGATTTCATTCCTTCAGTTGCCTATCGACATGCTCCCCAACATACAAATACCAGTCATTTCGGTTATAACTTTCTACAACGGCGCTGCTCCTACCGATATGGAGCAATCGGTCACTGTTCCCCTGGAGAGAGCTGTCAGCAGTACGAACAACATAAGCTATGTTCAGTCCAGGACCCGCGAAGGAATTTCGCAGATATTTGTCTACTTCAATTGGGGAACAAACACGGATGTCGGTCTCGTCGATATCATACAGAAAATCAACAGGGAGCTTGAACTTTTACCTCCGGGAGTTTCACAGCCTATCGCATTGCAATTCGATATTTCGAACATACCCGTTTGCACGGTGGTTCTCAGCAGCAACATGGGACAGCGCGCTCTTTACAATCTCGCTTATAATGTCATCGAACCGCAGCTTGAGCATCTGCCTGGCGTGGCCCAGGCCGCAGTCTCGGGCGGAAGGATCAGAGAGATCCACGTCCTTATCAGCCGGAGTAAGCTGGAAGCGCTGAACATCCCGATCGAAGATGTAACAAAAGCTGTTGCGAATTCGAATCTAATCCTGCCTTCAGGTGATTTGAAAACAGGCGTCTTTGATTACTCCCTTACCACGGAAAGCCAGTTTAATCTGGTGAAGCCGATGGACAACATCGTCGTGAAAGACGTGAACAACGATCCGATCACAATCGGGGATATTGGGAAGGTCGAAGATTCTTATCAGGAGCAAACTGAGCTATTGAGGGTGAACGGCAAAAATGGAGTCGTGCTCAGGGTTCAAAAATCTCCAGATGCCAATACTGTACAGGTCGTGGATGAGGTTATCAAAGCGCTTCCTAAGTTGCAGGGTGTTCCGAAAGCGGTCAAGACATCGGTAGCTTTCAACCAGGCAACGTACATACAACAATCTGTGAGCGGATTGGAGCAGGAGGCTATTCTCGGTGCCCTTCTCGCGACGATTGTGATACTTCTATTTCTAAGAGACTTCAAGAGCGCGATAGTAGTCTTCACCGCAATTCCTCTTTCTATACTTGTGACATTCATATTCTTCAGGTTTAGCGGCAACTCGTTAAACATAATGACATTAGGAGGATTGGCGCTGGGGGTAGGTAGAATGGTGGATGACTCCATTGTCGAGCTTGAAAATATCACAAGACACTTCAACCTTATGGGCTCCACCGGGTTGAGCCGCATGCAGGCGACGCTGGACGCTGCGCTTGAAGTAGCCGGCCCAATATTCATTTCGACTCTCTCGACGGTGATAGTATTCCTGCCGGTTATCTTTCTCTCTGGAATTGCGCAGTTGCTATTCATGCCTCTCGTGCTCACGATCAGCATTGCCCTCTTCGCGTCGTTCTTCGTTTCGCGAACCGTCACTCCACTCCTTTGTTTCAGAATAATAAACCCCGAAACGGAGGTTGACAAACAATCCCCTGGTCTCCTGGGTAAACTGAAACTCTATTCAAAGAACTTCTTCGACAGTGTCGACAATTATTATCAGAGATTCATATCGATATCGTTGACACATAGGAAAGAAGTAATGTTCGGTGTCCTGGGGTTTGCCGTGCTGTCCTTCGCGTTGTTCAAATTCGTCGGAACTGAGTTCTTCCCGGCTACTGACGAGAGTCAATTTAACGTCACCGTGAAATTGCCGGTGGGCACAAGAATAGAACAGACTGTCAAATATGTCGAAAAAGTGGAAGCTCTGATTAGAAAGTACGTACCGGAAACACGGAATATCATTTCAGATATCGGGGTTCCATCCGAAAAGAGCGGAAATTTGTTCAGCCAGAATCCCGGAACCTATGCTGCAAATATCAATGTGGAATTAGTTGATCCTACTCAAAGAACGCGGTCAGAAGAACAAATAATGAACGCCATAAGACCAAAACTGATGGCCATGCCTGGCGCAAAAATATATCTCGCGCCGGGGGGATTCCTCCATTTCTTGCTCAACTTCGGTTCTGCCGCGCCCATCGACGTAGAGATAATGGGATACAACCTCTCCACGGGAATGCATCTGGCCAGAGAAGTCGACGATATCGTACGGAGCACCCCGGGGGCAACTGACGCACAAATCAGCATGGATGCCGAGATGCCCCAACTTAAAGTGGTAGTGAATCGGGAGAAGGCAGGTGCATTGGGAGTCAATGTGTCGGATGTCGCAAACACTGTCACCACCGCTATTGATGGAACCGTCGCTTCACAATTTACTTCTCCGCGGACAGGAAACCAGTATAACATACTGGTACGCTTCGACCGGAGTGACCGAAACAACATAAGCGACATCGGGAAACTCACCGTGCCCAGTTCCAGTGGTCAACTGGTAGAGCTGGGGAACATCGCGAAGGTGGTGATGACGAAGACTCCTGTGGAGATAGATCGGAAGTATCAGCAGAGGATTATCGACGTCACTGCAAATGTCACCGGGAGAGATCTCGGAAGTGTTGCAGCCAGTATTCAAAGGCGTTTGGACAATTTGCATATTCCCAGCGGCTTCCAGATAAAACAGAGTGGAAACATCCAGCAGCAGAAGAGTACATTCGGCTCACTTCTCGTCGCTCTCATACTTGCAATCATAATGGTCTATATGGTTATGGCGTCTCAATTCCAGTCGCTTATCGATCCGTTCATAATCATGTTTTCTGTTCCTCTTGGACTTGTCGGGGTGGTATGGGCGCTTTTCCTTACAAATACCGATCTATCGGTAACTTCTTTTGAAGGCGTTATAGTGATGATCGGAATAGTAGTATCGAATGGAATCCTGCTAGTTGATTACATCAACCGCCTGCGGAAGAGGGGCATGGAGCTGCATGAAGCGGTAATATTGGGTGGCAGAACAAGGCTGCGTCCGATTCTGATGACTTCTCTCGCTACAGTTATCGGCCTTATTCCGATGGCCATTGGAATTGGCGGGGACAAATCACAAGCCCCGCTTGCGATCGCTGTTATCGGAGGACTGACAGTGTCAACGTTCCTGACGCTCATCTTCATCCCGACGCTGTACACGATATTTGAGGAAAAAATCAAGCGAGAACTTAAGCAAGAAGAGGGGTAACCATCCAGCCTAAACGGCCCTGCTACGAACAGGCAGATGTAGAAATGTCCCCGGTGGCACCGAAGTGCAGACGTTCACATTCAAATCTGGACCCGGTGAGAATTCATAGCGAGATCTTCCCTTGTCAATGGATTTTCCGAATTTGCCAGGCAGGCTCATTTAGTCCGACTTAGAAACCCACTGCCTACGGCAGTGGTAATGGAAAGACAGCCTCACTGGGCCCCGCCATTCAGCAGCCATCCATTGAAATGGACGGCTGTCCAGATCAAGAATCCGCCGACGGCGGATTACCGCTTTTCGCGAGGCGTCCGTCTTCGACGGATGCCTCGCAGAAGCCACCGGTAAAGCCGGTGGTAGTTCACTTTTCAGTATGTTGGAATACTTGATTTATTATCCTTGAGGCAAAGACTTTTTTCTCCACACAATGAAGATAAATCTTCCCAGTCGTGAAAAAGGCTGAGTCTTCCATAAATCATGTTCTATCCGTTCTGCGGGCCCGGATGGTCGGGTCCAGTCCGTCCCACCCTTTCGGTTGTTGACGAACATGCCGACGCTTGCCTGTGCGACCTTGGTAAAATGGCACGAGGAGGCTTCTTCAAGACGCCGTGTGGAATGCAGCTTAGTCCCTGCTTTTAAGGCGTTATTCATAAGTTTTCCTCCAGACACTCTTCCGATTATTCGCCGTAGAAAAGAGCTGTTATCGGAAGTTATCCAGACCCTGGGATTAAGAACGCTCAGTATGAGCCATCCTCCGGGTTCGAGGCATTTATCAAAGAAATTGAAAAGTCCCTCCAGATCGGAAACTTCATTTACGACAGCGAAATTTGATACGATTCCCTGAGCCAAACGTCGATTCTTCATGTCTTGAATGAGGACTGATTTGTCACCTGAAATAGCAGATATCTTTCCGTCGCCAATTTCATTGGAGCATTTTTTGCGCAGTTGGTCCATCATACCTTTGGAGGGATCGTAAGCGACTACGAAGTAGCCATGCCGTGCGTACCACTTTGCATCGGTTCCCGTTCCGCAGCCAAAATCCAGCAGAGTACTCCCAACAGGTATCGTTTGAAGAACCAAATGCAGAAAGGCGTCACGCACCCAGAGAGCGCGCGGCGTGCCACTGAGCATTTTATCATATTCAGATGCCATCGAATCATAGGAAGTGAATTTTAGTTCGTCAGCCGATAACAATTGGAAAATCCTCTCATCTCAATTCGAGAAAGCCAGGACCAAGCTCTGCAATCTATGCCGGATATTCCAAAGAGATTCGATACCTTTGTTTTGAAATTTGAAATACCACAGTTGCTTCAGTTCCGCGCTAAATCTTCGTAGAGTCAAGCAGATTGGCGATTGATCAGAGCATCGGGTCTATCAGTTAGAATTTCATTCGTTTTTACCTCGCACATTTCAAACGTAACTACGAAAAACCTCTCGAAGAATGCACCGTGCACGCTTGACATTTTTACCGCGAACCCGGCTTCGCGAAATATGCCGATTATTCGATCACGACCGGATACCTCTGAGAACACTATCATGATAATCCCACCTTCGACCAAATGTGCAGCCGATTCCTGGGCAAATCGAGTGACGGTCGAGAAGGATTCTCCCGCGTTGAAAGCTTGCTCGAACGTATCTCGCGCGGCTTTTGGATAGAACGGAATATTGAAGAAGATGCCATCGTACTTCTGGCCATCCAACGAGGAAAAGAGATTGGAATACACGATGTTCATTTCAATCGAGTTAAGCCGCGCGTTCTCTTTAGAAAGCTGCACCGCCGAAAGATTTATGTCAGCAGCTGTAGTACAGGCTCCCTGGCGTGCAGCTATTAGCCCAATCGCTCCGGTGCCTGTGCCCATATCGAGGATTTTCTTACCCTTCAATTGAAGTTTGGTTATTTCAGACGCCAGTATTCTCGTGCTGTGAAATAGAGTAGGGTGGAATACTTCCGGCACTGTGTTGACCCGGCAGCTAAATACGGAGACTGTCCCCGGTCTTGCCATTCTTTTCAGAGCGTATGGCCTGTAGATACGGTTAAGCAACATTCTCATGGCCTTCCGAGACATAACAGAGGTGGAGGCAATTGATATCCCGCGAAACCGTATCCGGGACAAATAGGATTTCAGCCTATCATAGCCATTTTCAATTTCCGCCCCCTCGTAATAGCTCGATGCATATTTAAGATATGAATTGACTTCTCTTAGGTGAACCGATCCGTCCAGTTCTTGTATTGTGGTTTTGTCAATCTTTTCACGTTTTTGCAATCTGACGACTCTTTCTCTCATGCTCCCCTCACCCTGCTTGAAATCGATGTCGCCGGTCGCCTTAAAGTTCCGGTAAAACAATTTCCATTGTTCGGAATATGGGTGCGAAATGTAGTCACACAGATCTTTCATTACATCATCCGGAGTACGACAAAGGTCTTCGTATTTGATGATCTTGTTATCCCTTCTTGCCATGGCTTCCTTTACGAAGCCAGCATAACCTTCCAGTGCGACCATTTCCGAACCGGCACCTATGAAAATATCGATGGGATTTCTTACTAACGTGAATATCTTCAGCTCGCTCACCTCTTTGAGCTCATCAATTATCAGGAACTTGTTCGGGGGACGAAAGTGGTTCTTGTCCATTTTCCGGAAGTTTACGGTTGACCAATCACGAACAATTAACTTCCTATTGTTCTTGCTGCACCAATCGTTGCATTCCGAAATGATTCCCTTGAATTCTTTGCTCTGGATTTCGATCCCATACCAAGCCGCGCACTGCTTTGCCGCATCCATCTTTCTATTGCCGTTGTCCATCGGATTTACTTCCGAGAGCATGACGACGTCATCGAACGAACCCAGACATCTGTTCAGCAGTGTTCCTCCCGACCTCGCGTAGCTCAGCATCAGGTAAATCAAGTTTCTCCCGCGTTGTTCGATAACATTGCTCAGAATCCCTCGATTTCCGGCTGACGGTATCTAAAGTAGTGCTGCAGTAACCTGATTTCGAAAGGGAATGAATAGAGCTTTGTAAAGTAGCGCCAGGCGCCTGCCATCCTCAAAGTCGTTCTTTGATAAGATTTGAGTTTGATATCGGAGTTTGTCGGATATACAGCGTTGAGAACTTTTTCGAAACTTTTCACACGCTTGACGTGTCGAGGTTTAATCCACGGCGTCATAGGGTTTCGCCGCAGATCAAATTCTGCCCATTCAGGTCTTGACCATTCTTCCAATTTTTCAGGAAACTTGAAGCCCCGCTCTTCAGCATTCGAAAAGATTGTCGAGCCTTCGACTGCGATCGGAGAATACATATAAATTATTATCTCCGTCTGCTCGTTCCTTTTCTTGAGATCCCTAATGAAATTTATGTCCTTTTCAATAGACGCATCCACATCACCGCAAGGAATCCCGAAAACAAATGAACATTCCGGTACTATTCCATGGCGCTTAAACTTTTCCACTACCTGGACGACTGTTTCTCCAGTTTGAGTACCTCCCTTGTTCATAGCTGCCAGGGTCGCGTCGTCACTTGATTCGGCTCCCATGAAAACCATTTTGAGTCCGGCCCGTTTCATTATGCTGAAAGTCTCATCGGAAAATTTGAGCAGCGTATCGGGTCTTCCTTCTCCCCACCAGGAGAAGCGGATCCCGCGTTTCAGAATTTGCTCCGAGAATTCGACGAGCCTTTTTTCGGAAGTAAAGAAGTTGTTGTCGTGAAACTCGATCGCGTTTGCACCGTATTTCACCACCAATTCCTCGATGTCTTCTGCCATGCGTGAAGGACTCTTGGCGAGCCATCTCGCCTGATAAATCGGTACCACGGCACAGAAGCCGCACTGGAAGGGACAACCATATGAAGAATGATATGAAAGAGTGCGTGTTCCAAGGTAGGTCTTGCTGGCGTACCCTTCTACTTCCACCTTGCGGTAAGGCAGGGACGGCAGATCGTCCGGATGGATCAACTCCGCGTCGGGGTTGTGGCGTACCTGGCCATCAATTTCGTAAGAGAGATTCGGGACTCTGCTAAAATGCCCCTGTTGCATTATGGCTTCGACCAATTCCGGGAATGCCTTCTCGCATTGTCCGCGCATTACAAAATCAACAATCGGAGATTTCACGCATACGTCTGTATGAGTTGAAGGAAAGTATCCACCCCAGACAATTCTAAGCGAGGGGAAACGCTGCTTCAGAATCCCGGATATCGGGATCGACTGTTGAAGCTGCGGCCCCGGCATTACAGTTATCCCTAGAATGTCTGCTTTCTGCTCGCCAATGACTTTTGATAGTATCGGCAGCGGGTCAGAGATGAAGTTCCCTTCGATGATTTCGTAATCATACTTCCCTTCCAGCGTAGATCCGAGTGACAGCAATGAAAGCGGAAGTCGGTAATTGGAATGGCAGCTTCGAGGATTGAAAAGGATAATCATGGGGTTACTCCGATAAAGTTTCGGTTCTCTCTCTCAGAAATTGTCTCTTTGATTGAACTAAGAAATCTATCGACCTGATCCATGATGTCTGAAGAGCGAATCTGTTTCATGCACTGCATATCGTTGATGCAGTTGACTGTCTTAAGATTGCTGACCGTCATGCAGGGGCTGCACCACAGACCGGCGTAAAAAGTGAGATGGTGATCGGCAAGGCTATCGTATCGTTTAGGCGTTTCAGGCCCGAAGAACGAAATCGTGGTGATGTTCAAAGCCGAGGCGATGTGCAACGGGCCCGAATCGTTCGTCACAACGAGATTTGATTCGCCTATCAACTGTATAAGCTGATTCGTTGTCAATTCCCCGCAGAGGTTTGTCACAGTGGATGAATTGTGAAACATCGAATGGAAGCGATTTGTGTATCCGCGTTCATCCGCCGATCCAATTAGATAAATGCTAGCGCCATGAACAGTTATGAGGCGCTCGGCAAGTTCTCTGAAGTTATCGGCGCCCCACCGCCGCTCGTGTGCAAGAGAGCTCGCGTTTATGTTTAGCACGACAGGGAAAAGTGCGTCAGTGGTCCGACTCTCCCCCTCCCTGATATGAAATGTCGCGAAACGGACAAGGCCCGACATGCCGGAAAGCCGAAGGAAATTTGCGGCCGTGTGGTCCGCCTCACGGAATTCGACTGTCCGTGTATAGAGTCTCGGCCGATGGCTGATCGTCTGACGAGGGTTCAAGGATGCTACGCGCTCGGGTGCACCCGATAAAAAACAGATTATGCTGGAGACGTTCGAAAAGAACTCGAGGTCATAAACGATGTCGAAATGAAGCTTCCGAATTCTCCACACCGTTGCAATCGTCGTGAGCAAGAATGATAGCAACGAGCGCAGGCTCACTGTATGCACACAATCTACTTCGTCAATGAGTGAGCATAGTTCAGCGTTGCTGTTCAGTGTGAGATAGTGGATTTCTGCTCGCGGCCATCGTTCTTTGAGTTTCACCAGCAATGGCGTCGAAAGCGTCACACTACCTATCCCCCAGAACTTGATCACGAGTATTCTCGCAGGTTCATTCATCCGCGGAGTTTCTCTATTTCCAGCAAACATCCTCAGGATCACCAGAATTGCTCTGCCGACGTACTCGTCCGCAATCTTCATAAACTTGATAGTCATGGCTTAGGCAGCTCACCGACAGGGATATAGTATATCGTGGTGCAGTCAAATCCCCTGTCACGGTCCGACAGAAAATAGAGCCTGGAATCGTCTGAGGACCAGACCGGATCCATATTGTGGGAGCCTTCTTTCGCAACTTCCGAGATCCTTCCGTTTATATTGCTGCGCAGGAAGACCTGGTACGTGTTATCGACTGTTGAATCGAATGCAGTAAGCACCCCGTTCTTTGTCGTTTGTCGGGGATCTGTCATCAGCGACTCAGAGGGATGTCCGTTTCTCATTTCAATGTATCCTGTAGGAGTATCGCGCAAGTAATAGAGTGATCCACCATGATAAGATAGCCTTCTAATTATTAGGCCGGGGAGAGCTGCCCACTTTGCGCCGTCGGCATTGACTTGATGCGGCGAGCGGACAAATCCAATTACGAGGCTCAAAGCTATTGCGCCTGCTGATAGAGTGGGAAAAAGCCTTCCTTTAAAAATGGCCGGTGGGAGAGCGGCCAAAAAGAATAGCGTCAACATGAAGAGGCGAGAGTAAGCAATGAGCTGCAGAGCCGGATCGTTCCTGAGTACGTAAAGCTTGTAGAACGGTAGAACGTTTATCAAGATGTAGAATGTAATCAGAGTCGGTAGTCTGCGTCCGAGAAAGTCTGCCCCATCAGGCTCGATTTCCGCGCGGCCAAGTGAAACAAGAAGTACTATCGGAAGGATCAGCATAACCAGATGATAAGTAGCAGAAGCGGGCGCGATTGTCAGTCCGAATAGCGTGAGAAGCGAAATCCAGTATGCATCGTGAAATGCCTTTCCGAATGCTTTGGTGGCATTGATCGCTAAAATGAGAAGTATCAGTCCGATCAGCGGAACAAACGACTTGAGCCAGTAACCCAGGAACGCTGCATGGATGATCGGATCTGGATTGAGTGTCTCGTTATACACGAACAGCCTGTTCAAAAGTGAATTGAAGGATTGGAAATTAATAGCGAACGGATCCTGGATGTGCCCTGCGAGGTGCTGGGGCAATATCGCTCCGAAGTAGAATTCGTTCATCCTCGGGCCCGTCAGGACAAATCCTGCCGCAAAGACAAAGGCCGCAGCCCCCAGGGCACCGGCCACCAACCTCAGATTCTTCTTAAGAAGGAAGTAAAGGACAAATAGTGCAGTGAAATATTTGACGGGCAAGATTAGGCCGAGCAGGATTCCTGCCGTGACGTGTTTCCCTTTCGATTCTGAAAGGAGGGCGGCGGCTATGAGTAAAGTCATCAAGATGTAGACTTGCCCTTCTCGTAAGTTGCTCCAGAGACTCAAGGAACTCAGGAATGTCAGCGAAGCGACGACGGCAAGTGGTAGACAAGTATAACGCCGAAGAATCCAGATGAGTGCCAAAACGCCCAGGACGTTAATCAGTATCACCCCAGTCCTCGCAGTCTCCGGAGAGAGCCAAGCAAGTGGTACCATGAGGAGAATAGTTGATGGCGGAAAAGGAATGAACGACGCAAGTGTACCACGAAAGTACTTATTGACATTTTGCTGGAAGTCGTAGTAATCATACATGTTCACTTTGTCGAGCCTGCCCTCAAGAGCAAGACGCGAAGATGTATAGTAGTTGGCGAAGTCCCCCGGTCTGGATTTTAGCGCACACCAGCAACCGAAGTATAGGAATAGCACAGCGAAGACGATATTTATGAGGATCCCGATTTTTCCGCCGAAGTGCCGGATTACCCGACCACCCTTCAGATAACCTCCGTCAGACATCATGGCTTGTATCGCATCGAGATTATGTAGTGGTCTGCCCACGAGTTGAAGGGCGGATACCGTGAAACATGGTCCTCCACCAGTGCAAGTCCGCGGACCAGCGCATGATGCTTGGAGAAGAACCTGTCGAAGTTCGGCGGCGGTGCGACCGAGCTCAATCCAAGAATGGCGATCCGATCATAACTGCGCCCAAATTCCTTTATGAGCTTCCCGGGACGGTAGTAGAATACCGGGAAATGAACTCCTTCGACGTTAGCATCTGTGCCTTTCTTCAATCGGCGGAATGCCATTTTGAAATTTCCTTTGAAAGCCGCGGCTACCTCCCAGGGACTTAATGGCGGCATCACCACGAGCGTGACAACGCCTCCAGGTTTGAGCAATCTTTCAAACTGTCGGATGACCGCTCCCGGGTCGGAGGTAAAGTTCAACCCGCCGAAGTTCGAAAAAATGTGATCAAAACTGCGCTCTGGAAGGTCCGCGAGTTGCATGAACGACCGTTGCTCAAGTGTAATCCTACCTTCAAATTCTGTCTTGGAGACTTTCACACGCAGTTTATCGAGCATCGCCTGGGAAATGTCGATCGCATACACAAACATACCTTGCTTGGCGAAAAACAGCGCGTCGATGCCGGTCCCGGCATTCAGATCGAGGAGACTTTGACCCGACTCTGTTAAAGACTCCATATGCCAGTGTACTATCCTTCTCATTCTCTTGAGAATTGCATTGCCTTTCTCGTAATTATCGAATGCATTGGACTGTGAGTCATATGCTCTCGCTATCGCTGCTGTTCCGATTCTGTTAGGAATCATTGCTGATGTTCTGGTTGAGAGACGATACGGTTGGGATTCTTTTTCCTCCTAAGACGCACGAGAATTGCGAAGTAAGGGAGAACGGCGGCATTGAATAAGAACGCCAAGGCGGTCCTAATCGATATTCTCTCCGCCCGAGAGAGAATACGCCGCAATCGATGTGAAGAATGGATCAGTCTGTGTAGTGCCCGATAGAATGACGGCTTGAACTCCCCTGGGAAAAGGAGCGCAAGGTCATCGCTATCGTACCAGTTCAACTTGTCGCCAAGTTTATTTTTCACTGCCGAGTAAAAAGCCGTATCCGGCAACGGGTACGAAACCGATATCCCGATCTCATCGGGAGATTCCTCTTTCAAAAGACTCATAGTCTTTTTGATATCCAAGTAAGATTCCCCCGGATAACCAAATTGGAGAAAGTAGCCTACTCTCATGTCACACTCTTTCAGTTTCTTCGTAGCGATCCGTGCCTGCTCAACTGTAGTTCCCTTTTCCATGGCATCTAACACCGCCTGCGATCCGCTTTCCACACCGAGCCAAACTGTCTCGCATCCGGACCGTGAGAGATTATTGAAGCTATTCTCTTTTACCAACAAGTCCGGCCGTGAGAGGCACTTATACCGTAAGCTGAGTCCAGCATTTTCCACCTCTGCCGCAAATTCTTCCAACCATCCCGGGCGCAGACCGAAGATATCGTCGCAGAACCAGATGTGGTCAGGATTGTAGTGCTGCTTCAGGAAGGTCATTTCCTCGACGACGTTGCGCGGCGACCGGGAATGATATGAGCGTCCATAAATCGGCTTGGCACACCAGTTACAGCCAAAAGGACACCCACGCGTTGTAACCATGTTCATGGAAAAGTAGCCATGTATTTCCCATGCCATTTTGTATCTCTCGACATCTACTAGATCCCATGCCGGGAAAGGCAGCCTATCGAGGTCTTTGATAAGCCCGCGTGGCTGGTCCACGTATAGATGTCCCCCTCTCTTTTGGATTGTGCCGGGAACGCGGGTCAACCGATCACCTCTAAGGACAGATGTGCAGAGTTCCAGCAGGGTCTCTTCACCTTCCCCCTTTATCACGAAATCGGCACCGTGTGCTAAGTAATCATCTGCGTGGTTGACAGAATCTGGCGAAAAGACAACAGACACAATCCCACGGGACTTAACAATATCCAGCATCTGGTAAGCAGCTGTCCTCATTCGAGATAGACACATCTTCGTCAGGTAGTTAAAGCTATCATCATAGATCGCAACGATTTTTGGAGAGTAGGTTCGGATATACTCACTGAGTTCATCCTCCGACCCAGAGAGCATGGAGTCGAAAAGTGCTACCTTCAAACCAGCTTCCCTCAGAACACTTGCCGCATAAAGGGTCCCGAGGGGTGGGTATGGCTGCATATTCCGCCACTGTTTTCTATCGAACATCATGAAATAGGAATGTGTCAGCAGAACGTCAATCATCAATTCTAGTAATCCTGTTCAACTTTTCTAGCTTCAGCCTTTTCTCGTATGCATCCAGTGTACTCGACTGAAAATCGTTCGGGTGGACTTTAGAGGAGTCACGGGTTGATCTGAACATAAGAGATCTCTTCTCCTCCGGAACTTCAGCGTAGCGCCGGATCCACACGCCGGAAAAGTATTTCAGCAACCTCCCGTCAAGTTTAGTTGCGATACCGTCGTTCAAGCCCTTTTCGAAAAATCTCTGAATTGTTGACCTCTTCTCTGCAGATATTCCCTCATCGAAACTGAAGTTCGGATAAAAATGGAGAATCCATTCATTCGCATGCAACAATTCAAATAATTCCAGCCTGTTGTAAAGCGAAAGGAGGGTTACCATCTCTGTAGCTACAAAGACGTTCCGATCTGGAATCTGTAGGTGCGACTCGCTCACAAAATAGTTCAAGCATAGGAACTTCTTCCCATTTAGGAGAAATAGCTTCTTAAAAAGCGTTAGGATGGCTCTGCATAACCAAAGCCGATTCTCTTGCGTTACTATAAACAAATCTATGTCTGCACTGCCATCATTTACCCTCTTGCTTAATGAACCGGAGAGATACACACCCCTAACGTAAGGAAAGTGTCTCAAAGCCCAACCCACAACGTAGGAGGCTCTAATCATCGAGATAGCCTTTCTTTCCCTTCTTCGCCTCAGCGCCGCAATCTCGCCATCCGTTCTTAAGTGATATAAGCCTTGATCGGATCTAATAGGCAAACTATCCAGCTTGGCATCAAAAACAGCCCGGGGGATTTTGCAGGGCAGGAAGCGGAACAGTTCGTCGGCCGTAAGCGGATGATCGAATATGTCGAAATAGAGAAGTGTCGCTCGGACGTTCTGCGCAAAGTCCATCAATCAGGATAACCGCGATAGTGAATGATGAAGTTCCCCTGTTCCACCAGTCCCCGGAGACAGTGTTCTGTTTCTGCGACGTCGCTCATGATCTAAATTGATTTTTTGGCAGAGACCACCTAAAATGTACAACAGTTGGCGTGAAGTCGAATCTGATAAAGGCGAACATCCAGGTCCAAATCGGTTGCCGCAGTGACGGTACCGAAGAAAATCCATGAAGCGGCTCTTCCCAAAAGGAAGCAGCATGAACTGAACTTGAACCAATATTTCGGAGGAATTCATGTACGGGAAATTCCAGGATTACCTCAATCAGCAACTCTCTTCAATCCGCGAGAGCGGACTTTACAAGGATGAGCGGGTAATTACATCTCCGCAAGGCGCCGTGATAAAGCTAGGAGACGGAAGAGAGGTCCTAAATTTTTGCGCCAACAATTACTTGGGACTTTCAAGCCATCCTCGAGTAATCGAGGCCGCCAAGCGCGGATTAGATGATCGCGGATACGGGATGTCGTCAGTAAGATTTATTTGCGGGACTCAGGACATTCACAAAGAACTCGAAGGTAAGATTTCAAGGTTCCTGAGGACGCAAGATACGATCCTGTATGTTGCGTGCTTTGACGCTAATGGGGGAATTTTCGAGCCGTTGTTTAGCGAAGAAGACGCAATCGTTTCGGATGAGCTGAATCATGCCAGCATTATTGATGGAATCAGAGGTAGTAAAGCATCTCGATATAGATACAAACATGCCGATATGGCAGACCTTGAATCTAAGCTTAAAGATGCGGCGGCAGCACGGTTTAGGGTCATAGCCACGGACGGCGTTTTCTCCATGGACGGTGACATAGCCAAGCTTGACGAGGTCTGTAACCTTGCGGAAGAGTATGGTGCCCTAGTTATGGTAGACGATTCGCACGCCACAGGATTTGTGGGAAAGACTGGCAGAGGAAGCATAGAATTCAGAAATGTGATGGGCAGGGTTGATATTATCACGAGCACTCTTGGCAAAGCTATTGGTGGTGCCGCGGGCGGATTTGCAAGTGGACGAAAGGAAATAATCGAGTTTCTGAGGCAAAGGTCCCGCCCCTATTTATTCTCTAATACGCTTCCTCCGCCAATCGTAAGTGCTGCAATTACAGTGTTTGATCTGCTTGAATCTACTACTAAGCTGCGTGACAAATTGGAGGAAAACACGAGATACTTTCGGACTGAATTGACCAAACGAAGATTTGAGATCCGAGACGGAGTGCACCCCATTGTACCTATAATGTTGTATGACGCGGTCCTTGCTAATAAATTCGCATCTGAATTGCTGGACGAGGGTATTTACGTAATCGGGTTCTCATTCCCAGTCGTTCCAAAGGGCCAGGCGAGGATTAGGGTACAAATCTCGGCGGCACACACAAGGGAGCAACTTGATAAAGCCATAACTGCTTTTGAGAAAATCGGTAGACGCCTGGGAGTATTGAAGGCAAATTAGGGGGAGGAATTGACGTTTAATGGCGTCTCGAGTTTGGATTTGTTCCAGACCTTCGGACCTTTCCTTCGAAACAGTCCAATTGCCGAGCGACTCGCCCTACTTCAGAGCCTTTATCAAGCTCCTAAGCAAGCCAAGATTCTCTAGGTCCATCTTATACCCATCATCTCCTTTCGGGGTCTCAAGGATCTTTGGAACCGAATCGAATTTTTCATCGTTCAGGATGAACCCAAACGCTGACTCCCCAATTCTCCCTTTCCCAATATGCTCGTGCCGGTCAATGTGCGAGCCTAAAGGCTTTTTGGCATCGTTGAAGTGGATCACCTTCAGGTTCTCGATGCCGACCACATCTTGGAACTGTGCCATTACTTGGTCGTACCCACGTTTCGTGGTGATGTCGTATCCTGCGGCAAATATGTGACATGTGTCGATGCAAACACCGAGACGATTTTTCTCGTGGACATACGACATAATCTCAGCCACCTCTTCGAAATTGCTTCCGATCGTTGTTCCCTGTCCTGCGGTTGTCTCGACAGCCGTGATCACCGCAAAACCAGCGGTCTTCTCATGCGCATAATTGATCGATTCACCTACCAACTTCAATGCCTCTTTTCTCTCCATCGTGGTATGTGCGCCAGGGTGAAAGACGACGCAGCCGATGCCCAGCTTATGGCATCTTGTGATCTCTTCGACGAAAGAATTCCTCGATCTATCCAACAATTTGTCAGTTGCTCCGCAGAGATTGATAAGATAGGAACCATGGGACACTACTGCTTTGACCTTTGATTTATTTCGGGCCACCCGGTATTTTTCAATATTCTCGGGCGTGAGAAGTGGATCATTCCATTGGTTAGAATTCTTGGTGAAGATCTGCAGCGCGGTGCAACTTACTCTTTCTGCTCGTTCAAACGCAGTATACAAACCGCCTGCTACCGACATGTGGGCGCCAAGCAGAATACTTTTGATGAGTTCTTTCTCTTTCATTTTCCAATATAGCAATCGTTCGGAGATGAAGTATGGATCAATTGATGTCCTTGTTCAATAAGAAGACGAGGCTGGTGATCGGCCTAATGAGCGGCACCAGTGTGGACGGAATCGATGCTGCCTTGGTCGAAATTGAGGGAAGCGGAATATTCACGAAGCTCAGGCAACTCGATTTCATAACACTTCCTTTCCCTGCCGGATTCAAGGAGTTTGTCCTGCGGAATTCGACAAAGGGTTCGGGTGAGGTTGCGGATATTGCAAGGCTGAACTTTGCAATCCCATATTTTTATGCAGACGCCGTTACACAGCTCTGCACTCACGCCGGGGTTTCGCTTGGTAACGTCGATCTAATCGGTTCCCACGGGCAAACTATTCACCATCTGCCGGACCCTGTAGACTTTTTCGGGAAGACGATTGCAGCGACCCTACAGATAGGTGACCCATCGGTAATTGCAAAACTTACAGGGGTTGTCACAGTCGGAGATTTTCGAGTCGGAGATGTTGCGCTGGGTGGTCAGGGTGCACCGCTAGTCCCCTATTTCGATTACATCATGTTCAGATCCGAATCCAACACGCGCGCGCTTCTCAATATCGGTGGGATCGCGAACATAACATACATACCGGCGAACTGTGGGCCCGACGACGTTGTGGCATTCGACACTGGGCCTGGAAACATGATCGTCGACCAGATGATGAGAAAATATTACGACCTCGACTACGATAATGATGGACAGATTGCTCAATCAGGCAAAATAAGTGACGATATTATGGATCACCTTCTCCATGATGAATTCGTGACCATGAAGCCGCCAAAATCGACCGGACGAGAGCGATACGGAAAGGAATTCGTTTCAAATCTTACAAATCGATACCCGAATGTCGACCCTCGGGACATTATTGCGACGGTAACGGAGTTTACCTGCAAAGCGGTCCACTCTAACTATGTAAGATTTCTAAATGGGAAGGGACAGATAGGCGAGCTGTTTGTAAGCGGGGGCGGCGTTCACAACAAATATATGATGCAATCTCTAAGAAGACACTTTCGAGAAGCAAATGTCGATAAGGCAGAGAGCATCGGCATTTCATCTGACTCCAAAGAAGCGGTCTGCTTCGCCGTATTAGCGAACGAGACTATCTCAGGGAACAAGACTAACCTGCCTCTCGTGACAGGTGCCGCAAGGTCAACGATCCTGGGCAAAATCTGCCTTCCATAATCCATGGGTGTGACTTGCCGAGGATCGGTACAGCCTCGATAAGGCCACACACCATGAGTTTACTTAAGCAGCTTTCTTTGCCTCTTCTACTCGGTTCAACTCGGCGTTTAAATCCAATTTGACTTCTTCGCCGACAACTACGCCGCCGGCCTCGGTCAGTCCGTTCCACTGAAGTCCGTAGTCAAAACGGTTGACTTTGCCCGTCGCCTCAAATCCGGCTACCTCTCCTCCACCGAATCCTTTCACTACTCCGTTGAAGGTGGCTGATAATTTGACCTCTTTGGTCACTCCACGGATCGTCAAATCTCCCACGACTTCGTAATCGTTGCCGTCCTTTCTATTGATCTTCGTTGAGGCAAATTTGACAGTTGGGAAATTTCCGGAGTCGAAAAAGTCCTGTGATTTCAGATGCCCGTCTCGTTGGTCGTTCTTTGTACTGATGCTGTTTACATCTGCCTCAAACGATATCTTCGCATCCGAGAAATCCGCTTTGTCCGAGACGACGGTGGCATCGAACTTATTGAAATTACCGGTCACACTTGAAACGACAAGGTGTCTTACCTTGAACTTTATTTCAGAATGAACGGGATCGATTTTCCATGTTGACATTTTATTCTTTTCCTTTCTTGATTCAGTTTGTTGTAAACAATAACTCTTTTATGGTGCGTTGTTGAAGAACCATTTCTCTTAGAGCCTGTATCTTCTTTCTTACGATTTCGAAAGTGCCTTCATCTGTGAGCTTACCCTCCGAGTCAAATAGTTTGTGCGCTTGCGGGACAAGTACTTCCGGCCTATTCACTGGAGTCATGTCTAGGCACTGAAAGACTGGGCGAAAGGCAATTTGCATTCTCGCGGTTCCAATGGTTCCCATACTTGCGCCCATCAATGCAACCGGCTTCCCGGCAAGCGGAGAGTTCGGAGGCCTCGAAGCCCAATCGATTGCATTTTTCAGTGTACCAGGTATAGAATAGTTGTATTCCGGTGAAGCGAAAACAAAACCATCTGCCATGGCAAGGGCATTTCTGAACTGTCTGATTGCTCCCGGCTGGTTATCTCCGTCGAGATCCCCGTTGTAAAGAGGGAGAGCGTCGATACTAACGAGCGTCATTTCCATATCTTCGGGCAACGCTTGCTTTGCTGCCTTAAGCAGAGCCGTATTGTATGAACCCCTTCTCAGGCTGCCCGATATTCCTACCAGATTTATTCTTTTGGACATTTTATGATTCCTTTTGTTCAAGCTTTCTTCCTGCTAAACCTTCTCACTTAGTGAGAGACCGAGTTGTTTCAAGAGTGAAGACAGTGTATTTATTTCCTCCTCGCTAAGGGAAGAGTGGACGAGGTCACTTACATATTTGGCATGTTGAATAAATATCCGGTCGAACAGCTTCTTCCCTTTCTCGGTGAGCGATATAACATAGGCACGCCTGTCTCCGGGCATTTGTTGTCTTTCAACCAGTCCATCTTTTTCAAGATTGTCGACGACCACCGTCATATTTCCACCGGTTCTGAGATTCTTGACGCACAACTCGCCCACCTTCATCGGCCCGAGATGTCCCAGAGATTCGATGACTCCAAACTGTGCGCCGGTCAGCCCGTAGTTGGCGATGTCTCGTATCGTGAGCATAGACATGGTATCGGAGGCCCTGGCGAGCTTCACCCACATACTGAGAGCCATGTCGATCTTTTTGCCGTATTGCTTTGTTGTCTTCATCTTGAGTAATCTTTAATTAGTGTATCACGAACTCTAATATAGCTAATTAGTGATATGATGTCAAGTCGTGACTAAATTTTCTTCCTGAAGCAATCCAGGCTGGTATGGCTTTCAGGATTGCGATAACGAGATCGAAGCGATAGCGTTGAAAGTGAACAGATTTTGACGCATATTATGCGTGTTAGAATTTGCGGGAGTAATTCAGCGGTAGAATGCCAGCTTCCCAAGCTGGACGTCGCGGGTTCGATCCCCGTCTCCCGCTCAAGTTAGTGGGCAGTTAGCTCAGCCGGTTCAGAGCACATGCCTTACACGCATGGGGTCGGGGGTTCGAATCCCTCACTGCCCACAAACACTTCGATTCTCCTTTATATTTTTGTAACCCGAGGCATCGCCCTTTGATGAGTGGAACCTTCAGGGCTGCGGTCGCGGGTTCCGCGCCAGAGGCGCGTCAGCCTATGGCTGAGAATCCCTCACTGCCCACTTGATACTTCAGAGAATCGCATGGCGCAGTTCTCCACCGTGCATCTGAAAAATCCGCGGTACCTTCCTTCAGGAAAATTCCTCGCAGTCTTGAACATGGTTCTGAACTATTTCTTACAATCGGTGCTCTACTTTCAACCGAAAGGCATCCAGGGAAACCACGGTAAGAAATTTAGGATTGCTTACCCCGATAGACAGCGCTGACTTAGCTTTCGCTCCCCTGATCGGATCGAAGGAGGTTGATCATGAGTAGATTTCGGTAGGTTGCGGAAATGCAGCCTTCCTCTCCCGTTTTCAATCTGGCAATTCGAAATTGCGGGTAATCGCTATTTTCACAAAAAAAGGTACCGCTGGCTTTGGCCAACAGTACCTTTGAGTGCGATTACCACCAACCTGTGTGCCCTTGCAAGGCTATAGAACTGCACCTATAGACCTCTGCCGGGTCACACACGGGCGTGACAGTCACGCTTGTTCGGTCATTTAAGGAGAAGCATCTTCTTTGTCATAATGTTCGAACCCTGTTGCAAGGTGTAGAAGTAAACGCCGCTGGAGAAATTGTCCATCTTGACGTTGTACTGGTACACGCCAGCCGGCTTGTAACCCTGGGCTACAACTTTGACAAGCTGTCCGAGGACGTTGTAAATCTCCAGGCTCATCACGCCTGCTTGTTTCAAACTGACCTGGATATCAGTAGACGGGTTGAAGGGATTCGGGTAATTCTGGCTTAGCTTGAACCCAGAAGGAACTTCGTTCGTCACTTTCTTAACGTTGGTCGCGAGACCGCCTGCCGCTTGCCATTTTGCGAGTTGGGTCGGATAGGCATTTAGATCACCCAATGCGTAACCGTCAGTGCCTGCTGTCTGTAGTGCAGTATTAGAGTAAGTTAAATACGGTATCGGCCAGATCCAGCTGAAAAGCGGTTGTCCATTAGTGTAATCCCACATGTAATTCGGGTACAAGTTGGCTCTAATATCTTCAACATACTTGATGGCGCTGTCAATCTGATCCGAGACGAAAGACGGGAAGCCAGGATCCACGCTATCGTTGTTCGCCGCCATGAAATTGGGCCAATCTGCCTTATCGTTAAACATGTGCTGTGTCCTGCCGTTCATGAATCCCTGAGGCGGGATCAAAATTGCTTTCACGGTAGTGTCGATGACTGTGGTATCGTTAGGTGGATGATTTAGGTTCACAGCCGAATCGGCGTAGCTGACCTTCACCATCTTGGTAACGGTATCGTTGTACGCCGTCCAGAAATTCTGGATCTTCGACGGCCAATAGTACGCATTGTTCAGAACTTCGTACATTCTATGAGACTCCGGAAAACCGTATGTCTGGTCGAGAGGCGGGTCAAGCGCCAGAGTGTCTGTGCTGATCGTTGAGGATTCGCTCCATGCAAAGGACTTATAGAATATCGTATCATACCACTCGGCGTAGGCCTCGTCAATTTGCTGGCCAACCATCAGCGTCGAATAGAAGATGTTATTTGCGATAATATCGTTCGTCCCAAAGAAGTCATTCACCGGATTGACCTGTGTGAGACAGACCGTATTATGTTCAAAACGTTCATAATTGACATAGCCAGTCGGCACGTCTGCGTATGAGTTGTTGTTGAACATAGTATTGTTCACAATGTAAAGGGTATCGACCGGGTTACCGTGTGACTCCCAGTCATGCCCGCCAAAGTACGAAGAAGAGTGAATATCGTTTATGAAGTAGTCATTCGTAATGTAGAAGTTTTCCCAGCTTCCGTAGGAATCTATGGCGCCGTCGCTCCATTGGTCAAAGATGCAGCTGTCTACAACCACGTCACTGCTGTCTCCATTTACTACGATTGCGTCACCCCATCCGAGCCAGTGATTGTTGTACGGTACACCGAGCAGGTATAGGCCTCTAAGCGTGAGATTGCCGCCGTCCGAGTTGATAAAGGTACCCGGCGACGAACCGTCAGCCAAAATTGCCGGAGCTATCACCGGAGGAGTTGTTGTTCCCGGTTGCGCGACAATCGTCAAGCTACCGTTAGCGTTAACCTGACCCGTGAAGAAATAAACCGAGTCTCTGTACAGGGCGTATATTGCGTTTGGATTGGCTCTAGCTCCAGAAGCCGTTGTGTCAGAGCTGATGTAATCGCTCAGGCTTCCGTTTGCCATACTTGGCGTGACCCAGACGGTGTCTGCCGCTTGAGCAAAAGTCCGGCGAGGAGCAACGGTGAGTATTGCTACAGCGGAAATCAACACACCCGTTAAAATCGCTTTCATGTAGGTCCTTCTCCTTCTTAAGGTTCTCTTGAGTTATTGTTCTGAGAGATAACCGCTCCGGCCAACTCTTTATTGGCGGAGTGGATGTTCGAGTTGAACTCGATTTTTATAAACGCGCGATCATCACCTCCTCGGTGTGGTAAAAAAGACTCTTGCCCATTAGTTTGAAATCCATGCCAGCTTCCGATTGTGTTACAAGTATCCAACTTCATATTCTCATTCTCAGCCCGAGATCTGCCGTCATGCCGTAGAGTTGCTCCGAGCTTGGGAAAGAGGATCCTTGGTTGTTGTATATGTACGGTTCGCCATTAATGTTATTAAGATCTAGATAGACCTGGAGGCCGCTCCAAGGAATGTCTTGCTTAACTTGAGCGTCCCACTCCAGGTATTGAGTCTCGTTTGAACGCAGCTCTGGCCAGAAGTTATACGCCTGAAAGATATTGCCGTTGTAAAGCATGGAGACGCGAGCGATGCTGTCCCAGATTTCGTTGAAATTGGCAGGTAAGAAAAAAGCCCAAGGCGAAGTAAATTCTGAGAAAAACAAACTCTCATATTCATTTAACTCAGGAAGGTACAAGCGCCATGGGCAAGAAG
>JAJYIT010000050.1 GCA_021789975.1 Bacteroidota bacterium
GATCTGCTGCTCTGTGAATCGTTTCTTCATGTCCCGTGATCTCCATTCTGTTCGTGAAAATTTACTCACTTTTTCTCTCTCAAAATGGACCAAGATACGGGGGGCACAACCAGGCATTGGCAAACTGGACTCGGGGCGACCTGCTCAGTATAGCCCATTATTTCCCGAAACGAAAAAATTCCGCCCGACCTGATCCAGTGTATATGCAGTACCTACCGGGGTAGGATCTTATGTAACAGTACTTAACGGAGGACCCGCTTACTTAAGCAAGAGCAGTTTCTTCACCTGCGCAAAGTCCTTCTTGTCTCCGCTCAGCGACTGAGCATCAATTCTGTAGAAATACACTCCGCTGGCATAGCGTGATGCGTTCCACGAGAAGTGGTAGTACCCTGCCTGGAGCCTGTGGTTCAGAGAGTTACCCTTCTTTTCATGCAATATTTCGTTACATCCCACGGCCTCTGCTGAATACAATTTCCACCTGCCCTCGACGATAATTGACGTGCTTCACCCCTGCCTTTTTGGAGAGGAAATCTCGGCTCGTAGCCAGAAAGCCCTAATGGCCTGATCTGCCCCTTTTGCACGCTTCACCCCCTAAGTTTTTTGGCAATCGATACTTGGATGGATGATGTTGGAACCTGCCAAATCGGCCGGATTGGCTGATGAGTTTGCTTCACCCGTGTTGAATTCTCTGGGGTTTGAGTTTGGGTATTCGCAGCGTATGGGCACTACCTGTATGCTTTGGCGCCCAAACGCAATCAGCAAGCATCGGGCCCTATTCGCCGACTTTGCAGCCCTGTCTGCGGACGGATGCACGAGGGTCGTAATCCAAACGGATTTCAAAGGAGGAAGGGACTTTGCAGCGCTGTTTGAGCTCGCAAACTGCACTGCCAGGGCTTACCCGGGAACCTCAACTCCGCAAGTTCGATCGTCCAGTAATTCTTCCTTGGCACGCCCCACCCCAATATGAACTGTTTTGCGCAAGAAAATATTTTTAGGAGCGTGAAAAATGTTGGAATAGCTCTTTATGAGCGGAATTTGCATATTTTTGGAGCTTGACCTTCGAATTTTCTCTGTATTAGTACAGTTTATTACTTGACATCAGACACAATATTTCGTATGATATCCATATGGAAAATCTAAAAAAGCTTAGAAAAAACCGGGACCTGACGGTCACCGAACTTGCTATTGCGGTTGGGATCTCCCAATCGTACATGAGCCATCTCGAAAACGGGCAACGCCCGCTTACGGAAAAACTCGTCGCCGATCTTTCTAAAGCTCTCGGTGTTTCTCCTGAAGAAATTCGAAATTCCGAAAGAGAGCATCAGATGGAGTCGGACCGCTTTAACAGCTGGCTGGCGAATGTAAGGATTAACCGCCTGCCCTTCGTAAAGGCGCTTGGCTATTTCCTGAAGGATAACATGGTACAGCTGACGAATGAGGAAGACTTCAAAAAGCTCATCGTGGATTTTGCATACAGGAATATCGCGACAGCAGTCAGGTCCGAGCTGGAAGAAAATCCCAAGCTGATACCGGTGCTTCGCGAGAAGCTGAAAATCATTACCGGGAGAGACATTTAACTCTTCCCTGTTCTTTGAAATTGCTTAAGAGCAGGCGCGCGGTGGCTGAGTAAGAGATCAAAGGTTGCCGAGGGGAAAGGGAACCCCGTCGTACCTGCTAGTAGATAAGATTTAGTTCGGAATAGTGCCGAGCTAGAAAGAGGACTCAAAGTGAGTTCAATCCAACTTTTTAAAACAAGATCATATGAATTTTAATACAGGCATCTCCTGGACTGAAAAGACCTGGAATCCCACTATCGGGTGTACCAAGGTGTCTCAGGGATGCAAACACTGCTATGCTGAACGCATGGCTTACGATTTGAAGGCGAAGGGAATCAAAATATATGCGGATGGGTTTAAGCTGAAGCTCATACCATCTCGGCTAAATGAACCTAAAGCCATCTCGACACCTTCACTAATATTTGTTAACTCGATGTCGGACCTGTTCCATGATGACGTGCCCGACGATTACATACAGAAAGTATTTACAGTGATGAATGAATGCCCCCAACATACTTTTCAGGTACTCACTAAACGGCCTGAGCGGCTTGTGGCGCTGTCTCACGAGCTCCTCTTCACTGGCAATATATGGGTCGGTGTTTCAGTAGAGAATGACACCGTACTAGAGCGAATGGATTTGCTTAAACAGGTACCTGCGAAAGTAAAATGGCTTTCGCTGGAACCCCTTCTTGGACCATTGCCTAACCTGGATCTGGATGGAATAGACTGGGTCGTCGTAGGTGGCGAGTCCGGAGAAAAGTTCAGAACGATGGAGGTCGACTGGGCTCGTGAACTACGCGACCAGTGCGTCGGAAAGAACGTTCCGTTCTTCTTCAAGCAGTACTCCGGAAAATACCCAAAGGCCCTGGGAGATAAGCTCGATGGCCGTCAGTGGCATGAGTACCCTAAGGCCGCTGCTTAAGATGCTAAACTGATAAACCCTTAAACCCATAAATATATTCCGGCAATATTGCCTGCGGGAAGGCCCTGCAGGCAGGCCGGAGAAAAGGAACAATTATGTTTTATGAATTCAATGAAAGAACTCAATGCTCGCGACTTCAATATTCGCGAATACTCAATAGGTTCGGTATCTAACCGAAATAATTTCAATACTATAGATTATGCCGAACAGCTTAGCGGAAAAATCGAATCTTTCCGGTCGCTGTACCAGCATACAACCGATATAATTAAGTACGCCGAAGCACAGGAGACCATCCGGCAGAAGAAAACGGTATCCGGTTATAAGGCTGCCGTTGCTGCCAGTGAGCTTGTCCTTGACATCGACGTAAAAGATGACTTGCAGCGGGCACTCGATATAACACGGGGGCTCGTAAACAGGCTCGAGATCGACTTCTCTGTAAATCCCGAGCATCTCAGGATCCAGTTCAGTGGAAATAAAGGTTTCCATATTGAGATTCCTGCCGAACTGTTTGGTGGTTTTGATCCATCCGACAAACTACCACGGTTGCAGGCGCTGATAGCCAGGGCAATCAGTGCAGGATTTGAAGATGTGGTAGATCTCGATATTTACTACCATGTAGCTTTGTACAGGATAGAGAATACCAGGCACGGCGTCAGCGGTTTGTTTACTATGCCGTTAACGCCTGACGAGCTTAACGGGCTGTCACTTGAAGGTATTAAAACACTGGCCTCATCTCCGCGCGAACTTCCGATGCCCACCGGACTGACTTTTGTACAGAGCCTATCCGATCTGAAGCATGAGTGCGAACGACGCTTAAAGCAGGACGATCTTACCGATCCTGCCGTAAACAATCAAGCTGAAGAAAAGGCATCCGACACCTCCCATTCCAAACCGGAACCGGCGAAGATAGGCCTACTTTTCAAACGATGTCGGGTACTTCGGTTGATAGAACAGAAATCAAAAACAGGTGAAGCTATAGGCCATAAAGAGCGCGTTGCGCTGGGAACTGTCTTAACAGAGTTTGGGGAAGATGGAAAACGTAAAGTCCACGACTTACTTGCAAAGCAGGATAATTACGACCGTGAGAAAACGGAATACTATATGGATACGATGGCGCGGAATGCTTATAAGCCGGAGCTCTGTAAAACGATCTGCGGCGAAGACAATCTGTGCCCTGCCATAAAAGCCATTAACCGACGAAGCCCAATAGCATTCTCGTGGACTTACGATTCCGAGACGGATGATAAAAGAAAATCCTTCGCCGAAAGTTACGCAGTCGAAAAGATCCTGAAGCATTTTGATAACGTCGTCTACAGCTCGAACGATCAGTCGTTCTATCAGTACAAGTCCGGAGTTTACGTGGCGCTAAAAGACGATGCAGTAAAATGTCTTCTCGAAAATTTCATGCCTTACTACTGGCCCAAAGACCTGATTACTAATAACCGGCTCAACGCGCTGGTTGATCGAATGAAGACTCAGTCTGGAATGCGATTCGACGGATTGTTCAACTCGGATATGCGTCGGATCAATCTTCAAAATGGGATATTCAATTTGGAAACCTGCAAACTGGAACCACACAGCAAGAGTTTCATGTCGAATATTCAATTGCCTTTCAGATACGATCCAAACGCGAAGTGTCCGGTTTTCGATAAGTTCATACTTGATATTTTCGATGGTGATAGAGACATCACCGATTATATCATGAAGGTGTGGGCATATCTACTGATCCCGACCTACGCGTTCCAAAAGATCTGGGTCTGGTATGGCAGTGGTCGTAACGGTAAAGGCACGCTGGCGAACCTGATCACCACGATGCTAGGAATGGCAAACGTGTCGAACGAAAGTATCGATGATCTCGTCGGCAGCCATTTCTCGGCGATCAATCTGAAAGACAAGCTTGTGAACTTCTCTTCAGAGCTGAAGATGGGCGATGTCGATATCGCGATGCTGAAGAAGCTAAGCGGTGGAGACACGATCGCAGCTGATAAGAAGTTCAAAGATAAAGTCTCGTTTGTGAATAATGCTCGACTCATAATCATGGCCAACGAGCTGCCCCGGTTTTCCGAGGTCGGAAACGCGGTGATGCAGCGATTCGAACTTATCAACTTTCCGAAAGAATTCAACGGAAGCAATATGGATACGAAGCTTTCTGAGAAGCTCGGCGCCGAACTTTCCGGAATATTCAATCGGGTAGTGTCTGTGATGCCGTCGATTTATGATGCTCAGGGAGCGATTAACTTTGACGCTCCTGCGAAGGTATCCAGGATGAAAAACTCAGCGATGTCAGATCTAAGTAGCGTTGTGGAATACATCGAAGAGAGATGCGAGGCCGATCCCAACGGATCTGTGAAGCTCTCGGAATTATACGGTCGGTATTACAACTGGACGCAAAGATTCGGTTATAAGCCTGTAGGCAAGAAGAACTTCAGTAGTACTCTAAGAAGTACTTGTAAGCTGAAGGTCGAATCCGATAAGGCCCGTAATAACCAAGTCTTCGTATTCGGAATCGCTAACCAGATATCGTGATTCTTAATTGATTTTTAATCCCGTTTTCCGCGAAATCAGTGTGAAAACGAAGAAACATTAAGAATTAAGAATTATTAGCCTATTAATAGGTTGAGGAAAAAGAAAATATATATAAGTAATTACTTGTCGATTTTCCGGGCATTTTTAACTCTTGCCCGGGAATCGGCCTAAAAACCAAATATGGAGATTAAAAAACATGGAAAATTATTCCATCAGTAAAACAAAAATACAGAAACTATTAGATCAATATCCATGGCTTACAGCCGAGGGATACGGACCAGCTGAAGGCAAAGATCTCGTATCAGAAAAGGCCGAACTGCTTAACGAGGTTGAAGCCTTCAATCATAGTATCGATTGGCTAAGCATGCAGAAAAAGACTAAGCGGTTTGAAAGAAGAGCAACATCCTACTATTTCAAACATAGGGTCGAACGGTGGCTGAAGGACCGGGGGATCGAAAACAACCATGTCCCCAACGGAGCCTTTATAGCTGCTGCGCTTTATCTTGGATTCAAGTGGCGAAGAAACGAAAACACACACAATGTATTTTTGAATCTGAAAGAAAATTAATCAGAAGCCCCGTCAGAAACTGGCGGGGCTTTTTTGTATCTATTGCAATCATACCGATGTTAGCGGTAATTTGTCAACAGACTCTCGCAGATCATCAGGCTGCAAGTGCGAGTAAACGGCAGTGATGTTTACACTCGAATGTCCAAGGAGCCTGGATACTTGATAAATCGATACTCCTCTCTGAACCAACCAACTGGCAAAGGTGTGGCGAAGGCTGTGAAAGTTCAGCTTCGGATTTATCTCTGCTCTCTTCACGCATCTTTTGAACTTCTGACTAACAAGGTGCTGCTCTCCGATCTGCCCATCAAAGGTGAACACAATGTCACTTGTCGATCTGATTTTCCTCGACATCAGGACCGACGTTGCCTTCTCATTTAGTGGCACACTTCTAATCTTCTTGCCCTTGGTAATGTGCCCATGATTATCCAGCACTATTATGCGTGAAGGCAGATTCACCTGTCTCCATTCAAGCGTAAGGAGTTCCATCTGCCGCAGTCCGGTGTTAACGGCGAAAGTTACGAGATCCTTCATATCCTGGCTGTGAATAGAATTCAATAATTTCTCGAATTCTGCCACGGTGAAAAAGTTAGGCAACTTCTCCGGGACTCTCGGTTTTGCGACCCCTGAGCACGGATTCGCCAGCAAATAACCATTTCTTACCGCCCAATTGAAGCTCGCTGATAAATTTATGAAGTCCTTCCTGGCAGCATATACGGAAGTGTGCTGAATTCGGCCGACCAAGTACTCGCTGATCGAGTTCTTGTTGAGAGTAGTCAGCTCGACATTTCCAAAGTGCTTCTCTAGTTGTCGAAATGTTGTCACGTAGTCCGCCATTGATTTAGCCGAATGCCCAGGCTCAAATTGTCGACGGAATTCAAACGAGAACTTCTGGATCGTAATAGGGATTGCTTTGGGCTCATTTCGCATCTCCAATTCCCGTCGGAAAGTTGACAAGAACTTCAGTGCATCAGATTTTACACGAGCCTTTGTTGAAATCTTCCGTCTTCTGCCATTAGAGCTAAAATAGATATAGTATACACCACTCTTGTGTTTTGACATATACATCGTCGCCTCCAGATGTTCGTCACTTACGAGAAGTGGTGCGCAAACTAGTGCTATCAAATCCGATTTGATTTTGGAGATTCCCCACAATGGACAAAAAGTCGACGGAAAAACACGCGGAATTGAATTTAGATGTGGGAATTATTTGGATTGATGTAGCGCTAACGGGAGTCGGACCCGTGTTTTCGCCTTGAGAGGGCGACGTCCTAGGCCACTAGACGATAGCGCCGCGGTAATTCTAAGTTATCAATTCTCAATTTCAAATTCGGGGATGGTTCGACACAATTCATAACTTAGAATCCAAAATTCAATACTCCAAAAAGGGCTGCCCGGCAAGGGCTCGAACCTTGACTTTCCTGATCCAGAGTCAGGCGTGTTGCCAATTACACCACCGGGCAAAGTCGAAAACTTATCGGAATGAAATTTAAATCTTGTGCGTCAAATTCCCAAGGCATCAATTGGCTACCCTACACCACATTAAGTCCCACCACAACAGCCTTTTGCTTTTCGCCTCTGGTATCCGCATTTTGTACCTCCATCCTGATTGACCTCTTTTCACCCGGCACCGAAGTAATGAAGTTGCAGATGTAGGTCACGGGAAGTATTGGGCGGTATTGACAAGCTGGGCAGTTAGATTGAAATCATAGGCGCACTATTGATAGGCGGCTCTCAGCTACGCGAAATTCATTCCCGCGTCACGGTGCAATTCTCGTTTGGAGATCTTGTCAGATCGAAGTTCGACCTGACCGTGTTTTTACTCCCGGCTGCTTCATGGCTATATGCGTTGACCAAATGGCGGGAGATCTGTCAGATTTATCAAGCCAGGGTCAATGCCACTATTGCAAAGGATGCGGCAGATCTAAAGAAGGATGGTACAATTCTCCTCGCGGAACTCAGGATAAACTCCTTCTATTCCTGTATTTCCACTTTGTCGCCAACCGGCATCGAGCGCGGAATCTTCACAGTCGTCGAGATGAGGTTCACCGAGTTTCCACCAACCATTATTTCGAGCGGGCCCGATTGGACGACACGCTTCATCTGCATATTGTGGAAAGACATCTCGTAGGGCGTCAGTACAAGACTCACCTTCTTGGTTTGTCCAGGTGCCAGCTTCACTCTCCGGAACCCTGCGAGCTGCTCGACCGGTCTGGTGACGGAGGTACACGTTTGTCGAAAATACATCTGCGCGACCTCCTCGCCGCTGCGACTACCCGTGTTCGTCACGTCAAATGTAACGATAAAATGATCGGCTCCAGCCGGGTCTTCCGCTACGTGCAGGCTTGAGAACTTGAAGGTTGTATAACTCAGACCGAACCCAAACGGGAACAGCGGGCCAATTGGCAGGTCGATATACTTGGAAGAAAAGTGATTTGTCGGTGATGGGGGACGTCCCGTGTTCATGTGGTCATAATAAATCGGGACCTGTCCGACTGTCCTTGGAAATGAAGTGGTTAGTTTTCCGCTGGGGTTGTAATCTCCGAAAAGAACATCAGCTATGGCGTTCCCCGCTTCAGTTCCCAAGAACCAACTTTCTACGATCGCCGGGACATGCTTTGCCGACCATGAAATTGAAAGAGGGCGCCCGTTCATGAGCACTTCAACGACCGGTTTGCCTAACGCGACGATTTTCTTGACAAGCTCCACCTGCACGCCCGGGATGTTCAACGAGGATCGCGATTCGGCTTCGCCCGTCATGTCTCCGCTTTCACCAACCACAATTACGACTACATCTGCTTTCTTCGCTGCTCTCAAAGCTTCGGCAAAGCCCGCCGTGGAAGTGTCTGTGATCCCACATCCCTTTGCATAAAACACTTTCGTCCCTGATGCCAATTTCGACTTGATACCGGCAAGTACGCTTGCGACAGGGCCTGGTTGGCCCTGGCAATGCCAGCAACCGAGCATATCAATTTGGTCATCCGCCAACGGACCTATCACCGCAAGGGACTTCATGCGCTTGCTAAGTGGCAAAATATTTCCTTCGTTCTTCAGGAGAACGATCGCCTCTCGCGCCTCCCGACGAGCAAGCTCAAGATATTTCGGCAGCATGAGTGCAGATTTCGCTTTTTGAACATCGACGTACGGATTCTCGAAGAGTCCCAGCTTGAATTTCACACGCAGGATTCTTCGCACCGCATCGTCGATCACATTCATCGGTACTTTGCCGGATTTCACCAACGCTTCGAGATGACTGTGGTACGGACCGACCATATCCATATCCACCCCTGCTTCAACGGCCTTCTTTGTTGCCTCCGAAGAGTCGCAGGCAATACCGTGAGCTATCAGTTCGCCGACCGCATCCCAATCGCTCACGACAAAGCCTTTGAACCCCCACTCGTCTTTCAGAATCGTCCTAAGCGTGAACGGGTTGGCAGTTGCGGGCACGCCGTCGAGATCGTCGAACGCACTCATTATGGTACCTGCTCCCGCATCGATAGCAGCTTTGAACGGCGGTAGATAGACATCCCTGAGTGTTCTTTCGGAGACTTCTGCCGTGTTATAATCGCGCCCGCCTTCAGCTGCTCCGTAAGCGACATAATGCTTTACACATGCAACAAGTTTACTATGAGGAGACAGACTATCGCCCTGATATCCTCTGACATACGCTTGCGCCATCACCATTCCAAGATATGGATCTTCGCCCGCACCTTCGGCAATCCTTCCCCATCTCGGATCGCGGGCAATATCCACCATTGGAGAGAAAGTCCACCTGATTCCCTGCGAGTGCGCTTCTTCCGCCGCAGCCGCCGCACATTCCTTCACAATTTCCGGATCCCAGGTGCAAGCCTCCGCGAGCGGAATCGGGAAGATTGTTGAAAACCCGTGGATCACGTCAAGTCCGAATAGTATCGGTATCCAGAGCTTCGAATCCTTGACGGCAGCAGTCTGGATCTCATCGATTTCCTTCGGCGAGACTACATTGAGAAAGGAACCGACCTGGCCCGTTCTCGCAAGCTGTTTCGAGTCGGACGCGAATCCGGAATACTGACACATCTGCCCGATCTTTTCTCCGAGGGTCATGCGACTCAGTAGGTTATCGACCCGCTCCTCAACCGGAAGCCCTGGGTTCAAATAGACTGTAGTGTCGGCATCATGCGATTTTAATGGCCGTCCTGCCGCAAAAGACATTGTGTGTGAAACTAACAGCAGAATTGTGCAAAGTGCTACGAACGAACTGCCACGCTTTGTAAATGAGACCGGAAGGTTTTGGATAACCTGATCGAGATGCATTTCTTTCTCCAACGATTTGGTACCAAGTCATTTTATACAAACTGGTCATCTCGTGCAATAAGAAAATCGGTAGTGTATCGGTTTGATGCATTTGGTCATGCTGAACTTGGTCCAGCATCTGTTTTTCAGACCCCGAAACAAGCCTGACCTGGAGCGTATCAGTCCAGGGTTCGGGGTGACGACGCGACTAAAACTGAGACACTACCAGAAAATCATTTGTAAGACGCTAAAGACACCGGATCTCGGTAATATCGGGAACGTATCCATAACTTCGCCTTATATGATCGAATGAATGAGGGGAACTGCTGATTCTTTCGTTGAGACCACGTCATGGAGCATTTTACTTCAGCACTTCAAACGAGTCGGTCAATTTTATGTCAGCGGATGAGTTGCCGATCATGACGGTGAATTTGCCGGGATCCACTTTCCATCTTTTCGACCTGCTGTCATAAAAGGCGAGCTGGTTTGCCGCAAGGATGAATTGGATCTTCTTCTTTTCTCCGGGTTGGAGATTGACCCGCTGAAAACCTTCGAGTTCCTTTATCGGCCGTTTCATTCCGGGAATCGTATCGTGAAGATACAACTCAACGACGTCGCTTCCTCCGCGGTCGCCGACGTCATGGACTTCCACGCTAACTTGAATTGTTCCTGTTGAGCTGATCATTCGCGGTTTTATCTCCAGGTTGCTGTATTTGAATTTTGTGTAGCTCAGTCCGTATCCGAAAGGAAACAGCGGTTTCTCTCTCAAATACATATAAGTCCTTCCCTTCCTGACGTCATAATCGTAAAACGGCGGGAGTTGGGCGACCGATTTATAAAACGTTACCGGGAGTTTGCCGCCGGGATCGTAATCCCCAAACAGCACATCTGCAATCGCTTTGCCGCCTACCTCGCCAGGAAACCATGCCTCGATAATTCCCGGGATATGCGCCTTTGTCCAGTCAATCGACAGCGGAGCGCCGTTGATCAGGACCACTATCGTTCTTGGATTAGCTTTATAAACCGCCTTGATCAAATCTTCCTGGACACCAGGGAGCCGTAGGTGGGGCCGGTCATGGCTTTCTTCCTGCACGCTTCTGCTTTCACCTACGAATACTATCGCCATGTCGGCTCCGCCTGCAACTTTTGCGGCCTGCTCTATCGACGGCTCATAATCCCATCCCAAATGTGCACAAGCGTTGTCCACATCCTGGTAATATTTCATCTTGATCTTGTATGGATGACCGGCATCCAGTTTGATAGACGCTGTATA
Source organism: Bacteroidota bacterium (assembly GCA_021789975.1). GTDB lineage: Bacteria > Bacteroidota > Ignavibacteria > Kryptoniales > JAKASW01 > JAKASW01. The sequence goes on from JAJYIT010000050.1 coordinate 11,115, forward strand.
AGTATCAGGTGACTGATCGTTCCACTGGTCGATGAGTAATTTCCCGTCAACATAAAGGCGACCGCCGTCATCGGTATTCATTTGGAACTGGTAAGTTCTTGTGACCGGAGGGACAAGTGTAGCAGTCCAGCGAGCAGAGTAATTGTTGCGATGAATACTTGCGTCAGGCGTACCCCATCGCCAATTGAAATTGATTTCTCTATCGATTCGTACCAGGATCGGTTTCCCGGATAAATACATGTTGTCAAAGTATTCTCCCCTCCAGCCATGTTGGTCTGGGTTCGCACGGGTCGGCGTCAAATACTTCGATTGGATCGTCGCCCAAATTCCACAGCCTTTCGCGTACATTACCTTGGTCCCTGAAGAGACGGCATTTCTTATTCCTTGTAACGGAGTTATGGAGTCGGAGGAGATTCCGCTGTAGGTGCCGAACTGACATACCGCGGCATTCGGTCCGATGACGGCAATCGATTTCACATTTTTCGATACCGGCAGTAATTGCTTCTCATTCTTGAGAAGAACGATCGACTCGAGTGCCGTTCGTAAAGCCAGTTCTTTGTGCGCTTCGCTGTTGACATCACTGTAGGGAATTTTGGTGTAGGGAACCATTCCCAGTGGATCAAACATGCCCAATCGAAACTTGACCGCGAGCACCCTTGCGAGAGCCGTATCGATTTCCTTTGTTGAAACCAACCCGTCCTTGACCGCTTTCATGAGATAGCCCTGATATGTACTTCCGCGAAGATCCACATCAACCCCGGCATTGAGGGCCACCGCGGCCGCTTCTTCCGGCGATCCAACATATCGGTGCCTGTCGTACAGGTCCCTGATACCTCCAGCGTCTGAAATGACGTAGCCCTTGAATCCCCACTCATTCCTCAGAATGCCCGTCAACAATTTTCTATCTGCCGTACACGGAACACCGTTGATCGAGTTGAAAGCGGCCATCACCGATTGTGCATCAGCATCAGCAACACAAGCTTTGAATTGAGGCAGGTAGTATTCGTGCAATACATCATCACCGACATTCGCCGAACTCCAATGCCGTCCCCACTCGTCGCTATAGACCGCAAAGTGTTTCAAAGTGGATGCAACCTTGAGATACCTCGGATTGTTGCCTTGAAGCCCTTTGACGAAGGCGACTCCGATGCGTGAGGTCAAGTAGGGATCCTCTCCGTAAGTTTCCTGCACCCTTCCCCATCTCGGATCTCTGGCCATGTTGATGACCGGCCCAAAGAAAGTGAGATACCTCTTGTTGTCATCTTTGTTCGCGAGTGCCCGGCTTTCGTCCGAGATTGCCAGAGCAACTCTGTATATCAAACCAGGATCCCAAGTACTCGCCATTCCGATAGCTTGTGGAAACACAGTTGTCGGGATACTCGGGTTGGTCGTCACAACTCCGTGAAGACATTCGGCTCCGATCGTGTATGCACTTAAGCCTAATCGAGGAATGGCAGGTTCAAAAGCTCCCAGCTGTGAGATTTTCTCTTTCAGCGTCATTCTTGAAATCAGGTCCCCCACTCTTGCGCCGATCGGCTGATCGGGATTCAGATAGATCGGAGTTTTATCCTGGCACAGAGTGATAGAAGTGAGGCAGAAAAGAATTATTACGGTACTAATCGGTATTCTATTTCGAGCGCAAGTTGACATTACGCACCAAAGGAAAAAGATGGCACACTGATTCACACTGATATGAACAGATTACCGCGGATAAGAATAATATCAAAAAAAGAGCCATGTGGCCGCTCAGTTATTGTATATGGGTATGCATTATGGCGCCACAGGTGCTCAAAAACCTGCCTGCTCTATGAGTCTGCGACTCGTCGGAGTCATAGACCGTCAAGCAGGTCCGTTTTGATCCGCAAAATCCGTGTTCCTTTTTTTGTTTAGCCTCCACTAAGTCAGGGCCTCGTTCTATGGAAGCCGGCCTTTTGCAGGGCCGTTTGAATGTAAGTTATCTTCATGAACTCATTCCACACTCCGCCACTCCTGAAGTTCTCCATCATAAGCACCATGTTCCCCTCGTCGATGCCGGTGTACCCGGTATCATACCAATTCTCTTTCGGGTTGAATGAGTCGGTGAATCCGTACGGGCTCCAAATCTTATTTGAATATTTATCATACATATATACGAGAGTAGGCAATGCAAGCGTCGGGACAAACGGCAGCGATGCGGCGACTGCCGATGGAGCCACGGTCCCGTTGAAGGACACTCCGTAACCCAGGTATCCGTTTTCTCCGTCACAAGCAGTCCATCCCCAAAGAAGGGTATCGGCGGAGTTTCGCTGTGCCCAGCTGATGCAAAAGCGCCGGTTGACCGTCAGTGCATTGACTGCATTCTGCCAATAATCGGCATAATTATCTTTTATTCCACTGAAATCAAACCAACATGCGGGAAACTGGTACAGGTAGGCGTCCGGGTTAAATGAACCGCCGGGGGTTAGGAAAGCTCCCGTCCCGTAAGGATTGATGTACCGATAAGTACTTGCCCAGACACTCCAACTGGTAGCCGGAATCGGGTGAGTTGGAGAGCCCAGTGCCAGAAGATAGACAAGTATATATTCATTGTATCCTGTAAACTCGCCGGAGAATCCGTTCTCAGGAGTCCACTGTCCTGCAATTCCACCACCGGATGTAAGAAACGCAGTCCAGTCCGCATCCAGGTATAGTTCCCGGGCCAAAGTATCGACAGCCGTTCCTTTGAAATGCTCCATACACTGTAGTACCCCGGCCATGAGCATTCCGGAATCAATTGTCGAGACTTCGCTGTTTCCAAATCTTTGTCCCGTTGCAATGCTCACAAAATGATAGAACAACCCCTTATAACCTCTTACATAGAAGTCATTCGAGTTAGTGGTGTCTCTGTAGAAACTATTCAGTATCAACAGGACGCGCTGATATGCTTGCTGGTGGCTTATCCATCCTCTGGTGTCGGCAATGCAGATCGCCGAAAGAGCAAAGCCTTCGGTGGCAATGCTCACGCGATCAGGAATGGTCGGTGAAGCGTCTCCTAAACCTGTGTTGGGATTTACTCCGTTCCAGAAGAATTCGAAAGCTGCTTTCTCAATCTTGTCGAGCAATTGTTTGTCGTTCGCGTTCAAGGTGTCCCATGTTGCGGAATATGTATTGCTCACAACACTTGCAGACGACTGGATCCGCTGGCAAGAACCGACTTCAAGCGCGAACAGTGTTAGAAAGCTGATCGAAATCAATGAGAGTGAGGTTTTCATTCTTCCCAGATTACTTTTTACAACGAAAGCCTTGTAGACAAGAGATGACACTTAATCACCCATAGATTAGTAGGCGAGGTCAAGCCTGCGCCTGTCCGCAGATAGGGACTCCGGCTTGCAGGCACGTACCTCGCCTGGTAATTGTCTTTATTTCAACAACAACATCTTGCGCGTCATGATGTTCGAACCCTGCTGGAGCGTATAGAAGTACACGCCGCTGGCATATTTGTCCATGCTGACGTTGTAAGAATACGACCCTGCAGGCCTGAATCCCTGGGCGACAACGTTAACCAGTTGTCCGAGTATATTATAAATTCTGAGACTCATAATCCCGGGTCGGTTAAGTGTAAACTTAATATCCGTCGAAGGATTGAATGGATTCGGATAGTTCTGATTCAGGCTGAACTTTTCCGGAACTTGCGCCGGATTCTGGTTAACAGCATTCACAGCATTCCCCGCTTCCCATTCTTTCAACTGTGAAGGGTACCAGTTCAAGTCACCCAATGCATAGTTGCCCTGACCTGCCGTCTGCAGCGTTACGTTTGAATATGCGAGATTCTCCGGAACCGGATATCCCTGGACCGAGGCCCAGTTCTTGTTCACCGGCCCGAACACGTTCGCGGGATTGGTTATGAACTGTCTCCAGAGAGGAGAAGTGGAAACCGTTCCGTTCCAGCGTGCCACGGTAAACGAGTCCAAGCCGGAAACCATTGAGTTTACGATAGCCGCTGAAAACCCCGGATCAACACTGTCATTGTTTGCTTCACTCAGGCCGGGCCAAGCTGTCTTATTCGAAAACATCGCTGTTGTCATACCGTTCATCCAAGTGGGTGGAACGATCTTATTCTTGGCGGTGTCATCTATTGCTGTGATGGTTGAGTCAATTCCTTTTGGCCAGAAATAGGCGTTGTTCTCTACAACGATATGTCTGCCCGCCTCAGTTTCGTTGTACGGCGGCAAGGCAAACTGGAAGAGGGAGTCAAGCGATATTACCGATGGAGGTTCATTCCCCAACCCGCCGTACTTAATAGAAGCGGAATCCAGACCCCCTGCGTAGGTGCCATAGAATATGTTATCCGATATGATTGCGGTGTCAACCTGATATATACGGAAAGGCCACCAGGAACATCCCACCATTGTGTTGTGCTGAAATAATAAATATCCAAGATTATCATTACCCCATATCCCAATCCCGATGCCGAAGTAAGTGTCGTTGACGAGTTCCATAGTGTCAGCAGCTTCGGCAAATATAACAGTCGGCTGCCAGAAGGCTTGATCCTGCAAATTCCGGAATTCAGTATTCTTAATATAGAAGCTGTTACTATCACCGCCGTAACTAATTATGGCATCGGGTTCCTTTGTGAACTCGTCGAACACGCAGTGATTGATTCGCAGCCACGAACCCACCGGCGTCCCGTCAAAGAATCTGTTGTTTCCAGCCGCTATCACTCCGTCGGTCCGTTTGCCCAGGAAGTAAAGATTATCAACACTAATGTTCCCGGTCCTGCATTCGGTGAAGGGAGCGGGCGTAGAGTTGTCTCCAAGGATGTACGGCTCAATCACCGGAGGCATGCCGGTAACCGGATTGTCCTTTCCTATTATAGTCAAGGTGTAATTGGTCGTCAAGTAAATCGGAGCGGTAAAGAAATATGTCGTGTCTGCACTTCCGGTCTGCTGTAGCACGTACACCCGATTGGGATCGTTCCGCGCTCCTGTTGCAGAGGTATCACCGGCAATAACAGTGTTAATATTGCCCGGCGGCAGCGCGGACACATAAAGAGTGTCGGACGATGTTTGGGCGGACGACGGGCGCGGAACCAGGTAAAGTACCGTACCGGCCGCCAGCAATAATGTGATAACGATTTTACTCATGATGATTCTCCTTTTGGTTTTCTGATGCCCGATGGTGGTACACCGAACATCATTTATTCTGTTTGAACATGCTCCTGCTTTCCTTCTATTGCAAAGTCCATCTAAGTCCTAATTGAGCGACTGAGCCATAATCGCTTTCAGAAGTAGGGAATCCCGTTCCCTGAACCACATAAGTATCGCTTGCGTTATTCAGATCAACCAGGTTAAGGTAAACGACCAGACCGGGCCATGGCAGATTTTGCTTGGCAGTCAAGTCCCAGCGCAGATATGAGAGTTTCTGGGGACGAAGTTCAGGCCAGAAATTTGTTCCGGTCGATATGTTCGCCTGGTATATCATGGATACGAGGACAGAGAAACCCTGATAATCATACCCGACAGACAGATTAACGATGTTATCGGGCTGGTCTATTAGGCGGTCGGTATAGAGCGTGTCAATATGTTCTGTAACAACGTTAGGGTAAACATAGGTGCTCCTTGTGAAGTAGTACGGGTATTTTGCACTCGAGAATATGTGGGTGTAGTTGACGTTGAACACGAGTCCGCTCAACAATCCGGGCAGATACCAGAAGTGCGTTTGCCAATCAAGCGATGCACCCCAGTCTTCCACCTGATTAGGATTGTTCAAATAAGTGTTCAGTTGAAATGCTGCCTGGGTGGAATCCAGACCGGGATACAGAGATGGATTGGAGATGAACGAACTCTGCGGGAATATCATGCCATTGATTCTCTTCAGAAATCCGCCGACGGTCAATAGTCCGACAGCGTTGTTAAAGAAAGAGAGCTGCACATTATAGTTTTCCGAACGAGCCGGTCGTAGCGCAAAGTTGTTCCACGCAACTGTTTTTGATGACGTGAAGATGTCGATTGCCGGTATAATGGCGGTAAAGTCGGGGTAGGATAGTGTATTGGTATAAGACAGTCGTACGATGAACCATGAAAGCGGCTTGTACGTCAGGCTCACGTCAGGCAGAAGATAACCATGATACTGATCGATTGTGGTATCATGATGAGGATATACAGCCGGATAATAAATAGTAGTTAGGTTTGCATCTTTAATCCTCGCGGTCCGGTACGATGTAGCGAGACCCTGATATCGAGCTCCACCTATCAGCGTTATTTGAGATCCCATGTTAACCCTTGCCATGGCATATGCAGCACTTTCATTCTCATTTCCGGAATAGTTGTTGGCGATGTTGCCATAAGGGTCAGGAGAGAAACCCCATGACTGCCAGCCGGCTTTAGCAGCTCCCTGATAGACGAAATTCACTATCTGCGATAAGAAATTGAGATTTGTCGCAGGACCCATCGTATAGCTGCCATTAAGAAAATTCCCGTAGCTGAAATTCGGGTCTTCGAACACAGTTATTGGAAGCGTCGAGCTCTTCGTCGGATCGAGGTTGTAAGGTGGCTGCATCATCCATGGATAGGCATGAATGATTGAGCTGTAAACGGTGGTTGAGGCGTCGAAACCTAAGCCGCCGCCCGCGTCGCTGCTACTGTAAGAACGGTGCGTGTAACGATAGCTTGCGCCAAACTTCAAAAATCCTGAGACGAAATCTGAAACGTTTATGCTTTTCGTAATGTCGATGGCCCCGGCAATATTCCTTTGCATTGTAATATTGTTGCTGGTGTTGATATTCAAGAGTTGCATGATTTTCGGGTCAAGTTTTGGCAAAGCGGCCTGCGCAATCAATTGCGGTGGCAAGGACTGTGAGATAGTACCCAGCCCTGCTGGATACTCCTGGAAAGTTACACCCCACCCACCGCGAGAAATATTTTCTGAGAGCGAGTGAGAAATCTTCGCATCCAGATCGAATGACAACAGCCGATCTTTGAAGTCAAGAAGATTTGTCAAAACATCAAGCTGCTGCGGCAAGTAAGCAGCTCTGTCGATAATCTGATTTGCTTGCCCAACGGCATAATCCTGGCTGATCGTTTGCGTATTCGTATTACTGCCGCTGAAGAAATTCATAAAATCGATCTTACCTTCGGGCAGCCTGTAATCTATATTGATAGTTCCATCGTACCGGTGCGTGATACTCGGGATAAAGCTGAGGGTGAGATCGGTAAGAAGCATCGGGTTATACTGCCCTGGCACAAAGGTCTTGAGGATATAGCTGGCTCCTAAAACATCGCTTGACAAGTTCTCCCGGTCGACAACTGCCTGCGCGAGAATTCCAAGTCGCTGGTTTAGAAACCTTTTCCCGACGGTGGCGGAGAAATTGTAGTCGCCAAATTGATTTCGGAGTCCTTCGTATCCACCTTGCGCCGATAGTTCAATCTCCGGTGCGCCGGAAGAGGTCTGTCTCGCTTCCCTGATTTGAAAATTCACAACGCCTCCCAGTACGGCCGCATTCATATCGGGGGTCACGGTTTTGAAAACCTCGATACCGCTAAGCATGTTTGATGAAATCATGCTCATGTTCACGGCCCGGTCGCTGCTGCTTGTCGCGGCCATCTCTACGCCGTCAATCTCGACCCGGTTATACTTGGGCTGCAATCCGTCTATGGAGACTTCGTATCCTTGACCTCCCTGCCTGAGAAGATAAACACCCGGGAGTCTGCCGACCGACTCGGCAGCGTTTGCATCAGGCAGCTGCCGAATCCTGGCGGCTGAGACGACGTTTACTATCTTGTTCGACGAAAGCTGCTGGTTTATCGCTTCCATCTGTCCCTCGGCCTGTGCTCTCACGACCACCGTCTTTCCCTGCACGGTAGTAGAACGAAGATAGAAGTTCTTCTCCAGCGTCCCATTTGCCGGAACATCAACCTTTTCTGTCGTCGAAAGATAACCAACATAGGAAACCACGATGGTCTGTTCTCCGGAAGGGGCATTATGGATTACGAAGGCGCCGTTCATATCTGAGGCCGCTCCGACGCTCGTTCCTTTGACCAAAACCGTGGCACCGGGAAGTGCTGTCTTGTTTTCAATGGCGTACACATGACCCTTGACCGACCCCGTGCCGCTCTTCGGATCTTCCTTCTGAGCTATCACTATGTGATCTCCACCCATTGCGACCCACTTCAAGTCCGTTCCCGCCAATACGCGATTCAGCGCCTCAGCCAACGTCACTTCTCGTACGTTCACGCTGACTTTCCTCGCGGCAAGAACATAGTCTGTAGCATAGGTGAAGCTTACCCCTGCCAGCGAAGAAATCTTATCGAGAACATTGCTCAGCGGACTCTTGCTTACACTCAGCGATAGAAAACGGGCCAGAAATCCTGTCTCAGTCGACTCCGGAGTATCGATCTGAGCTTCAAAATGGTATGGTTTCATGGTAATCTCTTCCGTTCGCTGGGCGCATACGACCGACGGAAGAAGGCAGGATGCCATGATTACCGAGAAAAAGCTTAAACAGCGACCGTTTCTAACCATTCATTTTCCCTCCTTACCTCAAATTAGGACCCTATAGCAGCTCCCCGTGTATCACTATGCACTTGAATACTCCTCAAATCTATGAACTCGACGGAATCAGTAGATACCGATCTGTACCCCAGATTCAAAGAAACGGCGATCATCCTCAACACCCGCTGAGGTGGATCCCGATGTCTGAAAATGGTTGTAAGTCTCTTTGAAAGGATGGACCTGTCGTTCACCACGCAGTGGACACCAAACCTCCTCCAAATTTGCCTGAATACTTCGCTCAGCGGAGCACCGTGAAACACAAGTTCACCTTTCATCCAGTCGGTGTACCACGATACATTAGCACGGGTTGGTGGAGTAATCACACCGACGCTGTCTATAACGCAATACTGGTTGCGCAATACGACGATGCCTTTCCTGGTCCGGGAGTCGGGCCGAACCGAAACGATTCCATCTACTACTGCGATTCGCGTGTTGGCACCGTCAGACCAAGCACTGACGTCGAACTTTGTACCGACATCTTTTATGATTTCATTCCCGACATGAACTATAAAGGGATGGGCACGAGAATGGACAACGGCGAAGAAAGCTTCCCCCTGTAAATAAACGTTACGCGAGCCGTTCGGCGTGGCACTGTATCTAAGGTGGCTTGCCGAATTCAGCACGACCTTAGTCCCGTCATCAAAATTCAGACTTACCTGCTGACCCGGTTTGGTCGAGACTTCTTCAATTACGAAATTCTTGTTCCCATCAAGAATTTCTTTCTGTAGAGCACTTTGTCGCAGCCGCTGCACGACATAGCTTATTCCCGCGAGCAGGACAAGTGCCGCCGCAATCTGGGAGAACGTCTTAAGCCGGATGCGGGCAACCGGCGGCTTCGGATCTATTCTGAAAAGCCTGACACCGTCACCTGTTTGAGGTGGACCGGCAGAGCCTCCCATCATCGCTGCGAACCTCTTCGCTGCCCGTTCAGTGTCCCATTTGTTATCGGTGCGCTCAGACCATTCCCACATATTTTGCAGCTTATCGAGCATCTTGCGATTTTTCGGGCTGGAAGTCAGCCATCGTTCGACTTTGTTCTTCTTCTTTGTCTCTTCAGTGCGGTCGGAAGAAGTGTGTGTGGTCAGTTGTCGGACATCAGGGTTCGTCTTCATGGCTCTAAATACGACGACGATAAATCGCGTGAAAACCCCTACTCAAGAAGAGAATTTAGTTTTTATCCCCAACCCCGTGGGGACTTCACTACACGAGGAAATCCTTCAGATCTGCTCTCAAATGTCTGAGAGCGCGGACAATCTGATTTTCTACCGTTCTCTCCGAGATCTCAAGAATATCGGCAATCTCGGCGTAAGTCAATCCTTCTCGTTTCTTCAGAGTGAACACTAATTTACATTTCCGAGGAAGTCGTTCGATCGCTTCCATAGCTGCAGCGGCGAAGTCCTTGTCGATCATGTCCTGAATAGGATCAGAGTATGATACCGGCTCTGCGGCTTCCCCCTGTGTGCCATGCTCACAGTCGATAGATAAAGTATGAACATCGCGGTTCTTTCTTAAGAAATCTATTGCCCGGTTTTGGACAGATTTGAAGAGATAAGACCTAACGGATTTGGTGGGTTGGATCTCTCCTCTGCCAAGCCAGAGTTTCTCAAACACGGCCTCGACAATATCCTCTACATCCTGCTCCTGATGAATGAGCCTGTGAGTAAATCGGCAGAGACTGTTATAGTAGCGGCAGAACAACTCCTGAGTGGCATACTGGTCGCCCTTGCTCATCTTTTCAAACAAGCTGCTGTCCGACTCATACGCTAACCGCGGACGCCGAGTTAAGAAACTCTGCATACTAGTATTTTCCCCGCGATTACAATTGGTACTGCTGAATAGCCAACGTCTCTTCCCTCTTGTACTGGAGATTTATGGTGGTTGAAGGTTCTCATCTAAAACAAACTTTCTGAATGAATAATTCCTTGATTCACTATGACCTGCCATTTGAGCAGCACCACACATCATGGCATGATTTCAGTCGCTATCGACTCCCGCTCTCTAACTCCCTGCTTCCGGTATGATCTCACCGTTGAGAGGTACCCCACACTTTCAAATTAGCCGTCCTGCACCTGCCTCCGGGCGGGCGGAAGTGAGAGCTTACCAAGTTTTTGCACGAATGAAATATACCTTCAGTGTTCCCGACGAACCTTGAGGTTAAAATAGGCTCCGAAACACTTCGACACCTTAAGCGACACGTTGCCTGTTGGCGCACTTCGTCAGTTGACTTTCTGAGAGCCTGATTGATAACTTGTGCTTCAGATATGAATTCCAGGGAGCGTGTGAGAGCTGCAATGAGCCTACAGAATCCGGATCGAACCCCGGTCATGTGCCAGATGAGCATCGGTCATATGCTCCAGCAGCTGAAGGTCTCACCCGTTAACTTCTGGTTCGACGAAGATACATTTATCCGCGGACTCATCGAGCTCCGACAGGTCTATGGTTTCGACGGGATACTAATAAGTCTTCATGGTCATGATCCCTCGTGGTCGAGACACGTTCTTTCCCGGATGAAAGAACCCGACGGCGAGAAAGTTGTTTTTGATGACGGAACGGAAATGTCGTTTCCAAATAACGATCTACCGCAATTGATCTCAGCAGATCGCCCGAAGCCCGCAATCGGAGATATAGATCCAGATTCACTTCCGGATTTGCTCGACTACATTCCGGTTTCTCAGGGGCTTCACTTCCACATCAATCCGGCCAACAAATTCGGAGCGATCGAGAAGATTGTCGGCAGAGCAGGCGCAGATTTTTCAATTCACGGTGAAATCACATCTCCATTTGACTACTTCCTCGATTTGATCGGACACCAGGAAGGTTTGATAGCTCTGATAGACGAGCCGGAGAAATCGAAAAAAATCCTCGGGCATTTCACAAGACTTATCAGCCAGCTCGCCGTTGAAATGTGTGCGACGAAAATCGACGCGATCAAGCTCTCTTCTCCCTTTGCCGGTGAAGGATTCATTTCGCCCGATTTCTACTCGGAATTCGTTTTGCCATTCGAAGCGGAAATAGTCCGTGCAATCAGGAGTCAAGGAGTTCACGCCTACATCCACACATGCGGCGCAATCGGCGACAGGCTTCAAATGATGTACGACGCCGGCATCTCAGGTCTCGAATGTCTCGATCCACCTCCGCTCGGCGATGTCGAGCTGGACGCGGCGATCGAGGCCGCACGCGGCAAAGGCTTCATAAAAGGCAACGTCGATTCCGTCAACACGCTGCTGCGCGGCACCGAAGATTTAATACTTGCCGATGCCCGCAAGAGATTGGAGATCGGGAAAAAGGGGTCCGGGTTTATATTGAGCACGGCATGTTCGATTGCGCCTGCCGTTAAACGAGAGAACATACTTTTATTGAAGGAAGCGGTAGAAAGATGGGGATAGATGGTATTGCTTCGCTTTCCCAGGCGATTATCGATGGGAAGCATCTGGATTCAGAGAGGCTGACGTCCGAGCTGCTCGCCTCGGGTTTAGGTCCGGGTGAGATACTTGAAAAGGGTCTCCTTCCGGGAATGGACGTTGTGGGAAGGCGGTTCAAGAACAACGAGATATTCCTGCCGAACGTTCTAGTTGCGGCAAGAGCGATGAAGATGTCGATGAAACTACTCGAGCCGCTGCTGGCGGGTTCGGGACACCAGCCAAAGGGAAAAGTGCTCGTCGGCACCGTGAAGGGAGATATCCATGATATCGGGAAGAACCTCGTCTCGGTAATGCTTCAGGGAAGCGGGTACACCGTGGTCGACATCGGGATTGATTGCACAACGGACAAGTTCCTCACTGGCGTTGCCCAACACCACCCGGACATTGTCGGCCTCTCCGCAATGCTTACAACGACGATGACTTATATGAAGCCCGTGATAGAGCATCTCCGGGCTAACGGTGTTACTCTCCCGATTATAGTCGGAGGTGCACCGATCTCGAAAGAGTTCGCCGACGAAATACACGCAGATGGCTCCGCCAGGAATGCGATGGATGCGGTAGAGATGGTGAAGAGGATTTTCTCCAGCGGACACGAATCACCGCGTCAGCGTTGAATCCGGGCCAACTCACATGAAAGGATTGACTACCCTGACATTTCTGATGACCTGACCTGCATTCAAGTCCTCCGAGTACAATAATTCACACGCGGCACTTTCCGCCGCAACGACAATAAGTGAATCCCAAAACGAAATCTTATGCAGCAGACTTACATCTACAGCCTCGTTGATTAAGTCTTTACCAACGGTTACAACCTCCAGGTTTTCCATTATGCGGAGCAGACTCTTAGCAAGGAGCGGATTGACAAGAAGCTTTACTGTTGCCGTAACGTAAAACTCCTGGAGGACTTGCGTGGAAACCGCTGCTTCGCCTTTGGACGCACTCTCCTTGAAAAGATCCCGACAGATCGCCCGCTTCTTCAAATTCCGATTGTCGATTTGATAAACCAGGATATTCGTGTCAAAGAAAACTTTAGACACGATATAGTTCCTCACGCTTCCAATTCCTTACGGGGAACTGTGGTTTAGCATTATCCATCAGAGAGAAATATTCTTCAATCCAGTTGGTGGAGTTCAGCGTTACGGTCTGTTCAAGAAGCTTCCGCACCAGAGAATTCAGAGTCAAGTTGTGTTTGCGGGCATATTCACGCCCGGCCCGGATGATCTTCTCATCTAAAGCAAGCGTAATGTTTTTCATGCATGATCCTTTTACACATAATAAGTGGAGGTAAAGCCTTTGTCAAGCCACAGGCTTTGGCATTACTTCCTCAGGCCACTATCGTCTCGCCACACAATCGGTGAATCCAATGCTCTTCTGTTGTTTCGAGACGCCACTGGTAAATCCTGCATCAACAGTGATCTTCCGGCGTACCTGGCGGTATCTTATCGCGCAGCCATTTCGCAACAGCTTCCGTTCCATTTTTCACCGCAAGCTTCTGGTCGAGAGAGGAGAGTTTCGCCGGTTGGCAAAACTCTCCTCAAAGTAGGCTACACTTTACTTTGTGGGCAGCCCGCCAAAGAGAACGGCGGATTTCTGACCAAATGACATCGTCATTTTGTCATCAACATCTTCTTAACCTCATTAATGCCCGGTGCAGTCAAGCGGTAGAAATAGACTCCGCTCGACAGTCTTGAGGCATCAAACACTACCGAGTGGACACCTGCACTTTGAGTCTCATCGACAAGTGCTGCCACTTCTCTTCCAAGTGCATCGTAAACCTTAAGACTAACGAAGCCATTAGTTGATAGCTCATAGCTGATAGTTGTAGTCGGGTTGAAGGGATTCGGGTAGTTTTCAAGTAAACCACCTTTCACGATGATGCCCCTTTCTCCGTTGAAATTGACAAGGCGAAGTTTATCCGAGGCATAAATCTATGCAGCTAATTGTTTGGTGTCAAGTGTTCTTCGTCTGTATTCTTCGTCGAGCGCAGCGACTAGTA
>JAJYIT010000084.1 GCA_021789975.1 Bacteroidota bacterium
GTGCACTGAACTACCAGACGCCGGAGGAATTCATCAACCTAATCGAACGACAAAGGACAGTAGTCACTTGACATTAACCACGATTTTGTTCTTATTCAATTTGGATCAAAGATGGGGAGCAGTCAGGATCAAAGGAAGGCCATCATTTTAACCGTTACGGACAACGGGGAGCGGATGAAACTGATATTATCCGATGTTGAAAAAAAGCTCCGTCGTTCCGATGGCTCACCGCTTAAGGGTACCTATGAAGCACGACAAGTGCCCGCAGGTGACAGCTGCGAGAAAGCATTTACGGGACATTTAAACATTTATTACGATGCGATAATTGCATCTATTCATGATGCGGAATCTATCCTGATATTTGGTCCCGGTGAGGCAAAGGGTGAACTGAAAAAGCGTCTTAAAAAAGACAAGCTCGATGGACGCATTGTAGGAATCGAAACAGCTGACCGGATGACGGCCAACCAGATCGTCGTGAAAGTTCGAGAGTACTTTCGGAAATAGAAGCTGCCGGTCATAGGTGTCCTCTTTAAAGAAGTGCGCATCGTTGTCCGTACTATTACATCAGAAGCGCCCAAAATCATCCCTTAACAAGTTAGAGACCATCGTTACCGACGCATCTGCAAAGCAGGACATGGGGCCGTCTTGCGCATCTGCTTGTTGTCTGAAAAGTGGTGAGCGGATTTGAATGCCGAGACGTCGGTGCTCTGCGCCATCGCCAATCTCCTTTCCTATTAATTTGATTTGACGGCACCCCTTGTGGCACTCGGAGAGATGTAGCTCTCTTTTCATCCCTTGGAGGCATTCTCTGCTGACGCAATCGGGCGTATACTTCCACTACGAACGACAGTTGGGGCCGGATCCGGAAATCCGGAACGCGACTTAAGAGTGAGCGCGCGTCACCTTTCGAGTCACGGGTTTCGCACCGTGATACGTACTCTGTGAGAAGAGTTTAGAAGCACTATCGCGGCCCCGGGAAGGCGGTCCGAATATTCGCACGCCTGTACGAATGTTGAGCAATTAAGGGTGGGATTGAACCTCGGGCTCGAATACGGCAGGCGAGACCCGGCAATGCATTTTGTCATAGAAGGACCGACGGTGACATACAAAACTGCATGGCACATCGGAAAAAAAGAAAGAGTCATGTCTGATCACAAATGTAAGGTATGGGGGATTATTCTCGCGGGCGGTGAAGGAAAACGTCTTCAGTCGTTCGTCCACTTAAATTATGGCACTGACGCTCCAAAACAATTTTGTACTTTTACAGGTACCCGCTCGATGCTCAGGCACACCATTGACCGCGCAGAAAAGTTCATCAAACCCGAGCAGCTCCTGACTATCGTGAGCAAGGATCATTTTCGATACGTCCAGGATCAGCTCGCTGATCGTCCGCCGGGAGCTGTAATCGTCCAGCCGCTTAATCGCGAGACTGGTCCGGCTATACTATATTCGCTCCTCCATGTTTACCAGCGCGATCCTGAAGCAACGGTGTGCTTGTTCCCTTCGGATCATTTCGTATTGAACGAGCAAAGTCTTATTGAACATCTTGAATTCTCCTCCGAGTTTATAACAGGCAATCCGCAGTCTGTCATACTCTTAGGCGTTGATCCGCAGCGGTCTGAAGGCGGATATGGCTGGATTGTCAAGGGTGAACGGATCACCGGCAACGGAACGAAACAAGTGTACCGGGTTTCACGGTTTGTCGAAAAACCCGATAGGTCCACTGCAAACCAGCTTTTCGACAAAGGCAACCTATGGAACACGATGATCTTTGTCGGAAAGGCGAAGACGCTCTTGGCGTTATTCAAAATGTTTATTCCAACCGTGTATCAGGCTTTCTGGAGAATACGGGACGTTCTCGGCTCATCTCTCGAAGCACAAATTATTAAGGAAGTATATTCAAAGCTATCTTCCGTGAATTTTTCATATTCAATTCTCGATAAGAATCCCGTTGGACTTCGTACCGTAAAACTGCAAGGAGCATATTGGAATGATTGGGGAGATGAGGATCGGATCCGGTCGGATATTACACGCTTCTGTACGGTAAATGTAGCCCCGCCTGTTTCTTTACCGTTCGCAATCAGGTCCGACGCACCCGTTGTACGCCTTGAAACGCCGTGATGGCACACGACATGTTTGCAAACGCGAAAGAGAAAAGGCCGGGGGAAGCAAAGACATCGCAGGACGCGTGATCCTGTTCAGTAAGAACCCGGTGCGTCAAGGAATGTGGCAGCTGATAGAACCACTAAGGAAAACCTATAACAGAGAGATTTGAGAGGGAAGACATGGAAGAAAGTCCTTGTGCAAGAAAACCGCCCGCTCCCTCGATGCCCGGCAGCATACCCAAACTCCTCAACGCTTATTATTACGCCGGGCCTAGTCATTCGGAGGAGAACTCATGAGCAAGAAAGCACGTGTCAGCCACCCGATGTACAACCTTCTGCCAACGGAAATCGATGGTTTTGATTCTCTGGCTGAGCTGGCGCTGAATATGCGATGGTCATGGAATCACGCTACCGACGAAGTCTGGCGGCAGCTGGACCCGGAACTGTGGGAAGTCACGCATAACCCGTGGGCAGTCCTGCAAACGGTTTCGCGCGACAGGATCGGCCGCGTGTTGGCAGACCCCGTTTTTCGCAAGAACATCGATGGCTTAGTACACAACAGGCGGCAAGTGCTTGAGGCGCCTGCGCAGTTTCAGCAGGATCATCCGCAATCGCCCCTGACCTGCGCCGCTTATTTCAGCATGGAGTTCATGTTGAGCGAGGCACTCCCGATCTACTCCGGAGGACTTGGCAATGTGGCTGGCGATCAGCTTAAGGCTGCTAGCGATCTGGGGGTTCCGGTTGTTGCCGTTGGACTGCTGTACCAGCAAGGCTATTTCCGTCAGGTGATTGACAAGGATGGGGCACAAGAGGCAATTTATCCTTATAACGATCCCGGACAGTTACCGATCACCCCCTTGCGTCAGGCGAACGGCGAGTGGCTGCGGTTGGAAATTGTGTTACCCGGCTACTCGGTATGGCTGCGTGCCTGGGAGGTTCAGGTCGGCAGAGTGAGACTTTACCTGCTTGACAGTAATGACGCAGCTAACATTCCCGCTCATCGGGGGATTACCAGCGAGCTGTATGGCGGTGGGCCGGAGTTGCGCCTCAAGCAAGAACTGCTCCTCGGAATCGGCGGTTGGCGGCTGCTTGGAGCGCTTGGGATCAAGCCGGAGGTCTGTCATCTGAATGAGGGGCACGCTGCCTTTGCGGTCCTTGAGCGTGCCCTGAGTTTCATGCATGAGACCGGGCAACCCTTCGAAGTCGCATTGGCTGTCACTCGGGCAGGAAACCTCTTCACCACGCACACGGCGGTGGCCGCCGGTTTTGACCGTTTCACTCCGGCTCTTATCGAGCAATACCTCGGCGGTTATGCCCGGCAGAAACTCGGTATCACACTCAACGACTTGCTAGCCTTGGGCCGCGAGGACCCCAGTAATTCTTCGGAGAGTTTTAATATGGCCTTTCTGGCCATCCGCGGCAGCGGAGCAGTGAATGGAGTAAGCCGGTTGCATGGGAAAGTCAGCCGCCGGCTCTTTGAGCCTCTCTTTCCACGTTGGCCGGCGGACGAGGTGCCCGTCGGGCACGTGACCAACGGAGTGCACATGCCGACGTGGGACTCGGCGGCGGCGGATGATCTGTGGACAGAAGCCTGCGGAAAAGACCGCTGGTTGGGGCCAACTGAAAACTTGGAGCATGATATTCGCCGCGTCTCCGACGCCAGGCTCTGGCAATTTCGGGTTGCCGCCAGCAGGACTCTTGTCGATTACGCCCGAGAGCGATTGTCCCGTCAACTGGCCTCCTCGGGCGCATCACCCGATGCGGTTGACAGGGCGAAACATCTATTTGATCACAACACATTGACACTTGGTTTTGCGCGCCGCTTTGCGACCTACAAAAGGCCGAACCTGCTGCTGCACGATCCGGTGCGGCTGCTTCATCTGCTGACAAATCCAGAGCGCCCGGTTCAGCTCATTATCGCGGGAAAGGCGCATCCGGCAGACAATGCCGGGCAGGCACTGATTCAGGAGTGGATAAAATTCATCCGCCAACCAGAGGCGCGCCCCCACGTCATTTTCCTGAGCGATTACGACATGCTCTTGACCGAGCATCTTGTGCAGGGGGTGGACGTCTGGATCAACACGCCGTGGCGGCCATGGGAGGCGAGCGGGACTAGCGGCATGAAGGTGCTGGTGAATGGAGGCATCAATTTATCCGAATTGGACGGCTGGTGGGCAGAAGCCTTCACACCTGAAGTGGGGTGGGCGCTAGGGGACGGTCGCGAGCATGACGATGACCCCGCCTGGGACGGTGCCGAAGCCAATGCGATGTACGACCTGCTCGAACGGGAGGTTATTCCGGAATTTTATACGCGTGACGAGAACGGGATTCCTACTGCATGGGTAAAGCGAATGCGCGAAAGCATGGCGCGGCTGACACCGCGCTTCTCTGCCAACCGCGCGGTGCGAGAATATACCGAGCAACACTACCTTCCCGCTGCCGCTGCCTACCGTGAGCGCGCTGCCGATAAAGGTGCATATGGGAAGCAAATGGTCGATTGGAAGCGCAGTCTGGAACAGAAATGGCACATGCTGCGCTTCGGCGAAGTGAAGGTTGAGACTCGCGGCGAGCAGCACGTATTTGAAGCTCAGGTCTTTCTCAACGACATCGACCCGAATGCGGTGCAAGTCCAACTCTATGCTGATGGAGTCGAGGGCGGCGCACCCGTTAAGCAGGAGATGAAGCGCTCGGCGAAGACAGGCACAGCGGGCCTGTTTCTTTACATCGCGGCTGTGTCTGCGGCCCGCCCATCGACAGACTATACGCCGCGGATCATACCACACCGCGACGGTGTTGCGATTCCCCAGGAAGCCGCTCAAATCCTGTGGCAGCGATGATCACATTTCCAACGGGAGGTTTTCAATCGATAAGTAAGTCTTCGAAAACTAGATCACGGAAAAAGAATTCAATT
>JAJYIT010000013.1 GCA_021789975.1 Bacteroidota bacterium
GTGGAAGGGTCGTCGCTCAAAGGATAAAAGCTACTCCGGGGATAACAGGCTGATCTCCCCCAAGAGTTCACATCGACGGGGAGGTTTGGCACCTCGATGTCGGCTCATCGCATCCTGGGGCTGTAGGAGGTCCCAAGGGTTTGGCTGTTCGCCAATTAAAGCGGTACGTGAGCTGGGTTCAGAACGTCGTGAGACAGTTCGGTCCCTATCTGATGCGGGCGTAGGAAACTTGAGGGGAGTCGCTCTTAGTACGAGAGGACCGGAGTGAACGGACCCATAGTGTACCAGTTGTCGCGCCAGCGGCACCGCTGGGTAGCTATGTCCGGAAGGGATAAGCGCTGAAAGCATCTAAGCGCGAAACCCACCCCAAGATGAGGTTTCCCTTTTTCCGTAGCAATACGGAAAGCTTAAGACCCCTGGAAGATTACCAGGTTGATAGGCTGCAGGTGCAAGTGCAGTAATGCATTCAGCCGAGCAGTACTAATAGGTCGTGAGACTTAACCTATTCTTTTTTTGAGATCGGTGAGACGCCAGAAGAAATGTTGCTCTCTCCACACTCGTCACGGGTGTGGATCCCAAATTGTCACAAGTTTGCAAAGTGAATAAGATCCTTTGCACCGATTTTTCCGGTGACTATATCGAGGGGGAAACACCCGTTCCCATTCCGAACACGGCAGTTAAGCCCCTCAGAGCCGATGGTACTCGATGGGTGACTGTCCGGGAGAGTAGGTCGTTGCCGGGAATTATTTCAAAGACCCCGTTCGTATGAGCGGGGTCTTTTGTTTTTGTGGATGGTCGGCAGATCGTCAGGAGTTTTCGCCCGATGCCGTCGTTTCCCTTCCATTCCGAAACCGGCGGTTTCAGCCGGAGGCTGATGCGCCTAAGGCGCAAAGCCCCTCAGAGCCGATGGTACTCGATGGGTGACTGTCTGGGAGAGTAGGTCGTTGCCGGGAGTTATTTTGAGCCCCGCTCTCTTGAGCGGGGCTTTTTGTTTGCGTATATTCCTAGAAGCCAAATGCGGCGGTTCACACGGGTACATCTCCTCCTTCTTCCACTTGACAATCATGGAGGGACTGACGATTCGAAGGAAGCAGCGAAGAACCTTTCCGTGTATGGTGATGTGAGCAAAGTGGTAATGCCGGGTTCATAAGTCCCGCGATTTCAGGTGGTGCCCTGGAAATCGATGCTCATATCGTAAGTTCAAGAAAAGATGCCGATTTTTAAGCAAGATTTGTTGCCAGCAATACTCACCGAGCTTCCAGGACCCGTGAAGATACGAAGAGTGAATCCATGTCTGATAAATTGATGACGGGGAAGTGTTGAATAGAATAGAGGCTAAAGTGTTTGAGATTATCAGGGCAAATGTTCCGGGCAAGGACACTCGGATCGTTGAACTCGCACCGGGCGAAGGAAGCTTGACTCAGGCTCTCGTTGACAGCGGTTACAATAATGTCGAAGCGCTGGACATCAATCCCCAACGATTTGAAGGAAAGGGAGTGAAGTGCCGTAAAGGCAATCTCAACGAGCCGCTGCCATTTGAATCTGACTCGTTCGATCTTGTAATAGCTGTGGAAGGGATCGAACACTTGGAGAATCAATACCGATTCGCCTCAGAAATAAATAGGATCCTTAAAGGGAATGGGTATGCGATTATCACTACTCCTAACATCATTAATTTCGCATCCAGGATGAGATACCTCATGACCGGGTTCTATGCTCTGGCTGCGAGACCGAGCAGCGAGTTCGAGAAGAATTGGGTGATTGAGCACATCTACCCTTTGACTTTCTGGCAACTACGTCACATCCTTCACACGAACGGCCTCTTCATCGATCAGATCGAGACGGACCATATTCGCAAGTCTTCGATTGTCGGACTCTTGTTTTATCCCTTTGCATATTTGCTTACGTGGAAATCCCTGGCAAAAGAAGGGGATAACCGTCAGCGCGAAAAGAACAAAGAGATTTTGAGACAAATACACTTACCGGCAATTTATCTCGGCCGGACCCAGATCATCTTTGCCCAGAAACGGAAGAACTCGTATATAAAGGCGACCTGATCCGACCGTGGTGAACCCATGGGCGCAGTCGTTGATCGCGTTCGGGCATATAGATGCGATTGTTTCGCTGATTCATTTCCCGGAAGTCCGCTCTCCTGCAGCGGCAGTCATTTGATCTATCTCGTCTGTCAATTCTCCCCATTCGAAGTACCTGTCTTCCAGCTTGCTTTCCAGTTCTTTATACTCGATGGATGAACTCTTCGCCTCATCACCATTCCTGTAATACTCAGGATCAGCCATCTTCGCTTCAATCTCTTTCTTCCTATCCTCTATGGTTGAAATCTCCTGTTCGATCTTCTTCAGCTTCTCTCTCAGCGGTCTGAGCTTCCGTGAAAGTTCATTCCTCTTTTCGGCTTCGATTCGTCGCCGCTCTTTCGTAGGCAACTCAGTGTCCGTGTTCCCATTCTCCACTTCTCTGGTTTGTCTTTTCTCCTCCTCATTTTGCAGATTCGATTCTTTTTGCCCAAGTCCCCCATTCTTCCGCAAAAGGTAGTCAGTCACATTTCCCGTGTAAGTCTTCACGTCCCCGTGTGTGAATTCTGCTACTTTGTTAACGAGTGGGTCGAGAAAAGCTCGATCGTGCGAGACTATGACAAACGTCCCCTCATATTCCATAAGTGCTTCCTGCAAAACTTTCTTGGACCGCATATCAAGGTGATTGGTCGGCTCGTCCATGATAAGAAAGTTCGCCGGCTGCAGAAGCATCTTCGCAAGGGCGAGACGGCTTTTTTCTCCTCCCGATAAGACCGAAACCCTCTTAAAGACATCGTCGCCATGAAAGAGAAACGCGCCAAGAATTGTACGAAGCCTGGTACGGGTCTCGCCTGTTGCAACACTGTCGACGACCCCGAGCACGTCGCTTTCCATATCCAGCTCCTCTGCCTGGTGCTGGGCAAAGTAAGAGAGACTTACGTTATATCCCGGCAGGATTTCTCCCGCATCGTAAGGCTCGACGCCCGCCAGCATTCTAGCGAATGTAGACTTGCCTGCGCCGTTCACTCCGACGACTGCGATCCTCTCTCCGCGCTCAATGGAGTAATGCAATCCCTTGAACACTTCCTTCTGGCCGTATCTTTTGCAGACACCCTTCATCTCCATTACGATGCTCCCGCTGGGTCTTGCCTGAGGAAAGTGGAAGTGAATCTCTTCTTCCTCGTCTTCCACTTCTATGCGTTCAATTTTATCTAGCATCTTAATACGGCTTTGCACCTGGCGAGCCTTGGTTGCTTTATACCTGAATCGTTCGATGAATTGTTCGGTCTGCTTGATCTGCTGCTGTTGGTTCCTATACCCATTGATCAGTTGCTGACGCCTCGATTCTCTTTGCTTTTCGTAGAACGAATAATTCCCGACGTATTCCTCCAGCTTCCCGGCTGCCAAGTACCAGGTTCGTGTTGTCAAGTTATCAAGAAACGCCCGATCGTGTGATACTAAGACCACCGCGCCATTGTACACTTTGAGCCTTTCTTCAAGCCACTGAAGTGATTCAATATCTAAGTGATTCGTCGGCTCATCGAGTAGTAGGACCGACGGCTCCTTCAAAAGTAGCTTTGCCATTTCTATTCTCATTTGCCATCCGCCGCTGAACTCGTCAGTCATTCGGTCGAAATCTTCAGCGACGAAACCGAGGCCGGCCAGGACTTGCTCGATCCTGGATTTCATCCGAAAAGCATCGAGGTCTTCTAGCTTGTGTTGAAGCTCGCCGAAGACTTCCACCGTGTCAAGATATTCTTCGGTTGATGGGTCGAGCTCACTGAGCTTCCTGTGTGCCTCTTCCAGCTCATTTCTCACTAAGAGTATGTCTTCGAACGCAGTCTCCACTTCCTGGTATAGCGTTTTGCCGGTTGCTGCCACTCCCTCTTGTGGAAGATAACCCACAGTTACGTAGTGCGCTCTATTCATGCTGCCGTTGTCTGGTTGTAAGATTCCCGCCAGAATCTTCAAAAGAGTCGTCTTGCCCGCACCATTCGAGCCTGCAAGACCGATCCGGTCATGTGCTCCTATGGTGAAAGATACTTCCTTGAAGAGGAATCGCTCCCCCAACTGAACTGATAAACTTCTGCAGCTTAGCATGTGGCATTTCTTTTTTTGAAAATTAAATATAGATAACGAAGGTCGAACAAATTAAGTCAAAACGCCTGTACTAGAGTTAAAGGAGCTCAGTACTGATGACTCTGTCGATGGAATTTGGATTTGAAAACAAAATGACCAGGTATGTTGGATAGCGGATTATGCAGACATAAATTGATTCCTATACGGATCCAACAGGCGAAAATCTTTGTCCGGTCGGGTCTTCTCCAAGTGTAAGAGTCTGATATAGTAGATATCTTTTCACTTGGAGGATATTTGGACAGTATCCGATCGTATTCCCTAATGGGCTATTCCGACCTCTTTGAATATCCGGATTCAGAAGACACTACTCAATAGGTTTCCAACATGAAAAGACTAAATGAAGGCGCCACAATCGAGATCAGATATGTTACGAAGCCAGATGCCGAACGAGTGTCCGAGCTCTGCCACCAACTTGGTTATGAAACGACAGTAGATGAAATCGAGTCCAGGTTAAGAAGTATGTTAGGTAATCGGGCTAATGCCGTTTTTGTTGCCGAGATTGACGGCGGGGTTGTGGGATGGATACAGGTTGAGATGAGGAGTGTCATCGAATCGGGCGAATTCGGTGAGATTACAGGATTGGTAGTTGACGGAAGGTTTCGCCGAAGGGGAATCGCATCGCGCCTGGTGAAGCGGGCGGAAGAGTGGTCTCTCGATTCAGGACTGAACAGGATCAGGGTTCGAACTAATCTTATCCGTGCTGAATCCCATCCGTTTTACAGAAGCATGGGGTTCGTTGAAACGAAAACACAGGCTGTATATCAGAAGACTTTGAAAAAAGAAGTGGCACGCTCTTAAACTTATGAAGTAAGGTCCTATCGTCAACCTCTATCTATGGTCAGTATCAAATGATCCTGGCTCATTTGATACTATTTGAGAAGGATCATCTTTTTGAACGTTGTCTTTCCTGAAGCCTCAATAGAAAAGAAGTAAGTACCGCTGCTGAATCCATCACCGTTAAAATTAACAGTGTGAGTGCCGGGCGTCTGATATTCATTGACGAGAGTCTGGATAATTTCGCCCAGGGCATTGCAAACCTGTTTCTTGATCCTTCCCCGGACAAGCTGCGCTCTACTTCAAATGATTTCTTTGGCTTATCTATTCTCCTTTCTATTCATCACGAAAAGATAATTGACGGCACAAGCTGTTCGATCCAGGGGGTATCAGAAAGGGTTCACGGTTAGATGGGTTTCCCTGTTCAAGACTTGCAGGATTCGGAAAACGATTGGCACTGTCAATCTCCGGCGGCGACTTTATGAGAACCAAGTCACTGCTTGAAGGAATAATCAAGCTTGTGTCTACGGGTGGGAGACTGTTTGCGGTAACAAAAAGCAGTGGGCATTCATGCGGATTCATTCGTGCGCCCTACGCCTTTCGACGCACCAAAGGCGCTAATCGAAGCTCCACCGATTTCAACCGCGGGGTTAGAATCGAATTTTGATTAGGGGACCTTCCATACGAGGACTGTCCCTATACCGCCAATCTATCCGTATATATTTTGTTCGTCGAACTCTTGGATGAAGAATCCCTTTCCTGATCTGGGCGTCCTGGTATTGAAAAAGGACACGACAAAAATCAGAATCGCCAGCGGCAGAAAAAGCAGTCCAACCAACTTGATAATCTTGTTCATCTTTCTTCTCGTGAATTCATTAGCGCCCTGAGAAAACAGTCAACTAAAGCGTCGCCAATCTATTTGGACAATACCAAAAATATGCTTAGTCTTTTCATTAACTGAAATTGTGGTTGAATTTATCATCAATTTCGAGTCAAATCAAGCTACTGATAACAAGAATGTTGCAAAAATCCGCAGTAACATCTATGTTGCAGGTCACAAAAGCGAGATGCTACTCTTTCTTCGTGACGCAGTGTCTGCAAGTAGATACTTGGGTCAAGTTTTGCAGATGGTCTGTCGCACCTCTTGAGATACTGCGAGATGGTACGGCTGATGAAACATAAGGAGAGATTGGGCCGTAGTTGACCAACAGTCCTTCGTTGCATCTTTGTCAACATCAGGGTATTTTTTCATAAAAAGAACGGCAATGCGATGAGTGAGAGCGAGAAGAAGGCAAACTTTGAAGAGACTCAAAAACAATTTCGGGACCGACCGCCGAGGAAGATCGATATTTCTGTGGTTGTTCCGCTTTACAACGAGGAACAATCGCTAATGCCGTTGTCATTATCGATTCGCGACGCGCTGGATCGGATGAAGAGCACCTACGAGGTGATATTTGTGGACGACGGTTCAACCGACGACTCGATCAAGATCCTACGGGAGATTCATCGTAAAAACCGTCGGTATAAATTCATAAGTTTCCGCAGAAATTACGGAAAGTCTGCCGCGTTGTCCGTTGGGTTTCAGCAAGCGACCGGAAGGATAGTCGTGACCATGGACGCAGATCTTCAAGATGACCCTAACGAAATACCGAGGATGATAGATAAGCTGGAAACCGGCTACGATTTGGTGAACGGCTGGAAAAAGAAGCGACATGATCCTATTTCGAAGACCATTCCTTCCAAGCTATTTAATTTCACGACTTCGTTGCTGACTGGGATCAAACTGAAAGATTTCAATTCGGGACTTAAGGTGTACAGGCGCGAGGTTATCCAGGACATCAAAGTCTATGGAGAGATGCATCGTTTCTTGCCGGTGTTAGCGCATTGGGCCGGCTACAAGGTCGCAGAAGTACCCGTGACACACCATCCGCGTAAGTTCGGGAAGACGAAGTTCGGCCTCAGCCGGTTCTGGCATGGAATGCTTGATCTCGTAACGGTACTGTTCACAACGCGCTACAGTAAGCGACCTCTTCATTTTTTTGGTTTGATGGGAATGCTGACTTTCCTGGCGGGGTTCATTATCGACTTGGAAATAGTGATTGAAAAGCTCTTGGGGAAAACCTCGATAAGCAACCGACCGCTTTTCTTAGTGGGAGTCCTGTTGATTATTGTCGGCGTTCAATTCGTTTCGATCGGTCTCCTCGGTGAGATGATCACGCGCACCAAGACCGAAGAAGAATATGCCGTCAAAGAAAAAGTGTTTAACTGATATGATATACCCTGAAGATAAAGAAATCATAAAAATAGATTGTCGCCACTACCGAGGCCATATCCCTTGCCGGCCAAACAAACTCTACGGAGTTCATTGCGGAGAATGTGATTATTATGATCCGATCAAGGAACGAATCCTCATAGTAAAACTTGGTGCGCTCGGCGATGTTATTCGGACAACGCCGCTGGTAAGAAAAATAAAAGCTGTTTACCCACAGGCGGAAATCTGGTGGGTCACATATACTCCGGAATTTCTCCCCGATGATGTCGATAGAAAACTGAAGTTGGATGTCCAGGCTCTGCTTCAGTTGGAGGAGACAGAATTTGATTATTTGTTCAGTCTTGACAAGGATTATGAGGCCGCAGCACTCGCGAACAGGATCAAGGCTCGTGTCAAGAAAGGCTTTCACCTGCTCGATGGGAAGACCACAACTTTCGACGATCTGGCCTACGCAAAGTACCACACGGGAATTTTCGACGATGTCAACAAGGCGAATAAGAAGAATTATATGGAGGAGATTTTCGAAATTTGTGGGTTCACCTTTGGCGGCGAGAAGTACATACTCTCGAACTTCGACTCCGATGGTTACCAGTGGGATTTATCTAAGCTTCCCAGGCCGCTCGTTGGATTAAACACCGGGTGCGGTGGGCGATGGACGAGCAGATTGTGGGCCGAGGAAAACTGGTCGCAAGTCGCAACAGCTATGATATCGAAAGGATACGGCGTTCTCATCCTCGGCGGTGAACAGGAAGACGCAAGAAGTAAGCGAATAGCAGAAAAGAGCGGCGCAAGCTATCTCGGATACTACCCTCTCAGGCAGTTTGTCAATCTTATAGATCAGGTTGATCTAGTCGTAACGGGCGTGACTATGGGAATGCACATAGCCGTGGGATTGAACAAGAGGATTGTCCTCATCAACAATATTTTCAATCGCTATGAATTTGAATTGTACGGACTCGGCAAAGTTGTGGAGCCTGACAAAGAGTGCAAATGTTTCTTCATGCCAAAGTGCGTCAACAAAGAATATTTTTGCCTTGAGCACTTGCCACCAGCCAGGATTATCGACGCTGTTACTGAAGTAATCACCATGCCCATGGAAGCAGGTGCGCTGGACGACCGATCCGCCCCCGGACCTGCCGCCGGTCAACCGGCATCAAAGAAACCCTGATGGAGTTTGTGACTTCGTCGGCCATTTCCTGCCAGTGCTGCCCGGCGTTTCTGAATTGTGACAAATGAGAATCACAATCGTAAGTACGGCGTACCCACTTCGCGGCGGAATAGCCCACTACGTTTCTCTTCTCCATGATCATCTTTCGCGTCGCAATCACTCTGTATCGGTCGTGACTTTCAAGCGGCAATATCCGAAATTGCTTTTTCCCGGAAAATCGCAAGAGGAGAAGGCGGATGGCATCTCTTCATTTCGAGCACCACAGATTATCGATACAGTAAACCCTTTCACGTGGTTTAAAACGGGGAAATTCGTTGCCGGGCAAAAGCCGGATCTCATAATATTTAAATATTGGATGCCGTTCTTCGCGCCGGCATTCGGCATTATTGCCCGGATAGCTAAGAGAAAATCCGGATGCAAGGTCCTGTTTATCTGCGACAATGTGCTTCCTCATGAGCGAACACCAATTGACAAATTACTCACAAGCTGGCTTTTCAAAATCGCAGACTACTACATCGTTCAGTCGAAATCGGTTGAGAAAGACCTACTGTCCGTCGTTGATCGACCGGAGTACAGGCTTGTGCCGCATCCGGTCTACGAGATATTCGGGTCAAGCAAGAAAAAGGAAGACGCCAGAGCCAGGCTTGGAATTCGGTCGAACGAGAACGTTGCTCTCTTCTTCGGGTACGTTAGGAAGTATAAGGGCCTCCATGTTTTGCTCGATGCGATGAAGGAAGTACTCAAGGCCGTCGATGTCCATCTGCTTGTCGTGGGGGAATTCTATGAAGATGAAAAGAGTTACCTAGCGCAAGTTGCCGCACTCGATCTCGGAGAGAACGTCAGAATAATTTCGGATTACGTGCCCAACGATGAAGTGTCCATTTATTTCTCTGCCGCCGACGTGGTTGTCCTGCCGTACATTGACGCAACTCAAAGCGGAATCGTTCAGATAGCCTACAACTTTCACAAACCGGTAATAGCGACCGATGTTGGAGGACTCGCGGAAGTTGTTCTGGACGGGAAGTCAGGGTTGATCGTCAACCCTGGTTCTAAAAGAGAATTAGCCGATGCTATCGTAAGATTTTTCACGGAGAATCTGTCAAGTCAATTGTCGGCAGGAGCGACCGAACAGAAGAAACTGTATTCATGGGACAATATGGTCAACAAGATAGAGGAATTGGGGGAAGGTCGAAATGTCCACCACGAGCCAGGGACTAATTAGCAGACCTTTCCGATTTTGACGAGTCAGCCGCACACATACCGATACGATTGGAATTCAGCGACCGGAATGTTAGCTTTTCCACGTGAAATTGGCGAGTCTGGACGTCGAGGAGTGAAATCGGTTTTAAGAATCAGGAGGCGGCAGTGGTATGTGAATCGTATCGTCCCGCGCCGTATCGCAATCCAAGGATTTGAATACATGTATGATCAATCGGAGAACTTGCTGTAGGAAAGTACCCCTGATTTCATTTATGAGTGTACCAGGTCGATGAAATACGAACCTATCAAGGAGAAGGTCAGCTCTCTCATGGGGCAGAGTCCGGTCATGCGACGACTGCTCTATAGTTTCCTCGGCATAATCTTCCTCAGGGAATGGCACGTCAAACGTGCTCTCAGAGAAATCATGAAGGGTCGGGACGCAGTCGAAGTACTCGATGCGGGAAGCGGCTTTGGGCAATATTCTTACTACTGTGCCAGCAAACTGGATGCGAAAGTATTTGGTGTGGATATAAACAAATCGGAAGTTGAAAAGTGCAACCGATTTGCCCAGAAGATGAACTTACTGGATCTTTCATTTGCAGCCGCTGACCTGGAAAAGTTGGCGCTTACAAAGAAGTTTGACGTCATTGTCTCCGTCGACGTGATGGAACACATTCGTGACGACGTGAAGGTATTCAAGAATTTCTCGCAGGTAATCAGGGACGGAGGCAGCCTGCTCATATCGACGCCGAGTAACTTCGGTGGGTCGGATGTCCACGACCACGATGAGCATTCATTCATCGACGAGCACTTTCGTGAAGGATATTCGGCTGAGGACATAACACGCAAGCTGGGTGAAGCAGGACTCCACGTGGAAAGGTTGCAATATACATACGGGAAGGCGGGAAGCTGGTATTGGAAGCTGGCGATAAAACTGCCGGTAATGATGCTCAACAAGAGCATTGCTTTGATGGTTCTCCTGCCGTTTTACTATATCGTTGCACTTCCGTTCTCCCTGGCCTTCATGGCCGTAGATTATTTCTTTCCACCCGCGAAGGGAAGTGGACTTTTGATAGTCGCAAGAAAATGAGTGTTGCCGAAACTCTTCGAAACTTTTGCAGTATAAAATCGGCATCAGGCAAGTGATGCGTAAAGTTCTGATAGTCACCTACTATTTCCCTCCCTCCGGCGGGCCTGGCGTACAACGAGTGCTGAAATTTGCAAAATACCTTCCGCAGTTCGGATATGAACCCGTGATCCTTACCGTGGATGAGGGGGATTACCCGGCAAAAGATGAATCGCTGTTGAAATCAATCCCACCTGAGATTAAGGTAATTAGAACAAAAATATTTGAACCTTACGGAATGTATAGAAGACTTACCGGGAAGAAACCTGGTTCTGCCGTTGATGTGGAGAATATACCGACGGGCAAGAAGAGGCGTCCTGCAGAGCGTTTTGCCGAATTCATCCGTTCCACTTTCTTTGTGCCGGATGCCCGCGTCGGGTGGTTGCCGTTCGCAGTCTCAGGAGGGATGGAGGCAGTAGCACATGATGGAATTGACATTATATATTCGAGTTCACCCCCGTACACCTCCGCCTTGATAGCAGGCAGTATTAAGAGGAAATCCGGGCTGCCGTGGGTTATGGGCTTGCGTGATCCCTGGACAGGATTCATCTCGGCTCCTCAAAGATGGTTCATCCCTGCAGCCATTGACAGACGAATGGAACATAGTTCCGTGACCAACGCGGATGCTACAGAGGTGGCATGGGAGGGAATCGGACGAGACCTGAGGTCTAAGTACCAGGACATCAACGATAATAGAATAGTGTACATTCCCAACGGGTTCGATTCTGAAGACTATCCCGCAGCACCTGCTGAAAATAAAGGAAGATTTACAATAACTTATACCGGGTCACTTTACGGGCGCAGAAACCCGCGGACAATTCTCGCAGCAGTCCAGAAACTGAGGGCTGAAGGAAAGATCTCGCCCGAAAACATTCGTTTGATTTTTGCGGGAAGGTTCAGCAGCGAGGTGAGAGAAATGTTAGCGGATCCGGCTCTCAACGGAATGATAGATGTAAAAGAGTACATACCGCACGAAGAAAGTATCAAACTCCTTCTTATGTCCGATCTCCTCCTCCTGATAGTGGATGAGTCTCCCCTGAGCGCGGAGATTGTTCCTGGGAAGGTCTTTGAATATATTGGGGCGAGGAAACCGATCATTGCTTTTGCTCCGGAAGGGGCCGCATCGAAGATACTTCGAAACACAGGAGCAGGGTTTGTAGTAGCCCCGGAAGATGTGGCTGGGGCGGCGCGACTTATCGGGTCCTTCTGTGGAGCGGGAGGTGAAGAGTATTCCGCGAAGAAGTCAGGCGTCTACGCGCCCGATGAGGAGGCTATCAAACAGTTCGAGCGAAAAGAGGCGGCAAGAAAACTAGCGTCGTTATTCACAAAAACACTTGAGAGAAAAAATGGGCAAACAGCCTAACAAACGGAGAGCTGATAGGAAAATAGCTCAGGAAAAACCACTTGTACCCGAAAAGTATGAGACGCCTATTCTCATAGCTCTCATAATAATACTTCTTATCGTATTCCTGCATCAGGCTTTCTTCCAAGGCAAGGTCTTCATTTCCAGTGACATAAACGCGTCCAGGAGCCTCCAGCCTTTTCTGGATCGGGCAAATAAGGAACATGTCTTCCCGCTTTGGATCCCTTATGTTTTCAGCGGCATGCCCTCATTTGCCAGCTTGCTCACCGGCGGCACTCGCGCTTATGACATCATACCTTATGTATGGGGACTGGTTGATCAGGCGATTGCAACTATTCTGATCAATAAAGATGTAGGCTGGGTACTCGTCTATTATTTCATATTCGGGATTGGGCTCTTCCTCCTGATGAGGCGTTTGGGATTGTCGAAATTCGCGAGCTTCTTCGGAGCCACTGCGACTTTGTTTGCAATGTACATAATAATTTGGATAATGGTTGGGCATAATACGAAGATCGCCGCAATGGCATTCTTTCCATTCATCCTACTCCTTGTGATGGATCTGATCCAGAAGTTCAGATGGTCGTATCTGCTGGCGCTGATCGTTGCAATACACCTGCAATTCCAATCGACTCATATCCAGATGATTTTCTATTCTTATCTCGCGATCGGACTGTATTTGATTTTCGCCCTGATCCGGAATATTGCAAGAAAGGAAAATGTTACCGGTACGATCAGATCGGGCGTCTTGCTGCTGGCGGCAAGTGCGGTGGCGTTCGTTATGTCGGCAGATCTGTATTTCTCAGTCTATCAATACACGAAGTATTCGATAAGGGGTGCCTCGCCTTTGGTGCAATCATCAAGTGAGACGACACAAAAAGGTGGCGGTCTCGATTACCAATATGCCACAAGCTGGTCGTTTGGTCCCGGTGAAATGCTTACCTTCTTCATCCCATCCTATTATGGTTTCGGAGACGTTACGTACAGCGGCCCTGTTACTAACGATCAAACGGTCCATATTGTCGGATACTTCGGTCCGGAGCCTTTCACCGACGCGCCACAATATATGGGAGTCATTGTCCTGTTGCTGGCGTTCATCGGCTTCATCAAGAACAGGAAGAAACCGTTTGTGTTGTTCAGTCTCGTTATGATTGTGATTTCCCTTCTGATTGCTTTTGGGAAAGAATTCCCTATTCTCTACAACCTGATGTTTTATCACCTGCCATATTTTAACAAGTTCAGAGCGCCGAGTCTGATACTTGTTCTAGTCCAGATTTTCGTTCCGATACTTGCTGCATTCGGTATCGATACTGTCATAAAGGCAAGGGAGGACTCCTCCATACTTCCGGCAAAGAAGCTCCTTGTTTGGACAGGGATATTTGGCGGGCTCATCATTCTAACTGCGATATTCCAGGGAGCGATTAAAGACTCTTATGTTTCAATGGCTCAGGCAAATGCCGCCAAGATTGCCTACTGGAACCACCTGACGGAGCCGCAAGTCGACCAGCTTGTAATCCCGCAAATTCTTTTCCCCAAGATGATAAACGATCTTTATGTCTCTTTGATAATTTGTCTGCTGACCACCGGACTCATATACTTGTTCGTGCAGAGGAAGGTCACCAGTGTTGTATTTGGCGCTGCCTTGACCGTGATTCTTTTATTCGACCTCTGGCGAGTGGATTACCAGCCGATGCGAATGTCCAGCCCCCGGGTGCAGAAGGAACAGTTTGCGACTCCAGACTATGTGCAATTTCTTGAGAGTCATCCCGGGCTCTACAGAGTATTACCCTTGCAAGGTGGTCAACCGACGACTTCGAACGATCTGGCATATTATGGTATTCAGGATGCAAGCGGATATTCCGGTGCCAAGCTGAGGATCTACCAGGACATGCTTGACGTGGATGGGCTTACCAATCCGAACGTTATGCGTTTACTTGATATAAAGTACATCATAACCGACCGGCCCGATTCCGCTTATGGAAAGATAGTGTTCACTGGTTCACGCATAGTTGAAGAGAACGATAATATTCTCCCGCGTGCTTTCTTCGTTGATAACTACAAGGTGGGGAGCGGTTTAGAAATCTTGAGTTCGTTGAGGGACGGCGCATTTGATCCGGGGAAGACTGCGTACTTCATGACAGATCCCCATCTCACGATTCAGCCGCCTGATGCAGGTGCTTCGATTAAATTCCTCGACTACAAGCTACAGTCGATGAAGATGCAGGTGACGGCCACGGGGAACAACCTGATGGTGTTGAGCGAGGTCTACTATCCGGCAGGCTGGGAAGCATATATCGACGGTAAGAAGGCCGAAATCCATAGAGTCGATTATTTCTTGCGCGGCATCTTCGTGCCAAAGGGAACTCACCAAATCGATCTGAGATTTGTGCCGAATGTTTACTATCTGGGTAGGTCACTTTCGCTTGCCTCGAACGGCATAATTGCACTAGGCATATTAGTGTTTGCTGCCGGATCGATAGTCAGACGTAAACGCTTGGGCACTGCGGCGTCTGAGAACGCCAAACCGGAGACGAAGTGAGCAGGGCGTGCAGCGGTGCATTCCCAGTTGCACACCACTAAGTGGTCTGGCCAACATTGATTAACGTAACCACGTTTCTTAATTTTTGAATCAGTGGAAACACAGGTTAACGATCTCCGGATTGATTCACGCCTTGTCAGAGAGCTGCTTGTCAGGTTCATAAGAGAGGAATGCCAGAAGGTCGGCTTCCACAAAGCGGTGATCGGTTTGTCGGGGGGCGTGGATTCGGCACTTTCTTCTGCATTGGCGGTCGAAGCACTAGGGAAAGAGAACGTTCATTGTGTCCTTCTTCCTTTTAAAACCTCCTCCAAAGATAGTTTGGATGACGCGGGGGCATTTGTTGACAAATTTGGAGTACGATCCACCGTGATTGACATAACTCCATCTGCCCAGCCGATCCTAGCACGTGAAGAGTCGATGAGCAACGTAAGGAAGGGAAACGTGTTCTCGCGGCTGCGGATGATAATGTTGTATGATTTGTCCGCGGAAGAAAACGCCCTTGTCCTCGGTACTAGCAACAAAACCGAATTGCTTCTCGGCTACGGCACTCTTTTCGGTGACCTTGCCCATGCGATCAACCCGATAGGTGATCTATACAAAACCCAGGTGTGGCAGCTCGCCGAGTTTGTAGGGGTCCCGGGGAGGATCGTGAAGAAGACACCGAGTGCCGATCTATGGGCGGGTCAGACCGATGAAGCAGACATCGGCTATTCTTATGCTGAGATGGACAAAGTATTGTACTTGCTGGTCGATCAGCGGATGAAGACGGATCAAGTGGTCTCGCAGGGCTTTCCAGAGAAGATGGTGAGAGACCTGCAGAAGATGATCGTGAGAAGTCAATTCAAACGGCGCCCCCCGATCATTGCGAAGGTAGGGCATCGAACCATCAACGTAGATTTCAGGTACCTCAGAGATTGGGGGGCCTAGTCTTCTGATGAATGGGGCACCGGCAGAGGTCGGCAAACTCTTCGTCGTCGCAACGCCCATCGGAAACCTCGCCGATATTACATACCGTGCGGTTGAAACACTGAAGAGAGTGGATTTCATAGCGGCTGAGGACACGCGTACCAGTTCGATACTTCTGAAGCATTTCGAGATCTCCAAGCCGATGCTAAGTTTCCACAGCTACAGCGGTGCTGGACGGACTGAAGAAATTGTCAGGCGTCTTTCCGCGGGAGAGGATGCCGCCTTGATCACCGATGCTGGAACTCCAGGTATATCGGACCCGGGGT
Source organism: Bacteroidota bacterium (assembly GCA_021789975.1). Classification (GTDB taxonomy): domain Bacteria; phylum Bacteroidota; class Ignavibacteria; order Kryptoniales; family JAKASW01; genus JAKASW01. Next base: position 15,841 of record JAJYIT010000013.1, read on the forward strand.
TCACACTTGTTCACGCTGCAGTTGCTGCCGGTATAGCCGTTGTACCAATACCAGGACCGAGCGCCCTGCTTGCCGCGCTGTCCTCCAGCGGGTTGCGAATGGACAGGTTCGTGTTCGAGGGATTCCTTCCTCTCAAGAAAGGAAGGCAGAAGAAATTGCGGGAGCTATCGGGCGAGAAGAGAACGATGGTGTTCTACGAATCCCCCCACAGGATAGCCCGAACGCTGCGTGAGTTTCAGGATTCGTTCGGTGATAGGAAGTGCGTCGTCGCACGGGAAATAACCAAAGTCTACGAGACGTTTTATAGAGGGAATTTGTCCGACGTACGCAATATTATCACCGCATCGGAAAGTCGAGGAGAGTTTGTCATAATCCTTGAAGGTGCGGCGGTGTCAGTTGTTGGTGAAACGGCATATAGAAGAGCAGAGGAGAATTGAAGAGCCTTATCCCAAATTCGCTGGAACGCTGGTTCAAAGGTCTTTTGGAGCCCCTGGCCCATTGGCTCGGCAGCAAGAATGCAAATCCGAACTGGCTTACGACACTCGGCTTCCTTCTCAGTATAGTTTGTGCATTTGAGATTGCCTCCGGTAGTCTGGTGACAGGTGGTTTGCTCGTATTGGTAAGTGGACTCTTCGATACAATCGATGGAGCGGTTGCACGCAAGACGGGTCGCGTAACCAGGTTCGGTGCACTCTATGACTCCACGATGGATAGGTATTCAGAAGTCACTGTCTATTTTGGCCTCGGGTTCTATCTGATAGGTCACGGTTACTACTTGACCTCGGTAGCTGCCGTGTTTGCGATCGGTGGATCCATTATGGTAAGCTATGTAAGGGCCAGGGCGGAAACTCTTGGCTTCAAAGCCAACGTGGGTCTCACCAGGCGACAGGAAAGGGTTGTTATTCTTGGGGTCGGCCTTGTCCTCAATGCCTTTGACCCGTACTTCAAGTCCGTCCTCGTCCCTATCTTGTCAGGAATTTTCGGAAAGGATTTTATCTACCCTCCGTTTGCAGTTGCCGTTACAGTAGTGATACTTGCCGTCCTGACCAATCTTACTGCGATTCAGAGAATTTACTACGTGTATGAACAATTCAAGGAGAAGAACCAATAGGGAGAAGGGGGAGAAGTCGAGCAGAAGAATTCACCTGCAGGGTTTCCGATAACGACAGATGAACGAAGAAGAACGTCATAAAAGGGCCAAGGAGGATGCCGTTTTTGTAAAACGAGCAATCTCCGGCGACGAAAGTGCATACAGGGCCCTTATCAGAAGGTACAAGAACCCGGTCACTCAAATCGTCTATAAGCTGATTCGTGACAGAAGTCAGGTGGAAGATCTTACCCAGGAAATTTTTATCAAAGCCTTCCAGCATCTGGATAATTTTGATTTTGAGCACCAATTTGTTTCCTGGCTGTTCAAGATAGCAAACAACCATTGTATTGATTTTATCCGGCGAAAGAGACTGAAGGCATTTTCAATTGACGAACAAATCCGCTCGGAAGACGGTGAATTTGGATATGAAATCCCGGATTCGACCTATGAACCGGACCTTGGTATGCTTAGGGAGCAAAAAACGCGCCTTATTCATGATGCAATCGCTTCTCTTCCCGACAAGTACCGGCGAGTTATCGTTTTGAGACATCAGGAAGAGCTATCGTACGAGGAAATCGCCCATGAGACCGGATTGCCGGTGAATACGATTAAGGTACAACTGTTCCGGGCGAGAGAAATGATGTATAAATTTCTTAAGGATAGGATCAAGAATTATTGAAACCTACTGAATCTCAATCCGTATATGAAATTACTATGAAGACGGTATTTGCACTGCTATTTGTTGTTTCGACAGCATTCGCACAAAAGGCTCTGGATACGGAAGAGGGTCTAAATGGCGCAGATCGTATCAGAGTCAATATCAATTTGGGTGCAGTCAATATGACGCTCAAACGGATCGATAACGCGTCAAAAGCGTTCAAGATCCATTACGAATACCAGGAAAATGAAGAAGTACCGGTCCTGAATTATGAAGTCCGGGACAACGAAGGTGTATTTCTGTTTTCCAACGGGAAGCATGATAGCCATTTCCCGTTCTTTAACTTTGGAGAAGCAAAAGACTCTGTAGATATCGAGCTTGCCAACTCGGTTCCGCTTCATTTACGTGTCAATTTTGGGGTTTGTGATGCGAATGTGGACCTCGGGGGCATGGAGATTTCACAAGCAACGTTTGCCACAGGAGTGTGTAGTTTCAACCTTAATTTTTCATCCCCTAATAAAATTAACTGTCATGACCTGCAGATAAAGACCGGGGTTTCAAGCGTCAAGGTGGAGAACCTGGCGAATGCCCGTGCAAGTTCGGTGGAGTTGAATGGCGGACTCGGATCTATGGATATCGATTTCGGCGGAAAGCTGGTGCGCGACTGCTCGGTGCATGTACAGACGGGTCTGGGATCGGTTAATATTTCTATTCCATCCGGTATGAACACTGAAATAACCACTCCGGAAAGTTTCCTTACGAGCGTCGATGTGGCAGGTTTCTATTCACAGGGTGGAGGTGTGTACCGATCTAATTCCACTACGGGGCCGGAGCTGAAGATTCACGTTGAGTCTGCCCTCGGTGGAGTTAAGATTCGAAAGTACTAGATGAGCTTGAAACCAATTGTTCCTTGCTCGGGTACACAATCCAGAACTTCTTTTCCATCCCTTACCGACACTGTAAAGGCGGCTTCATCGCTTTTGAGATTATAGATCCCGATCGCCAACCAGATTGTATCACCCACCAAATAGCGAATCGATGGCAACTTCCCGGTTACTCGTCCTTCTCGCCTTAAGCAGATTTTGTCTCCGATTTCGATTGTGACGCTATCGGGTGAAACCAACTCGATGATCACCGATTCTGCTGAGACTTCGTTTGTCGTATCAATTTTCAGGTAGATGTTTTTCTCATCGTTACCATAACTTATGCGTTTCAACGCGACTCCTGTCTTTTGCATCGCTCCATGTGTGATTCCGTGTTCCACAAAGCCGGCACCCTCCCACTGTGCCTCCCCTTCAGGAGCATCAAACCGCGGTGTAATACGTCTTGTGGGCTGCTTGCTGGTCGGTTCACTGAAGCTGCGCGAGATAGGTTGTTCGGCGGCTGCAGGCACCGGCACACCCAGAAAGGAGTAGACACGTCTAATGTGGTATCTGAATAACTGATCGAACTCTTGTTTCTCCGGAGATTGGTGTTTACTTCCATACCACCAGAACCAGTCCGAACCTTCCGCGATCATCAATTCCCTGTATGCTTCGTCTCGTGCATTCCTGTCTTTGCCCGCGACATATTTGTCGAATGCCACCCGCGTCTGGTAAAGCATCTCCCATGCCTGGTTTTCTTCCGTGTCCCCTATCCATATGTTGAAATTGCCGTCGATCCAGGATCCTGGTTCGACATGTTTCAGGAAGTTAGCGTTCATAACTTTGACTTCGGAAGGAAGCACGGTCTTCAATCGAGAGTCGTTGGACATCAGATAGTAAAGTGTTCTTAGAAAGTCTTTGCCGTCGCTTTGATAGAATTCCCAGGCATTCTCGCCATCCATTATTATCGGAACAACTGCAAACTGGAACACCTTATCGCCGTAAGCATTGGCAAGGGACCCGCGAATCGACAATAGTCGGTTGACGAAGTCTTGTGCCGCTTCATCCGGACCCCGACGGGAATACGAAAAACCTATCAGATCAGACAGTCCATGATCGCGGAAAAAGATCTTCAGTTTCTGCTTTCCGGAGAGATAGTTATATGCGAAGTATCTCTCCAGAAATTTGTCATCGAGCCCGGGGCTTCCCACTGCAAGTGTATTTCTGAGGATTGTCTCATCCGTTCCGACCCACCTGACATTGTTTTCCGCAATTATCCTGAGTGCCGCATCGCTTACCGAACCCTCGCTTGGCCACATCCCGCGTGGAATCCGACCGAAGAGCTGTTTAGCGTAAGCGATCGCAGTCTCTATCTGGCGACTGGCATCCTCGGGTTGCTTGAACCTTATGTGAGGCAGCGACGCTCTTTTGTTTGCCTTGAGGGCAACGTCAGTATCTGAGAGTAAAGGAAGTATCGGATGAAAATATGGCGACACTGCCATCTCTACCTGGCCGCGCTTCGAAGCGGCTACGTGGTGCGGAATGATCTTTCTGATGATGTCGACCTGGGACCGAAGAAGTAGATATTTTTCCTCTTCTGTGAAGTTCCGCTGCTTATCAAGAAACATTTTGAAAGGCGGATCGAATCGCGAGTATTCACCAATCCATGCAAGGTTCCACCAGACCTGAAGATCTCTGAAATCCTGCTCATTGAAGTTTGCCTGCGGCGTATCTCGCATCGAGCCGGTGGAACTCGCAATCAACTTGTCATGGAGTTCGGCATACCGCGGATAACGTCTGATCATCCGCTCGGTGTTTGCGAGGAAAAAAATCTTGAGCGCCCTTACTCTTTCATCGTCCGTGAATTTCAGGGGATCCTTTTCAGATAGGATGTAAGCCTCGTCCTTTGCATCGTGCAGTGCGTAGTCCTGAATTTGCTCAAGAAGTGAGGGCGAGAAATTGAATGCCTGCTTAATTTGCGGGTAATCATCGAGGATGCGCACCATATCCCAATAGTCTTTGATTGCATGCATCCTGACCCAGGGGAGCCGATAAATGCCCTCACATTTGTAGTAAGGCTGGTGATGATGCCAGACAAAGACTACGTTAAGAGGGGCTGAGCCGATCAATTTCCAAAGAAGTCTGAGCCGGAAGGTGGGGCATAGCCGCCCTCGGTCGGATTAAGGAGACGGTAGTCACCGAAGCCCGTAGCGTCAAGAAATGTAAAGTGTCGGTTCTTCTGATAGTAGTACCAGATTTCATACGGTTTACTGTCGAGTTCGAACGGATGGCGATCGACACCGCTGGGCGGACCGAGTAATATGTAAACCATCCCCATGTCCGATTTCCATCCCGGGAAGTGGGTTGAGAAATGTAGATTCGCGTAAGCGACCCGGTTGTAGTATTCCTCCATATACGGATTTCGATCGGAAGATGGGTTTGGATTATATCGCTGCCAAAACTGGATGAACCTTTTCTCTTTTGTGAACATGTCGGGTGCGGACCTGATGCTGTCGATCTCTTTCGAGGTCGCAATGTACATCAGCTCCTCCGAGGCTTTGTCGAGATCCGTAACGCTAAGCGGCAATTCCGGAAAGTGAATGGAGAAGAAGCGGGATGAACTGGCAAGAATCTGACCATGCTCGTCGGCAGAATTCCTAAGCGAAACATTGAGACGGTAGAATCCCATCTGAAGTGAATCCTTCGGCACTCCTACAAATACCTTGGATGTATTCTCGCTTTTTCTCATCCATTCCGAATATCTGTAAGCAATCTTGCTTCTCTCTCCGAAGACCTCCGTAGTAGTGAGAACCGAATCAACTGACTCAGGGAAATAGATCTCGTAGAAGATTGGAAACGTGCTCCAGTTGGATATGACATTCCCTTCGATGTTGGGGACTATCGTGTGTTTCCCCGAAGTCGCAAGCGATGACCTCAGAAGCATTATGTCGGACAATGACACACCCGAGTATGAGTAATCCCTTGCATCGAAAGTTCTGTTAGCCACGTACGCTTTGTCGGTTTCGGAGTCCGTGACTGAAAGTTGAAGAGTATAGATTCCCGGCGGGATGATGAAATGCCTTTGAGTGGATGAGACGATGGTGTTGCTTTGCGTTTCATCGAACGAGGTGCAGGCAGCCGTTTCATCCCATGTCTTTTGCAGGGCAGGATTCCCAGCATTATCAACCATTTGCAAGCAAACCTGGTACGCTGCCAGATATTCGCTATTGTCCTTAACAAACTGAAGCTCCCTGTAAGGTATTTGCAGGAAGAGATCGATTCGGCTGCCCGCGCTGTCCGATCTGAAGTTCAGCGCATCAAAGAAGAAATGCGGCTGAAAATACTTGGTCCCATTTTGCATCTCAACCTGCGCCGATACTGAACCCATCGCCAATACAACCGACAAAGCCAATGCTCTTAGCATGGCACACCTCCTTAATCAACAGTCCCATACAAATCGTGCTCGTATGCTTCATCAATTGCGACTTTAAGTATTTTTCCTACTTCCAGCTTCTTCTGAGAACTAACGACAACTTCCGAATCAATTTCTGGAGCGTCGTGACTTGTCCTTCCAACGAAATTTTTTCCGTCCTTTCTGTCGATGATTACATCGAGTTGTTTCCCTACTTTAGCTCTATTCAATTCCCCGATTATTTCTCTCTGAAGCTCAGTTATTAAAGCGTGTCTTCTTTCCTTTTCTTCCTGCGACACAGTGTCGCCGAGCGGAGCTGCCGTTGTACCTTCCTCGACAGAGTAAGTAAACGCACCGAGCCTTTCGAACTTGAAGTTCCTGACAAAATCGTACAGTTCTTCGAACTCTCGTTCCGTTTCTCCGGGGTAGCCGACAATCAGAGTAGTTCTTATCGCTATCCCGGGGACTTTCTCTCTTATCTTGAACAGCAACTCCTCAAGTCTTCGCCGAGTGATCCCGCGTCTCATGGATTTCAGGATATTGTCCGAAACATGCTGGATCGGTATGTCTACATACTTGCAAATCCTGGGGCTTTCTCTCATCACGTCGAGTACGTCCTCGGGGAACTTTGCCGGGTAGGCGTACATGAGGCGTATCCACTCGATGCCTTCGATCTCATTGAGTTTCTGAAGTAGGTTTGCCAACTCATGCTTCCGGTAGATGTCAATGCCGTAGTACGTGGTGTCCTGTGCCACGATGATAAGCTCCCTGACGCCTTTTTGGGCCAGTAGCTCCGCCTCGTGGATGACGTCTTCTAAACGTTTTGAAACGTGCACACCGCGCATCAAAGGGATTGCACAAAACGAGCATGGGTTATCGCATCCTTCGGAAATCTTGAGGTAGGCATAATGCCCGGGTGTCGAAAGTACCCTGTCAGCGACCATTTCATATTTCTCATGTGGTCGGGCAAGTACCTTCTCGCCATCAAATTTAAACTCGGAGAGAATTGAGTCAAGTTCATGCGTCCCGTAGAATGCATCCACTTCGCCAATGCCTTCACGTAATTCCTTCTTGTACCGTTCGACCAGGCATCCGGTGACGAGGAGCTTTTTCAAATTGCCGGTCTTCTTGTGCTCTGCTATTTCCAGGATGGTGTCAATTGATTCACGCTTGGCTGGATTGATGAAGCCACAAGTATTCACTACTGCCACTTCAGCTTCGGCTGGCGATTTCGTTATGGAATATCCGCGGGCCACCAGTTGAGCGGCAAGGACCTCGCTGTCCACCTGGTTCTTCGGACATCCGACTGTTATGATGTGAACTTTTCGTCTCATCTTCTTGGGACAATTTAGTTTTAGCACTAGTGGTTTTCAATGACGCTTACGGATGCTGGGAGAGTTGGCTCATCGTGCAACGGCTCGTTTATGGTCCTCGCCACACTCGTAGATCGCGCAGTGTAGTAAGGTCAACCGTCTTTCCTTTGCAATCATTGCGCCACAAAGTGCTTTCTTGATCGCTGCTGCAATCGTTGGATGTTCGGCGGCCGCAGGTTATATTTCACCACAAAATTTGCGTTTTGCTGGTGTAGCTCAGCTGGTAGAGCAGCTGATTCGTAATCAGCAGGTCGGGGGTTCAAATCCCCCCGCCAGCTCGTTCAATTAGCAGCAACTATGTTGTTGCCGCAAAATCCGGCTTCGGGTATTTGATCGCATGCCCTAACCCGATTGCGCGATATCCCTTCGGTAAAACCTCAATCCCGGCGTGCGGAGAAATCACCTTCCCGGTCTTCCTTACTAACCTAGGCTCCTAAGTGCTTCGTCGATCTCCGTGAACTCAAATGCAAAGCTTTCGCCCAATAGTCTCTCCGGTACCACCCTTTGGCTCGCAAGAACAGTTTCTCTACCCATCTGACCTAGCAGCACCTCCACGAAACTATGGGGGAGTCTGATGAGAGTCGGTCCCAGGAGCTTACACAGCTCCTCAATGCGCTCAGGGCCCGGCGCAACGAGATTATAGATGCCTGTGCTCTTCTCGCTCTTGATGAGGAAGTGGATCGCGTCGATCTGGTCCTCGTAATGGATCCAAGGCAGCCATTGTTTGCCGGAGCCGAGGATCGTACCGAGATGCAATCGATAGGGAAGAGCTATCTTGGGAAGTGCACCACCTTTTCTCGATAAGACCACTCCGGTCCGGATCAAAATCCTTCTGACTCCTAACTCTTCCACCCCAGAAGTCGATTGTTCCCATTTAGTGCAGACATCGGGCAGGAAGCCTTCTCCGGGATTTGAAGCTTCCGTCAGTATCTCGTCTGCACGAGATCCGTAATAACCAACCGCCGAAGCCTGGATAAGTATTCGCGGCGGGGTTTTCAGCGAGCGGATAAGTTCTGTTATGAGATTCCCAGCCTTGATCCTGCTCCCTGTTATCTTCGCGCGCTTAGCTTTTGTCCACAGCGAGGAACCGATATTCTCGCCGGCCAAGTTGACAAGGACGTCTGTTCCTTCAAGATCCGACGCGAGTGACCGTATGCTCTCGTGTTGCCACAATTTGGCAGCAGCTTTCTTGCCGAGTATCAGAATGGCTCTTTCAGGGTCCCTGGTCAGCGCTATAACTTCGTGGCCGTTGTTATATAGAAGATCAACGAGACCGGTCCCGATGTATCCAGTTGCTCCGGTAATTGCTACCTTCATCGGATCAAATGTAATTCTTTTCCCTGTGAAGTCTTTATGTCTAATTGTTAAATTTGAACAAGGAGTTGTGATATGATTGGCGAAAAAGTAAAAAGCGAGCTCGTGCGGATTTTCGGTAAAGACGGCTTCCGCGATTCAGACGAAGACAGGATTGCGTATTCCTATGATGGGACGCCGGTCCGAAGTGTCCTACCTGACGCGATCGTTACACCGTCATCAGTCGAACAAATCAGCAAGCTCATGATCCTCGCCAACGAAAATAAGTTCGCAGTCGTCCCCCGAGGGTCGGGCAGCGGGCTAAGCGGCGGCTCGATCCCGACGGAAAATTCTGTCGTTCTCCTGATGAACAAGTGGACTAATGTCATCGAATTTGATAAGAACAATCTGACTGCGTGGGTCGAACCGGGTGTCGTCACCGGCAAGTTTCAGTCGCTTGTTGAATCGCAAGGGCTGTTCTATCCGCCTGATCCTGGGAGCGCTCAAATCTGTACGCTTGGCGGCAACGTAGCTGAAAATTCCGGCGGGCTGCGAGGACTGAAATACGGCGTTACGAAGAACTACGTCCTCGGGTTGGAAGTAGTGTTGCCAAACGGCGACGTCATGCGTGTAGGCGGGAAGAATATGAAAGATGTGGCGGGATATAATCTCAAAGATGTCATGATCGGATCCGAGGGAACATTGGGTATTTTTACGAAGATACTTCTCAAATTGATCCCGCTCCCGAAAACAGGCCGGACACTGCTTGCGTTTTACGATTCCATCGCCGGAGCAGCCGCAACCGTTTCTGAGATAACAGCTGCAAGGATCGTACCTGCCATGCTCGAGTTTCTGGATAATCCGACTATTCGTGCGGTCGAGGATTTCGCAAAGCTGGGGCTGGATCGAAACGCAGGCGCTGTTTTGCTCGCTGAGGTGGATGGTGCAAAACCGGTGGTTGAGGAAGACCTGGCGGCGATTGAAATGATATGTAAGAAGTCGCGCGCGACAACACTGCACGTTGCCCGTGACCAGAGCGAAGGGATGAAGCTTAAGGCGGCCCGCCGCTCCGCCCTGGCTGCTCTTGCCAGGATAAGCCCTACAACGATACTCGAGGATGCAACTGTGCCGCGCAGCGAACTCACGACCATGGTCTATTTCATCAACCTTACCGCTGCCAAACACAATGTACAGATCGGCACCTTCGGCCACGCAGGTGACGGCAACCTTCACCCGACCGGTTTGACCGACGAACGCAACGAAGCTGAAATGAAAAGGATTGAAGAAGCTTTCGACGACATCTTTAGAAAGGCGGTAGAACTCGGAGGCACGATAACCGGCGAGCACGGGATAGGACTCTCGAAGAAGAAATTCCTGGAGGAGCTCTACAATACACCTTTCGTAAGTATGATGAAAAAAACAAAAGAGATGCTTGATCCGAATTTCGTCCTTAATCCCGGCAAAGTAGTCTCGGTAGCTCCTCGATGCGAAGGGGCGCTTCCCAGGAGCCGTGAACAAATTGACCGGGTTTTGAGCAAGATGGATAATCCTGCGGAGGCATATTTTTGACAAATCGGATTTCGGACGATCTCCTGACCCAGTGTATGCACTGCGGTCTTTGCCTTTCTGTATGCCCCACATATGCTTTGACGGGTGATGAGAAAAGCTCGCCGCGTGGCCGGATTCGGCTTATGAAGAGCGTTATGGAAAGTAGAATACCGGTGACCGACGCTTTTGTCAACGAGATGGATTTTTGCCTGGATTGCCAGGCATGTGAAACTGCATGTCCTGCCGGCGTCAAATACGGCGAACTGGTCGAGTCGGCACGCATCTTCGTCGAATCAAGCCGGAAGAGGACAAGCCTTAAGGTTTTCATACTCAGAAAGGTTGTCGTAAGGAGGCGCGTACTTAACTTCATTGCTGGTATTGCAAGGGTGTACCAGAGCAGCAGGGTAGACCGACTGGTGTTACGCCTTCTGAACATAGCTTCGAAAAACTTGTACAACAAAGCCCGTCAGCTTCCGAAGGTGTCTGAGTCATTCTCGATAAATACTTTACCCGAGGTGATTGAGCCCAAGGATGAATGGCGGGGCACGGTGGCGGTACTGACCGGTTGTGTCATGGATGTTTTTTTTGCCGACATCAACAAGGACACGGTCGATGTGCTGGTGGAAAACGGCTGGCGGGTTGTGATACCTAAGGACCAGGTTTGTTGTGGGTCGCTAAATGCACACAATGGCGATGGGATTACGCCGAAGGGCCTTGCAAGAAAGAACGTCGATGTATTTGAGCGAACCGCCGCAGAGTATTACGTCATCAATTCTGCAGGGTGTGGTGCGTTTATGAAACAGTATGGCGATGTTCTGGCAAATGACAGAGGTTACTCCGAAAGAGCAAGGGCTTTCTCTGCAAAGGTAAGAGATTTCTCGGAATTCCTTGTGCAGACGGGGTACAAGAAGCCAGGTGCTCATACATGTAAGCCGACTGCGTACCATGAAGCGTGCCACCTCGTGCATGCGCAGAAGGTCAGCAGTGAGCCGTCAGAGATTGTAAGAGATGTGGCGGACAAGGACTATCGCACATTGAACGAAGCGACGTGGTGCTGTGGAAGTGCCGGAATTTATAATGTGGTCAGGTATGATGATGCTGTCAAGCTCCTGAACCGAAAGATGGTGAACATAAAAAATAGCGGTGCAGAAATAGTCGTCACGGGGAATCCTGGATGTCTTGCTCAGATCGCGTCTGGAGCAAAGAAGGAAGGATTGGATATTGAAGTGGTGCATCCCGCGACTCTTTTGAGCAGGCTCTACAAGGCCAACGGTTCCCAATGATCCCGCTTAAAGACAGGAACCCGTCAAAGTCGGTCCCTTTCGTCAACTACCTCTTGATTGCCGCAAACGCGGCAGTCTTCTTTTATGAGCTTTCTCTCGGTCCTAAGCTCGACGCCTTTTACATGAACTACGGCCTCGTGCCGGGCAGGTATCTAGATATGGTGACACACCATAGCCATATAATTACCAGATATTTGCCTTTCTTTACTTCTATGTTTATACACGGCGGTTGGCTGCACATTATCGGCAATATGTGGTTTTTGTACATCTTCGGGGATAACGTAGAGGATATGATGGGACACAGGAATTATCTGCTATTCTATTTCATCAGCGGGCTAGCCGCAGCGGCTGCCCAGGTGTTCCTTTCACCGACCTCAAACATACCCACGATAGGAGCGAGCGGTGCAATTTCAGGCGTGCTCGGTGCTTACCTCGTCATGTTTCCGCGAGCCAAAATAGTGACTCTCCTTCCAATCTTTTTCTTCTTCGGTATCATAGATATATCTGCGATCCTCTTTATCGGGTTCTGGTTTTTGATCCAATTCTTCAGCGGCATTGAATCGTTGGGACAAGGAACTTCAGGTGGGATAGCCTGGTGGGCACATGTCGGCGGCTTTCTTGCAGGGATAGTTATGGTGCCTTTTTTCAAGAAGAGACGTCCGACGGTATTGGCATGACCGGTGGAAAAAACGAAATCGTATCAAGGGTCCGCTGGAGAGTGACGCCTAACAATTGGAAATTAGGGACCATTCTTCTAAAATTATGGATGGAATCAAAATCTTTTGAGAGTATTACCCCTTGTAAATTTACAGCCTTGTGGGGTTGAGAGATTCTCCTGAAAGAATCGATTGGCTGAATCAATAGACTGGTAGAGTTGACTGTTGCGGAATTGAATCGAATTGAAGTATTCTGAAGTACATAACGAGGCGGTTGTCTCACGCCAGGTCTCAGTGTTGTTGGCGACCGGCGATAAGGTATCCGTAGAAAGCACACTCCTGTATTTTTCTGAACGCTCACCGCATATACATTTTCGAGTGGCGCACTCCACTACCGAAATATCCGAAGGAGTTAAAGCCGGAGATCTCGATGTAGTTGTGCTTGATTCAAGTCTCGAGAAAGAAAAGATACTGGAGTCCGTAGCAATTTTACACGGAGAAGGCGACCGGGTAGTCCCTGCGATTGTTGTCCTGGATAGAATGCACGAAGAGTTGACGGAAACGGTCCTCACTTCGGGTGCAGCAGACGTGGTGCTGAAATCGGACTATTTTCTCCCTCGTCTTCGAGCTGCGATAGAAAACGCTTGCGAAAGAAGCTCTCTCGCCGGCGAGGTCGCTGCGCTCAGGAAAAGGGCCGAGGAACCGTCCTATCATGGAACACTTCGATCTCAAGCCGAAGAAGATGCAGCCAAGGGAGAACAAAAATTCAGGGAACTAGCTGACCTACTTCCGATACTCGTTTTCGAGACAGACGAGCGAGGCAAGCTGACATTTGCCAACCGAGCTTGTATCGAAGCATTTGGGGTCACGAGTGCCAAATTTGAGAGCGGTGTTACCCCGATTGAATTTGTTGGACCCGAAGATGCCGGTAAAGCCAGGGAAGCTCTCGCACGAGTATTGGAAGGCTCCTCCTTGAAGCCGGAGCGCCTCAATGCCCGCAGGGCCGGCGGCGCCGTGTTTCCAGCTCTTGTATCAGCTTCACCCATCATGAGCGGCGACCGGCCGGTCGGTGTAAGAGGCTTCCTTGTTGACATGTCGAATCTGGATGCCATGCAATCAGCAATTCAGGAAGGTGAAGAGAAATTCAGGACCCTTGTCGAGTCCTCCGTGATGGGTGTCTATATTATCCAGGATGATAAATTTGCCTATGTCAATCCGGCGATGGGACGTATATTCGGATACACGCAGGCTGAGTTCATTTCACTGGATACCATATTTGACGTCATAATTCCGTCAGATCGCGATAAGGTCCGCGAAAATATCAGGAAAAGAATTGAAGGCGAGTGGGAGTCGGTAAAATACACTTTCCGCTGCAACAAGAAGACCGGAGAGAAAATTGACGTCGAAGTATTTGGTTCGAGGACAGTCTTTTGGGGAAGAGCGGCAGTTATCGGTACGCTCGAAGACATCACGCAAAGGAGAGAAGCTGAGGAAAGGCTCCGTCAATCGGAGGACAGGTACAGAACACTCTTTGATGAATCTATTGATGCCATCTACATTTCGACTCCTTCCGGTAGAATGCTCGACATAAACTCCGCCGGACTAAGGCTGTTTGGGTACAACTCGAAGGAAGAATTGCTTGGCGAAGAGAGCCTGGAGACGTACTATGAGAATCCTATCGAACGAAGGAAGTTCATGAGTGTGTTGGAAACAGAAGGCTTCGTACGCGACTTTGAAACAAGGCTCCGGAGGAAAGACGGACAGGTATTAGCGATCCTCGATTCTGCTACTGCCGTCCACAACGGAAATGGAGAGATAGTTGCGTACCGGGGGATTCTCCGGGATATCACTGAACGGAAGAGGCTTGAGGAACAGCTCTTTCAGTCGCAGAAGCTGGAGAGCCTCGGGCAACTCACGAGCGGAATCGCACATGACTTCAACAACGTGCTGGGCGGGATAATCGGTTTTGCCGAACTTGCACTTGGTAAGATCGATGAGAAGAATCCTGTGTACAATTATCTCAAGCGGATTTACTCACTTGCGGACAGGGCGGCGAAGATTACGAAGCAGCTTCTCGCATTTGCACGCAGACAGATTCTGATGCCCAAGGATATTAATCTGAACAGTCTCATTCATGATCTTATCGAGCTGCTCCCCCGTCTTATGGGTGAACACGTTGAAATAAGCTTCATTCCGGGGAAGGATCTTGCCACCATCCATGCTGATCCTTCTCAGATAGAACAGGTTATCATAAACCTGGCCGTCAACGCGGCCGACGCGATGCCGGACGGAGGAAGACTGACTATCGGGTCAACTAACGCCTTTCTGGATGAGTTCTTTTGCCGGGTACACTCCAACGTCCAACCGGGCAGCTATGTAATGATATCCGTCTCCGACACGGGCACGGGAATCGATCCGTCCATAGTCGGAAGGATTTATGAGCCATTCTTTACCACCAAGGATGTCGGAAGAGGGACGGGCCTTGGACTGTCAGTTGTTCATGGCATCATTCGCCAGCATGGCGGGGCCATAAACGTTTATAGCGAAGTTGGTAAGGGTACGACCTTCAAGCTTTATTTCCCCGCGATCGCCAGGCATCCGAATGAGAACCAGCAAGAATCTGAAAAGCAGCAGATACTGCGGACAGGAAATGAAACGATTCTAATAGTTGAAGATAATGAGGACCTGAGAGAATTTATGCAGGATTTGCTGGAGGGCAGCGGCTATTCGGTTCGGTTGGCCGGCGACGGCGAAGAGGGGATCTCGGAGTTCAGGAAATATCCGCGCGAGGTATCGTTGATAATTACAGACGTTATGATGCCAAAGATGAGCGGTAAAGAGCTCAAAGAAAGTATTGACTTGGAATTCCCCGGAACAAAATTCCTTTTTATAAGCGGATACACGGAAAGCGTTGTTCATCACGGATTCGTACTCGCCAGTCAGGTTGACTTCCTTCAGAAGCCGTTTTCGGCATACCAATTTTCGGACAAGGTGAGAAAGATTCTGGACAGGTAACTGTACCATATCTTATCTTTGCTGGAATTTTGTGGCAATGAATATCGTTCGTTCATATGATGAGTCTTGTACATACTCGCGTCAGCGAACGGTATTAACTTTGTCCTTTCCGACAACTCGGTAATTCCATCGCGCGGCTCTGTTTCATCTCAAAATATTAGGAGATTTGATGTTTACTGACATTAATTCACCCGGTTGGCCGGGTATTCCAGCTCGATGGACCTCAAGTGCCAAAGACGGCATCGGAGTGGCGTACAAAGGTGTAAGTCCGGTATGGTTTACGCTTTCACACGGAATATTGAACGAGGTGTATTATCCGCGGATGGATTCCGCGATGACTCGCGACATGGAACTCATAGTGACGGACGGTGTCGATTTTTTCTCCGAAGAGAAACGGGATGCCTCGCACAATGTCGCATTCCTGAAGCACGATGTGCCAGCATATCTGTTGACAAACAAATGTCTGCTTAACCGATATGTTATTGAAAAAAGAGTGATCACAGATCCTCGAAGACCGGTGGTTCTCCAGCACATAAAGTTTACTGCCACGCCAGGAAATACGTCGGACTACCGCCTGCATGTTCTAGTCTCTCCTCATATTGCAAACCATGGTGCCGGCAATACCGGCTGGGTAGGCGAGTACAAGGGTAAGACGGTGCTCATGGCAGAGAGAGACGGGTTCGCCATGGCTCTTCTATCGTCCGTGCCGGTAAAAGGTGCGTCTGCAGGATTCGTTGGAGATTATGACGCCTGGCACGACCTCAAGGCACATAAGAAACTGACAAATTTCTATGAGAGGGCAGAAAACGGTAATGTCACACTCGTCGGAGAGCTCGACTGCAACGCGACACGTGGTGAATTGGTCCTGTCGCTCGGCTTTGGACGGACTGCCTATGAAGCGGCGCACCAGGCGCTCGCATCGATCTATGATGGTTTCGAAGATTCGCTGGAGAACTACATAGCGTTCTGGGAAAACTGGAATAGAGATAACTGGATGCCTAAACAAAAGGCCGCGCTCTATAATAGCAGCAAAGTGGTGCTGAAATCCCATATGGACACTTACACCCCCGGTGGATTGATTGCGAGTCTTTCAATACCGTGGGGATTCTCAAAGGGGGATGATGACCTCGGCGGGTATCATCTTGTGTGGCCGCGTGACATGGTTGAAGCGGCGGGAGGTCTCCTGGCAATCGGAGCAAAAGACGAAGTTCGCCAGGCACTTACGTATCTCGAAGCGACGCAGGAAGATGACGGCCACTGGCCTCAGAATATGTGGATGGATGGGCGGCCCTATTGGGGGGGAATCCAGATGGACGAGTCGGCTCTGCCGATACTTCTTGTCGACCTCGCCTACCGAAAAGGCGCGATATCAAAGGATGAGTTGGGCCGCTTCTGGCCGATGATGAAACGTGCTGCAGCTTTTGTTGTTAGAAACGGTCCGGTTAGCCAGCAGGACAGGTGGGAAGAAGACCCCGGCTATACGCCTTTCACACTGGCCGCGGAAATTGCCTCGCTCGTTGTCGCAGCCGACTACGCACTCGCGATGGAAGAGGAGGAATTGTCGGACTATCTTCTCCAAACTGCGGACACCTGGAACGAGTCCATCGAGAGGTGGATTTATGTTACCGACACGAGCCTTGCAAAGAAACTCGGTATAGAAGGCTATTATGTTCGTATCTCGCCGATAGATGTCGCTGAAGCGGGATCGCCGAAAAACGGATATGTGCCGATAAAGAATCGTCCTCCGGATGCTACAAATGTGAAAGCGACGCACATCATCAGTCCCGATGCGCTGGCACTCGTTCGTCTCGGACTGCGCGACGGCAACGACCCGAGAATGAAGAATACCGTGAAAGCGATTGATGAGATCCTGCTGGTCGATACTCCGACAGGGCCGTCATGGCACAGGTATAACGATGACGGCTACGGCGAGCACGAGGATGGCAGCCCGTTTGACGGGACGGGTGTGGGAAGGGCATGGCCCCTTTTGACGGGAGAACGGGCGCTCTACGAACTTGCGTGCGGCAACACTGCCGGTGCAAAAAAGATGTTGAAGACCATGGAATCATTTGCAGGCGACGGCGGCTTGCTGCCAGAACAGATCTGGGACTCGGATGACATTCCGGAAAAAGAGCTTTACTTCGGCAAACCGTCCGGGTCAGCCATGCCGCTCGTCTGGGCACACGCCGAATATGTCAAATTAGTCAGGTCACTGGAAGAAGGCTCGGCGTTCGACACCCCACCTCAAACAGTGAAAAGATACCTGGAGGAAAAGCACCCTGCCGAACATTCGTTCTGGAGATTCAACCATAAAATAAGGACTACACCGAGGGGCAGGAAGCTTCGTATCGAGGTTAACGTGCCTGCCGTTGTCCATTGGTCGCTGGATAATTGGAAGACTTCCGGAGACACCGAAACGCGAGACACCGGCATCGGGTTACATATAGCAGACATAGACAGCTCTAAGCCGAACGAAGGCGGCAAAATTTTGTTTACCTTTTATTGGAAGGATTCAAAGAACTGGGAAGGATCGAATTTCTCGATATCAGTTGAATAAGGAGATCTAAAATGAAAATAGGATTGATCGGGCTGGGGAAGATGGGTGCGAACATGGCGCAGCGACTGCTCAAAGGCGGGCACCAGGTAATCGGTTACGATAGAGATAAGGCAGCTGTAAAGAAAGTTGCAGACCAGGGAAATGAGGGAGCCGATTCGATAGACGAATTAGTAGACCGGCTTCCTTCTCCGAAAGCAGTTTGGATAATGGTACCGGCGGGCAAGCCGGTCGATGATACCATCGACCTCCTTATGAAGAAGCTTAAGACCGGAGATATTTTGATTGACGGTGGAAATTCATATTACAGAGATTCCATTCGCAGAGCGGAGAAACTGAAGCAGGCCGGAATCGGCATGGTGGACGCAGGCGTGAGCGGCGGGATATGGGGCCTCAAGGAAGGCTACAGCATCATGGTCGGCGGCGAGCCCCGATTTGTTAATCTGCTTAAACCTATATTTGAAACTCTCGCTCCAGGAAAGGAACTTGGCTGGGGGCACGTCGGTCCCTCAGGTGCCGGGCATTTCGTGAAGATGGTACACAATGGGATTGAGTACGGCTTGATGGAAGCCTATGCCGAAGGGTTCGAATTGATGAAGAAGAAAACCGATTTTTCAATCGATCTTCACCAGGTTGCGGAGATATGGAGATACGGCAGCGTGGTCAGAAGCTGGCTTCTTGACCTTACCGCCTCCGCTCTGAATGATGACAGAGATCTCAAGTCTGTCGCTCCCTATGTTTCCGATTCAGGTGAAGGAAGGTGGACGACTCTTGAAGCGATTGAACTCGGTGTGTCCCTGCCTATTATCGGACAGTCTTTGTATGAGCGATTCGCGAGCCAGGATAGAGAGCAGTACGGAAAGAAATTACTGGCGATGATGCGTCATGAGTTCGGCGGTCACGCTGTCGTAGAGGAGAAATAGAATGAACGGAAAGAAAATACCCCCATACCTTCTCGTTATTGTCGGCGGTACAGGCGACCTTGCGCGAAGAAAACTTCTTCCGGCAATTTGGAAATTGAGAGAAAGGCATCTTTCTGAGTTCAGGTTGATCGGCTCAGGCTCAGGTAAGCAGCACAATGACGAAACATACAGAGACTTCGTCGCAAGATCGATTGAAGAGCAGGGGGTGGATCTGCGCGAGTCAGGCGATTCCTTTGACTGGTGCTACTATCAGTCCGTGGGTAGCGGGACTACCGCGGAATTTAAAGCTTTGGCTGATCGGGTCCTCCAGATCGAAAAGGAAACCGGCCTTCCCGGGAACAGGGTCTTTTATCTGGCAGTCCCGCCGGCCGTTTTTCCTAATGCCATCAAAAATCTTGGCGAAGTCGGACTCAACAAGAGCGCCGGCGAAATCAAACTTGTCGTTGAAAAGCCGTTCGGGCAGGATTTGAAGTCTGCGCGCGAGCTAAATATACTGGTACATCAATATTTCGAGGAATCGCAAATCTACCGGATCGATCATTACCTCGGCAAAGAAACGGTCCAGAACGTGCTGGCTTTCCGTTTCAGCAACGCCATGTTCGAGTCGCAGTGGAACCGCGATAGGATTCAGCGCGTGGAGATTACCGTTGCTGAAACCGTCGGTGCCGAACACAGGGCAGGCTACTACGATCATGTCGGCGCGCTCCGCGACATGATTCAAAACCACCTTACGCAGCTGCTCACTCTGACGGCCATGGAGGTCCCCACTGCGATTGATGCCGATTCTGTACGTCACGAGAAAGTTAAAGTGCTCCGTGCGGTGTCGCCGCTCTCACCTGAGAATGTTGTCTTCGGACAGTATACCCGCGGGGCAGTTGGCGGCAGAGAGGTGGAAGGTTACTCGGAAGAGGAGAGAGTCGCGAAGGACTCACAAACGGAAACCTATGTCGCATTGAAATTGAACATCTCAAACTGGCGGTGGCAGGGAGTCCCGTTCATACTCCGTACAGGCAAGCGGATGTTCAAAGCGATTACCGAAGTCGCGATAACTTTCAACAGCCCACCGGTCTCGATTTTCAGGCAGTTTTCCATAAATGAAATTCAGCCGAACAAGCTCGTTATGACCCTTCAACCGAATGAAGGTTTCGATCTTTCATTCAAGGTAAAGGAGCCGGGTGATGTGTACAGGCTTTCATCCCAGAGACTGCATTTCCAATACTCAGAAGTTTTTGGCCGGGTGCCTGATGCCTATGAGACTCTACTGTTTGATATTCTAAAGGGCGACCAGACGTTGTTTGTCCGGTCGGACGAAGTGGAAGCATCATGGGAACTCTACACGCCTCTTCTGTCCAGGAAGTTTCCCGTGCACAAATATGCGTCAGGAACATGGGGACCGACGGAAGCTGAACAATTGCTCGACGGTAGCAAGTGGACGACAATTTGACGCACATGAAAGAAGTATTGAAGTTCAAGACTCTTGAAGAATTGAGCCGTGCTGCCGCGAATGAAGTTCTCAAAGAAATAGAAGCGGGTATCCGTCGCAGCGGCAGGTTTACGATTGCATTGTCAGGCGGGCATACGCCTTCCGGATTGTACAGCATACTTGCCTCAGATTATCGCGACAGGATAAAGTGGGATGCGGTCCACTTTTTCTTCGGCGACGAACGTTACGTCCCGCACACTGACAATCTCAGCAATTTCAAGATGGCTAAATTATCTTTGCTCGATGTCGTTCCCGTTCCCCGGGTGAACGTACACGCTATACCCACAATGCTCGCAGACGCGGATGTCTCCGCAAAGAAATACGAGGAAGAGCTGCGAAAGACTTTCGCCGGAGGAACGCAGACGTTTGATCTGCTTCTCCTCGGAATGGGGAAGGAAGGGCACACTGCTTCTCTATTCCCCCGTTCTCCGGCGCTTGACGAAAAAGATAGATGGGTCTTACCCGTCGTCGTCCCGATTGTTCCGCCAGAGCGCATCACGCTGACATACGATGCTTTGAACCGGTCCCGTGCAACTTTCTTACTCGTCGCTGGCGAAGACAAGGCCGAAACCGTCGGTAAGGTGCTCGGTCGTGATGCAGATTACCACACCTTTCCTGTCAAAGGCATCCACCCGATGAGCGGGAAACTTGTGTGGTATCTCGATGCGGCAGCGGCATCGCGCCTGTAGCCCTAGCTCCAAAGATTTCTGAATTATTCTATCCGGAAATTCCATAAATCTCCCTCAAACTTTGAAGTCAGAGTGCTAAATTGTCTGCTCAAGCTTATCTAGTCGACGAAGAAAGATATGTAAATGGGACTTCTGGATTATCTGGTGATCGGCATATTCTTCCTGTTGATGGTTTTCATAGGATTCTATTCTTCACGGAAGGTCAAGAACTCGAATGACTTCTTTGTAGCCGGAGGGAAAGTGCCGTGGTGGTTGGCAGGGATTTCCCACCATGTATCGGGGTACAGCGGTGTCGTGTTTGTGGCATTTGCGGGAGTAGCCTACACCTATGGCTTTACTATATACATCTGGTGGGCCGTGGGGATCACCATTGCTGTGATCAGCGGGGCGTACCTGATCGCGCCGAGATGGTGCAAGCTCAGACAGAATCTTAATATTAAGTCGCCCACCGAGTATCTGCAATCGAGGTACAATGTACCTACACAACTGGTCACCGCGTTCAGCGGGTCTTCTTTGAAGCTGTTCGATGTGGCAGCCAAGTGGGCATCCATCGGGATACTCCTTAATGTATTTACCGGGTTGGATGTTTTTGTTGGCGCCATGGGCACAGCGATGATCGCGCTTGCGTATACCACCGTCGGTGGGTTGTGGGCCGACCTGTATACAGATTTCGTTCAGTTCCTGATCCAGATCGCGGCGGGCATCCTGATGTTCATAACTGTCCTGGGAAAACTCGGGGGTGTGGGAGGCATTTTCGGCGTGTGGGACAGACTTCCGAAAGGACACGGAAGTCCGTTCAATGGGCCTTACACTTTTGCCTTTTTTCTCGCCTACACATTGGTTTGCATGTTCAGCTACAACGGCGGTACCTGGAGTCTTGCGACACGATACATCGCGTCGCCGGACGCCGAGAGCGCGAAGAAGTCCGGAGTTTTGTCAGGCGTGCTGGAGCTGGTGTGGCCACTGATTCTTTTCTTTCCTATGTGGGCTGCACCATTGTTCATGCCGAAGCTTGCCGATCCGACAGATTCTTACGCACTGATGGTACGGGAATTCTTGCCCGCCGGCCTCGTCGGACTTGTACTCGCCGGCATTTTCTCCGCGACACTTTCTATGGTCACTTCTGATGCAAACACAATCTCAGCCGTCATCACCAAAGACATCCTTCCGTTTTTGTCAAAGAGATTCAGAAACATGGAAGCAAAACGGGAGCTGCGGATGGCGAGGATCACGACGTTTACCTTTGTTTTCCTTACCCTAATCATTACGGCTTTCTATCGCGAGTTCGGGGGCGTTATAGGACTAATAATAACCTGGTTCGCTGCTCTCGTTGGTCCGACAGCGATTCCGATGATATTGGGCTTAATACCGTGGTTCAAGCACAGCGACTCGAGGGCGGCAATCGCTTCTATCATCACGGGCGTTGCAGTGTTCGTTTTGATTAAAGCCGTCGGGTATCATGGAAGTGAGGCATTGACGATGTCAGCTCCGACTATCGCATCGTCACTTGTCTACATCGGAATGGGGTGGGCAAACCGGAAAAAGAAACTTCCGGAAAGGGTAGAGCTTCTTCTCGAAGGGCTTAGGTTGAAGTAGGAGAGTCGTTCGGACAAGATTCACCTATTTCCCCGGCGTAATATGGTGTACCACTTTGTTGAAAAATCTATTCGAACTGAAGCTCGCCGAAGAATTGCGGCAAATGGAAGTTGGGCGCCGGAGAAGTAATCGGTGCCCAGCTAAGCCAGTGAGGGTGTGAGTTGTTCTCGGCACACTTGTAGAAATTAGCTTTCCATTTGCTGCCCGGATGCGGAACGAAGACCCGGGAGTAATTCTTCAGAATTTCAAATGGGATTGCGATCTCGAGAGTCCATAACGTCGGCTCTTTGATCTCTTCTTTGATGACCGGGGCCAGCGAATGGACTACTCTTATCCTGTCGCCGTCTTCCTTTCGCACGAGAACTATGTCTGTGTTCGGCGCGCTCTGATGTCCGAGCCTGACTGCTCCGCCGCAATTGACTTCCAGATTATAATAGCTTGTCGGTCGGCTGCCCTCCGGAGCGAAGAAGAACTCGACGCACGCATCTTTCCAAACCTCGCCGTTCAGCTCGCTTGCCAGGCAACGGATGAAGTTATCCCTGACCTTGAAAAGTATGTGAATGGAATTCTCATCGTAACAGATCTTGGCGCTCGTGTCCGGTTCAAAATCCATCGCCCAATGGTTGCTGTTTCCGATTTGAAGTGAGGGGCAGGAATTCCACACACTATTGTCCACAGTTCCGTCGGCTGCCGCAGACGCGTCGATCTTCTTGACTCGCCAGACGGACGGGTGAACTCCATCAGATGAGGGCAAGGGGTTTGGTCCTAATTTTTGAAGCTCTCTTTCCGTTGTTGCCAAACTTGTTCTCCTTGAATGGTTAAGACATCTTCTAAGACGTCCGACAATATATCACTTTTTCTTTAATAATTTACTTGACTTCCGCATATTGTTTATGTAGCTTATTTCGTGCTTCGGAATAAGTTACCACTAAATCGCGACTCGGCTACAGGCTTATTTTGAAAAAACAAATAAGGCGCCCTCACCAGCTATCGTCGGTCTCTAAGGGGAATGCCTCCAAGGTATTCGCCCATATTTTCCGGAACGGCAAGATTACCCAGAGGGAGATTTCTACCACGACAGGTCTCAGTTTCACCACGGTGACTTCCGTGGTATCTCGACTCGAGAAAATCGGCGTCGTGAAAAGAACCCTTGAGTCCTCCACAAACGGTGGCCGACCCGCTGCACTTTATGGATGTAATCCCGGTTACCGGCACGTGATAGGAGTGGAGGCGCGGAAAGACAAATTGTTCGTGGTTGTCTCGGATCTTGAAGGGACAGTACTGAGCCGGACCACGTTGCCGTTCGACAAGAAGATCGGGAAGGATGGCTTTCTCACGGTCCTTGTTGATGCGGTAGATGAACAGATTAAGAAATTCAAAGGCAAACAGAGTACGTTTCTCGGAGTAGGCGTCGGAGTCGCGGGTCTTGTCAACCCGAATGATGGCAGCGTTACGATGCTTTCTCATCTTGCCAACTGGGGGACGATTCAACTCAAGGATGTGATGGAGAAGAGATTCAGACTCAAGATCTCCGTTCACAATTTGGCCGCGGCAGCCGCGTTAGGTGAACTTCGTTACGGGTCCGGAAAGGGGAAAGGAAATTTCCTGCTCCTCAACGTCACCGATGGAGTCGGCGGTGGAATCGTTTTGAATAGCCGTCTCTACACCGGCATTTCGGGCA
Organism: Bacteroidota bacterium; assembly: GCA_021789975.1. GTDB lineage: Bacteria > Bacteroidota > Ignavibacteria > Kryptoniales > JAKASW01 > JAKASW01. The sequence continues at coordinate 39,958 of JAJYIT010000013.1, forward strand.
CGGCGGGCGAGTTCGGCCATATAAGCGTAGATGATCACGGTCCTGTTTGCACCTGCGGGAATATTGGGTGCCTCGAAACCTTGACAAGCGTACCGGCCCTGGTGCAAAATGCCAGGAGGGCACTTTCGCAGGGAATTACATCTGCAATAAAAGACATTGCCGGCGGCGATCCGGATGCCGTGACTTTTCAAGTCCTTCTGGATGCCGCGAGATTGGAGGACAAGCTTGCGTACAATCTATTCACGGATGTTGGCAGATATCTGGGGGAAGGTATTGTCAGTCTCGTAAACCTGCTAAATCCGGAAATGATTATAATAGGCGGCGACCTCGTTCAGGCGGGCGATCTTATTCTTAATCCCGTTAACGACGTTCTGAAAAGACAGGCTCTCGAAGTTCCAAGAAGGTCGGTTGAAGTGGTTTTCAGCCAACTCGGTGACAGCGCCAGCGCGCTTGGCTCTGCCGTACCACTGATCGAGGACTTTGTCGGATCGCCTTTGGACGATTAGATATAAAATCTGAGCGCAATGTTGCCGTTCCACGGGACGGCAATGCTGAAGCATCGACGAACTACAAACAAACGAGAGGAGAACAACATGTCCAAAAGGTACTATGTCTTGGCGTTCCTGCTTATCTGCAGCCAAATCGCGTTTTCTCAAAACATCATGGTTGATGATTTTGAGCAATATGCAAACACGGATAGCCTTAAGACTATGTGGAGAGTCTTCGGGTACTCGTCTCTTGATTTCGGTCTGGTGAGCGACACTGTCAATTCACCACACGGCAACCAGTATCTCGAATACGTCTACAGCGGCAATTCTCAGACTACCTGGGGGGGTGCTGTCGATATGAAAGGACTCGCGAACGCACCGCTAAATCTTTCTTCTGCGAACGCCGGATTGGAGTTTTACGTGAAGGGAGACGGCAGCAGCAACAAGTTCTATGTTCAGATCAAAAACGGAACCAGCGCGTGGGTGTCAAACCTCTTTTCATTGAGCGATACAAACTGGCATCCGATTATTGTTCCGTTCGCAGTGGACACTTCAAACGGCTTCACTAACGGGAGTAAGAACCTTGCGAGCTTACAGGCTGACCTCATGCACGTCACCGATCTTGCCTTCTATGTGAGTCACCCGACGATCGACAATGTTACCCGCAGGATCTACTTCGACGCGATCTATGCCGTTCAACACTTGCCCCCTTCCAACGCAATCACGTTAGAAAACTGGGAGTCGTACCAGAATACCGATTCGCTCAAATTAGCTTGGCAGTTCTTCGGCTATTCGACTCTGGACTATGAGCTCCTTAATGATCCGCAAAACGCTCCCACCGGCTTCAAGTATATCGACTACATGTACCAGGGTAACAACCAGACAACCTGGGGAGGGGCGATGAGAACTCGACATTTTACTCCCACCAACCTGGATTCAATGAAGGGCATCCAATTCTATCTGAAGGGTGACGGCAGTACGAACCGCCTGAATTTTGTCTTCTACAGCGGCACGGACATGTGGTCTTCATACTATACTCCGCTTGCAGACACGACCTGGCACCTGATCCGAATCCCGTTCATCGTCGACTCCACCAAAGGGTTCCGCTATCTTGGGAATAACACGGGTTCTCCTGTGTACGGCTCTAACATCGGCACTATTGCCAAGCTCGATTCGGATTTGGCAAACGTCACTGAAATACGAATGTATGTTTACTTCCCGGTAATTGATTTTGTAAAGAACGTGATCTATGTCGGCGGCATATATGCCGTCAATCAATTCTCTCCGTATCCGCCTGTGACAGTTGACGACTTCGGATCCTACGGGAGCACAAGCGATCTCCTTTCGGTATGGCAGCCGCTCGGTGATGCTAATACATCGCTTACGCTGACCTCGAATCCGGATTCCGTTGCTGTAGGAAGCGTCAATGCTGCCGTGATGACATACAAATGTGCACCCGGAACTCACTTCTCCTCCATGAACAAGGGAAACATTCTGCCTGCACTGAACTTGTCAACCTTGAGCGGAGGAATGCAATTCTGGCTGAAAGGCGACGGGACTTACAACAAGATTATCCTCAGGCTGTTTAACGGTTCTGAGATGTGGGCATCCAATGCGATCACGCTGCACGACACAACCTGGCAGCTTCTGGGCATACCGTTCACCGCCGATTCGACCAGCGGTTTCAGATACCTGGGCAACGATCCGAATAATCCGACATGGTCGAGCAACGTAGGCACCACCCAGCAGTTGTATGGTGATCTTGCCAGCATCGATCAGGTTGTGTTTGAGGTTTTGAATCCCGCACCTGACAATACACCGCACTCGGTTGTGATTGACGCCGTGCAGGGAGTTGACGCTTTCGCTTCGAACGCTGTCGCGACTGCGATAAATGGAACTCCGGTCCCGTCTGTGGCGAAACAGTTTTCGCTCCAGCAGAATTATCCGAATCCGTTCAACCCGAGCACGATTATTCAATACAACCTGCCGCAGCGCGGAGTGGTAACACTAAGAGTCTACAATGTCCTGGGCCAGCTGGTTACAACTCTGGTCAACGGCATGCAGCAGGCCGGGGTACATACCGTTGCCTTCAACGGCGAGAGGCTCGCGAGCGGTGTCTACTTCTATTCGATCAGAGCCGGAAGCTTCATGTCCACGAAAAAGATGTTGTTCCTTAAGTAACCCGAGCAAAATGTGCGACTCACTCAAAGGGTGAGTCGCACATGTCATATCAGGTGGTGATGTTTCATGACAGGTAAACAATCCGGGATTTTGCCGATGGCTCGCTGGCTCATTATTATCGCTTGCTTTGTAATGATTCCAGGTTACATCCTTGCAGGACAAACCGGAAAGATAGCAGGCGTTGTCAGAGATGCGCAGACCGGCGAGGTGCTCGTCGGCGCGACAATTTCCGTTCAGGGTACACGATACGGAGCTTCGTCGGATGTCGATGGCAAATACTTCATTGTCGGCGTGCCGGAAGGCACCTACTGTGTAAAGGCGTTGTATGTCGGCTATGAATCAGTCCTGACTACAAATGTGGCCGTCAGCATCGACAGAACAACTCAGCTCGACTTCAAGCTTTCACCCAGCCAGTTATCAGGTAAAGAGGTGGTGGTTGTTGCGAAGCGACCGGCGATCGCGCTCGACGTAACTTCGAGCAGGCAGGACATAAGCCTCAAGACCGTCGAGAATGCGCCGCTCACGGACTTCAACAGTATGTTAAACCTGCAGGCGGGGGTGGTATTTCAGAATACTGCAAACGACGTCGCGGAGCAAATGACTCCCAGACTGTCGATACGTGGTGGTACAAGTGTCGGAGTCTACGTCGATGGAATGAATACTACCGAGGGGATCTACAGCGGAAGCCTGACGAACTTCAACCTGAGCGAGGTAAAGTCCGTCGAGATACTGACAGGAGGCTTCGATGCTGAGTATGGCAACGCTCGGTCCGGCATAATCAACGTCATAACAAAGGACGGCGGAAGCAAATATCATTTCAGCTTCGATTACAAAATTACTCCGGCCCAACTGAAATACTTCGGTCCAAGCATCTATGACACGAGGTATGCACCCGAATGGCAATTGTACGGCACGCCGCAAGCTCTGAATACTTACTGGAAATTGTGGGCGGCAAGTCCTCTCGATACGACATTTCACTTTACCCCAGCCCAGGCCCAGCAAGTCTGGGAATGGCAGCATCGTCCGAGAGCAGATGGGAACAAGCCGGACCAGATCGTCGACGCATCGGTAAGCGGCCCTTTCCCGATTATCAGCCAGCTCGGATTGGTGAAGAACGTCTCGTTCTTTACGAGCCTGAGATATTCCTACATTTATTTCGCGGTGCCGCTCGCGCGCCCGGGCGATGAAAACCTGAACTGGTTTTGGAAAGTTACCTCACAGCCGACGGGTACTACGAAGCTGACTCTCGAAGGCGGCTACCAGGCGGACTACTCCGGTACTACTTACAACACACCCGAAGTCTCGGTCAGCTCCCCGATTCAGGCGATCTACTATCTTCAATATTACGGCAACAAGTACAACGACGGCAAGAATTCCGATGCCGACCGTTACAGGAATCAATTCGGGTTTTCGTTGAACCAGGTGTTCTCCCAGAATACTTATATGGACCTCAATGTGAATTACACTTTGAGGCGATCTTACGCTTATCCGCCGCCGTTCAGGACAAACGCTCCGACGTTCAGCATCGGGGGCTTTACGTTCGATGGCGCTCCCCAGGAGGGATGGAATCCATATCCGAAGTACGGCGACTTCGGCGGCCAGGAGTCGCTAATCGGCGACACCACCCAGGGCTACTACTTCAGCATGGGAGGCGGCCAGCAAACCCAGCGGGACTCTTCGAGAGAAATACTCCTGACTTCAAGAGTCGATCTCGTTAGCCAGATCGGCGACTACAACCAGGTCAAGACCGGGCTCCAGTTCAACATGGATGACATGCACGAGAACAGTGGAATTGTTATCCTTTCGCCTCCCCTCATCAAATTCAACGTATTCCATCGTACCCCGATAATCGCCGCGTATTATGCCCAGGACAAAATCGAGTTCAAAGGAATGATAGCGAATCTCGGCATCAGGCTCGATTACATGGACCGGGGCGGCGGCTATTACACCGACCCTTACTCGGCCGACTTCTATGTCGACAGCTTGAATCTTGTACCAACCGCCAATATCAAACCGTTCTTCTTCGTGAGTCCCAGGATCGGCATTTCGCATCCGATCACCGACAGGAGTAAGCTATTTTTCAACTACGGCTACTTCTACAGCGAACCTGATGTCAACTATCTTTATGTGCAGGGAGAGACGAGCGGGGGAGTCATCAACATCGTCCCGAACGCCAACCTTAAGCCCGAGAGGACAATAGCTTACGAAGTCGGATTTGAACAGCAATTGGGGAACGATTATCTGTTCCATATCTCCGGGTACTACCGCGACATAACGAACCAGATACTCGAGGTCCAGTATGCTTCGATGGCAGGGAACGTGATTTCTTCCTATGCGAACGGAAGCTATTCCAACGTCCGCGGATTTGATGTCGATCTGGAAAAGAGTCTGGGCACATTCTTTACCGGCAGCCTGAGTTTGGATTATTACCTGATGTCTTCCGGAAGCGTGGGAAACGACGTTGTCTACCAGAGTGTTCTGCAGACTCCAACACCGGCGACTGCACAGCAGGCGACGCCCGGTTCGAATTACACTTTCCTTGCAGATGTCGACCTGCACACTCCTCAAAAATGGGGACCGAAAGTCCTCGGTTCGTACCCATTGTCTGAGTGGACATTGAGCATAACGCATCAGTTGAGAAGCGGTCCGACATTTACCTGGAATCCTAACAACCTCCCTTATGTCCAGAACAACGTGAAATGGAGAGATCATCAGGAGACGGATCTGAAGCTTACAAGGACATTCGCATTTGGTGGACGATCATTCAGCCTTTATGCCGACGTGTACAACGTCTTCAATCGGAAGGAGCTGACATGGTACATGCGCTCGCTTCTTCTCCCGAATCTTAGAGACTGGACTAACTATATGAACTCACTTCACCTGCCGGGTGATGGTGGAACTGATGAGCCGGGCGATTATAAGCAATCATATATCCAGCTTCCGCCTCCGGGGGACTTCCCGACCCAGCTCCTTTTCCTTAACCCAAGGACCTATGATCTTGGAATACATGTGGCGTTCTAATTCTGACAAGGTAATCGAAATGATGCGACGGACGAAAATTCTCGGATTGCTGATCTTTGCCATTCTCGTCGATATCGGTCAGGCACAGACGAATTTTCAGTTTCACATTAACCACATCGCCACCGAAGTCACAAACAACGGAGCGATGTTGTGGAGGAACAACGCCTACTTGCAGACCACCTGGCCCTACTACTCCCGGTACTTCGACCTGGCATCGAGAACTTACTACCAGGAGTCGTGGGGTGTCTGGGTCGGCGCGCAAAACTTTATCGGAGTAAACGACAGCATACCATCCACGGCAGTCGTCGCTTCCGGCAACTTCATGATAGACTATAACGACATAGTCCCGCTCAGCCTCCAGGAAAGGGTGAAGTACCCATACCCGGTCGTTCGCGTTACCGACGGAGTCAATTCCCAAAGTGAGGTATACGACAATGCCGTTGTCGTCCCATCTTTGACTTGCGATGAGCAAATTGAAAGCGATTGGACCACGTCGCTCGGCATCACCGTTCAACTGAAGACTTATGCTTACGCATCCGCGCCAAATCAGAATTACATCATATACGACTACAAGTTCATTAATACGGGCAACGTGGATTCCAATCCGAACACGAAAGAGCTTAAACGCAAACTTACGGGCGTCTGGTTTGGATTTCCCTTCTCGACAGACATCAAGCCGAAGTTCGGTGGAAAAGACTACAACGATTATTACCGGTACTACGGAGCTTCCTTTGGAAATTGGGTGAACGGTGATAAGACTGCTGACTCTGCGAGAGTCTTGTATTGCTGGAACGGACCGACTGGGAGTACAAATGAATACTATCCGGATCCGGTAACCAGGCAGCCGCAGATGCCGGGATTTTACGGAGTGGGAGTGTTGCACGCAGACAGCGTGGCAAATCTCGGGTTCGGTGCGAATGATGATGCGAGCCAGCCCCGCACCGTCTCGACGAGTTCTTCGGATGTTACCAGCGGTCCGAGCCGCTACCAGGCTCTCTCACAGGGCGGCAGCTCCGATATCAACGGTATCGGCGCCGAGAATTTGATGCTGGGTTTCGGGCCCTACGACATGGGCATAAACCAGGATGTCGAAATCGTCCTGGTACAGATAATAGACGGCATTTCACCCGAGGTCGGCAAGTCTCTCGGCATGCAGCTGCTCAGCGGACAAATTACGCAGGACCAGTATCTCCAGGAGATCAGAACGGGGAAGGATTCACTTTTCAAGTCGTTGTATAACGCACAACTGGCTTACAATCACGGCTACAGGATTCCACTCCCCCCGCCTTCGCCGGATTCATTGACCATAACCACGGGAATCGGCAGGAATACCCTGAACTGGTCATCGAATGCAGAGAACTCGACCGATCCGCTGACGCATGTCAGAGACTTCAGTGGTTACCGTGTCTACCGGGCCGCGATCTCTCCCGAAAACACATGGGAGAAAATTTTTGAATGCGGTGGAAATAGCGGAGTGCCGATCACCCATACTTTCGTCGATACAAATCTGATTCTCGGGTTCAATTACTATTACGCAGTTACTGCATTCGATGATGGAAGACAAAATAGCTTTTATCCCGGAGTCTCGCTTGAAAGCTCGTGTCTGACTTCGACGGCCTACATCGGAGCTGCGGCTGCAAGACCGCCTGCGACAACAGAGCAAGGATTTCAGCAAAATATCAGAGTGGTTCCGAATCCGTTCAACATCAAATCCCAGAACTTTGGCAATCCGTACGATCCCAACAGCACGGAGAATAACAAGCTCCTCTTTGTCGGTTTGCCGGGACAGTGTACCATCAAGATATACACGGTTTACGGGGACCTCGTGAAGACGATTTACCATACAAACGGCCTCGGGTCCGAGTCGTGGAACCAGATTACAGACTCCAATCAATTTATCGTGAGCGGACTCTACATAGCGGCGATCCAGTCAAAACTTGGCAACGCCATCGTCAAATTTGTGGTGATAAGATGAAGAACCTTCCGGTACTCATTGCTTGTGTAGTTTCTCTTTCGATCGTCGTTCTGCCGGATGCCCTTAAAGCACAGGGCAACTTCACCCAGGTGGCTCAAAGTGGAATGCAGTATCTGAAGATCGGCGTGGACGCCGCCATGGTTGGTAGAGGTGAGGCTGGAATCTCTTACGTCAAGGGAGTCCCTGCTATCTTCTGGAACCCGGCGGGTCTTGCAGATCTGCAGGGCAAAGAGTTTTACTTCTCTCACAATTTGTGGATTGCCGATATCTCGATGGATGCCGTTGCCCTGGGTCTAAACATGGGCAACAATGGAGCTTTCGCATTGAGCGCGATATGGATGGATTATGGAAAGCTGAATGCGACTGCCGTTGCGAATTCCGTTGCGGGGGCGAACCAGCTCGGGTACGTGGATGAGGGAACGTTCTCACCTACGGACCTCGCCATAGGGCTGGCATACTCGCTAAGAATCTCCGAGCAGTTCTCAGTCGGTGGTCAGGTCAGGTTCCTTTACGAAAACTACGGACAAAACACGATCGTGACTCAGAGCGGCGCGAGCCAGAATGTCAGCAACATAGTGCAGACTTTTTCCTTCGACATGGGCACTCTCTACTACCCGGGGTTCAAGAGTTTTGCCTTCGCCATGTCGATCCAGAACTTTTCACCCGCGATCAAGTACCAGGAAGAAGCCTTCAGCACGCCGCTCACCTTCAAGCTTGGCGTGTCGATGAACATGCTCGATCTGCTGGAAGAGAAACCTAAAAGCTCGCTCCTCCTCGCCGTAGATGCGATCCATCCGCGGGATTATTCCGAAAGGTTGAATGTTGGACTGGAGTACAGTTATCTTGGACTCTTCCAGGTCCGTGCCGGCTACAGGTCGAACTACGACGTCGGCAATTACACGACCGGAGTCGGAATAAGGTATTCGTTTTCAAATGAGACTCAGATCAATCTTGACGTGAGCTACATGATTAACGCCACCGGGATATTCTCCAATCCGCTTCAGATAACTGCAGGATTGATGTTCTAGATGTGTCGTCGAATGTTTTGGAAAAAAAATCCTGGGGCATAATGTTTTGCTGAGAATGCACAGAGTCACACCAGAGGTTGTTGATTGTGAAACTTGAAACGTGCTTCGTGCGACTTCTTAATGTGTCTTCCCCGAAGTTCCGCTGTTAGTCAACAGAGCCGCAATGAATGGAATCAATACGATGCTTTTCACGAAGAGCAAGTCTGTAAGTGTCCTCCTATGCGCTTTGACTCTCTTTGTCTCAGCAGCGACGGCCCACCCCACCGATAAGCTTCCACGCAAGCCTCTGATCGTGTTCCATCTCGACATGAACTCGGTCGCTCTTAGACCGGAATACATTCGCAAGTGGCTGAAGCGCGCAGCAGACATGGGATATAATGCGGTATTGTGGGAAGTCGAAGGCAAAGTGAAGTGGAAGACCTGCCCCGAGTGTGTCAGCCCTGACGCGTTTTCAAAGAAGACTTTCCGAAAGCTGCTTGCTTATTCCAGGTCACTCGGGCTGGAGCCGATACCGCTTCTACAAACCGTCGGTCATGCCGAATACGTGCTTAGACATAAGAAGTACTTTTCATTCAGAGAGGACCCGGAAAGGTACGACTGTTACGCTACGTGCAAACCGGAGGTGAGGAAGTTCATCGAGAAGTGGATCCATGAATATCTCCGATTGTTCGGTCACGTAAAGTATTTCCACCTGGGCGGGGATGAAGCTTACGCCTTCGCCACCAGCCCGGCATGTGCCCGCGACGCAAAGACAATCGGGAAAGGGAAACTTTACGCGGAGTACATGAAAAAGATTGCAGCTCCGCTTATCAAGAGAGGGATTCGCCCGTGCATCTGGGGCGACATGGCATTGAAGTACCCGGACGCCTTCACAGTTCTGCCCAGGAATTTCGTCATATGGGATTGGAACTACTGGGATACTGACACTTCTCCTCGAAAGGTCATGCTATGGAACCAAAGCAGGATGGTGACTGCGGAACAGCTCACTCCGCAAGACAAAGAACTCTTCCCCCAGATAATCGATCATGATGGGAACCTCAGACCATTCTACACCGCAGACTATCTGATGAATCTTGGATACGACGTGGTACTCAGCAGCTCGGCAAGATCGTACGGCGACGGAGTCTTTGCCGGGAGAGAATATGTCCACGCGTTGAATATTATCGGAGCAGCGAAAAAAACAGTCGCGGACAACTTGCTCGGGACATGCGTGACGAGCTGGGCAGTGCGAATTCCAAACTACGAAACACAGGAGACATGGCTGTATCTCGCTCCCCTTACGATGGCGAACAGCCGCCTGTCCGACGAACAGCTCATTGCACGAAGTGCCGAGTATGTCTTCGGGGACTCCAGCAATGAAATCGTTCGCGCCCTCGCGGATGTCGGCTATCCCTTTCCGTTCGGCGATGACAACACGACCGGGATAATGTGGACCGGGATGAAAGACTCGCGTCCTGCGCCACCGGGGTACATCGACAGCCTGATCGGAGCATGGAGGAAATTGGACGACGGAGCGAGATGGGATGAAAACGTGCGAACAATTGACTCGGCCGGAAAGAAGATCGAACGTGGTATGGAAGAGCTGGATGATTTTATACCGAAAGTGACAAAAGGTTTCGATGCACTCTATTCATGGAGGAAAGCCGCATACTTCCAGTATTGGGGATGGGTAATTGCGAACGATATCGTCAGGAATGAAAACGGCCATCTCCATTCAAATCCGAGAAAGATTATTGCCTTGTTGAGACGATTGAAATCCGACTACATTCACTGGGCGAAATCATGGATGACTCCAGCATCAGCAAATCAGAACGCCGGTCTTATATATGATGCACTGATTGACTATTTCTCAAATGTGCCGGCTGGAGGAACGAAACCTGAATGAGTGACATAAAACTTATAAAGAACGGGCTTGTTCTGTTGCCTTACGGGCTGGACGAAGCAGATCTGGAAATAGAAAACGGGACCATCTCGCGTATCGAGCAAGATATTCCCATTCCCAAGGGTGTTGCGGTCATCGATGCCGACGGGAAATATGTATTGCCCGGTTTTATCGATATACATACGAACGGGATAAACGGGTTTGACCTGACAAACGGAGTTTACGATCTTCAAACGGAGAGCTTCGACGCGTCTCGTGAAATCTATCTTGAGGGCCTTGATCGTGCCTTGAGAAAATACGCAGAGACCGGGACGACCCGGGTGGTTCTTGCGAGTCTGGCATCTCCGTTAGAGAAGCTAAAGTTGGCGTTCGAGTACGTCCGGGAGTACATGAGTAGACCGAAAGATGGGGCGTGGAATGATCTGCTGCACGGTATACTTGTGGAGGGAACGTTCATGAAGCTGCCTGAATTCAGCGGCGCACACAACACCGAGTATTTCAACGAGCCATCCATAAAATTGTTCGATAAGCTTCAGGAGGCGTCCGGCGGTCTTATAAAGATTGTCAATATCGTTCCCGAATGGCGCGATGCGGCCATTGAATTGATAAAATATGTTTCCGAAAAGGGCATTGTCTCCGCCGCCGGCCATACAGGCGCCACCGGCGATGAATACAATCTCGCATTGAAGAACGGGACCAAACTGGCGATTCACTTCCTGAACGGGCCGACCGGTTCCTCCTTCAAACCTTTCGACGGCGGAGGAGCAGTCGAGAGCGTACTTCGTGCCGAGGGAATATTCCTCGAGATAATCGCAGACGGATACCACGTGGACAAAGCCTACGTCCTCGACGTAATAAAGAGAAAAGGATTTGATAAGGTAGTCATTATAACGGACAGTATGTTTGCCACCTCGTTTGATGGACCGAGCCGATTCAACATGCTCGGCGTTGAAGGAAAAGTCAGCGAGAATGGAGGATACCTGCAGATAGCCGACAGGAGCAACGCACTTTTCGGAAGCCTGTTGACGATGGACGTGGCATTCGCAAACGTGCTCAACTGGCTGATGACTCCTGTCGAGGGAGTGTGGAGCAGGGTTCATCATCCACTAAGCTTCGAAGATGCCCTCTCGCATGTTTCGGCGATGTGCAGCGCAAATCCCGCTAAAGTACTAGGCTTGTATAGCCCCGATCCGGGGAAAAAGAACGCCATCCGGGACGGGTTCACCGGAAGTATCGAGGTCGGCAAGATCGCAGACGTGATACTTGCGGACATACCAAATATAGATGGGAAATATTCGCTTGAGATTGAACAGGTCCTGGTAAAAGGGCGGTCGGGAAAAGAGGAGCCGTGAATTCCGGTCATGCCCGATTTGCATTCTAAAGGAGAAAAGTGTTGAGAGGTCTTGTAATAGCTGTCGTAGTAACCGTCTGTTCTTCGTTCTCCGCTTATTCACAAGCTAAAGTAAGGGCGATGTGGGTATGGGGGAGCGGAACGAGTATAATACAGGATTCAAGCTCACGGGCGGAATTCTTTCATTTCTGCGCCAATCCGCCCGGCTCAAAAGACCCGAATGCCGTGGCAGGGTTTCCAGGAGCTGTCAACATGGTGTACCTCTATGCACACAGCTTCGTCAACGGAGATTCGACTCACAAAGCCGAGCTTCACTCTTTTCTGAAGGATGCCCACTCGCTGGGAATCCGAGTGGACTACCTGGACGGAGACACGACCTGGGCAACGACTGACAGTCTTTATGCCGAGCAATACGTGCGCTACGTTCTCCAGTTCAACTTGCAGACGAGCGATCCATCGGAAAGATTTGATGGCATCCAATTCGATGTTGAGCCGTATCTGCTGTGGGGCTGGAAGCAAGGTGTGACTCAGCAGATACAAATATGGAACGACTTCATGGACCTCCTTACTTACTGCAAGAAAGAAGTGGATTCTGCTAATGCTGGTACACAGTTCGGAGTTGCAATACCTCGATGGTACGACTCAACACCCGGCATCAATTATCTTCATCAGCTCCAGAACATTGTTGACTATGTAGCGATTATGGATTACCAGAACACGTCTGCCCGTATAATCAGCGGCGCTGGAGCCGAAATTCTATATGCCACCCAAATAGGCAAGGCTGCATATATCGGTGTTGAGACATCGAACCAGGATGCGGCATTGACATTCTACGGACTGGGTTGGGGTAACATGGAAGGTCAGATGTACCAGGTCGATGAATATTTCCGCGGCTATGGCGGATACGCAGGGATTGCAATCGAACACTACGATTCCTACGATGTCCTCCCCAAGTGGGGGACCGGCGGGACAGACACAACTCCGCCCGCGCTTATTGGCGGCAGATATATTCAGGATAGTGCCGGCGGCTACTTTCAGTTTCATGTGGTAGACATTTGCGGCAGCGGTTTGAACGAAGACAGCACCGAAGCAGGATCGCGTGCCGTTAATCTCTCGTCGGGCAGTGAATCAGTAGCGGGAAGCTGGGTTACGGATTCCACAAACTATATCTCGTTCCATCCTGTGCCTGGTGCGCAGGCCCTGGCTAAGTATCTCTTCACAATCCATGCAGTAGACTCTGTCGGAAACTCGCTGGACACTAAGGACACGATTGCAGCGGTGCCCACTGAGATTGAGGAAGGGAGGACCGGCTACCTGAAAAATTTCGATCTTCTACAAAACTATCCCAACCCGTTTAATCCGACGACGATTATCGCGTTCGATGTTCAAAGTTCAGGGTTCGTCGCACTGAAAGTCTACGACATACTTGGTAGAAGGGTCGCAACCCTGGTGGACGGACGGCAAAGCGCGGGTAAGCATTCGGTGGTATTCGACGGCAGCAGGTTTGCAAGTGGCGTTTACTTCTACGCATTGCAGCAGGGATCTCTTGTGCTTAGAGACAAGATGCTGCTTCTCAAGTGAACAGACGAATTTCAAGAAAAGAGAGAATGTAATGCTAGGGATGATTTCAAATTTCATGACGGACAAGTTGAATACGGAAGTCTATATCGACAGGAAGGATCTGGGGCAGCGTGCTTCGTCTGTGGTGGCCGAAAAGTTGAAGGAGCTACTGAGAGCCAAGCAAGATGTCCGTATGATATTTGCTGCCGCTCCTTCGCAAAATGAATTCCTCGACGCACTCTCCTCTGCAAACGGAATAGACTGGTCGAGAGTAACCGGATTCCACATGGACGAATATGTCGGCTTGAAGAGCGATGCGAGCCAGTTGTTCGGCAACTTTTTGAAGGAGAGAATTTTTGGTCGAGTGAATTTCAAGGAAGTACATTACCTGAATCCGAATCCATCCTATGTCCGGCAGGAATGCGAACGCTATTCCGCACTTCTCACTGAAGGGCCGATAGACATCGTCTGCATGGGCATCGGTGAAAACGGCCATATCGCCTTCAATGACCCGGCGGTTGCGGACTTCAACGATCCAAAAAAGGTGAAGGTCGTGGAATTGGATCAAAAATCCAGGCAGCAGCAGGTGAATGACGGCTGTTTCTTTGCCATAGAAGAAGTGCCGACGCACGCGATGACGCTAACCATTCCCACTTTGTTATCGGGCCACTTCCTTTGTGTGGTTGTACCGGGACCGACAAAGGCTGAGGCGGTTTATCGGACCTTAAGGGGAGAAATAAGCACGAAGTGCCCTGCATCGGTGCTCCGCCGTCACGACAACGCCATGATGTTTCTGGACCGGGATTCGGCTTCAAAAATATAATAACTTACTCACCTCTCCAGACTTCATAGGAAAGCTCCGGCATTTATAGAAGGGGACGGGGCATCCCTACCGGTAGGCGGCGGTGAGTATCTCTTGAAGCTTCAACACCGATGTCATAAGTTTTATGGTCGTTTTGAAGTCGAACCAATACGGAAGGGGAATTGAAATGCGAAACTGCGTGAACCATCCGGATGTGAAAGCGATTTCCACATGCCATAACTGCGCAAGACCATTCTGTGCATCATGTCTCGTCGAAGGGGGAGAATATTACTACTGCAAGGAACCTGCGTGCCAGGAAGCATTGAAGACATCGATGGCGATTGACGGATTGCCGCCGCGCCTGCTATGCCCAAACTGTTCCTCCGACCTGGAGCTTACTAAAGCAGAGAGGGAATCCCGCAAATTCAGGTGTTCCGATTGCGATGCCCTGGTCGATTATACTGTGAACCCGCCTCACGTCAAAAAGCATGAAGAATACGCTCTCTTGCTGGCGACGCGAAACGAGGGAGACGTTGCCGTGATCAAATCTGTACTCGACGATCTGGAGATCGACTATTTCGTCTTCGACGAGTATTTCATGGTACTCGATCCATTGATCCAACCCACAAGGTTTTACGTTCTTAAGAGCCAGGTCGAAAGAGCTAAATTAGGCCTGAAGGATTTCAAGGTGCATCTGCTCGGTGTTTCGATGAACAGCGGCCCCGAGGGTGTAGAATAATGTTCTGTCCGAATTGCAAGACTGAATACCGCCCTGGCTTCACAAGGTGCGCGGACTGTGGTGCCGAGCTTGTGGACCTATTGCCGGAAGAAGAGGAAGTGACTGAGAACCGGGAACCCGACAATGATGAGCTTGTGCCGGTCCTTCAAACCTGGGACCGTGCGGATGTGCTGAGTATTCGAACGGCGCTCGACCCCGTGGGCATCGAGTACTTCATTCAGGGAGAGATGCTTTCTGCTTTCCGGAAAAGCGATCCGTTCGTTTTGATCGTGAAGGAGAAGGACGCCGAGCAGGTGCGGGAACTTCTAAAAGGCATTAAGCTCAACTATTCGACTTCTTCGTTCAACCGAAATCCGAGGGAATAGAAGCTCGTCGACTGGATCTGCCGAAGCGTTTCTCAATCCTGGATCGGTTTTTCCTCGTAACGATTGATTCTGCAAACGCGACATTGACTTTCCAATTTTGACGGACTACATTTTGACCGATAGGGACGCTTCGGAACTTCGGAGGTTAGAAGGCCTTTGAAAGATAACGGAGGAAGCGACGAAAGTACGATTACTTAATGTGAGAGCCGCGGCGGTCGCACCAGTACTGAGGGCGGGTAATGCATTTGGGGGATGGACTCAAATTCCCAATTCTCTTCCAACAGCCAAACGATATCGGATTTCTCCCGGTGGGATGCCTTCGGCAGGCTTGCGAATCGTGGGTTTATCACATTGAAAGTCTACGGTGTCCTCGGAAGGCTGGTCAGAACTTTAGTGAATAAAGTGGAACAGCCTGGAAGCTACTCGGTTACTTTCAGCGCAAGCGGTTTGGCGAGCGGAGTGTATTTCTACAGACTGGACGCTGGAACTTTCACCGAGACGAAAAAGCTCTTGCTTATTAGATGAGATGGACCAAGAGATGAGGAACGTTGTTCTCACTTTGACTTTCATCTGTTGCACGGCGCCAACTGCTCGTAGCCAGTGGGTCCAAACAAATGGGCCTGATGGCGGCCGTGTCGCTTGCTTTGTCATCACCGGAACGAACGTCTTTGCCGGGACAGCCGGGAGCGGAGTCTTTCTCTCCACAAACAACGGTACGAGCTGGACCGGAGTCAATACCGCACTTACGAATCTCTATGTGAATGCACTTGCCGCGAGCGGCACAAATCTTTTCGCCGGGACCAATGGCGGAGTTTTTCTCTCGACCAACGCCGGCACAAGCTGGACTGCTGCCAACTCAGGTTTGACGGATAGTCTTGTGACTTCTCTTGCTGTGATTGGCAAGAATCTGTTTGCCGGTACAGATGGCGGCGGCGTTTTTCTTTCTACGGATAACGGTACAACCTGGACGGCGACGATAACGGGCGATCCCACTTTAGCGGGTAATTATGTTAATGCTCTCGCTGTAATCGGCACGAATCTTTTTGCTGGCACTGCTGGCGGAATTTTTCTGTCGACCAACAACGGCACGAGCTGGACGCCGGTAAATGACAGCTTAACGAAGGCGGGTGTTTATACACTTGCCGCGGGCGTCACAAGCCTTTTTGCCAGTAATAACAGGAGTGTTCTTCTCTCGGCCGACAGCGGGAAAACCTGGACCGCGATCAATGCAGGCCTGACGAATCTTGGTGTCAATACTTTTGCCGCAAGTGGCACAAATGTTTTTGCCGGGACTGATGGCGGCGTCTTTCGCTTGACCAGGCGCGGCTGGACAGCGGTCAATTCCGGCTTGACAAATCTTGGTGTTAGTGCTCTTGCGACAAACGGGACAAGTCTATACACCGGAACCAACGGCGGCGGCATCTTCCTTTCTACCAACAGTGGTGCAACCTGGACATCGGTCAATACTGGCCTGACGGGTTCTTACGTTTATGCGCTTGATACCAGCGGTACTAATCTCATCGCCGGGACAGACGGTGCAGGTATCTTTGTATCTACCAACGACGGCAAAAGCTGGGAGGACGCGAGTACCGGCCTGACGAATTCCTTTGCCTGGTCTCTCGCCGTGGTGGGCACGCATGTTTTTGCAGGAACAGATGGTGCCGGCGTCTTTCTTTCCACCAACAGCGGCACAAGCTGGACGGCGGTCAATGTCGGCTTGACGAACCTTGTCGTCAATGCTCTTGCCGCAAGCGGCACAAATCTTATTGCCGGAACTGATGGTGGCGTCTTTCTTTCTACAAATGATGGGACGAGATGGCAGAACGTTGCCCTGTCAGGTGCTCAGATCCTGGCACTTGCCGTCAGCGGCGCGAATTCGTATGCGGCGACTTATGGCCAGGTTTATGTATCCGCGAACTACGGTGCAAGCTGGCAGGAGGCAAGTTACGTCCACACGGATGCCGGGATCTGGTCTCTCGCTGTCAGCGGAGCGCATCTTTTTGTTGGGACCGATGGCAGTGGCGTCTTAGTCTCAACCGACAACGGGACGAACTGGCAGGCCGCAAATACCGGCCTGGCAAATACTAGCGTATGGGATTTCGAAGTCATCGGCACGCGAATATTTACCGGGACCAGTGGCGGCGTCTTTGTATCAACTAACTACGGCGCGAGCTGGCAGGGAGTGAGTGCCGGCTTGCCGAATACTATTGTCTGGTCTCTTGCTGTAAGCGGCCCGAATCTCGTCGCAGGAACCGGAGGCCTCGGCGTTTGGCTCCGACCTATATCGGAAATACTGGCAATAAAAGATCGCTCACCTGAAATACCGAGCGGTTTTACTCTAAGCCAGAATTATCCCAACCCATTCAATCCTTCCACGGTTATTCAGTTCAGCGTTCCACGGTCTGGATTGGTAAGCTTGAAAGTTTACGATGTGCTTGGGAGGCTGGTCAGAACACCAGTTGATAAGATGGAACAGGCGGGAAGCTATTCGGTTACTTTCAGCGCGAGCGGTCTGGCGAGCGGAGAGTATTTCTACAGACTTGAAGCCGGAACTTTCACCGAGACGAAGAAGCTCATGATTATCAGATAATACGGAGCAGAACGTGAAGAACATCATTCTCTCATTGGCGATGGTATGCTGTGTTGCATCGAGTGCCGCCGGTCAATGGGTGCAAACCAACGGCCCGTACGGGAGCAATATTCTGTGTCTTGCTGTCGGTCGTTTGGGTCTCTTTGCAGGGACTAAGAACGGCGTCTTTCTGTCAACGAACAACGCGAATAGTTGGACCGCTGTGAGCAATGGCTTGACGGACTCCTATGTTGTGTCTCTTGCCATCAACGGCACGAATATTTTTGCCGCGACTTCAAGCGGCGTCTTTCGTTCCACCGACAGCGGCACAAGATGGACTGCCGTCGATTCAGGCATAACGAACTCTTATGTCCTGTCTCTTGCCGTCAGCGGCACAAATCTCTTTGCGGCGACCTATGGCGGCGTGTTTCGTTCAACGAACAACGGGACAAGCTAGGTTGCGGTAGACACCGGGTTGACCACCTCCTGGCTCAATACCCTTGCTGCGAGCGGCACCAATGTCTTTTTAGGAACCAGTTACGGCCTCTTTCGCTCCACCGACAATGGCAATCACTGGACTGCGGTGAACACAGGGCTGTCGAGTATCAATGTTGATGCGTTCTGCGTCACCGGCACGTATCTCTATGCCGCAACTGTTATGGGGACTTATAACGGCGTCTTTCGTTTCGGTGGCGTTTACCGTTCCACCAACAACGGCAACAGCTGGACTCATGTCGATTCGGGTTTAACCGATCCTGAGGTCAACGCTCTTGCCGTCAGCGATACGCTCCTCTTTGCTGGGACTCAGGTCGGCGGAGTTTTTCGTTCCACCGATAACGGGACTAGCTGGACTGCCGTCAATTCAGGCCTAACCAACCCTGTGGTCAATGCTTTTGCGGTTAGCGGTACGAATCTGTTTGCAGGAACTTCCGGCGGCGTCTTTTTTTCCACCGACAACGGCACGAGTTGGGCTGCGGCCGATTCAAGCTTGGGGTATTCTAACGTACTGTCTCTTGCAGTCAACGGCGCGTATCTCTTTGCCGGAACTCCGGGTGACGGTGTTTTTCGTTCCAGTGACAACGGTGCTAGTTGGAGTGCGGCCAGCACGGGGCTGACAAACACTTTTGTCGGTGCTTTTGCGGTCAACGGCACGAACCTGTTTGCCGGAACATATCTGAACGGCGGTATTTTTCGTTCCACCGACAATGGCACCAGTTGGACTGCTGTCGATTCAGGCATGGCAGCATATTCTAAATCCAGTGTTCTATCTCTTGCTATCAGCGGTACGAGTCTCTTTGCCGGAACCGGTATCGGTGTCTTTCGCTCCACGAACGATGGCACCAGTTGGACTATCGTCAATTCCGGATTAACGTACCCTGATGTCTCGTCCTTCGCCGTCAGGGACACAAATCTCTTTGCGGGGACTTACGTCGGCGTCTATCGTTCCACCGACATGGGCGCAAGCTGGAGCGCGGTCGGCATGGGAGTGACGAACCCTGGTGTCTCTGCGCTTGCCATCAGCGGTGCGAATCTCTTTGCAGGAACTAACAGGGGTGTCTTCCTTTCTACCGACAACGGCACCAGTTGGGCTGCAGTCGATTCAGGACTTACAAACGCTGATGTTAACACTCTTACCGTCTGCGGCGCAAATCTCTTTGCAGGAACTAACGCTGGCATTTTCGTTTCCACTGACAATGGCAATAGCTGGACCGCAGTCAACACGGGACTAACGAGCCCCATTGTTGATGCGTTTGCTGTAAGCGGTATGAACCTCTTTGCCGGGACTCTGGGCGGCGGAGTCTGGCGCAGACCGCTTGCGGAGATGATTTCGGCAGTCGAGTCTGTCGGCAAGAATATGCCAGCAAAATTCTTGTTGCGCCAGAATTATCCCAACCCCTTCAACCCTTCCACGGTAATCCAGTTCGAAGTTCCACGCTCTGGGTTCGTCACTTTGAAAGTTTACGATGTGCTTGGGAGGGTGGTCAGAACACTGGTTGATAAGATGGAGCAGCCTGGAAGCTACTCGGTTACTTTCAGTGCGAGCGGTCTGGCGAGCGGAGTGTATTTCTACAGGCTGCAAGCAGGTGCATTCAGCCAAATGAAGAAGCTCTTGCTCCTGAGGTAGCCTTTACAAATGTTTTTCGGAGGCAGCATGACCTTGACTTTACCTCAAGCGAAGTCTAACTTCTTTCATTCGCGGTAGAAGGTCTTCGGGATCAGGTGATCCAACCGTTAGGGACGACGGTAAGACTTACGATCAGCGTGGAGGTGTGATGTGAAAATTGTAACGGCATTCTTCCTTATCGGAATCTTTTCCTCAGCGGCTACCGCACAACAACTGTTCAGTGTCTCTGCCTATGAACAGTTCCTGGCGGCCCATCAGGACATGACAAGCTCG
Organism: Bacteroidota bacterium; assembly: GCA_021789975.1. Lineage (GTDB taxonomy): Bacteria > Bacteroidota > Ignavibacteria > Kryptoniales > JAKASW01 > JAKASW01. The sequence goes on from JAJYIT010000013.1 coordinate 60,317, forward strand.
CAACTTATGTCGCTCTATTCGGCAGGACTCTTCAAGTCGCAGTCACAAACGAACTACGCCTCGGCTGCCTACTTCGACAGCATCGATACGAAATACAGTCTCACTCCCGATGAGAAGACTCTCCTGGGTGTGCATGGCTTCATGATTACCGAGAGACTCGACAACAGCAACTTCGGCGGTTCGTTCGGCGATGCCTTTCTTGATATCTACCATAAAGACCTGCCGGTCTTCGTCTCGACCGATGCCATCCTTCAGTCGATCCACATGTCATACGATCAGATCCTTATGTCCGTAGAAATGCAAACCCTGATCCCCGACGTCAAGAATCTGCTCGCCCAACTTCAAGGGCAGCTTCCAGCCCTCGCATCAAAGTACGCAGCCTATCCAGCCATGAAGCCGATGCTGAACGACGTAGACGTCTATCTTTCCGTCCCGCGTATGCTTCTCGGCGCTGCAACGGGTCCCACTTTCAATGAGAACACCGGGACTGTCGATACACTTCTCAGTCTTATAGCAGCGGAACAGCCCGCAAACTATCCGCTCTTTTCTGCAACTCCGAGGGCAATTGACTTCAGCCAGTTCACTCCGCGCGGTCATTACACGGCAACGCGGGAACTGACGCAGTACTTCCAGGCTATGATGTGGCTCGGAAAGATCGAGATTTACCTTATACCGCCGGTATCGGCCGGGTTGCCGCCTCAGTCAGATGCCGACATTCAGCGCCAAACTATCGACGCCATGCTGATAAAAGAGCTGGTCGATGCGAGCAGCTCAGGACCACTCTATGTTGAGATGGACAGCATTCTCACGTTCTTTGTAGGCAAACAGGATAACGTCACTTTTCCCGAAATCGACTCGGTTGCACAGAACGCTGGAATACAAAACGCGAGCGACCTGCTGAATACACTCCGGTGGAGAGCGTTCCAGGACACACTTTCGACGAAGCCGTACGCATTTCAAAGTATTCTCTCGCAAATTCTCGGATCAGATCCTTACAGTCCGCAGAGGATCAAGACCGCTTCATCGTTCCTTCTTTTCGGGCAACGGTTTGTCGTCGACTCATATATAATGGGGAACGTCGTCTATGACAAGATCGTGGTGAACGGCGTGCCGATCAGGCGAATGCTCCCCTCGTCTCTCGATGTACTGTTTGCGGAAGGGAATGACGCGGCCGCCCAACTTCTCAAGCCTCAATTGGATGAATACGATTACTCGACCAACCTCGCAGCACTTCGGTATCTTATCGATTCTTACAGCCAGAACTTCTGGCAATCATCGATGTACAACCTGTGGTCGAATGCTATCCGGTCATTAAATCCGCCGGCGACTCGCGATTCACTTCCCGCATTCATGCAGACCGCCGCATGGTGGCAGGAGAAGATGAATACCCAGCTCGCATCATGGGCTGAGCTGAGACATGACAATCTCCTCTATGCGAAGGAATCATACTCTGGTGCCGTGGTGACCTGTTCGTATCCCGAGAGCTACGTCGAGCCGGATCCGCAATTCTACGACGCAGTCAAGACTTATGCGGCGGTTGCCCAACAGGAATTTGAGAAGCCTTTTCTTCAGGACTATGCTGCCTCCAGTTACTTTGGATACGTCGAGGCAATTGCCGACACGCTCGGAAATATTTCGCGCGAAGAGCTTTCGGGTACTCCGCTTAGCCAATCTGAGAGAACCTTTCTGGAAAACATGATGTACACGGTCCACAGCGGTGAATGCGGATCTTTGCCGTATGATGGGTGGTACCCGAAATTGTTTTATCAGGAGACCTCGGTCGTAACCAGGAATTTTGTGGTGGCAGATGTTCACACCGCGCCGACAGATTCGCTGGGTCATCCGGTTGGATGGGTGTTCCATGTCGGCACGGGCCCGATAAACCTCGCGGTCGTGATTGCAACTCCGCCCGGTGGTGTGCCAACTGCTTTCGTCGGACCGGTCATGAGTTACTACGAGCATCTCAGCACGAATTTTCAGCGGCTGACGGATCAGGAATGGCAGAGCATGTACAATGTCTATCCTTCTCTCAGGCCATCATGGGTCAACGTCTACCTTGCCGATACCACGGGCACTGCTTTGCCTTCGGGAGCGTCATTGCTGACGGGCATTAATGATAGTCATACCGGGAAGACGTTTCCTGCGACGCTGACATTGGATCAGAATTTCCCAAATCCTTTCAATCCCTCTACGATCATTGCGTTCACTATACCGGCTTCTTTGGCTGACACGCATGTTGAGGTCACTGTCTATAATGACCTGGGACAGGCTGTGAAGACTCTTCTGTCGGAGCAACTTCAGGCGGGTAATTACACGGTGCGCTGGGACGGAACAAATGAAGCTGGTGCCGCTGCGGCAAGCGGAGTGTATTTCTATCGGCTCCAGGCTGGAGCACTGACTTTTACGAGGAAAATGCTGTTGCTCAGGTGAAAATGAAAAGTTGAGAAATCCTCGGTACAATCCTTTCGTGAAACTAATTCAACGAGGGATGCGATGAGAACCTTGATTACGATCCTTCTTCTTGCATCGGCTGCCACTGTTCACGCACAGGGTGCCTGGGGCAAAATCGATACTGTAACGACCGGTAATTTTGAGGACCTCAATCCACAGCTCGACCATGGAGGATTAGGTGCCCCACGTCCCACAACTCCTTTTTATTGGCTTGTCTTCGAAAGATGGAACGGCCCCCAGGGCATGATATGCGCAAAGAAAGTGGAACCGTCGGCCACTGCCATATCACAGGTGCAATTCGACTCGACAGTCGAGATTTCACCGCCGACGATAAATCTCCTCCAGGAACATCCGGACATTTGTACCGAGTTTGCCAAGGACACATTCACAGTCGCTGCGTGGGAGGAGGATGACTCCCGTTCCGCAACTCCTTTCCTTACCTGGAATATTTATTACAGCTATGCTTCAGGGAATGAGACTCAATGGTCAACTCCGCAGATGCTGATCGGTGCAGGAGGTAGTCCCATTCTCCAGGATGTAATAGTGCGGCCACTTTCCGACTCAACTTTCATCCTCATTTGGAGAAGCGCCGGCGTCCTTATGTTTTCCACTTTCTCTAACGGGCAAATGTCAAGTCCCGACACCCTTGTTGTCACAAACTACGACAGCACTGAGTTCGATTGCGAGTCTCCATATTCCCATCAGCCGACTCTGGCATGGACCGGCAAAGATCCAAGTGGTAGGATCGTTTGTTTCGTGGCACAGGTGACGAGTCTTAGTCCCGTCGTGCTATCTCAAATGGACACGATCAGCTCCGACGGCAACATCTCAGATCCACGGTTTATTACTTCCGAAGTGAAAGCAATGACATTCAACGTCGAGGATGGAGGAAGATTCAAGAGTGTATTGGCTTCGTCCGCAAGTTGGTATCAAGAGGATCTTGCCTCCGATTCGCTTTCGGACAATTTGAATGGAACGGGTATTTCGGTCCCGATCGCAATCGATCAGTCTAAACGACGTCCAAACATGACGGTAAGTTCTCAACCGTTTGGGTGGTTCACGTGGGAGCGGCGGTCCGCAACCGATACTTCATTGGTGTTTGCGGAATCGTTAGGTCCAAATACTGACACTGTCAGATCGGCCGGCTACAACCGCAATCCTTCGGTCAGCACTTATCTTTTGCAGCAGGGCTTTTACCAGGTATTTACATGTGTATGGGAAAGTGACAGGACCGGCGAGTCTCATATTTATGCGAGAGTCGGAGCCGTTGGTGGAGACGCAATAAATGAGCCGGTAGACCAGGCGCGGGATTTCGTTCTCCAGCAGAACTACCCAAATCCGTTCAACCCGACAACGGCTATCAGCTATGAGCTATCAGATAATGGGTTTGTCACTTTGAAAGTTTACGATGTGCTTGGAAGGCTGGTCAGAACACTGGTTGATAAGATGGAACAGCCGGGAAGTTACGCGGTTACTTTCAACGCCAGCGGCCTGGCGAGCGGAATGTATTTTTACAGATTGCAGGCCGGAAGCTACAGTCAGACACACAAGATGATACTTTTGAAATGAAATTCTAACGCTTCTCCATGCTTTACGCGGAGAGCCATTTCAGAAAACCCGGAACCGTTACTCCAAAGAAAGCCGTCAACTTGAGATCATTTGAATCCGGTCTTGACTTCTTATCAGATTACCGGCTACGTTAACCGAAAGAATAGGATTGAGGGATGCAGCATGACTTCAACCAATAGCGGATCGGATTACCTGTCAGTTAACCAAAAAGGTTTGTCGATAATCTTCGGCGTGCTCGTGATCGCCTTTGGGCTGCGCCCTTGTAAGAGTGAGGCCCAGTGGATTAGAGCCACCTTACCGGATAGCGGCGCGGTGGCTACCAGGCTAACCGTCCTGGGGAACAAGCTCTTTGTCGGTACTGAAAACGACGGATTGTTTTATACTACAGACGACGGTTCCACATGGGAATCGCCTGACAGCACCTTTCTCGATTCAGGGCGAGTTTGGTTTCTCAGCGTAGTTGGAACGCAACTGTTCACGCAGGTGGGCAACTTAGCCAATTTTATTTCTTCTTCCGACAGCGGCCGATCCTGGCAAATTCGGTACATACCATTCGCGGATGATTGGTTCGGCTTAGTGCAGCACGGCACTCAGTGGTTCACCGTGGTTTCAAATTCGATCATCGTGTTGAACGACAGCGGCAAATCATGGAAGACGTACAGTTCGTATTTCTATAGCAAGCAACTGAATGTGCTCTCACTTGCGTTTAATGATTCGGAGACTTTTGTGGGTACCTCGAATGGAATCTATGTATCTGCGGATAGCGGGCAAACCTGGCAATTATCGAATTACAATTACCCAATTTACAATGTGGTATCGATTTCTGTGGTTGGCTCAACCATTCTTGCATCGACCCAATATAGCGGTGTTTATCGGGCAGACTTGTATCCTCAGTCGAGGACTCGGAACCCATGGGCGAAGTCGGACTCCGGAATCACTAATCCATATGTAGTAAACATTATCGAAGCTGGTAATGGGCTTGCCCTTCTTACTTACAATGAGTACCCGTTTTCCAGCGATGTTTTCTTCTCCACAGATGCGGGTATTTCGTGGGAAGACATAAGCTTTGCACTTGTCGACACCGGAGTCTCTTGCATTGCGGCTTCGGATTCGGATCTCTATGTCGGCACGTATGGTGGTACAGTTTACCGGCGACCTCTATCCGGCCTGCTCACCGCGGTGAAGCCGATCCCCCAGGTCAGACGGTCTACTTTTTCCCTTTTCCAGAACTACCCAAACCCATTCAACCCAACTACGGCTATCGGCTATCAGCTATCAGCCATCAGCTATGTTACTCTGAAAGTTTACGATGTACTTGGAAGGCTGGTGAGAACTCTGGTTAATAAGGTGGAACAGCCCGGAAGTTATTCGATTACCTTTAACGCAAGCGGTCTGGCGAGCGGAGTGTATTTCTACAGAATTGACGCGGGTGACTATAGTCAAACTCACAAACTCATGGTTTTGAAATGAGCTGAAGAGCACCTTTCCTTATTCTTTACTTGTTCCGTGCGTCAACGGCGGCTTCAATTTCCGTCGATGATGGAACAGTGGGGGGAATCCAGCCGGGTCGAACATAAGACGCCAGTTTGACGTCTATGCTCCCGACAAGGATCTTCATTTTGAAAATCAACGGGACGGCTGCTGAATGGGCGCTGACCCATCCGGTGACCGTCGCATGCGCCCCGTCGGCGTACTTGTCCGACCAGTTTCCCATCGACTCGAAGCGGTGTGCCAGGATCCGTCCTTTGAACGCAGGTACCCTGATCGCTTCTGTCCCCCGAGGGAATTTCAGCTCGATTGACTTGAGCTTGTAGTCCACGACCACCGGAACTTTTACTTCCAGTCCAGATCCTGAAAGCTCCCGGATCAGCATGAAGAGTCCCAACGCATCATAGACCGGCGACTTCTCATCAAGAGTTTTAGTTACACTGTCTTCTTCCTGATCGCAACCCTTCATCAACAGGGAAGTAGAGCCGGAGTCATGAGAGTAAGTAGCCCAACTTTTCGACCTGTTGTCGACAAAATGGAACCAAAGGTTCGAGGGATGGTCCGATCTTAAGAGTGCCGAATCTTCAAAATCGACATGTACAAACGGAAGCCATGGAGCAGATTGCGTCTGGGCGGAAAGACAGAACATATCATCGCCTGCGTCTTGCAGCAGTCCCTGACTCACCTCGGCCGATCCGAGGTTGAAAAACCCCCATTTCACTTTGTATTTCAGTTTCTCGCCATTCATGAACGGCTTCACGTCAACAGGTGAAATAGCTTCGTATGTTTGTGCATTGACAGGTTCGGATCGGTCCATCATCAGAAAAAATAGAACTGCAAAGCACCCCACTATCTGGGGAATGCTTCGCATTCTCGACCGCCATCGCAGGTAGTGCGAGTTACGCGGTTTCATCTATCCGATTTGACTTCATACGTAAATGTAAACAGCTACTGCGAACGATTCGTTTCATTAATGTGAAGAAAGAGTTAAAGAGAGTGATCTGGAGGAGAGGATGGTGGAACACGTTTCGAATCTAGACTCGATACAGTCAAAAGCATATGAAATTCTGCCTCTACGTGTCCATCATGGACAAGCACAATTCCGTTGGAAGGTTCTCGCACACAATATCGTTCAACCGGAAATCTTTCTCATGGCAGGATCGTCCTTGTCAAGAAACCACTATCTGTTCGTATCATTTCCTATAACCTGTGTCTTTTTCCGGGAATTCCTTCCATTGTTCTTGACCGGCGAGTGTATTTCTTGGGGATAGATTGAACTTTCCAGTGCCAGTGATTGTCTAAGTAATTAACGACTAAGGAGGTATTAGAATGAAATCCGTAATGTCGGCTATTACACTGCTACTGTTAAGCGCGTTCGGGCTATCGAGTTGTTACTCGGTCTCAGAAAGTGCTTCCCCCCCACCAAATAATCCCCCTCCTCAAATTTATTACCCTCCTTATGTGCCGCCGTCGGCGCCGAATGAGGGGTATTACGGCTATGGCTATCGCAATCAAGTTCCGGGATACATGCCTGCTCCTCAGCCTTATGTTCAGCCATCTGCTACATATGTGCCTATGTACAATCAGCCGCCTGCTGTCAGGCCGGCCGTACCAGGTTACGTCGCCCCCCCTCCGCCTCAGCCGCAGGTCTATGGATCACCAGCACAGCCGGCGCGGCCTCGCGAACAATCGCCAGGCCCGGTTCCCACACCTCCTCCTCAGCAAGCGCCGGCTCCCAGGATAAGGCGATAGTGTGAGTTGTATTTCGGATAAATATCACATAACTGGTCCGTCACAGCTCCCGGATCATCGTTACTCCGGAATGATCCTCTTCGTAATCTCGGTGGACAGCAGCCACAGGAAGACCTGGAGAGTGTGACTCAGATAACCATCATCGTTAACAACGACAGGACTTTATGATAACAAAACAGCATGGGACACTCAAAGCAAAGAGTATTTCTCTTTTATTCTTATTGTCTCTTTTCTCGACAACTGCAACGACTTATGGACAGAATGCAAGCAATCTTTTTGACTTCTCCGAAGACGTCAGAGTCTTCACCGCGTATGCCATGATGAATGCGGCCGGAAATGGCGGCGAATGGCGCAGGGCAGGAATGGATGCCATTAGGAGCCAGTTGCGCTCCGACCTCGCAGGTCGTGTCGATTCTTCCTTTGAAGCGAAGCTAAGAGCTTTCAACCAGAGCCACGGAAGAATTTTGGAAACTTATGAGGCTGCTCTCTTGACTTCCGGGCCGCCTGATTTTCACTGGAGCTACGATCGAAAGACCACAGGGGAAATTGGGGAGGATGTTTCGTCGGATTCCGCGTTGACGGCTCTTCTGGCGGAGTTTTATAATAAAGCGAACGTGGCACAGCTCTGGGACGAGTACCAACCGCTAATCCAGGCTGAGAACGATAAGTACAAACCGTTTGCCGATAAGGCAATGGAAGAAGTCCTTTCGTATTGTCGCCTCGACAGCAATTACTTCTATTCTGATAGCAGACTGATCCATTTTGAGTACATGCCGATTCTCCCATATTTCACTTCTATGACTGCATGGATAAACGGCCAGGTCTACTTCATCGTGGGGCCGCAGGAACAAAAGCCCGACCAATCGATTTTTTATTATCTTCTTTTGAACCGCGTGACTTTTCCGCTTGTCAAGAAAAATTCCCGGGATGTGCAGCGGCTTGCCGGGCTGTTTAACGCCGTGAAGTCAAAGCTCGATATGAAAGACGGCAACTGGAATAGACTTGTCGCGGAATGCTTCTCCGAGGCGATGGATATGAGACTTCAGAAGAGACTCTATGACCTGAGCGACTCCACGGTTCAAGCGTCTCTCATGACCGAGTACAAATATGGTTTTATACTATGTCCGACAATCTACAGTGACCTGGCTAAGTACGAGAGCTCAGGAGTGAGTTTCACCGAATACTTCACGAAGATTCTGAAGTCCGTAGATTACCACCACGAGATTGAAAAGTGGAATAATTTCTGGGGAAAAGAGTGAAGAGGTGTCGCGTGAGATTCTTGTGGTCTGCGAAGTATATATAGCTTGAGAAGTTCGCGCCCAATTTTAAATGGTCATAACGGAGATGAGTTTTAGTACGACTTAGAAACCCAATGCCTTTGGCAGTGGTGATGTAAGGATGGCTTTGCCGGCGACTCGCTCGGAGAGTCAAAGTTATAGCGAGCCATCCATTGAAATGGACGGCTGTCCAGATCAAGAATCCGCCGACGGCGGATTACCGCTTTTCGCGTGGCGTCCGTCTTCGATGGATGCCTCTCAGAAGCCACCGGCTTCGCCGGTTGTTGTTCACATAACCGATCATGTATTGTGAGATTCTTTGTCTATTTGTGCCTTATCTTCATTCCCAAAATGGAGAGTGTAAGACCCAATGTTGCGGCATTCGCTAGAATTATCGGGAGGGACCGCAGCCGAATTCCATAAACCAGCCAAAGAAGCACACCGGAGCACATCATCAGGTACATTCTGGAGCTGATGTCCTTCGTGGAATGTGTCCTCCAGACTTTTGCGAACTGTGGAATATATGCTGCGGTCGTAAGAATTGCCGCCAGAAATCCGGTTGCTTCCGTAAGTTTCATTCAGCGCTTTTCTAATCTATCTTTCTATTTCCCTTTTCCCTTCATCTTTTCCGCCACCATCTTCGCGCTGTAGTCGTTGAGTTTCTCAAGCTCTGTGATTATGCTCGCATAATCCTTATCGCTTCGGTTCTGGCTCATCTTATATGCTGCTTCGACTCTTTCGATCTCGATCTCGAATCCGACAATTCCGCCGATCTGCTTATCGATTTCGCCGCGCAGGACTTCATCCGTCAGTGGATGCGAAGAGATTTGATCGTGGTGAAGTGTCGTTTCCTCCAGCGATTTCCTGAGTCTTTCGCCTTCGACAATTTGCAGGCGCCCATAGATGTGCACACTCATATAGTTCCAGGTTGGCACGTTGGGATGGCCGTACCATGACGATGAAACATAGTGCTGGATAGGTGACAGGAAAATAACAAGTACATCCGGCTGCGACTCGAAGAGTCCGCACTGGGGATTACCTCTTGCAACATGCCCGGTCAATACCGATTTGTCTCCTTTGTTTGTCTCAAGTTGGAACGGGACGTGAGTTGCCACAGGCGCCTGGTCGCCGCGGCTCACGAGTGTGCCGAGCGGGTTGGTACGGATAAACCGGGAAATTTCCGTCCAGTCAGTTATCTCGAAAAGTTTCGGAACGTACATCTGATTGTCGCTTTCGATTCTTCTAGTTAGTGCGATTCTTTACCCGGACAAGATAGTCACCGAGCTGCATTGTATTCAAATATCAAGAATTGAATAGATGATGAGTTACCCATCAGGTTTCACCCAATCGCGGTTGTTTCAACTGGGTACTGTCTGGACGGCTGAAGGAAGCCAAACACCGCATTGCATAGGCGGGCCGTTATGGCCTGGGTACTGCGAGAGTGAAATCGAGTTTTCCTATGCCTCTTCTCGACTCCGCAGTTTACGCTTGGTTTGCAAGTCAGGCCCCGGTATTCTACATTGTCAAAAGATTGGGCAAGGTTCGTATGTACATAGTGCTTCCCGCGAGACCTTTCGATTCAGAAGCCGAAAGCCGCTATCGGCACCTAAACCACCGGACTGCCTCCTTCCTTATAAATAGAACTCCAACTCAAAAAGTCTTCCCGCGAAATACACGAGATACGCGAAACACTTTTCCGATAGAATATCAACCACACTCGAGAACCGGCGAACGGATCGAGGCGGATTACGATTGACAGAATCCGCTTTTCACGGATGACGAAGATCAGGGTATAGAAGACGCGCGTATTCGGACGGAATAGAACAACTATTCGTCCGGACTTTTGCTGCTGGAATTTTGCAACATAAGAATAAATGGAGGCTGTGATGTCAAGAACCATTTCACTTTTCATGTCATTGTTTGCAATCGTTGCCGCCGCTAACGCACAGGTCAGGGTGACCGGGACGCTTATCGGGCAGGATGGCAAACCGATGCCCGCGGCGAACGTATTCCTTACTCTCCCGACCGACAATATCATGTTAAAGACAGTCACGCCGGCACCCGACGGAAACTATTCCATGACAATCGACTCGGCCGGTATATGGCTGCTCCGCTTTGCGGGTGTGAATCACTACATTCACGATGTAGCGGTCTACATAGACTCGGCAGAGATAGCGCGTGGCATCTCGAAGCCGGTCACGATCGATGTGCGTCTGAAAGGCTACACTTACTTAGACACGCTGAACGATGTCAAGGTGGTCGGCGACTTCAACAAGTTTTCGTTCACAACTGCCATCCCGATGAAGAAGATGGCCGACGGGACTTACGCCGTGGAAATTGAGACGAAAGCAGATTCTATGGCGTACCAGCTTGTCAATCTTGAGAGCACCGGCCGCAGCATCAATGGCACGGACGCCGTACGGTATGTATACGACGGCGGCGGAGATTACAAATCGATCGTGGTGCCGAAAGATGGCATGGCCGACATCATATTCGACCCATCCAAACTCGACAGAACCAGTAAGGAAGCTGTGGTGACGTTCGGCAACTCGAAATCCGTTACGGCAAGATTTGCACAGGTATATGACGAGATGCAGAAGAACCAGGTCGCATTTTCCGATGCGCTGGTTAAATACAGAGCATCAGGAAAGGATATGAAGGATTTCAAGCATGATCTTTCAGGCAAGCTGCAGTCCCTTAAGAACAGGATCGAAAAGGAGAAGGTACCGATACTCCGACAGGAGCTGATGCTTGCATATTTCTTCGTCGGCAGCATGAGCGTAAATAAGCAGGCGATTCTCGATTCGACGATCAAAGTTGAGGCACTGGGCGAGATTAGTCCGGCATCGGTAATCTGGTCGCTGAACCCGATCATGGTCATCGAAGTTGTGCAATACATGTCTGATCTGCCCCAGGCGGACAAGGATGCTTACATACGGAAACTGCTCGACGAGAATCCGAGCGCGATAACGAAGTCGACGGTCCTGTATGTCAAGTTCATGAACGCTAAGATGATGAACGACAACGCAAAGTCGACAAGGTACTACAATCTCCTGACGACTGAATATCCCGGGACTATGTACGGAAAAATGGTAAAGGAGCGGTTTCCGGCAGTGAGCAATCTCGCGGTAGGGAAGCCGGTGCAGGCATTCTCAGTAGTCTCGATGGCCGATTCGACGAAGGTCATCACGAACGAGACTTTGAAGGGGAAGTATTACATCATGGATTTCTGGGCGACATGGTGCGGGCCGTGCGTGGCGGAAATGCCGAACCTCGACAAGGCATACAAGGAATTCAAGGACAAGAACTTCACGATACTTAGCCTCTTGCTCGATACTTCGCCCGCGGACGTCATCGCATTCCGGAAGGACAAATGGCCGATGCCATGGCTTCACACGTTCATCGGCCGCGGCTCGAAGAGTAAAATCCTGAAAGACTTCGAGGTCGCGTTCATACCGAAGCCGTTCCTCATCGACCCGACCGGCAAGATCATCGCCATGGGCGATGATCTTCGCGGAGATAAGCTGGAGAAGACGCTGGAGAAGGATTTGGGGAAGTGAAAAGCAGATGAAAGGCAGAGACATGAAACATAGCACCGTCTTTGATGCAACCCGTGGCGCACAAATATGCAGCGCATGTTTGGGGCAGTTAGGCGAAAGCGCACGCATATTCGTATATTATAGCGGGAGATTCTCAATGCGCCCAAGCATGTCCAGGAAGTATTGCTTTCTATACCGAGCAACGTTCTGGAAAGAGTTTAATTGACTGAGGAAATATTTTCGTTGCATGAGGCTTACCTTTCAGCCGAGATAGTATCTCCACGATGGAAGGACGATGCGCTCCACGTTGCCGCAGCTACCGTCGCCCGCTCTGATGCGATTGTCTCATGGAATTTCCATCATATCGTTCGTCTTGACAAAATGCGTGCTTACAATCAAGTGAATTTGGCGAATGGCTACGGCATTTTGACAATCATTTCTCCCAAGGAGGTGAACTACGATGAGCCCGAGCAGTAAGAAACATATCGACTCTATTGCGATAAAGCGTGATGCTCAGAATCGAAAATACGAGGAGACCAGGGGGTTGTCCCCCAAACAGGAAATTGAATATTTCCGTGAAGCCGTGCGAAACAGTCAATTCAAACAATGGTGGGAGCAAGGGAATACTATCTTGGCAAGACGAGCTAGCAAAGCGTCATGATGTGGCGCGCGCCTTCGCCTAACAACGAGAAAACACACGCTCATCATTGGATATATATCGAGTTCGCTTCATGCCGCGCTCATGGGAAAAACGTGGATGCGTCGGCGCCGACTCTCTTCCGCAATACGTTAGCCGCATTTCGCAAAAGAAAGGGGAATAGGATGTTCGGGTTCGTCGAGCGCCGAATCGCAGCATACATTGACAGAGAAGTTGAGTGAATATGTCACCTTCGAGAGATTAGACAAGACGACTGTGGAATGCCAAGACCTGACCGCAGCGCACATTGCATACCTCTCCTTGAAGGTGGATGCAATTGCCAAGCAACTCAGGCTGCAAGAGACTATTGCGGCCTTTGAGGCCGAGGACCTTGATGGCATATTTGATAATGACACCGAGTTTACGGCTAAATTCCGCATGTATGGCATGTGGCGGAATAAACTCCTGAGCAGAACTCGTGCATACCGTACGCAGAACGCTCGTACAGCTATTTGACCAGGGGTGAGTCGTCGATAATGAGAGCTTTTTCGAGTCTACGCCGCCTTCTCTTGTGGCTCAGCCCAGATAGCTCAGCGTCAAGGCGCCACCTTTCCTTGCTGGCGCCGTACTCAAGGGGGATGTCCCCGTGCCGTTCTTCAAAACCCATATTGAAAGGGAGAGTAGATAAGAAGTGCAGTGAATGATAGCGCTGACAAATAACTCACTTAGTACGATGTTCGGCTTTCCCGCAGTCCTGTTTGCGAAATTTCCGGAATGGACGGCTGGTTGCTTTTCGTTATGCAATTGGCTCCACGCTGCAATCCCGTGAGTATGGAACAGCCCGCGGGTGATTGCAGTGATCGTGAAGAATTCTTCTTGGCAGGACCCATTCACGATTTCGTGGAGGTTCCCGGAGGTGGATGGTCGAGTAATTCGGAATTAACTATGATTCATCAGCAGTAGGTAGAATGTCATGTCTGATAAAATAGAGATGCAGGAAACTCCGTTGGACCACTATGCGTCGACAGAATCGGGGCAGGAAAAGCTGGAGATCGAAATTGAGTATGATCAGTGCATAAACTACGCGATTCAGCAAAATGCTGTTCCAGTGGTGAAGAGAATCAAGCTATTGAATGCGACCCCTTTACCGCTTCTCAATGTCCTAGTAAAGATTACAGGCGATCCGGCGTTCTGTGATCCATGGGAATTGAGAATTGCCGTCTTGGAACCAGAACGAGAATCTCTGCTGAAGGATGTTGACATCAATCTCTCCGCAACTTTTCTCGCGGGGCTTCGAGAGAAGAGCACGGGTCAGATCAAAATTAACGTTTCGTCTGATGACCTTCCGTTGCGAACCGCTAATTATCCAATCGACCTCCTCGCGTATGATGAGTGGCCGGGAATTCGCACAATACCGGAGATCCTTGCAGCTTTCGTCATGCCTAATCACCCTTCTATAGAGCCAATCCTGAAGGATGCAGCATCGCTCCTCAAGACATGGACTGAGGATAGCTCACTGAGCGGATATCAGACCGGCAATCCAAAACGCGCATGGCTTTCAGTTGCAGCAATCTACACGGCACTTAGCAAGCTCGGCATTTCCTATATCAACCCTCCTGCAAGCTTTGAGAGAAGTGGTCAGAAGGTGCGGACACCGGATAGAATTCTGGAGACACGACTCGGAACATGTTTTGACTTATCTCTTCTATGTGTCTCATGTATTGAGGCGGCTGGTCTAAATCCGATTGTGGTCTTACACAATGGACACGCTTACCCCGGTGCCTGGTTGAAAAACGAAACCTTTTCTCCCGCGGCCATTGATGATATCCAAACCCTTCGTAAGAGGAGTGAACTCGGAGAAATTGTTTTTTTTGAATCTACTTCCCTCACGAGTGACATCCCGAGAGAATTCAACCAAGCGGTATTGGACGCTGCACCTAGATTGGAGATGGATGACGAATTCATATTAGGTATCGACATAAAGTCTGCGAGAAGAGAGCGCATACGTCCGATTCCGCTGCGTGCTCATGGAGTCGAGGCGTTTACACATCAAGAAGAGAAGCAAGATAACGGAGGCATCGACAGTGTACCCCAAGTTCCTCTATCAATCGTGCAGGAGGAAACTGCGAAAGACAAGACCGCAATCTCCCCGCAATCAAGAGTGGACCAGTGGAAACGAAGACTCCTGGACCTTTCTCTGCGCAACCGGCTTCTTAACTTCAGAGACACTCAAAAGACGGTGCCTATCCTGTGCCCTGACCTGCCTGCTCTGGAGGATGCTCTTGCGGCCGGTGAGGAATTCAAGTTCGCTCCAGGGATAAAAGTCATGTCGGAAAGTGATCCGCGCAGCGCCGCTGTGCACCACACGCGTACCGGTGAAGATGCTCAGGAAGAGTTTCTGAAGGAGGAGATGGCAAGTAGAAGGCTGCATACGACTCTCTCGGAAGCGGAGCAGAACAAACGCTTGCTTGAAACGTATCGCTCCGCTCGCACTGCTGAAGAAGAGGGTGGTGCAAACATATGTTACCTCGCGCTCGGGTTTCTCGAATGGACTCAACGAGACGCAGGGGACCAGGTCTACTCAGCACCCATACTTCTTTTGCCGGTTGAGCTGACGAGAAAATCGATTCAGCAAGGATTCCATCTTCAGGAGCACGACGACGAACCCCGTATCAATATCACGCTACTCCAAATGCTGGAAAAGGATTTCAATCTTCAGGTAACGGGCCTCGACCCGCTTCCACGTGACCAATCCGGCATCGACGTGCAATCGGTACTGCAGACATTTCGCACTGCCGTCCGTGACATAAAAGGCTGGGAAGTAAAAAACGTGGTTCGCCTCGGTTTGTTTTCCTTCACCAAGTATCTCATGTGGAAGGACCTTGAAGATCGCACTGAGGATTTGATGAGGAATAGTGTGGTGGAGCATCTGATCAAGAACCCGGAAACTCCGTATCCGTTCCAGGGGGAAAAGCCGGATGCTGACAGAATCGATGATGAGCTGCGACCGGCTAATACTTTTTGCCCACGGGACGCGGACTCCTCCCAACTTGCATCAGTACTTGCCGCGTCAAGAGGTATTAGCTTTGTGATGGAAGGTCCTCCCGGAACTGGGAAGTCGCAGACGATAACAAACATCATTGCACAATCTCTGGCTGAAGGCAAAACCGTTCTCTTCGTAGCCGAAAAGATGGCGGCACTGAACGTGGTTTACGATAGATTGCGCGGTGTCGGATTGGCGCCCTACTGTCTGGAACTTCACTCCAGCAAAGCTAAGAAAACGGACGTGCTCCAGCAACTGGCAGCACGAGCATCTGCAGTTTCCAATACTGACGTCGATGAGTGGGAACAGTTAGGAAGAAGTTTGGGATCGTTGCGTACAGAACTAAATCAGTACGCGGCACTCCTTCACAGAGTTTACCCGAACGGACTTACCGCATTTAGTGTGACTTCGTCTCTTGTTGGAATGCGAGATGAACCTGTTGTCCCGATCAGCTGGCAGAGTGTCGATATACATACCCGGGCCGACCTTCAGAATCTAAAAGGCGCAGTTGACGAGCTTGCCACAACCGCACGTCCGTGTGGATCGATCGCCGATAATAGATGGTTCGGTTTTGAGCACACCGAGTGGAGCCCTGGCTGGGCACAAGAATTGGAATCGCAAGTAGATACATTGGGAAAGTGCATAATCAAACTTGAGGAATCCATTCGCGAACTAGCGCCTCGGTTTGGAATCGAAGGAAGAGGGTTTACGTTCAGAAGCTTGAAGCGCATAGAAGCCTTGGGTGCTGTGATGCTTCGGTCTCCCGGTGTTTCCAAGCCAATGCTTGATATTGGCGATTGGGAAGACTTCAGACACCGAGTAGCAGAAGTTGGCGTCGTCGGAAGGAAGAGGGATTCACTGCGGACAAAGTTGTTCTCCGAATACTCCACCGAAATCGCGAACGCCGATGTAAGTAATCTGAGAGATACTTGGATGAGCGCCAGTGAATCCTGGTGGGCGCTCAGATGGATCAGGCGCCACAAAGTTAAAACGGCATTGAAAGCACTCCACAAGGTGCGAAAAGTGCCCGCCGATGAGACGATCGCTGGGATACTCTCAGACGTTGAAACTCTCCAAGAGCTGCATAGCCATGTCGCGTCAGTAAGTGGATCCGTCGGAGGTCCGCTTGGCAGGTTCTGGCGGGGAGGAGATCCCGATTGGGAAGAAGTTGACAAAATGTGTGAGTGGGTGAATTCGTTCCGGGAAGGAGTCTATTCGGTAGCGGACGGTGACGCTCAGAAGTCATCCATCATGTGCCATCAGCTGTCTGAGACCGTTACTACTCTCAACGATCAATTGAAGCTGGATGGTCAGATTGGGAATTCAATCATCTCGTTCACGCAGTCGCTTGCAGAGTTTGAGTCAGCGCGTGAAGCGTTGTCCAGGACAGGCGGCGTAAACGATGCGAAGGTTTGGGGGGACGGTGCCGCTGTTGACCTTATTTCGGTGAGCAAGAAACTGGTGGATCAATGGAAGCCCGCGGTTGGCTCACTTCGCTACTGGTGCGCGTGGCAATCGGCACGGTCAAATGCAAAGAAGTTGGGCTTAGCCGCGATTGTAGATGCTATTGAATCGGGGAGTATCAGGACAGAAGGTCTGGAGCGAGTGTTCACCAAGAGTTACTATCTGTGGTGGCTCAATTCGCTTACCGATCAAGAACCTTTGCTACGCCAGTTTCTGCGCGAAGTACACGAAAAGAAAATCGAGCGATTCCGGAACACTGATGCTGCATTCGTGACGAAAACAAAAGGTGCCGTTACAGCAAAACTATCTGAGGAACGGCCTGATCCGTCATCGACGCGTGCAAGCAGCACATCTGAAATGGGGGTGCTGACAAGGGAGCTTCGGAGGGTGAGACGCCTCATGCCGGTTCGCACACTTCTGTCAAAGATTCCTAATTTACTTCCTCGTCTCAAACCGTGTCTCTTGATGAGTCCTCTATCTGTTTCTCAGTACCTTCAAGCCGGACGGCAGCCTTTCGACGTAGTAATCTTCGATGAGGCCTCCCAGATACCGGTGTGGGATGCAGTTGGAGCAATAGCAAGGGGCAAGCAGGTAATCATTGCAGGTGACCCCAAACAGTTGCCCCCCACAAATTTCTTTGTGAAGGCAGAAGAAGACGATGAGATCATTGAGGAGGATTTGAAGGTTGAAGACCTGGAGAGCGTTCTTGACGAATGCATGGGAGCTGGCCTGCCACCCATGCGTCTTAACTGGCATTACCGAAGCCGTCACGAGAGCCTCATCGCCTTTAGCAATTCCCAATATTACCAAAATTCACTTCAGACTTTTCCATCTGCAGTAACCAATGACAGCGCCGTTTCTTTCCGCCATGTTCCGAGCGGAGTGTACGATAAAGGGAAAACAAGAACTAACCGTGAAGAAGCGAGAGCCATAGTATCGGAGGTAATCGAGCGGCTAACCGATCCAACGACCTGCAACGAAACGATGGGAATCGTAACGTTCAATCTAGCTCAGCAGAGACTGATCGAAGATATGTTAGAGAGCGAAAGGTCGCTACATCCGGAGATCGAAAAATACTTTTCTCCAGAGGTTGAGGAGCCAGTGTTTGTGAAAAACTTGGAGAACGTCCAGGGTGATGAAAGAGACGTAATTTTCTTTTCGGTCTGTTATGGACGTGATCTTAGCGGAAAGGTATCTCTCAATTTTGGACCCATGAATAAAGACGGAGGTCAAAGGCGTCTGAACGTTGCGATCACCAGGGCCCGAAACGCTGTTCGAGTTTTCTCGTCAATAACCGGTGATGAAATTGATCTCCGCAGAACTCAAGCACGAGGTGTTGGCGATTTGAAGCTCTTCCTCGAATACGCTCAGCGAGGTCCCTCAATACTGGCTCCGTCCGTTTCATCGGAGGCCGGCGCAGAGTTCGGTTCGGTGTTTGAGCAGCAAGTCCATGATGCGCTGGCGGAACGGGGCTGGCAGTCGAACTTACAAGTCGGTTGTTCAGGTTTCCGTGTAGACCTCGGCATCATCGACAAGCAGAACCCGGATCGGTATCTGGCAGGAATTCAATGCGACGGAGGAAACTACCACAGTGCGAAATCAGCTCGGGATCGGGACCGCCTTCGCCAAAGCGTGCTTCAAGGCCTTGGCTGGAAACTGATCCGCATCTGGTCCACCGATTGGTGGCTTGAACCGCAGCGAGAACTTGATCGGGTTGACGGGCTACTGCACGCAATAGAAGCTGGGCCTTCACAATGTGTAGAGAACGGGAATCAGAATCGAAAGGACCCGGATCCTGACTCCACTAAGATCATGGCTGCCCCTGCGGTCGGAAAACCTGAAACTGCAATGTCTCCTCACGGACGGCAAAATTCTGAGCCGACATACACTCACTATATAGCGTTCTCGAAGACCCCAAAGGATGGCAGTCAACTCAACTTCTACGACTCGTACCAGAACTCAGCCATTCGGGAAACTATAGTCAAAACTATTGCTTTGGAGGGGCCAATAAGTCTCGATCTGCTCGTTCACCGAGTAGGGATGCTATGGGGATTTTCCCGCGCTGGGAATGGCGTCCGCGGACGGGTCGTAAGCCTTATTCTAGAGGGGACAGTGAACCTGACACGACACAACGGCATGATCTGGTATTGGCCGTTGAACCTGGGTCCCGAGCGTTACACCGATTTTAGAGTTTCCGTCCCCGGCGAGTCTGACGCTCGTGAGATTGCAGACATTGCACCAGAGGAAATCGGTAACGCCGCTTTGAGCATCCTGAAGCAACACATTAGCATAGAGCGAGATGAACTAGCCAGAGAGGTATATCAGCTTTTCGGATACAGCCGTCTTAGTGTGGCAGGCAAAGCTCACGCTGATTATGGTATTCATTTTCTTATCCTGAGAGGTTTTGCGAGGATGGATGGCAACATGGTTGTTCTAGAGCAATAGGGAATCGTAAGATGCCTATTCTCGGATTCAGTATCGTTGCTCGGCTAATTCAGAGTCGGAAGGGGAGTGAGCTTGTACCACCACTCTGTACCTTCGGAACTGCGAGAGATTACTCACGAGCTTTACGGTTTCGTCGCTTCCGCCGGCAGGTTCGGTTCCGCGCGACTTTCATGGCGACCGACCGCGACGGCTACTACCAGGATTACGTCGGGGCAGGTTTTTTGTGTCGCTGGGCTGTGTGCAATGCTCGCTAGATTAGATTTTAGAGGCTGACTCGGATGAGATTAAGATCAATCTCTACGATACTTCATGAAGTCTTTGACAGGGCTCCACATTGGCTTGCGCACCGAAAGAGCTGGTGGAACTTGCTCCTCATCCCCTTGGGATTAGGAGGTGTCGGTGTCATCACTTCTGGGCTCTTTCATTTTATGTGGTGGGTGCATCTGTTGTTTTACCCTGTCCATGCCGGCCATCAGGGCGAATTTTGGAATTCAGGGATTTCACTTAGTGCTTTCGTCCCCAGTTTATTATTCGTTGTCCCCCCTTTTTTTGCTTCAATGCCTCTTGCAGCCCTTATGAGCAATGGTATCCTTTGGTTGGTGCCAACGATTAGAGAGGTATTCGAAAAAGAGGCCAAAGCTTTACCGCGAACTTCTTTTGGGGGAACGATGGAAAATGTTCTCAATACAACTGTGGTACTGGTGCCGATTTGTATGCTGCTCAGTTTTCTTGGCGCAGTGAGTTTGAGCAGCTTGAAATAGGCCTCGATCGCGCTGCCCATAACACGGCAAATAACGATATTGGAAGAAGTCATGACTAATACAATCCTCATTGAATACTTCTGTTCGGTCAAAGGAGATTGTCATGCTCACGAGAGTTTTGTGGCGTTTGCAGAGACGTTATACGAAACCACGCGAACTCAATTTTGAGAAAGGAGACAAGAATGAGGTTGACCAAGTACATGGTGGTGCTTTATTGTGTCACTTTGATTTCGGCCACACTGGCGTTCGCTCAAAAATCGCAAGACACGTTACGGGCTACCGTGGGCAACCCGCAACTTCAGAAGGAACTTCTTGACATGGAGGTCAACGACCAAAATGTCGAACACCTCTTCGTAGACACGATGTCCCAACATCCCAACGATACTCTTGGCATTATCGCTTTTATTAAGAAGATGGATTCCGTATTCAATCGCAATACAGCGGCTCTAAAAAAAATACTCCAACGCTACGGCTGGCCGGGCATCGATTTGGTTGGTCGAGAGGGCGCTGAGGCAGCATTCCTTATTGTCCAACATTCAACTGATACTCTCTTCCAAAGAGCTTGTTTGCCACTGCTCAGAACTGCATGCGAACATGGTCAAGCATCCGGCGATAATCTCGCTTTGCTCACCGACCGAGTCCTCGTGCGTGACGGAAGACCTCAACTTTATGGCACTCAGACGAAGATTGTTAATGGGAAGATAGTCCTGGAGACAATTGCCGACAGCGCAGACGTGGACGCTCGCCGTGCAAAACTCGGTCTAATGCCTCTATCTAAATACCTGGAGTTGTTGCGAGAGACAATTCACCTTAAGGACAAATAATATGTGGCTACCCCGATACTCCACGTGCCGTCCGCCAACATCCAAGAACAAGACGTTTCCCGACATAGCACATGTCGAGACAGGCTCAATTGGAAGCTCGCTTCATTGCCTTTGCCCGCGGTCTCGATGCTTCTTCGGTCACCGGCCGCTCTTCACATTCTTCGATAGATGTTTCGCAACTTTTGTAGCGGGCGTCGGCGCCGACTTCTTTTTGACGGACATTAATTGGAATTGTGTTTGTGCAGAACAATCGCAGAAACGAGAAATGCAATGCTGAAGAATCTTCTGATTGGAATTCTAGTCCTCTCAAGTTCCGTGCTACTATATGCTCAGCAGCCGTCTTTTGCGGACACCTTAGCCACATATTTTAATGAAGTCAAAACAGCCACGACGGAAAACAAAAATCTATGGAACTACGATACCTATGCCCCAATTTTGTTGGTACAGCCAGATACGCGGGAAGTCTTTGCGAACAGCCCCGACAGTGCAGGTTCACTGAAAAAAGAGGGAACGATATTTACCGGAAAACTGCCCGACTCAATCACAATTGCGAACACTTCGATTCGTTGGAGTGGCGTCACCTGGGCGATGGTGATGCTTCCCCTTCCCGAAAATAAATACGAGAGGCTGGACCTTCTAACTCATGAACTCTTTCACGTGGCGCAGCCTCATTTGGGTTTCACACCTTACAATCCCGAAAACAACCAGCTCGACCAAAAAGACGGAAGAGTATATTTGAGGCTCGAATTGGAGGCTCTGAAAGCTGCTCTGCTTACGGATTCGCATGCCGAGATGGGAAAGCATATAGCCGACGCCCTGACCTTTCGAATGTACCGCTATCAGATCTATCCCATTGCGGACTCCACCGAAAATCTACTTGAATTAAACGAAGGGCTTGCTGAATTCACCGGAGTCATGATGAGCGGAAGAAACAGACAGCAAATGCGCGATCACTTTGTAGAGAGCATGAATGAGTTTTTGAAGAATCCGACTTTTGTGAGATCCTTTGCCTACCAGACAATCCCGATGTATGGTTACCTGCTTCATGAAATAGAACCCGGCTGGAACAAGGACATTACAGATAGGACAAACCTTACGGCATATTTCCTGCGGGCTTTTCACATTAAACTACCGCACGACTTGAAAAGCGCAGCGGCAAAGATATCCGGCGAGTATAATGGTGCAAGAATTATTGCTGAAGAAACTGAGCGGGCAGCAAGAATCGACAAGCTCAAAGCAGAATACAGACGGCTATTTTTCGGGCTGCCGCACCTTACTATCCATCTCCACAAGATGGGTATTGCCTTTGACCCGCGCAATATTATGCCTCTCGAAAACAAAGGAACCGTTTGCCCGTATCTTAGGGTAACGGACGATTGGGGAATGTTGATCTCGACAAAAGCCGCACTTATGAGTCCGACATGGAACGAGGTAACGGTCACTGCTCCGACTCAGATAGGGAAAGAAAAAGTCGTCGGTGATGGTTGGACTATAGACTTGAAGGAAGGCTATGTCGTGCAGAAAGACACAGCAACGAATAGTTATATATTGAAAAAGAAATAGGTCAATAATGTGGAGGAAACAAGCGCAACTTCGTCTAAGGAGCGGGCGCGGCGATTCTATATGTGGAGATCGCCCGACGTCGCTGCCGCTTTGTCGGATCCCATCTTTCGTTTCCTTCGGCCCCGTTCTCGACGGTCACGACTTCGATAGCGAACGGCCGGGCGCGGTTCGTGTGTAACTTTCTAAACAAGGAGATGTGATGTTCAGAACAGATAATAAGAAAGACATGCTGACAGTTTTTCTGTCTGGCGGTGTCACTGTTCTTTTCCTGATACCGCTGCTATATCCCATTCCTTTATGGGCCAAACTCGTTTCCGTCCTTTTCGCGGTTTACGTGGTCTACCTGACGTTGAAACTGGCGTGGTGTCTTTCTGAACCGGCCGACGCGTCGGTCTCTCTGAAGCCCCGGGCAATTGAGGCTGAACAGAAGTGCCTCTGTTCAGTATGCGGGAAAGACCCGCAAGGCAGCCGGACCCTGGAAGTCGGATACCGCGGCAAATCCTTGGCGGCTAATTACCTGGGAGTCCTTATCGGTGGATACATGGAAGATGCCATCCACTTGTCCGTTCCGATTTGCGAACACTGCGCGAGGCGGTATGCGGCTCTTTCTAAACTCCAGCTCCTCCCTCTGCTCGGTCTCGATAGAAGCTTCAGGGTTTTGAAGAGAAAACCTGGATACCTAAGGGGCCTGGAGCATCCGTTCGATCGCTCAAATCTCAGAACGGTTCACTGACGTGAGTATCCGATCATGGCGTGTTGCTCGGGAGAGATTTGCGGCCTCGGGGCTCACAAATGCAGGAAATCGAATACAGTTGCAGGATTAGAACTTCCCATGACAAAAGAAAAACTCTACGTGCTCTGGATTTTCATTCTTCTTAGAACGTCCCGATGGCTCTGAATCTTCTTCCACCGAACGGAGCAATTGGATTCAGGACCGCCAGGATATTATCCAGTCCCGTAGTATGGAGTGAGGCAAATACTTTTTCAGGGTGGGTGTTCATTGCGACTGCGATGATCGGAATCGGGATTACATACTTTAAACCGGACATTGCAAAGAAATACGGCACGCTTCTATTTTTTAGCATGCTTGCACTCGCACTCACAATCTCGTTCATCTATGTGAATTTCCTTCCCGGATGAACCCGTATATGCGAGTATCAAGCCAACTATGGTGCGAAGGATCAAACTTGGGTAGAGTAACTTCCACGGATGCGCTTGAAGACGCGGTTCGCGGATTACTTTCGATTGCCACAAAGAAGAAATGGAGATATAGTAGGACATGAAGAACGGCTTGTTAACGAAATGGCTTCGTGCAGCTATCGTGGTTCTGGTTTGCGCTTTCTCATCGGTCAACTCGTTCGGACAGTCGCAGCGGGTTGCCGATCTGACAGCACTGATCAAGCAACATGCAGATTGGAATCCGGGAAATTTCATTCTGAACAAACTGGAGACAAATCGGATTGTCATGGTGGGCATTGAACGCTACGGCGATCCGATGTATTCAAGAGTGATAGTGAATGCGCTGAACGATTGGGTAACTCAATGGGGTCAGAATGGGCCGCAAGAGAAGGCAGGGAAGCTGCCGTCTAAGCTCTTTCTCATACTCGAGATGGACTCTGTGCAGGCAGACGGTGTTAAACAATATTTCAGAACCGGTGATCCGGTACAGACGATCACACCTTTCAGTTTCATAGGGGACCAGTTTACGACCGGCAAATTTGAGTTCTGTGATGACCTGCGTCTCATCAGGCAGCGTGTCGATTCGCTCAACGAACATCGTCCCTCTAACGATCAAATACTTTTCGACATAGTCGGCCCGGAAGAGATAATCACTCCCGCTACCTGGACAACGGCAAAGAGAGATTCCTTATACGTCCATGGACGTGACGAATATTCTTCCTCTAGAATTGAGAAGCTTCTTGATGAATCGCCCACCGCGAAAGCTCTGGTTTTTTACGGACAGCAGCATCTTTACACCGAAAAGATGGAAAAGTTTCAGGGCAAACCGCAGTCGATGGGGTACTATCTCGCCCATTACCTTGTGCAATACTTCGGATCCAAAGGTGGTGTCTATACCTGTGAGCAAATCGACGTCAATGCGGATCGCGCAAGGATGGACGAATCAATCAAAGCGATAGGTAAGACGTTTGCCATCGACGGCTCAGTCTTCGACGGGGCGGCAGTTGGAACCAATGCATACATTCCCTGGCTGGACGGTGCGATCTTTTATTTTGTCCCACCGCGATATACGAGGCAGCTTTCGATGCTCTATTCACAAAGACTGGTTGACTACGTGCTGAAAAATATCGATTCTTACAGGAACGTGTCGGAAGAATATAACAGGTGGGTCGTGTTATCGTGGATCTACTATCTCTCAAACGCGGCTGGCGTACCATTTCAAGGAATTAATTACAGAAACCAGGTTGTCATTGATAGCGCCGTCGCCGCCTGGAAGGAATGGGGAAGATCGACGAAGCTGGACATTGTCGGAAAGATTACCAGCCTTGAATATTTCAAGAAGTATGTCGATATGATGAAAAGCTCAGATCCGCGCGCAACGATGGAATATGAACAACATCTCTCAACATTGGTTGGATTCAGAGACTGGTTCCCCATGGGGACTTCGCCGCAGGTGCGTGCCGACAGTATGTGGGCGCATATTCAAAGATACCGGAAGTCTGTCATAACGGAGAACCTGGTTTATCTTCTTTGGGTCGCAACGAAGTCCGAAAAAGAGAAGGCGATGGCTGTTCTTGAGAAGGAAACAGGAATGAACTTCAAGACTGCCGGTGAATGGACGAAGTGGTGGGAGAGTCAGAAGGCGAAGTAAAACAAATGACTGTCTTGAAATATCGCCTTACTTGGTTGCTTATTCCAATAGGTGGTTACACAGGCTTATGGCTCCTCGGTAGCATAGCTTTCCTTGTCTACTTTAGAATATTTAATATCTCAATGGAATTGAAGTACGTCGATATGATCCGAAAAATACCGGCACCTCTCGCGATTTTCACAGTTCCGGTGTGCAGTTTCATTTCGTTCTTTACAACGAGTAAGATAGTACTCGCAAAATTTGAGAGGCCAGTCGGCGAAAAGTTAGCTCTTCGCGTCGCTCTTCTCTCTCTTCTCTTCACGATTTGTCTGGACATAGTAATCACCGTCATCATCCAACGGATGAACATATTGCTATTTCCCGTTAACGTGATGTACCTGCTTGCCTGGGGCAGCATCGTTCCGGGCGTCCTCCTGGCAGGAAATCGAAAGTCATTTCAGCGAAAGGTCCACCATGGGAAATGAAATATCTCCGCTTCCGGAACGTCCTTCGTTAATCCACCGGATATTTATCGGCAAGCAAGGCATACGAGCCGGGTGGAGTATCGGGATATTCGTAATCATTTCCGCGGTGCTCTCATTCGCTGCACTGTTTTGTGTACGGTTCATAATTCAAGGCATGCATCCCACGGTTAACGGAGTGCTCCCGCCGGCTCCCTTAGCCATCAGAGAATTCGGATTGTTCCTGGCGCTTTTGGCGGCTTCGATCATCATGACCCGTATCGAGCACAAGCCGATTATCTCATACGGCTTCGAAGGTGAGCACCGTCTACGATATTTCATTTACGGATTCCTCTTCGGCTTCATCGCACTCTCTGCACTTGTTGGGGCTATGATGCTCTTGGGGTTCATCCGGTTCGATGGAGTGCATCTCTACGGTTGGGGAATTCTCAGGTATGCCGTCGTTTGGGGAGGTGTGTTCGTGATAGTAGGTTTGTACGAGGAATATCTGTTGAGGGGATATCTACAGGCGACTCTGTCGCGCGGAATAGGGGTTTGGTGGAGTGCCATCATACTTTCGATTGCCTTCGGAAGCCTTCATCTCTTCAACCCGGGAGAATCGCGCATTGGGATCATCTCAGTGGTGGAGGTCGGTCTGGTATTATGCCTGAGTCTATGGTACCTGAAGACGCTCTGGTGGGCGATCGGGTTTCACGTGGCCTGGGACTGGGCAGAGTCGTACTTCTGGGGTACCGCCGACAGCGGGCTGGTGATGAAGGGACATCTGTTCGACGTTCAGCCTCACGGGAACATTCTATGGAGCGGCGGAGCGACAGGACCTGAAGGGAGTTTGCTGGTGATAGTGCTCTTGTTAATTGCAGCCGCGCTGATGTGGATTACCTGGCACAAAAAAACAGCTGCGACGGATTTGTCAGGAGGAACCACTGTACCATGATCAATTCGTTGTTCTATTAAAAGACCGATTCTCGGAAGAGAACTCCAAATGAACAGAATTAACTAACGGGAGATAATACAATGCCGGCACTTTTTCTCCATACCTTTGCACTGATCATTACCTTGTTAATCTTCGGCTATGTCGGCTACAAAGTATCGAAGAAGCTGAAGAGTGTGCTCTCTTTTGTCGCGTGGATATTGATGATCGCGATAGCACTATATGCGGGAAACGCTTTGAACATCGGCATCCTTGTCGGCATCTTCCAATTCAAGATTTACATATCGACTTCGCTTACCGCACTCGGCTTAGGTATAATCGTCGGACTTGCGATGCAGGAAATACGCCGAAGGGCAAATGCCGGCGCAAAAGTATAGGTGTGTGTTATCGAACCCACTTCAGTCATTCTGAGGTGAGGATAACTGCAGGGGCTGTTATTTTTCACGGGTATGGCACCAACGAGAATTGTCAACATGTCGCACCTACGGAGCGATGTTCAAGTCCCGTAGGGACGAAATGCTTGTAGAACTTCTTCTGTCGACAATCACAATGCCAAGGATTTATCGGCTACTTCATCTTACTTCCACTATCTCTCTCTTCACATTCCACCCGCTGATCGTGACAGCGGCATCGGTTAGATCGCTCGGATTCCCATAGTCGATATAAACCCTTTTCTCTCCGCCAGGCAGAACCGAGACATAGTTGTCGCTGTAGAAAACGGGAAGAATCCGTTTGTTAGTCACCGTGTCCAGAAGGGAGATGCGATTGAAGAACGCAAGCGGGCCGCCTGCCGGATTCTTTATCACAACCTCGATTCTGTCCGGTGCAACCTGCTCGGCGGTAGCCTCAATATTCGCTTGCGACATATGCTGGAGTCCTGAATAGTTGCCCGTCGAATCGGGGAACCAATACAGGTTATCACTTATAACGGAGTCCTGATTTCTCAGGAGCCTGAGGTCGAGGAACCCGCCTTCTGCCTTGAAGAAGCGGTCGAGCACTCCCGCCGTCGGAATCAGATTTTGTACGGTGGTCGGGCTGATATCCATGAACCACTGGGTAAGAAGTGAATCTTTTCCTCCTATTCCGATCACTCTGAGCTGGATCATAAGATCATGGTACGACCTGAAAGTCTGGTTGACCACAGTCACCATTCCATCAACAGGATTGTACATGACGTGGAGCAGCTCGTCGGCGGCGCGCAGTCCGTAGAGACATCCGTTCGGGTCGAGGTAGTAATCGTACATCTGCCCGCGAAGCGCGGTCCAGGGGTTCTGCGTTTTCCAGATGATGACTCCCGTGTACCAGTCCCACATGTGTGCGAGATGGCCCTCGATCAGTCCACGGTACTGGTTGTAATTCACCAACTGTGCTGTTTTTGCCCACTTCTTCAAACTCGTCGGAATGCCGTACTTGTCTATGTGGTCGCCATATCCCTGGTACTCGTGATATCTCCATACAGAGTCGACCTGGCTCCAAACGGAATCGGGGATGACGAGATCTTTTGGCGGAATGAACCTTTCAAGCGATCGGTAATCTCCAATTCCAACCGAACCGACTTCCGTGTTGAAAGGGAAAGAGCGGTGTTTCCAGAAATATTCGATCGGCTGGATCTGGTAGGGCCCGTCGCCATTGCCGCCGATAAAATTGTACGACATGCTATCGACGTTCGAGTACTCGAAGAAATATCTCGTGCTGTCGAGGTCCGGCATGAGCGAGTCCTGCATCGCGTGAAGGATGTCTATCGGAGGAGTGATCTCGTTTCCACCTAAGTAGAAGGCGAGTGACGGATAATTTCTGAGCATCCTGACCTGGTCGGCCACAGATTCGAGGAAGAGCTTGTGATTGTCCGGATACTTGCGCCGGATCCACTGGTTTTGTTTTTTCATCGGATCGAACCACTTTCCGTTGCAGTCACCGGTGATCCAGAATTCCTGCATGACCAGCAGCCCGTATTTGTCGCACTCTCTGTAGAAATCCGGCCTTTCAGTAATTCCACCTCCCCAAACGCGGAGGAGGTTCAGTCCCATTTCATGTTGAAAACGTATCTCGGCATTGTATCTCTCTTTTGAAAACCGAAGCATCTCGTCCGAATCGATCCAGTCCCCACCTCTGATGAAAATCTTCTGACCGTTGACGAAAACCATCCGGCTCTTTGTGTGGTCATCCCACTTTGTCTCGATCTGACGAATGCCGGTGGTGATTTCCTTGTCATCGAGAATTTTTCCGCCATCCGTGACGAATTGGAAATCGACATTGTAGAGCGACTGCTGACCGTATCCGTTTGGCCACCAGAGTCTTGGATTGTTCATAACGTAATCGGGGAGCTGGACTTTTTCGTTAGACCGGGGTCCGATCTCGACTTTACGTCTCACTATCGTACTGTCAATGATGTATTGCACCGTACCATTTAGTGTGTTGTCTGTGGGGTTATCGACATTGACACTTGCTTTTATGATCGCTGGTGCCTGCGGTTCATCCGGATATCTCTTTCCAGTTACTATTGTGACGAGGTGAGGATATTTGAGATAGACCGTGTTCGTTCTGACGATCTCGACTCTGTCCCATATCCCGGTGTTGCGGTCAGGGATGGGCCTGATCCAATCCCAGCCGGCAGCATACTGGTTCGTGACGCTGTGAGCAATCGTACCATCACCGCCTTGCCCGCCGTTGCCGTTCCCGGGAGGGTTCGGAGGATATACGATTACCGCAAGCCGGTTATTGCCGTTCTTTGAAAGGAATGAAGTGATGTTGTAAGTCTGACGGAGGAACATTCCGTAGTGAGTCTTTTTGTTCAGCTTGTGACCGTTAAGATAAAGATCGCATCCGTAGTTCACTCCTCTCAGTTTGAGCCACACCTGATCTTTTGCCACCGGAGGCGTCTCATGAAAATCCTTAATGAACCAGTAGGTGTAGTAGTCCACGCCGGTGTCAAATATGTCCGGGATTTTTTTGTTGTTCATGCCGTAGAAAGGGTCCGGCACCAGTTTATCGTTAAGCATAGTTGTCAATACAGTCCCCGGAACTGTGGCAGGGAGCCAGCCGGTCAGTGAATAACCCGGCGTGGAGAGTTCTTCGCCAGTGGCCTGCACTTTCTTGATGTTCTGGCACACCCACCCGGAGTCAAGCAGGAATCGAGTGCGTGGACGCGTCTGTTCAGCTTCCTGCAGTGTGATATAAGATGGTACACAGCCGGATAGGGCTGAAGCAATGATCATGACGATTATGACTGCCGGTATTCTCTTGTACATGTCCCGCGATTCCTTATTTTGGGTTTTACGACTTTGCAACAGAACGAAGTTAGGACATTGCAGGTGAATCCACAAATTTCCAAATGTTGTCGCCTAACGATGGCAAACACTCAAGTCGCTTTTCAAAAGATTGCCCGACTGGACATCCGAGCACCTATAAGTGGGGCGCAGTCGTCGTACTTTCGCGGAGCGACGACGACAAGACATATTGGCCGCAATTCTTTATATTGGTTTTAATGAAACCAACGAACCGGAAACCAGCTCCCACGAAATTATGAAGGAGGCAGCTTGAAAGAAATTCTACTTACCATCATCGCCTTGTATTGGAGTTTCACCAGTCCGTCTGCTTTTGCCCAGGGTACGATCACGCGCCCCCCCGCCATACCGCTCATGACCGCCGATCCATACTTCAGCGTCTGGTCGTTCGCCGGCAATCCGGCCAACGATTACACCCGACACTGGACAGGAAAGACGATCGGAATGTGTCTCATGATAAAGATAGACGGCAAGACATATCGTGTCGTCGGCAAGAACGAGAACTCGCTGCCCGCGCTGGCCTTAAAGCAGACAACCGTCAATCCAACTCAGACAATTTATGTTTTCGACGACGCAGGCATTGAACTCAGGCTGATCTTCACGACGCCTCTCCTCCCGGATTCGCTCGATCTCATTTCGGAAGACGCTTCTTACATAACGTGGCAAGTGCATTCCACCGACAACATGGAACACCAGGTCTCCTTGTACTTCGATGGCGATGCAGAGTTTTGTGTGGATAACCCGAACCGCCGCGTCGAGTGGGGAAGACTGGATCTTCCAGGCATAGAGGTAATGAAAATGGGTGCACAAAGACAGGATGTCCTCGGCGAAACCGGCGACAGAGTGAAAATCAACTGGGGTTATGTTTATTATTGTTCCCCGACCGATCAGCATCCTGAAAGCGCAATCGTCCCGGCCGACGAGGCGAGAGAATCGTTCATGAACGACGGCAAACTCCCGGCAGCCGACGACTTTGACATGCCGGTCCAAGCAGACGATGGATGGCCAGTATGCTCTTATGTGCTCAATCTAAGGAATGTCGGTTCGCAGCCGGTTGAGAGATTCATGCTGGTTGCGTACGATGAAATATATTCGATAGAATTTTTCCACAGGGAACTCGCTGCATATTGGAAAAGGAAGGGCGCGACAATCAGCGATTTGATCAGAGACCGAATTGCGGATTACGGGCCACTGATGTCAGAATGTAAGAGCTTTGATAGTCGTCTCGTGTCAGCCGCTGCCGCGAAAGGTGGGAAGGATTACGCTTCGCTGTGTGCGCTTGCTTATCGCCAGACTTTCGCCGCGACTAAACTCGTTGCGAATGTCGATGACAAGCCGATGCTCTTCACAAAAGAAAACTCCAGCAACGGATGTATCGCGACGGTGGATGTGATTTACCCGACGGCACCATTCTTCATTTACTTGAACAACGATTTGGTGAAGGCTCTTCTTCGACCGGTGTTCGAGTATTCCGAAATGCCGAGGTGGAAGTTCCCGTTCGCTCCGCATGACCTCGGAACGTATCCGAAAGCGAATGGACAGGTTTACGGCGGAGGTGAAAAGAGTGAAGTAGACCAGATGCCTGTCGAAGAGTCCGGTAATATGATCATACTTACCTATGCAGTGTGCCGTGCGGACCATAACGCTTCGTTCGCTGAGAATTACTGGAGCAGTCTGCAAAAGTGGGCTGACTACCTGAAGAAGGAAGGCCTCGATCCGGCAAATCAGCTCTGCACCGACGATTTCACGGGTCACCTGGCGCACAACGCCAATCTCTCCGTCAAGGCCATCGTCGCGCTCGGATGTTTCTCGAAGATTTGCGAGATGGCAGGAAAGCCTGAGGAAGCAAGAACCTTTGGTGAATTGGCGAAGGAGTACGCGAAGAAGTGGGCCGTGATGGATCTTGACGGGGATCATTATAAACTTGCGTTCGATAAGCCTGGCACATGGAGCATGAAGTACAACATGGTCTGGGACAAAATTTTCAAACTGGATCTCTTCTCCCCGGATGTTTACAGAACGGAACTGGCTTACTACAAAACGAAGCTGAATGAATATGGCTTGCCCCTAGACTCGCGAGCAACTTTCACGAAGCCGGAGTGGGAGACTTGGGTCGCAACGATGTATCCCGACAGAGCCGATTTTGAATTGTATATGCACAAGATGGTGGAATACTTGGACAATACTCCCGACAGGGTTCCGTTCAGCGATTTGTACGACACGAAAACTGCGAAGCAGGTTTTGTTCCAGGCCCGGAGCGTCGTCGGGGGGATATTCATGAAAATGCTCGAAAAGTGAGGAACACGAAATGATCATGCCCGTGACTTGCCCGAATGGTATCACAGAGTCGCATAGAGTGGTTCACAGAGTTGCACCAAGTGGGAATTGCTTGTGTAACTCTGTGCGTACTTTTGCGACTGAGGCGCATCAGCCTCCGGATGAGCGGGAATCTGCGTCGCATTTCTTTTCTTGGGGGCATCGAAACCTGCGATTGTTTGCGAGGGCAGTCGTGCTGATCCTGCTTATGTCCACCGCAAATATCTTTGCCCAGTCCGCAAAGGAGCCGGTCGACTACGTCCATCCCTCTATCGGCGGCGTAAGCATACTCCTCACAACCACGCGACCGATAGTTGCTCTCCCGCATGGCTATCCTCAAGTGACGCCGGTACTTAATCCGGGGATCACCGATTCGTATTTGGCCACGAAGATATACGGCTTTCCCGCAGGGGGAGTGACGATCATGCCAGACACCGGCGATATCGAGACTGACCCGAACAGGATAGCCTCCGATTTTGACCGCGACTTCGAGATTCGTACTCCGTATTATGAACAGGATTTGCTCGAAGATTACAGCATAGAAGCGTCTTACACTGCCGGACACTTTGCGATCTTTTACCGCTTCGACTTCCCGTCGGCAATTCAAAAGCATGTGAATGTTATGATGGACGACAGCGGATGGGTGGAAGTTGTTTCTCAAAATGTCGTGCAGGGGCACACTATGATTCACGATGTTCCATATTATTTCTATCTCGACTTCTCAAAGCCAATCACCAGCGTATCATCATGGAAGTACGGTGGAGCGCCGGGGAATGAGCGTCGTCTTGAAGGTGAGAGAAATGGATTCAGCTTAGGATTCTCCGGAACCGGGAAAGAGGTGGTGCAGGTGAAAGTCGGGTTGTCGTTCATCAGTCTCGACCAGGCTAAGAAGAACTTGAGCGAAGCTGTCCACGGGTGGGATTTTGATGGAATGAAGAATCGTACAAAGGCTGCTTGGAACAGTCTGCTCGGGAAGATCGATATACGGGGCGGAACTGAGAAACAGAAAGTCATATTCTACACCTCGTTGTATCGCGCGGAGCAAAATATGTACGACATAACAGAGGACGGCAGGTACTACAGCGGGTTCGACAGGAAAGTCCACGATAGTTATGGCAGAGACTTCTACACACACGACCAGATGTGGGATACATTCCGCTGTGAACATCCGCTCCAGCTTCTTCTCGACCCGAAACAGCAGGAAGACATGATTGAGTCGTTGGTGCGAATGTACGAGCAATCCGGCTGGCTCCCGTCATTCCCTCGATTGTGGGGTGAGTTTGCAGCGATGATTGGAGACCATGCGGATGAAGTGATCGCCGATGCTTACTTCAAAGGGTATCGGAACTTCGATGTGGAGAAAGCTTACGAAGCGATGAAAAAGGAAGCGCTTGAAGGAACGATGATCCCGTGGCGAAGAGGGCCGATGACCGATTTGGGAAGAGTCTATTTGGAGAAAGGCTTCTTCCCTGCATTGAAGGAAGGTGAGAAAGAGACCAATCCTGAAGTCCATGGATTCGAAAGACGGCAGGCGGTATCTGTAACTCTCGAAGCTTCTTACGACGATTGGTGTGTCGCCCAGATGGCGAAGGCGCTCGGGCATAATGCCGACTATGAGCGGTTCATTAAGATGGCATACAACTACAAAAATGTTTTCGATAAATCTATCGGGTTCATGGCGCCAAAGTCTGCAGATGGAAAGTGGGTGGCGGGGTTCAACCCGACTCTTCCGAGCGGAGTAGGCGGCCGCGATTATTTTGCCGAGATGAATGCCTGGGTGTGGACCTTCAATGTGCCGCAGGATATTCAGGGACTCATCGATCTATTCGGCGGAAGAAAACCCTTCCTTGAAAAGCTGGACTCCGTCTTCGAAGCGACCTATGGCGGGTGGTCAAAGTGGTCTTTTCTGGGGAAGTTTCCCGACATGACCGGACTCATTGGTGATTACGCTCAAGGAAATGAGCCGAGTTTTGACGTGGCTTATACCTACGACTTCGCGGGTGAGCCATGGAAGACTCAGAAAATGATCCGTGAAATAATGGAAGTGTGGTATGGCGATGTACCCCTTGGCATCCCCGGTGATGACGACATGGGTGCGATGGGAGCATGGTACGTCTTCTCCGCGATGGGGTTCTATCCGTTTTGTCCCGGCAATCCGTATTACGTTATCGGCAGTCCGGTATTCCGCGAGACCTCAATCCATCTTCAGAATGGAAAGACGTTCACTATCAAAGCCGAAGGTGTATCAGTGCGGCACAAGTATATACAGTCTGCGAAGTTAAACAGAAGGCCGCTTGACAAACCGTGGTTTACACAAAGCGAAATCGCAAATGGTGGTACACTCGTGCTTCGGATGGGACCGAGACCGAATAGGCAGTGGGGGAGCGCGGTCGGTGATGCGCCTCCGTCGATGAGCAAGTAGAAGAAGAGCAGCAGAAACGGAGAGACGCAAAGGAGGATTGTCAGATCCGAGGGGTCGCTTCGGGACGGACCCTGCTGGGGAGAAAATTCCTCGTCATTGCGGCCATGGCGTCGTCGCCAGCAAATGATCGTGAGACCGACCTGCCATGCTGCTGGAGGTAGTTGGCGGGTCAGTTGTCAATCAAGACACATGGAAGTCAATTTCCAGAAGGGATCTCCCCCAAATGCTATGGCATTTTTTGGGGGGAGGGCCATCGCTGCAAAATGAGTTACCCGGGAATCGCAAAAGAATGGAAGTGGACAGGGGCGGAATCTGCGCCGAAGGTGCATGAGCCTACGGCTCAGAACCGCCGACGCAGGGATTGTCAGACTGATTCATACACCCCTGATCTGCAAAACTTGAGCGGATACGCCTTTTTTGGCAATACTTATGCGTATATTTGCGTAGTTTTAAGGCCTTTCTCAACCAAATTTTGTTTGTTTTTGTCAAGTATCATGGTACACTTCCAAGCTGAAGATCATGGGACAAAAGTGGAGGTAATCTTTTCAAGTGTGGCTCTAACAACCGGAAGGTTTCTTATCTAATTACTGTAGAAAAGAGCCGTAACGTTTTGCCCTCCATGTCCGATCAATGAATCAATTGATAAGTTTTAATTGTGAAGGTTCGTACGTTCTTCGAGCCTTGATTTTGGAACCGCCCTGACGAGCGGACTGCATCGGCTTGTTGTGACAATTCTTGTTTGGCACGGTTAATATTTCAGTTTGAAACAATTTCCAAAACACTAGTTGACCCTATCTGGCGAGCATGCAGAGATGTCTTTCCCAGAAGCTTCCTTTTTCAATTGAGAATTCAAAAGACGAATTGGCTGGTTTGGATCCTTCGCTTTTCCGGTTAAAACTTCGTTGGAATGACAAAAGTATGATCCGCCGTCGATATCGCGCCATTCGACGATGAGGATCTCTGTCCTGGCACTGTCATTTTCATCGAATAAAGTAGCCTGGATAAAATTCAGTCGCATGTTTTTTAATGGAAATTCCTGGGGATTGAGCTATGCTTCACCTATTTGCTTTGTGGGACAGCAAGACGGGTAAGCTTGCCGCAAATAGAGAAGGTACCACCATACTTAGTGCATTCAAATCGCCGTTCGACGAACCACAGCTTTCGAGACCTTCACTCCTGTATCCCGCCTCAGGCGACACTCTTCTGTCGAAGGATACGTGCCTTGTGTGGCATTCGGTTCCGGGGGCGACTTCATATGAAATACAGTTATCGACGCAGAGCACATTTGCCAGTATCGTGGTCGACTCAGCTGAAATAGCGGATACGCTGTTTTCTCTTACAAGATTTTATTCACCGGGATCGCCCTATATGCCAGGGCCTGATTCACTCGGTCTAAACATGAAGTATTTCTCGCGCATAACTGCAACAGGATCTGGTATATATTCTCAGCAATGGTCGTTTGTTACCCCTTCCCATGTGACCGGTGTGAAAGTCGGGTCCCAAGATCCACCTCGATTCTATGCATTAAGTCAGAATTATCCGAATCCGTTCAACCCTAGCACAATAATCAGTTATGAAGTCCCTAAAATATCGCATGTGACCATCACTGTGTACAATGTACTGGGTAGGAAAGTTTCGATTCTTACGGATGCAATAAAAACTCCGGGTGATTATGAAGTGCTCTTTGACGGTTCTAAGTTTGCTAGCGGAGTGTACATATATGCAATCGATTTTCAAAGCAATGACGGGAAAGCATTTGTTTGTGCAAAGAAGGCGTTGTTGCTAAAATGATAGGATTGTGCTCATCTTTAAAGAAAGAGATAAGAAATGCGAAGAAGAAATTTTATGGATAAATCAGTTTCAGAAAGGATTTCAATCGTCTTTGTTACGATTTGCATATCGGTAGGAGTTGCTGCAGGTGGATCATTAAATGCACCAAGCG
Source organism: Bacteroidota bacterium (assembly GCA_021789975.1). Classification (GTDB taxonomy): domain Bacteria; phylum Bacteroidota; class Ignavibacteria; order Kryptoniales; family JAKASW01; genus JAKASW01. Next base: position 97,316 of record JAJYIT010000013.1, read on the forward strand.
GTTTGCTTACCGACGGCGTTCATAACCCTATGTGCGTCGACAGCGAAACGGTTTCATTCACCTGGGCAATGAACGATTACGCAAAAAGCTCTATCCAGAGGGCATATCAGATAATGGTTGCGTCCAGCCCGTCAAATATCGAGAAGAGCAATGGAGATGAATGGAACAGCGGGGAAGTAATATCCAGTCGCTCGGCTGGAGTAGAATACGATGGAAGATCTCTATCACCCGGTGCAAGATACTGGTGGAAAGTTCGCGTGTGGGACAATCACAACAACGTGAGTCCATGGAGTGAAACAGCCATCTTTGATGTGGGGCTTTCGAAATCTGATTGGACCGCAGACTATATCTGGGATGGAACCACAAACGAGAACAACTTTGCATATTTCAGGAAGTCGTTCGATATAACGAAAGCTGTAAAGAGAGCCAAAGTTTATGTGTCGGCAAATAACGAGTATAAGTTGTACTTTAATGGAGAATATGTTGGGCGGGGGCCTGCGAGGTCAAGTCCCAATCTCTGTGTAAAATCATAGAAGGTCACGCTGCCAGTCTGTACGAAATAAAATCGGTCTGATTGTCCTGCGGACAGATGAGTTGCCTGAGCTGCTTAAGCTGTGCGAGCTCAA
>JAJYIT010000014.1 GCA_021789975.1 Bacteroidota bacterium
TCTTCTTGCCCATGGCGCTTGTACCTTCCTGAGTTAAATGAATATGAGAGTTTGTTTTTCTCAGAATTTACTTCGCCTTGGGCTTTTTTCTTACCTGCCAATTTCAACGAAATCTGGGACAGCATCTTCCTTTTCGATGGTACCTTGATTGTAGACTTTCAATTCGACAGATATGGTTTGTCCCGGTTCTATGGGATAACTTCCGATCCAGAGGACAACCTTGTCGTTCGGAAACACTTCGGCGGGTGTCCTGGGTGCATCATCAGTGCTGTGCCAGATTACCATGCGAGACTCCAAAAAGTACCTGCTTCCAACTTCAAGCCTGCCTGACTTATCTGCTACAAAATTCCGTTGAGCCACTCGGCATAGATCGCTCGCCCTCTGCAAATCTCCCGCTTCTTGACACCGCAACCTTCTTTCCTGTGATGCTAAGTCCGAAGGAGTGGCATTATCAGGAGACTGCTCAGTCTCAGGGTCTGCCTGCCTTGTTTAAATCTATAAACCATTCGCATTAATCGCAATGCACGGTGGAAGTCCGGCTGGAACACAGATGCCGCGACCTATATCGGTCTGCCCATCCGCTCAAAGTGCAGATATGTTTCCTAATCGCTTGGAACGAATCAAGCCAGAACACATATCTCTAAAACGGCGGACCTTTCGGACTTTTGTCCTGAATAATTATAATGTCGACATGGAATCTGTTGATTCGCGGTGCGATATTTGTGTGTATGCCGTATCCACTAAATGCCAGTGTCGCATGATTGTCATTAAGACCTCGCGAACATGACGGGAACAACGTCATGACTCCGCGAGTCGATAAAGGTGAAGCGAATTCTTACTGATGTTTGATCTCGACAGGCTTTCTGCAGAGACATACTCTATTGAGCAAATAGAGCTCGAAGGTTTTTCTATCCACTTCTTTATGACTAATCCCTGTACTGCAATTTATGCATGCGTGCAGCGCAAATCTTTCGCTTCATGGTACGAATAACTGCGAAAGCGGACCTGAGCAGCCCCAAGATTGCGGCACACCTGTTGTATTAAATGAGTGTGTTGAGCAACTACCGTCTCGATCAAATTAAATATCAAAAAAGGACAGCCGAGTCCGTATGAAATTGAAATGCGAGAAGTTAGCAGGTACGATTGGACGCTACGTTCTCCTTTGGCTTCTTGTGTCCACGTTGCAATCATGCACGGCGGTAATGAACTCGTTCAGTTCGAACTATGTGGTCACCGGGATATTCGGTGAACCGAAAGCGAATGGGTATTTGCTCAAAATTGAAGCGACCGGGAGGATCAAACACGTCGAGGCTTGGATCGGAGAGAATAAATGGGTTTATGTGACTATTCCTGATACCAACGTAGATGAGACCCGATTAAAGAGTCTGAAACACGATTCTATTGTCAAAGGAATTAAACTTTTCCGGTACAAAGACTCAGTTCAATTGTCTGTTCAATTGAGCGAAAGTTTCAGCCATGTGGATGTCGTCCGTTATCCGAACAATAACAACATCTACGTTATTCTGTTCAAGGAACAGCAAGGAACGTGAAAAAGGAACATGGGTGGAGTCAGATAAATGGTGTGAACTAATGCAACTGGCTGGAACTTGATCACGGACAAGGGAACGCACGTAGTTCACCTGATTGGATAAAGAAAGAAACGGTAGATTAACAAGGTTCGATACTTTAATAAGGAGATAGTAATGAAGTTGAAGATGAGATATTTTGCTCTGATTGTGGTGAGTGTCCTTTTTCTTTCGCCTCAGTATAAAGCGATTGCTCAAACGACCGGGGTTGGTGCCGGAGTTATCGTAGGTGCGCCGACCGGGATAAATCTGAAGTTCTGGACTTCAAGCATCAATGCATTTGACGTGGTGCTCGGATGGGCGAATAACGGGGAGTGGACGAGGTTCAACGACGGCTATGTTTATTACTACACACAGAGCTACTTCCACGTACATGCCGACTATCTGTGGCATGATTTCAACGTGATTAGAACAACACAGCGATTGCCGCTCTATTACGGAGTGGGGTTTCAGTTCGATAGCGGGAATATGCTCGCAACGGACTTCGGAGTTCGTGGCGTCGTTGGTCTCGATTGGATGCCATACTCAACGCCGCTTGATGTGTTTCTTGAGGTTGCACCTGTTCTGTACGTCGTTCCGTCAGCGGGCCTCGGAGTAGATGCCGGAATTGGAGCGAGGTTCTTTTTCCACTAAGCAAAGCCTCAAGAAATCAAAATAAAGGGCATTCCCATCCGGGAATGCCTTTTTTTTACAAAAAATTTGCATCCTCTTGCTATTTACTCAAAGAACCTGTTATTTTTGAGCAAAATCACGTATGGCAAAATCAGGCTATCTTAGCGGTAAGAAGATCGTTCCACGCAGAATCCCCAAGGGCATTAGAGTCACTGATTTAATTGACCATTTCTTTCAAGCTTACAACGCAGCGCGTTTGAGAGAAGCAGCCCAGCTATTCGCTCAGAAGATGCTCTCGCCGGATGTTACAGTCGGCATGAGTCTAACTGGTGCACTGACTCCTGCCGGGTTAGGGGGCTCATGTGTTGTCCCATTAATTCGCGCCGGCTTCGTCGATTGGATCGTATCGACGGGAGCGAACCTTTATCACGATGCGCATTTTGCAATCGGTCATTCGCTTCACGTCGGAAGCCCGTTCGTAGACGATCGGCTCCTAAGAAAAGAAGGGGTGATCCGAATTTATGACATTTTATTCGATTACAAAGTCCTTCTTTCGACCGACTCTTTTTTTAGGAAGCTGATTTCTTTTGAAGAGTTTCAAAAAGAAATGGGAACGGCGGAGTTTCATTACAGAGTTGGGAAATATTTGGCGGCGCGCGAAAAAGCTCTTGGAATTGAAAACAGTTCTGTACTGGCGACGGCTTACAAATATGGCGTCCCGGTGTACACCTCGAGTCCTGGCGACAGCTCTATCGGGATGAATGTGGCGGCAATGGCACTGGACGGCTACGGGCTTAAATTCGATGTCTCAAAAGACGTGAACGAGACTGCTGCAATTGTGCTCGATGCAAAGAGGAAGGGCGGTCGAAGCGGCGTGTTGATATTTGGAGGTGGTTCGCCAAAGAACTTCATGTTGCAGACTGAACCTCAAATCCAGGAAGTCCTCGGGATCAGAGAAAAAGGTCACGACTTCTTTGTTCAGATAACAGATGCGAGGCCCGATACGGGCGGGCTTTCAGGTGCGACGCCGTCCGAAGCGGTAAGCTGGGGAAAGGTTGACCCGAGCAAACTGCCTGACACTGTTGTCTGCTACCTGGATTCGACGGTAGCTATGCCGATCATAACATCTTATGCGCTTGCGAAGAGAAAAACCAGGGAGCTGAAGCGCCTTTACGATCGTCTGCCCGATCTTCTTAGCTGCCTTAAGATTGAACATGACAAAGCGGGAATGAAATAGCAAATGGGTTTTGTTTACGACCGATCGGTATGTTTTCCCCGGGGGTTCACCGCTTCCGGAGTCGCTGCCGGGATAAAGACAAACGGTGTTGACGATCTTGGACTTATCTTCGCGGAGTCGGAAGCTACGGTTGCAGCTGTCTTCACTTTGAACAGATTTCAGGCTGCCCCGATAGCCCTGAGCAAGAGAAATATTGCTAGCTCCCACTCGAGGGCGAAAGCTGTTTTGGTTAACAGCGGTTGTGCTAACTCACTCACGGGGAAACGGGGACTTAAATCAGCTGAGAAAATGGCGTCTGAAACAGCACGCCAATTGCATATCGGAAAAAATAGGGTGCTCGTTGCCTCGACGGGGGTTATTGGGAGACAGCTTCCCATCGAAAATATCACAGAAGGTATTCCCGCTTTGATAAATAGTCTCTCTGAGGAAGGCGACCATCTTTTTTCACAGAGTATTATGACCACAGATAAGTTTCCGAAGCAGGTTGCGATGGAGTTTGAGCTCTCGCGAAAGGGGAGTTTTAGAATCGGCGGAACTGCCAAGGGTGCGGGGATGATTCACCCGAATATGGCCACGATGCTTTGTTTCCTCACTACCGATGCTGACGTGGATCGCAAGAAGCTGCAGGAGGCTCTGTCTGAATCCACTAGGGAGTCGTTCAATACGATTACAATTGACGGAGATACGAGTACCAACGATACAGTCTTCTTGCTCGCAAATGGTGCCTCGGGAGTGAAGCTAAGGAAGCCATCTGAATTGCGGACTTTCAGCGAAGGTCTTACCGCAGTCATGAAAGAGTTGGCGACGATGATAGTGAGAGATGGCGAAGGGGCGACGCGATTTGTGAGGCTGAACGTGGAATATGCCTATAGTTATGAAGATGCAGTGAGAGTTGGCCGGGCGATCGGAACTTCACCTCTCGTGAAAACGGCTATTTTCGGAGGTGACCCAAATTGGGGAAGAGTTCTGTCGGCAGTTGGGAACTCTTATGCGAAGTACGATCCCTCTAAAGTGGAGTTGAGGATAGGGGATGTCTGCGTCTTCAAGAGGAATGAGCCGCAGCGGGTGGATCTGACGCGGCTGAGAGATCTATTCGCATCGAAAGAGATAGAGTTGACAGTCAGACTAAATGCCGGCCGCGAATCAGCACAGGTGTTCACATGTGACCTGAGTTATGACTATGTCAAAATCAATGGTGAATACACCACCTAAAACTAACACAAATTAAGGAAGGAGTCACGTATGGGAAAGTACGAGGAACTAAATCAGCTTATATCCAGCTTCGAGGCAGACTTTCGGAAATTCTACGAGAAGCAGAATAAGGCTGCGGGCACGCGCGTACGGAAGCATATGGGAGAACTCAAGAAGTTTGCTCAGCAAGTACGGCAGGAAGTGCAGGAAATTAAGCTGAAGATGAAGGAAGAAGAGAAGTAAGAATCTTCCTAAAGTTCCGTTTTCTTGGGACGATCGTGCGGCGGTGATTTAAGGTTGTTGTTAAACGAGGGGGGAGCAGGCAAGGCTTTTCGCGCTGGCTTCCGTCAAGTCTTGAATTCCCTCCCGGGCCGCCGTCAAGTCTTGGACGTCTCACTTCGTAATTTGACCTGACCGGTCGAGCAGCTCTTTTTCGGAGATCCGATCGGGTGAGGAGGGTGGTTAGTCTTCATAACGGGGACGGATCCCATCGTCGCCGCCGATGATTGCGTCATCATTTTCCATCTCCCTCCTTTTTGGACGCCCCGTCGCGATGAATATCTATCATATTGAGTGAATCAATGTAGCTCGTTCGTTGCGGCTCTCTCAGTTCCACGAATTTCTTAGCAATTTCTCTCAATCGCTCCGCTGTTTCCGTTATCATTGCGAGTCCCTTTTCCACTCTGTCGTATCGTCCATCCTTAAGTGATTTCTTCGCAAGATCGAGTGATAAAAAAATGACGTTCAATGGGTTGTTGATTTCGTGGCCCACCGTCGCCGCCATTTCCAGGAGCGCGACTCTTCTTGTCAGCTCGCCAACCTCGTTGTGGAGTGCTCTCATGCGGATTCCACTCTCAAGCCTGGCAAGGACTTCTGCTTGCGGAGCAGGTTTGGTTATGTAGTCATCAGCGCCGGCCTTGAGTCCCCTGATTTCATCGTCGATATCACCTTTACCTGTCAGCATAATTATGTATGTGTACTTAAGCTTTGCGTCGTTTCTTATGCGTTTTGAGAGTTCCTCTCCGTCCATTACGGGCATATTCCAGTCGACAATCATGACATCTGGCTGGATCTTTCTCGCAATTTCTAGCGCCTCCTTGCCATTCGAAGCTTCATGAACTTCGCAGTCCACTTTTGATATGATTCGTTTGATAATCATTCTTGAGCTTCGATCGTCATCGGCGATCAAGACTTTTACTTTCATGAAGTGGCCTTTGACCGGTGTTGGTTTGTGAACGACGTTCTCAATCGGGGCTCTTTCTTAGGATTTGATAATACCTGATTATGACCTTCTGGTACTCAGGAGGGAAATTCTGGCGGATGAGCCTAAGAAGCTGCTGTTCCCTCTCGGAGTTGGCATTAGACAGGTTAAGCTCTGAAGGGCTATTCTGATTAATGTCTTTTCCGGCTTTTGCGAGGCGACGGTTATCATAATTCTGCTGGTTGATCGATCTCGACGCGTCGAGCATCCTCGTTAGTATCCTGTTCTGACGCTGTATCGTTTGCTGAGTGATATTCTTACTGCTCATATCCTTCTCGACTTTCTTCATCTCACTTGATATAGCGTTCAGATCACCGAGAACCTGACCCTTGGATTGCGATTGTTGAAATTCCTGGTTCAGTTGTTCGAGCGATTTTCTGATCAATTCCTGCTGTGCCGCCAGCCGTGATAGTTCCGCCTTTTGCTGCATCGTCATTTCGCCCTGTTCACCGAGCTGTCTTGTCATTGAGTTCAGACCCTGCTGCTGCCCTGCGAGCTGTTGGAGCTGCTGCAGGAGAGAAGGAAAACTTCCTGCACTGCCCTTACCCTGCATCATTGATTGAAGTGTGCCTTGAATGTTCATCACCGCTTGGTTCATTGATCCCATCGCCTGCTTCTGTGGCCCGGTTGCAGAGTTTGTCTGCCCGTATCTGTTCTGAAGATTCTGCAATGCATGATTCATTTCAGAGTATGCCTGTCCGATTTGACGGCCCATCTGAGGAGTAACCATGAAACTTTTGTCGGATAGCTGCATCATCTGCTGGGAGGTATAGTTAAGCTGCTGCATTAGCTCATACTGCTGGCTGGCCAATGAGCGGGCACCGGGCGAGTTTGGCTCCATCGGCTGCATCGATCTGTTGCGAAGTGTCTCCTGTTCTTTGGAAATCTGGAGCAGATTCTGCTGTGCCTTGCGCAGGGCATTTACCGTCTCCCTTTCCTGGTTGCGAAGCATTTCTTTTTGAGTCTCTGATAGCTGCTGCTGGAAATTTTGCAACGCGGAAGATATTTGTTCCTGCGATCTCATTGAATTAGAAAAATCGCCTTTAGAGAGTTGCTGCCTCGACTCCTGCATCTTTTGGGCAACCTGGTTGTTCTGGAGCGACTGGTTTGCCTCGTTCAACTTACTCAGCGGCATTTCCTGCGGGAACTGTCCCATCATATCCTTGAGGTTGGACATTTCTTTCTGTGCCCCGGAAAGTTCCTTTTGAATTTCCCTTTGCTGATCAGAAAGTCCCTGCCTGGAGTTCGTCGCCGATGAATCTGAGGCAGCCGTTGTCTTTCGGAGACTGTCCTGCTGGTCGAGCATCTGGGCAGTTCTCTTCTGCAACTCGTCAAGCTTTTGCTCTATCTCAACGCGTTTGATAAGGGCGAGCGTTCGTTCAATGCTTTTGCGCAGGACCTCTTCGTTCATTTTGAAATTCTGCATTGCCTGCCTGACCTGGTTCGGGTCGAGAGAACTGACTGCCTTCTGCAGCTTCTGAAGTGCTTCCTGAAATTCGGGTGAGTTTATCTGTTGTATTGCCTTTTGCAGCTCCAGGTACTTTTCCAGGGTCTGAGGAGACAAGAGCTTATTTTCTAACATCTTCTCAGTCATCGACTCAGCTTGTTTCTTTACATCCTCTATTTTTCTCTGCAGGCTGTCGAATTTTTGAATTGTGCCCTCCATCTTCTTCTTCTGTTCCCAGTCTAATCGTTTGTTCAGCGTCTTCATATCCTCCGAAATCTTCTGAACTTCCTGGTTGAGGTTATCCGACAGCTTGAGGGCTTCTTCAGTTTTGGAAACGAGATTGCTGTGTTCGCTGTCTGCCTGAGCGAATGCCTCGCTAAGCGAAGGAAGCCTCAGCGTGTATTCTGCACTCGCAGCGGACTTGGGCCCATTTACCATGTCGTTGTCGAACACACGTGCGTGGTAACTGATCACATCCTCTGGGACCAGATTCAGGGGGCTCAGGTCCCAGTCGTATGATATGTCTTCCTGTCCTGCGGCTTCCGACGGAAGCGGGATTTCGATCGAACGATACTCTTTTTGGGACGGCACGTACTTCGAGCTTATGAGTCTGTATTGCAGAAGGAGCCGCGTAAATCCGTAGTCATCACCGATGACGATCTTAAGAGGCAGTTGCATGTCTCTATTTAGGTTGACATCTCTACCGGGGTAAGTAATTTGGCAAGTCGGATATTGGTCAGGCACCGCCTGTATACCGTAGACGATTGGATTTCGATTCCGAAGACTGTCTGAGTCCAAAAGTTGTAGCGTATAAGTGGAGCTTCTGCTAACTGTGAAGCTGCCGGAAGCGGACGATCCGTTCACTGTTAATTGCTTCCTAAGAGTATCAGGTGAACTGGGCTGCGTACTGAAATCAATCCATGCTTGCTTGAGGTGTTTGTTCGCATTCAGTGTATAATAGGCTTTGGTTCCGACCAGTGCCGTAAAATCACCGATGTCCTCTTCTAGAGTCTCGCTTTCCTTATGAGTATAAGCTGGATAAACGAGTCTGACTGAAAACGATTCCACTATTGGGAGATCAACAACTCTGACACGGTATACTTTGCTATTCTGGTCGCCGACGCTCACAAAGTACTCTACGTTACTCCGTACATTTGGGATAACATAATGGTACATTTCCCCCGACTCTCGTCTTACCTGATGTTTTTCAAACTCATCCTCCCCCTGGTACCTTTCGTTCATGGTTATTGAAGACGGGAAGCGTATGGCGGTAAGAAGTGAAATCTTGACTCTAACGTTGAGTGAGTCACCCCTTGAGAGCTGACAATCACCAGGACTTACGCTGATAGAATATGCTTCAGGATTTTGGTATTCATGCGTGAAATTGGCTATCCTTACGATTGACGAAGGAAACTGCGATGGTAAGAATGCGAAAAGAATCAAAGCTACCGCGAACGTACCTGCCAGATAGAGCTTCGTCCTCTTGTCGACACGATATCTGAGGGAAGATGCAATCGGAGAATTCGCGGCATGTTCGAAGGTGGAGCTGATGTACTCTTCGGCAAGCTCTTTCGAATACATGGTGTCGGAAGAATTGGACAAGAGTTCAACGGCGTTCCTGAGTCTGTCTCTGAAATCAGGCAGATTATCACCAGCATCGAGCGCGATCGACGCTATATCGTCCAAAGACGCACCCCTGGCAAGTCGAACTATGTCCTTCCAGAGATATTTCGCAAAATAGTAGATAAACAAAGCGAGTACGGCAACAAAAAGAACTGTCCGTCCGACAATGCCGAAATCAAACACCAGTTCCAAGACAGCGGAGGCGGAGATTACAAGTATCACAGCAACGAAGAAAAGAAGGACTCCTCTTCGCATATCCGCGAGCACCTTTCGCTTGTACGCATCGCGTAGAGAATCAAGGACTTTTTGGGTAGGGGAGTGGGACGAATCGCCAATCATAAACTTAATGCGTCAAGGCCCAGTAGATTACGTTGGTGCCAAATTCCAACGCTTGAGTCCGCTTTGATTCCGGATCACCGTGTACTTCTGCCGGGTCCCAGCCATCCGATGGGTTGCTCTCAGCGGTATAAAAGACTGCGAGCCTTTCTCCGATGAAAATCCCGTATCCCATGGGAGGTTTCTTGTCTCCCCAGTCATGCGTTTGAGGAGTCCCATTCGGAAATTCGAATACGCATCTGTAGAGGCCGTAAGAGAAAGGAAGAGGAACGAGAGACTTTTCCGGAAATACCTTCCTGATTTCTCTTCTGAAGGATTCATCCATGCCGTAATCATCGTCCGCGTAGAGGAATCCCCCCTCTTCAAGATAAAGTCTCAACCGGTTTGCTTCTTCTTGGGTGAAGTGAATATTGCCGTGTCCGGTCATGAAAAGTAACGAGTAAGAGAATATCGCATTTGTGTTGATATCGGCGAAATAATAAGAGGGGTCCACGTCGATGAACGTTTTCTCTGTGACGAATTTCAGTAGCGTAGGTTCTTCAAGCGGACCATTATACCAATCGCCTCCGCCGTCATACTTCAGACGTGCGATTCTGAAGGCGCTCGAATTCTGTGCGATAGCTTCGCAATAAAATCCGGATCCGAAAGCTAGCACCAGGATCGCAAAGATATGAACTTTCATGCTTTTTAATCTAAAGAAGGGAGTGAGGAGATTCAAGATAAACCCAATTGAGCAGGTACGAGATTCAAATCACAATTGGAAGTCCGCTTGGTTGGGTTTTCAGGCAGGGGACAGATGGGGTCTGGAATCTCCCGGTCGTTCTTTAATGGGTCAGCACCCAATAGACAAGGTTGGTCCCGAACCTCAATGCTTCGATGTGGGTCGCTTCAGTGCCGCCATGGACAGAGATGGGATCCCACCCATCGGGGGGATCGCCCTCGGAAGTATAGTAAACGACCAACCTCTTGCCGATGAAGATTCCGTATCCTTCTGCCGGTTTGTCGTCTCCCCAGTCCTCGATCTTCGGCGGACCGTCCGCGAAATTGTAAACGCAGTGATACAAACCGTAAGAGAAAGGGAGAGGGACGAGTTTCCTATTCGGAAATACTTTCTTCAATTCCCTTGGAAAAGCGGTTCCCATACCGTAGCTGTCGTTCGCATAAAGGAAGCCCCCGTCTTCGAGATACTCCCTCAATCGCTTGGCATCATCTTCACTGAAACTTACATTTCCATGGCCGGTTAGGAAAAGGAAAGAGTAAGAAAAGAACTGATCGCTGCTTATCCTGACCGGGTTGAAGCCCGGATCTACATCGATATCAGTGTTCTTCTCTATGAATTTGAGAAGCGTTGGTTCCTCAAGAGGGAAAACGTACCAGTCGCCGGCACCGCCATAATGGAGTCTACCGATTCTGAACGCGCTGTTGCTTTGTGCCCATGATAGCTGCCATATATTGGAGATCATAAAAATGATCGTTACGTAGCTTAGGAATCTCTTCACTGAAAAAATCTAATGGAGAAGGTATGACGATTCAAGACACATCTAAGCAGCAGATCTTTGAAGACTGGTAAATCCAACCCTTTGCGCAATGAAATCACTGAACGTAGTTGCTAGCAGATAAAGGAGCTGGCATAAGTGTCGTCGATAGTAATCAAGCGTTTATATGAATCAGATTGGTGACCTCGCTGTTTCGGAATGACTCACTGGTGGTGTTGTTCAAAAATTGAAGTTGTCGACGGAAGTTTCGTAAGTTGAATCGTGGAACAATTCATTCACCAGAACGGATATCTTCTTGTGTTTGTCACAGTCGCCTTCAGCGGTGAATTTGGGCTTTTTACCGGGGTAGCGCTGGCACGCTCAGGCTCCGTTTCATTATGGGGGGTGATAATTCTCGGCACGTTGGCATCATTTGTTGGAAACTCGATTTACTTCTATGCCGGAAAGTTCATTTGGCACAAGTGGGCTTTCCTCCGAAGGAAATTGAGTGATCGAGTTGAGAAGACTGCCACGCCTATACGTAGATTCGGTTCGTCGCTAATGCTCGTAGCTAGGTTCTTCTACGGTGTCCGGAATGTTGTGCCAATCGCGCTGGGAGTATATAATGTCAGAGGACTTCCGTTTATGGTTTACAATCTAACGGGAGCGTTCATTTGGGCATGGGTGTTTACTGAAGGTGGGAACTTGCTTTCCGGTCATCTGATTTCTGCCTTTGCAGGGTTCCGGGTTGGGTTGCTCTGGGGAATTGTCGCCTCGCTGATCCTACTATTGCTCTACTTTGCGGTTCGCAAAGGAAGGTCAAAGCTTAAGGAGCGTACCTAGGCGAGAGATTCCGGAACTGCGATCCTCCAACAGATTCCTGCACGATATGCAACTAGATGCCGCCTCGGCATGGAAACCCGGCACGTGACGGCCTCTTAGTTGAAAATTGAGAAATCGTAAAGATGGACAGCCGATTTTTTATTGTGTTCCATCATGACAATCAGTGCACATAGCGCCTTGCCATGCGTCTCCTATTCCTGCGGGCGGATGTTTGAAAGCAACCCCGGCAAGATTTACTACAGAGTCCGTTGGAGCGCCTTGTGAAAGGATTAGATGACATGTCTGACAGCTGTTTGGTATTATTTTCCCATCCGCTGACTTGTGATTCCCGTCGTGACACCTGAAGCATCCCGGATAATCTTGGTGTCCAATATCATTGGGGTATGCCCGCCAATCGACCTTCATGTACGGGAAGAAATTCTCCTTATAGATCCCTTGTAGAGAAGAGACTGCCTCATTGATCTTCGAACTGTCCTGGAGAGCGATCTTCGGGTACTTACCCTGATAGAAAGAATGCAAAGACAGCGCGATGGTGTCGAGCGCGTCCGCGGTATTTTTATAACGTGGAGTTAGTGCGTTTACTGCTGTCTGCTTAACCCAGGGTAGCGTAGGACTTATAGAACCTGCCGCCATTGCATCGTTTACCGCCTGCCCTGGAGTCTTGATGACGTGGGTTGGTCTGTTGTGACAATCCATACAGTCCATCGTCTTTACTTTGGATTTGGCAACTGAGTTAGGGGTAAAAGGGTTGTCGGACGTTGTGAATGTCTCGGTTGTTCCATTTGCGAGGACAAGGCGCACCCACGGGATAGTCTGTGACGTTGAATCCGATGGAAGAAATTCCACGGTATGAGTAACGTGCCAATGCACCGGCGGCCTGCTCGCTTCGCCGCTTGTACTCTTGCCGATCTTTATCAACATGTCTATATCCCACCTCGTGTTAGCGGAGTCCTCAAGATAGAATGCCCTCGTTATTCTCCTTTCCCCCACGAACGATTGCGGCCAATGGCATTGCTCGCAAGTCTCACGTGCCGGTCTCAAGTTCTTTATTGGTGTCGGGATGGGACGTGGGAATTTGTTAAAGAGCACTGCATAGACCTGGTACGCTCCTGACAGTTTAGATTTAACGTACCAGCTTGCTCCAGGACCGACATGGCATTCGACACAGGCGACTCTGGCATGTGGCGAGTGGAGATACGTGGTGTACTCGGGCTTCATAACGCGGTGACAGATCTTACCGCAGAACTGTACTGATTCAGTAAACTCAAAGGCATGGTACCCACCAATTGCGGTGAATAGCATTAAGAGCAGAGTGGCTGTGGAAAAGAAGAAGAAGGCGGTTCTTTGTTGGCGATCGTTGAGATCGATTTTTGGGAGAGGCGGAACTCCAGCTTCGGCAGCTTTTCTCCAGTGCTTCCTCTCCAGGAGCGCCCCGATGGGGATGACAATGAGACCTAAGATCATTACGCTCGGGAGCAGAATATACGTAACGATGCCAAAATAAGGGGGAAGGGCGCTCCATATGGTATCAATAAGCATCAGAACCAAAATTGTTCCAAAGGTTACCGACGCTATTATTGCGCCCGCCATGCTGATAGGATTGTAAAATAGATCTGGGAATTTTCTCTTGGTCATTATTAAATCTTTCGGATTATATGCAACACTGTGCCTGATTTATGCAAGACTCATGCCGTCAATGCCGTTGTGTGCCGTTTCCATGTGTTTTGTTCCTACTGACTCAATTTTGACAGTTTCAATGATTTGCGCACGGCTCTACCTTGCGTACATTTGATTCCTCCCGCTTATCTGTCAACATTCCTACAGGCTGTACGGCAAAAAACCCCAATTGAATTGTGAATGAAAAGGACTTCTTCTCTGTTGTGAGTGATTGCGGAACAGTGGAACGACGGGCGGGGCAACGGATCGAGCTATCTGGGTTTCCTTCACTGATTTAGCTCCAAGTAGTCATTGCGAATTGTCCTGGCACCGTCGGGTCAACTCGGCTAAGATTGTATTGGTTAGGTGATTGCAGGTCAGCTATATTTCTTAGTCGGTCGGCGGGCAGAAAGATGTCGGCCGCGGATTAATAATAAGGTTTGCGGGAAATTCAAAATGGCTATTCGGATTTTCATTACTGGCGGAACGTTCGACAAAGAGTACAACGAACTGACAGGAAAACTCTTCTTCAAAGATACTCACCTACAGGAAATGCTTAAACTCGGAAGGTGCAAGGTAGAGGTCGATGTTAGAACTCTCATGATGATTGATAGTTTGGAAATGACCGACTCGGACCGGGAGATAATCGCAGAGAATTGTCTGAAGTGTGCAGAAGATAAGATAATAATTACTCACGGTACTGATACGATGGAACAGACTGCTCATCTCCTGGGTAGCAAAGTGGCTTCGAAGACTGTGGTGCTGACGGGGGCTATGATACCATACAAATTTGGAAGCTCTGATGGATTGTTCAACCTTGGGAGTGCCCTCGCCTTTGTGGAAACATTGCCCCATGGAGTCTACATCGCGATGAATGGACGTTGTTTCATTTGGGATAACGTCAGAAAGAATAGGAGAACTGGCGAGTTTGAAGAAGTGCGCTAGCGATCTACTTGTCGATATACATGTAACAACGTCTTTCCCAGGTCTTCAGTGTCCTAACCTTTACTTACTTCCTACAGCCTTCTGCCTGCTTCCTGCTCGTAATTCAAAAGTGGAGTGACTATGCCGATTGCAAAAAGTGGAAATCCGGTCCGATGTCAATGGACTTCTGATGATTTGCAGATGATCGAATACCATGACAAAGAATGGGGCGTACCCGTGCATGATGACAAATTAATTTTTGAATTTCTAGTGCTGGAAGGAATGCAGGCAGGATTGAGTTGGTCGACGGTGCTTCATAAGAGGGGGAACTTCAGAAAGGCATTTGCGGGTTTCAGCGTGGAGAAAGTAGCGCGATTTGATCGGAAAAAGATCGACTCTTTGATGAAGGATCCGGGCATCATACGCAACAGGCTGAAGATCTTAGCGGCAATCAACAATGCTAAGATGCTCATAAATGTGAAGGAAGAGTTCGGTAGTTTCGACAACTATATCTGGCAATTCGTTGGGGGAGTATCTAAGGTGAACAGATTCAAGACTTTAAAGTCTGTACCTGCCACGAGCAGAGAGTCGGACTCGATGAGCAAAGACTTACGATCCCGCGGGTTCAAATTCGTAGGGTCCACAATCTGTTACGCTCATATGCAGGCGACTGGAATGGTTAACGACCACCTTCTCACCTGCTTCAGGCATGACGAGCTACTGCCGTGACTTCCTATATTGAGACTGGTATTGAAGAAAGATGTTTGCGGTATGACCGGGACACGATCATCCGTCAGGGAGGCACCCGTGGATATTATTTACGTCTCGGACATGTCAAAGGTAGGAGATGTGTCTGAGGAGACGAGGATTGCATAGACGGCCGCCGACTTTGGTTTCATAGCGCAAAACGTAAACCTGTTTTGTGCCTCTGAAGGATTGGCGTGCGTGATCCGAGGGTCAATAGATAAGCCTTCGCTGGCAAAAACGATGAACCTTTTGTCTCACCAGCCGATCGTTTTGTCGCAGACTGTGGGTTATCCCAAATGAGTACTCACGTTTAGACGTTGTTTCTCATTACCGGAGGTGATAAACTTCCCAATCCGTGAGAGAACTCGCGGTCGAGTTTTTGGGTTACTTTGAGGATCTTGCGGATACTGCCAGGATATAATGCGAGGAGTCCATTTGATCAAGCTGAAACGAGTTAGTGTTGTATATCGCATCGGTGTTTCTTGCGTGCTGTTGTCGCTGATTCAAGGAGGGAACCTCTGGGGACAATGGGTCCGTACCGGCGGACCATCTATGCGAAGTGTGAGTGCCCTTTCTATCAGTGGAGCAACTATCATTGCGGGAACGAGCTTCGGAGATATATATGTCTCGACCGACAACGGTGCAAACTGGAATGGGCCAAAATATCTTACTCTTGGTTATGTAGCTCAAATCATTTCCGTTCCGGTGGCGGGGTCTCCCGGAGACACGGCGGTTTTTGCCGCCGTCTATTCCGACACGGGAGTTGGACTGTTCGTCTCGCCGGACCTGGGCAACAGCTGGCAACCCGACGGACTCCTCGGCTCAGCAGTGCAATGTCTGGCGGCAAGCGGAACGGATCTTTTCGCGGGCACCTGGAGCCACGGGATCTATCATTCCACCAATATGGGTTCCACCTGGACCGCATCTAACAAGGGTTTACCCGCCTCGAATGGTGCGAACTTTCCAACCGTAACGAGCCTTGAAGTGATTTCATCTGGCGGAGGAACATCGACTATCTATGCCGGAACTAATGCAGGTATCTTCACTTCGACAGATAATGGTGCGAGTTGGGATTCGCTTGGTCTCGGCAATGTCTACGTGAATGCTCTGGCATTCGTCACATCCGGCGGAACCTCCATTTTGTTTGCCGGCACGTACGACGGACTCATGCAGTCTACAAACGGTGGGAACAATTGGTCTACACCCGATTCAGGGATGTTAGGACAACCCATCTATTCAATCGCAGTCAGCGGCAGCGCGGTCATCGCGGGATCTGATAGTTCTCTTTACTTGTCGACTGACAACGGGAATTCCTGGACACAGGCTAATGTTGGAGTCCTGTACCCCGATGTACTTGCCGCAGCATCCATAGGATCTACATTCGTGATCGGGACCAATAGCGGCGGCATCTACCGCTCGGACGACGCCGGATTAAACTGGATATCGCTCAATACCGACATATCGACTTACTCAGTTACTGACCTGCTCAAGGTTGGCACAACTATTTTTGCGGCCACCTATAACGGGATCTATATCTCCGGGAATGCAGGTGCGTCCTGGATTCCAGCAAGTGGCGGATTAAGTAGCGACTCCGTCACGTCACTTGCGTCTGACGGTGCGAATGTTCTCGCAGGGACTCTTGGCGGGATCTTCTTGTCGACCGATAATGGATCGAGCTGGTCTCAAAGCGACAGCGGGCTGACAGACAGAAGGATTGCTGCCTTGCTTTCAGTACCCGCGACCGACAGTAGTGGCGGCATCTACGCAGGAACACCGACCGGATTGTTCGTTTCTACGAACAACGGATTTACGTGGACACGGAGCGACAGCGACCTGGCGGATACTCTTGTTACAACTCTTTCGGCGGTTCAGTTACCCGGCAGCACTTCTCCATACGTTTACCTGGGGACAAATATCGGAGTCTTCTATTCAACGACACCGTTTGGAATCTGGAATGCTCAGTCCATCGGTTTGACGAATTCCAAGATTACCGCTATTGTTGCCAGCAATGGATACATCTTGGCAGGTACAAACGGCGGCGGTGTGTTTGTGTCTACGGGTTACGGTGGAAGCTGGTTGCAAGCGGGAGACACTAGTCTGACGAACGCTTCTATCAGTGTTCTTGCAGTCACTCCACCGCTGGGACAGTCGGGCACAGTAGGATTGTTCGCGGCTACATCTGGTGGAGTATTTCTCTCGACCGACTTTGGAACAACCTGGTTGGATATCGGGATGAACTCATATTCGATAAGCTCGTTGGTTATTTCAGACACAACTCTGCTTGCAGGTACAGCCGGGCATGGAGTCTGGCGAATGCCGATCTCCGCAGTTCTGTCAGGAATAGCGAGGGAACCGGAAAATGTTCCTGAGGCATTCAAGCTGTTTCAGAATTATCCCAATCCTTTTAACCCATCCACTGCGATCAGCTATCAGCTTTCAACGGTCAGTAAAGTGACTCTGATGGTGTACGATGTTCTTGGCAGGGAAGTGGAAACGCTTGTAGACGGGAAGCAGAGCCCGGGGGCACACGTAGTCAGTTTTGACGGCACACGATTCGCGAGCGGCGTTTACTTCTACGTGTTGAGAGCGGGGGCCAATGTTAAAGTGAGAAAGATGTTGCTTTTGAAATAGGGACGTTTGTCCTCCCAGTTTAGGTGGAAACGGAGTTGAAGTTTGATAGCTTCGACTCCGATCCGGGAAGCAAGGGGAGCCCGGAAGGTGCAAGGAGGACATTTGGAAAAGAGGCAACGAAGGAAGTCGTCACATCGAAGAGCAGAGTACGATACACCACGGTGCCCTCGTTCTACTCCACAACTATCGTATGTTCTTCAGGTGCTTTGTAACCTTGCAGAGGTTTACCGGGCAGACCTGCGGCTGCTCTGGTAAGGTTCGCCGAACAACAAAAAAAAGAGTCCCGCCAAGATGCGGGACTCTTTCTGACCTTTACTTTTGATTTTCAGCCTTGCTTAGTACATGTCGCCCATCGGCGGAGTAGGAGGCATCGGCTTTTCTTTCTCCGGTTTTTCGCAAATGACTGCTTCGGTTGTGAGAAGCAAGCTGGCAACGCTCGCCGCATTTTGCAGGGCGGTACGCGCCACCTTTGTCGGATCAATCACTCCTGCTTTGAGCAGGTTTTCGTACTTTTCCGATTGAGCGTTGAATCCGAAGTCATCCTTGCCTTCTCTTACCTTCTGTAGGATGACTGAGCCTTCAAGACCGGCGTTGTTTACTATCCACCGTAGCGGCTCCTCGAGCGCCTTCTTAATGATCTCGACGCCAATTTTCTGATCCTCGTTTTCAGTCTTTACATCGTCGATCTGGTTCAGAGCTCTTATAAGAGCGACTCCACCGCCCGGAACGATTCCTTCTTCGACGGCTGCTCTTGTCGCATGCAGTGCATCTTCGACACGCGCCTTCTTTTCCTTCATCTCGACTTCGGTCGTGGCACCTATCTTTAATACCGCGACGCCGCCGGAGAGCTTTGCAAGTCTCTCCTGGAGTTTCTCTTTATCGTAGTCAGAGGTGGTCTTGTCGATCTGAGCTTTGATCTCGTTGATGCGACGTTTGATCTCGTCTTTGGTACCAGCTCCTTCGACGATTGTTGTATTGTCTTTGTCGATCGTGACCTTTTTCGCGGTTCCGAGGAAGTTCAGATTTGTGTTCTCGAGCTTGAATCCTTTCTCTTCTGAAATTACCTGGCCGCCTGTGAGGACCGCTATGTCTTCGAGCATGGCTTTCCTTCTGTCGCCGAAGCCCGGTGCCTTTACGCCGACTGCCTTCAGTGTACCTCGGATCTTGTTGACCACCAATGTCGCGAGCGCTTCACCCTCAAGGTCCTCAGCAATTATTAGGATTGAGCGACCACTTTGTGCCACCTTCTCAAGCACCGGAAGTAGGTCCTTCATCGCGGAGATCTTCTTATCATGGATCAGGATATACGGGTCTTCGAGATCTGCTTCCATTCTCTCCGTGTCGGTCACGAAATATGCCGAGAGGTATCCGCGATCAAATTGCATCCCCTCCACAACTTCGACGGTCGTGTCAGTTCCCTTTGCTTCCTCAACCGTTATGACTCCGTCTTTTCCTACTTTATCCATCGCATCCGAAATGAGAGTCCCGATCTCACTGTCGTTGTTTGCCGAAATAGTGCCTACCTGTGCGATTTCTTTCTTGTCTGTTACTTCGCGGCTCATTTTCTTCAGGCTCTGTGTCACATTTTCCACCGCAAGTTCAATTCCGCGCTTCAGGTCCATCGGGTTGGCGCCAGCCGTGACATTTTTCAGTCCCTCGCGATAAATAGCCTGTGCAAGAACCGTTGCGGTTGTCGTACCATCACCCGCCACATCGGAAGTCTTTGAGGCTACTTCTCGTACCATCTGTGCGCCCATGTTCTCGATGTTGCCTTCAATTTCGATCTCTTTCGCTACTGTGACGCCGTCTTTTGTCACTGTAGGTGCCCCGAATTTCTTATCGATGACGACGTTCCGTCCGCGAGGACCAAGTGTAACTTTCACGGCATCCGCAAGTGTGTCGACACCTTTCTTCAGGTGTGCCCGGGCATCTGACCCGAACTCAATTATTTTTGCTGCCATTTTCTTAAGCTCCTTTTGTTTAGATTATTGCGAAGATGTCGCTTTCACGCATAATGAGGTAGTCAATATCGTCATACCTTACTTCTGTCCCGGAGTATTTCCCGTAGAGAATCCTATCACCGATTTTCACCTCCATAGGGACTTTCTTGCCGTCATCGCTGACTCTTCCCGGTCCAACGGCGACAACTTCACCCTGTTGAGGCTTCTCTTTAGCCGTATCCGGAACATACAATCCGCCTTTAGTCTTTTCTTCTGCTTCCAGAGGTTTTACTACAACCCTGTCAGCTAATGGCTTAATCTTCATGTTTGTTCCTCCTGTTTGATTCATGAAGTCTATTTGTTTATTGAATTAGCACTCTAGTTGTGCGATTGATAATATAGAAAACATCACCTCTCAAATCAAGCACTCGGCACAATAGAGTGCCAGGATTCTTTTCGGCGGATCGGCACCTTTCCATGCTACTAAACTTCAGGATGCGAAGCGGCACACTGCCACTGAATTTTGAGGAAACTTGACCTGTTTGACTAAACTCCACTTTCGCAAAGTAGATTTGGGGGGATTATTGCGGCACATTCATTGCCGCAAAAGGGGTGCAGGTCGCAGTGACGACCGCGGAACTCTTGGTTCAATCTTAAATCAGGTCTCTTGCACAAGGAACGGGACGGATAAAATGCTATGTGGAGGATCTGCCTCTTTGTTGAAGTCGCGCTCAACACATCGCCAGGGAAGACCGTCTGCACCTTGAGGAGGAAAAATATGACGCGTTCATCGGTCAACGATAACTCTCCAGCGGTGGAATTTTTCGTCACCGAGGATTGCAACGGATGTGGACTTTGCAAGAATATGGCACCGGAGCTATTCCAATGTGTCGAATATGCTTACTCTTATTTTCTCACTCGTCAACCAAATTCCGAAAAGGAAGTCGATCTTCTTAACGACATAGTCGATCTTTGTCCGGTCGATGCGTTACACCAGGTCGGCAGGACAGACAACTGAAAGGGCTTTTTAAATGTTTCAAATCCTCAGCAAGGAAGTCCTTGCTAAGTCGATAACAAAATTTGTGATTGAAGCGCCGTACGTGGCACGCAAGCACAAAGCCGGCAACTTCCTAATCATTCGCGTGAACGACCGTGGTGAGAGAATTCCTCTCACGATAGTCGATTCCGACCAGAAGCGAGGAACGGTAACTATAATAGTTCAAACGATCGGCAAAACTACAAAACTTCTCAGCCTGCAGAATGAGGGGGACTATCTTCTCGATGTGGCGGGACCTCTTGGTAACCCCACGCCAATACATGGCGGCGGCAAAGTCGTTTGTATCGGTGGCGGCGTCGGAACTGCCGAAGTCTATCCGATAGCACGTGCTCTCAAGGCGGCAGGTAATGAGTTGGCAACGATCATCGGTGCCAGATCAAAGGATCTGATCATCCTTGAAGATGAGCTTCGAGAAATATCCGATGCTACTTTCATCACAACCGATGATGGTTCATATGGGAAAAAAGGACTCGTCACCGATGCCCTATCAGGTTATCTGAAGGTTGAACCTGAGGTTAGTTCGGTATATGCGATCGGGCCGATTAACATGATGAAAGCAGTCGCCGATTTCACGAGGTCGAAGGCAATTCCGACGTACGTCAGTCTGAATCCGATAATGATGGACGGCACCGGAATGTGCGGCGCCTGCCGGGTTACGGTCGGAGGAAGCACGAAATTTGCGTGCGTAGACGGGCCCGAATTCGATGGTCATCTTGTCGACTTCGAGGAGCTTATGACCAGAAACAGAAGTTACATGGAACTTGAAAAAGCATCGCTGGAAAGACTGGAATCTGAAATTGGAGAAGGCGAGTTTTCACATCCGACTTCTAAACCGAAATCAAATGTCAATGAGGTAGCAAATGCGTGAAGCGATGACTACCAACTACCTACCACCCATCACGCATTTTCTAATGCTTACTCCCTTCCCGCGGGAGGTTGCAAATGCCTAACACATTGAAGCCTTCGGAAAGGATGAAAATACCGAGACAACTGCCGATTGAGCAGGAACCGGAAGTACGCAGACACAATTTTGATGAAGTCTCGTTTGGATTTAACGATATCCTGGTACACCAGGAATCATTGCGCTGCATTGACTGCAAGGAGCCATATTGCGTCGAAGGGTGTCCCGTCGGGATAGATATACCGGGCTTCATCAAACTTGTCGTAGATGGAGACTACTTCGGGGCAGCTCAAAAAATCAAAGAGAAGAATTATCTGCCGGCTATAACAGGCAGAGTCTGTCCACAAGAAACGCAGTGCGAAGCGGTCTGTCCGATCGGCAAAAAGCATTTACCGATCGCCATAGGCAAGCTTGAGAGATTCGTTGCGGACTACGAACGCCTACATAACGCGACGAACGGATTCGCAGTCGCGGACAAAAGAAACGAAAAAGTGGCAGTTGTCGGTTCAGGTCCGGCAGGACTGACTTGTGCAGCGGAACTTGCAAAAAAAGGCTATCAGGTTACCATATTCGAAGCGCTTCACGCCGCGGGTGGCGTTCTCAGGTACGGTATTCCGGAATTTCGGCTCCCGAAATCAATACTCGATTCGGAAATAGAAAACGTGAAGAAGCTTGGTGTTGAGATTGTCACGAACTTCATCATAGGGAGAACAGCGACTATCGATGAGCTGAAGGATGAATATGGTTTCGATGCAGTGTTTCTCGGCACCGGCGCCGGAACTCCGAATTTTCTTGGGATCCCTGGTGAAAACTTCCCCGGGGTTTTCTCAGCGAGCGAGTTTCTCACACGTGTCAATTTCATGAACGGCTACCGGTTCCCTGAATTCGACACTCCGGTAAAGATAGGGAAGAGGGTTGCCGTTATCGGCGGTGGGAACACTGCCATGGATGCTGTCCGGACTGCTAATCGTCTTCGCACCGAAAGATCATACCTCATCTATAGACGTAGCCGGGAGGAGATGCCCGCCAGGGATGAAGAGATCCATCATGCAGAGGAAGAAGGGATTGAATTCCATTTGCTCACCAACCCTGTGCGAATAATCGCAGAAAGCCCGACCGGATCAGCCAGGGACAAATGGGTTAAGGCAGTCGAGTGTGTGAAGATGGAACTTGGCGAACCGGATGAAAGCGGTAGAAGAAAGCCGGTTCTAATTCCCGGTTCCAACTATATCATGGAGGTGGATACTGTTATACTTGCCATCGGTCAACGTCCAAATCCTATATTGCAGGCCACGACCCCGGGATTAGATATATCTATGCGCGGTACGGTGGTGACTGATAAGATCTGTCGCACAAGTCGCGAGGGAGTTTTTGCGGGAGGCGACCTCGCTCGCGGAGGTGCTACCGTGATCCTTGCCATGGAAGACGGGCAGAAAGGCGCTGCTGCTATCCATGAATATCTGGAGACCCAAGAAGCAAAGGTCGAAAGTCAAAACTAGAACCGATTCCCAATTGTAGCCAAGCAAATGCTGACTTTTGCCTCTTAACATCTGGACTGAGAAAATGAACATCGGGATACCAAATGAATCGTTGAAGCATGAAAACCGAGTCGCTCTGACGCCGGCAGCGGTGGCCTCGCTGGTTCAGTCACGACACTCGGTGTTCGTAGAGTCCGCTGCCGGCAAGTTGAGTCGGTTTGATGATGAAAGTTACAAATCCGTCGGCGGACAAATTGTCTATTCCAAAGATGAGGTAATCAGGAGATCGGATCTTGTCTGTGGAGTCGAGGCACCTACGCTGGACGAGATCGAGATGATGGAACCCGGGAAAATCAGCCTGAGTTTCCTGAACCTTCCGGTCGCCCGTCAACAGTTCATAGATACCCTTCTCGCCAAGAGGATCAATTCCGTAGGCTACGAATTAATAGAAACAGAGGACGGTGATCGGCCCGTTCTTCACTCCATGAGCGAAATTGCCGGTCAAATGTCTGTCATCACGGCGGCTCGATATCTCGAGACGGATGGAAGAGGAAGGGGAATAACTCTTGGCGGAATATCCGGTGTGGCTCCTGCGGCGGTCGTGGTTCTTGGTGCGGGGGTCGTGGGAACAGAAGCGGCACGGACGGCAGCCGGCCTCGGAGCTCAAGTGATAGTTATCGACACTGACCTGAGGAGACTTAGGAACATAGAAAACCTGCTTCTCAAACGTGTGACTACCGCGCTGGCAACTCCGGTTGTCGTCAGTAAATGCATTGCATATGCTGATGTTCTCATCGGCGCAGTGTTCATAAAAGGAGGACGTACTCCACACGTTGTCACGGAAGATATGGTGAAGTCCATGAAGCCGGGAGCGGTGATAGTGGACGTTTCAATCGACCAGGGAGGGTGTGTGGCGACAAGCAGGCCCACAACTCTTCATGATCCGGCCTACGTCATCCACGATGTCATTCATTACTGTGTGCCGAACATCACCGCTGCTGTTGCGAGGACGGCGACGTATGCGTTGACAAATACGGTGCTTTCTTATGTGCAGGAAATTGCTTCCAGCGGGCTGAAGGATGCTCTTCGCAACAACTCCGGCCTTTCCAGAGGATTTTGCAGTTACGAGGGCAATTGCACTAACAAGACTGCGAGCTCCATCTTCGGCAAGGAGTTCCGGCGAATTGAGGACCTCCTCGCGCAATGAGCTGGATCGATAGCTATAAGGAGAAAATAACTTCTCCAGCAGAAGCTGCCGGAGTGATAAACTCCGGTGACAAAATATACATACACCCCGGTTGCGCCGTCCCAGAGATACTGGTCGACGCGATGGTGCAAAGGGCGCCGGAGTTACTCAACTGTGAAGTTATTCATATTCTCTCGCTAGGCAAAGCAGCTTATGCTCGCCCGGGCATGCTTAAGCATTTCAGGCACACAGCGTTCTTCATAGGTCCCAATACCCGTGATGCAGTCAATCAAGGTAGGGCGGATTTCATTCCGGTCTATCTTTCGGAGATTCCTCAGCTTTTCTATTCCAGCCAGATCAAAATTGATGTGGCGCTCATTCATGTCTCGCCGCCTGATGAGCATGGTTTCTGCAGCTTCGGGGTTGGAGTCGAGACAACGAAGGCAGCAACAGACGTCGCGCGCATAGTTGTGGCACAAGTCAACCCAAATATGCCGAGGGCATTAGGTGACAGCTTTATCCATATCAGCAAAATACACAAGGTTGTCGAAGCCGACGTACCGTTGATGGAATTCGTGCAGGCGGAACCCGATCCTGCGCCGGATGAAATGGAAGTCTATCGTCGGATTGGGCATAACATAGCCGAGCTGATCGACAATGGGTCAACTCTTCAAATCGGGATTGGAAAAATACCGGACGCGGTGCTGATGTCCCTGGGGGAAAGGAAAGACCTTGGTATCCACACAGAAATGTTCTCTGATGGAATTATCAGACTTGTGGAGAGCGGGGTCATCACAAATGAGAAGAAAAGTCTACACCCTGGAAAGATGGTTGCAAGCTTTGTTCTCGGGAGCAAACGACTCTTTCGATTCATAGATAACAATCCCATAGCGGAGTTTCACCCATCTCAGTATGTGAATGACCCTTTCATTATAAGTCAAAACAAGAAAATGGTCGCCATAAATTCGGCGCTTCAGGTCGATCTGACAGGACAGGTGTGTGCGGATTCTATCGGTTATACTTTTTTCAGCGGGTTCGGCGGCCAGGTTGACTTCATGCGCGGCGCGGCGCGGTCTGAAGCCGGTAAGCCCGTCGTTGCTCTTCCATCAACAGCCAGAGGCGGAACGGTGTCGAGGATTGTCACGCATCTCAGCGAAGGAGCTGGAGTGACGACTTCTCGCGGAGATGTCCATTTTGTTGCGACTGAATACGGCATTGTCGATTTGCACGGCAAGAAAATTGGCGAGAGGGTGAAATCGCTGATAGGAATTGCCCATCCTAAATTCAGGGAAGAGTTAAGCAGGTTTGCAAGAGAGAAATGTTGGGTTTGATTATGACAACTGGAAAACTGATGAAGATTGGCGAAGTCGCCGGCAGACTCGGTGTTGCTGTTTCCACGGTGCGGAAATACGAAGCGGCAGGAATAGTTCTGCCTGTGAGGACCGTTGGCAAGCACAGACTTTTTTCAGAAGACGATCTACACTGGCTTAGCTGCGTCAGGGATATGATTACACACAAGGGGATGACACTAGGGGGGATCAAGCGCCTAACTTCAATGGTTCCGTGCTGGGAGCTTAGGAAATGTCCACAGGAAGAACGATTGAAGTGCGAAGCTTACACGAGCGACACAACACCTTGCTGGCTTCTGGATAACATCGGATTCATCTGCAGAAACGCTGAGTGCCGAACTTGCATCGTGTACAAGAGTGTCACTCATTGTGATAACCTGAAAGTTCTCTTTACTGAACTGATTTACTCGCGAAGCTGAGATCGTTAAGTCAGGTTAAGACTCTGATGCAGTTGTTTTGCCTGCATACCATTAATGCAATCCCACCTTGAAGATTCTAATGGAGCTGTTGCCATTTCTCATAGTGTCCATGAAAAGCCAATTCCTCGCGTTTCTTCCACCTACCGATCTTGGTAATTTGCAGATCCTCTTGTCTCCGTCAATGAGCGTGGGGAACTGGGTCGTGTAATCAGTATCCCTATCTCCGTGGCGGGTCGAGAAACTGCGGGCGTGGCGAAGATTTGCGCAAGCGACGAAGCAAACGGCGGTGTCTGCCATCGACCTGGAATCGAAGGAGCATATACGTGAGGTGTTGCGACCTACCTTTCAGAGAATAAAAGAGTTGGCGGTAAGTCTGTGTGATTTTACCTGCGCCACGGGCATGTCAGACCGGGACGGTATAAATCGCGGTTTTTAGAAAAAAACATTTGGCAAAAACTTCCACCTTTCTTATTTTTAATCGTCATTCCGGGCACGCCGTCCCACGCCCGGGAGAACCTTTAGCCTCATCGTCGAATCTTTACCTCTGAGGCTTGTTGTTCCAATGAAGGTTGAAGGAATATGTGATGCTTAAGTTCTACCTCTATTCGAACCGCGATCTCAAATACAAGCCGCTCCATGCGAGCAGACTTGCGGGGATTGTTGTCTCTCTGATTCTCACTTCGTCTGTTCTCACCGCGCTTGCAAGCGATAACGGTATGGACCTTTTCGGTTGGAAAATATTTCGGGTGGACAAGATGGAGCATGAACGTTCTGTACTAAAGTCAAGACTTGCGGCAGTCAACCTGAAGCTAAATGGGTATGAAACAAATATGGATAAACTCGCAAAGCTTGATAACGGTATCAGGGTTGCGGTGGACCTTCGTCCGATCCCCGCAGGTGAACGTAAGGTAGCAGTGGGAGGCGTCGCAATAGACAGAGATTACGGGCTACCGCAAAATGAAGACACTCTTATTGCGGGTGCAGTCGACAAGATGGGGATAGTCGATAGAGAAGCAAGACTTGAAGAGCAAAGTTTAAAGGCCATACGAGCGAAACAGAAAACAGATCTGGTCTTGTTTAGACATATTCCAGCCATAGAACCGATTCGAGGCGGGATAATCACGTCTCCGTTCGGCATAAGGTTTCATCCCATCCTGCACGTGATGCTCATGCACCAGGGTATTGATATCGGTTGTGATGTAGGAAGCCATGTGCATGCAACGGGAGATGGGGTCGTTACGTATGTCGGTCGAGAGGGAGGATACGGGAACGCAATAGAGATCGACAATGGATTCGGTTACACCACTCTCTTCGCTCACTTATCGAAATTTCTTGTCAGAGTCGGAGAAAAAGTGAAGCGGGGTCAGGTGATAGGTCTCAGCGGTGATACAGGACTTTCAACCGGGCCCCACTTGCATTATGGCGTCATGAAGAACGGAGTCTTCGTAAATCCGGAATCTTACTTCTTTTTTGGCCGGGAGTACGAAACGAACCGGTTGTACGGCCCTGTCGCAAGCAAGAAGTAACCATCCTGGCAATCACAGGATTCCGACCGCAACTTTCAGAGTCAAGCTTCGTGGTTCTCCCCAAATTGCGCCGCTGAAAAAAGCCCCCTTTAGCAAGTACTGGTCGTTCAGAATGTTATTCACGAAGAATTCCGGACTTAGTGTATACCTGCCTATGTAAAATGTTTTGCCGATTGAACCGTTGAAGATTATATGGGGTGCGACATGTCCGTTTGCCTGCCCGTTAGTCAACCCGCTTCCGTAGTACGAAGTTAGGTTCAAGTAGTAACCGCTCCGGTCGTAATTTAACCCGATGGAGTAGGTCAGTCGCTGATCATGGTCAAGATCAAAGGCAGTAGTCGGGGGTGTAGCGGGGAGAAACCCACCTGTGGTTCTCCCGTCGCCTTGAGCGTGACTTACTGCCAGGTTGAAGAACCCTGAAAAGGGACCGACCGGATGATAATTCAGTCCAAGCTCCACGCCCCGCACGAAGATATGCTGTATGTTTACAGCAGTGCTGATGGCAGTCCCGGGAATTGTGTTGTTGTCGAGACCGGGGTTTTCCTGCGTGTAGTAGCCTTCAATCTTTGCGGACCATGAAGTGCTGAAAACGTGGCTTAACCCGACCTCGAAATAGTTGCCTCGAAGCGGCTGGGTGATTTGCGAGACTCCACCTGCCGCCCCAGTTATCTGACGCATTTGTTCGATGAACACCGGAACAAAGAGCCTTCCGTAGTAAAGGTAGACTGATGAAGAGAAGTCGGGAAGGTAAGTCAACTTCACTTTTGGCGAGACCTGCGAGACGGTACCGATACCTTCGGCGTATTGTCGATCGTATCTTACGCCTGCGTTTATCTGGAAGACCGGGAGTGGTTGGTAATCCGCCTGAATATGAGCACCGAGATCATACCCCCTGAGCGGTTCCAAAGATTGCGGTCCAGTACCTGTGGAGTTGTATGAACTGAAATGCTCGGTTCCGTTGGTTAGATAATATGATAAGCCAGCATTTGCGGAGAGAACATCTCCCAACGGTAAATTGATATTAGTTCTGGCTCCATAAACGTTGAAGCTTCTATCTTCGCGGATGTTGTACGGGGTTGTATTTCCGCTGAAGTAGAAAGAAGGAACATCAGTCGCCCCGGGGATGTATTGGAACGTTCCGTTCCTGTGCGTCAACCCGAAGAAGAACTCTCCTGTGCCACCATTACCCTCGAAGCCGTGACGGTAGATCAAATTTTGAAATCCGTCAGTCTCCTGCTGATTATCATTCAGGGCAATCCCACCGGTAGAGTCATATGGGACCTGAGACCTTGAATTGCTTTGGTCGACATCGAGAGCGATGATATCGTTTGAAGAAAGAATATACTGGACTTTTCCTAAACCGAATAGATCGGTTCCATGGTCGTGGAATATGTTGGGAATGGGCGTATCAATTCGGCGATCTGTTGTCTTTCTAGATCCGGCAAAGAAGTACGAGAAGTTGCCGCTGTGGCCGAGGAACGAGAGGTTTTGACCGGAAGAATTAAAACTCCCGTAGTAGCCCGACGCATCCGCGCTGAATGGAGTGGCTGGGATTTTTGTCTTGACATCTATGATGGATAGAGCGTCCGAATATTCTGCCGGAAGATGCCCCACGAGAAATGAGATGCGATCGACTACGCGCGGGTCGAACAATTCCCGCATGCCTTCGCTCTGCGTTTCTGGAACGGGTAGGCCGTCCACCATATACGAATACTCGGCATGTTGACCCTGAATATGAACGCTGCCGGTGGATGCTTGCACCGCTCCGGGAACGCTCTGCTGTATGATCGTTGCAGGCATGCTCGTGGGGGCGCCGTGGAATGTGCTTGTCTGAAAGACCGGGGCGCTTGTTAAAGTGCGCAGCTGACCTGCGGCTTTGTTCTCAGTTCTCGACTGTTCATTTGCCGTTACGGTGACTTCGTTGAAAGTTATGTCGCTCGCTGCAAGGGCAAAATCAAACCTGTTATCTCCTGATACCAGGCTGGTGTCGACCAGTGTTCTCCTGAACCCAACCACGTATGCTACGATAGTATATCTCCCGATCGGGATATTCTTTATTTCGTAATTCCCCAGCTCGTCGGCGACCGTGCCGGTGACCACTTTGTCGTTATGCATCACGGCTACTTCTGCGTATGCTATCGGATGGCCATCTTTCTTTTCAGTGATCTTCCCGGTGATAACTGCTCTTGTGTAGTTCGCCGGTGGTACTTGCGCGTTAGCGAGCGAATTTACTAATAATACGGCCATTGCCGTCGCAACGAATGCAGACTTCGACATATAGAGTACTCCTCTGAGATTTCTTGTACGAGTTTTTGGAACGGAATTAGTTTAAGGAGCTACGCTACGGGGGGACCGCGAGTTGTCGCGAGACGAAGCGGGGCAGAGTCGCATTGCGCGAGAAATTCTATCCTGGCAAACGAAAAATTTCCCGAGGGAAGGAAGAAGTCTGTACGAACGCTGGCAGAGTGGGTCGACTGAGCAAATTGGTGAGCGGGGCAGGCAAAACCATCATTCTTGTTCGCAAGACTGTGGTCTGCAGAATCAAAGCTGCTGAAAACCAGTCTGCCTGCCAGTGGCACATAATCAGTGTGCGCAAGCTCGAAAGTTGAGGCGATAACTACGTAGACTAAGAGAATGCCTTTTGCAACCGACCGTCGCTTACTTGGTGACATTCGACCTTATCTTCCTGCCTTCGGCATATCTCACTTTACGACGTATTACAGTGTAGTTTAGTTCCCTGAGACGCGATTAAAATGTTTTCATGTCTTAGGATTTATACCGCATCCAGCGCATGCCCCATGTCATGAATGAGGTCCTCGGCATTTTCAACGCCAACAGAAAGACGGATAAGTGTATCCTCAAGTCCTGATTTCATTCTCACATCGCGGGGAAGGGAAGCGTGTGTCATGGATGCAGGATGCTCTATAAGAGACTCGACTCCGCCGAGACTTTCAGCAAGAGTGAACAGCTTCGTGAGAGTCGTTAGTCTTTTTGCCGCTCCAATATTGTCTTCTTTCAAGGTGAACGACACCATGCCACCGAAGTCCTTCATCTGCCTGGAAGCAATGCTGTAATTGGGATGATCTTTAAAACCGGGATAATTCACATGTTTCACTTTTGGATGCGATTTCAGGAACTCGGCAATACGCCGGGCATTTTCGCAGTGTCGTTGCATTCTTAAGTGAAGCGTCTTCGTGCCTCTTAATGCAAGGAAGCAATCGAATGGCCCGGGTACAGCCCCGCTTGACTTCTGGATGAAGAATATCTTTTCAGCCAGGGAATTATCATTGGTTATCGCGGCACCTAGGATTACATCTGAGTGGCCCCCTATATACTTCGTCGCGCTATGTACCACTATATCAACACCGAGCGAAAGCGGTTGTTGAAGAAACGGAGTTGCAAATGTATTGTCAACTACTGAGAGAGCTCGGGCTGTCCTGGCGATCCGGGCAGCTTCCTCGATGTCAACGATTCTGAGAAGAGGATTGGTCGGCGTTTCGATCCAGATCAACCTGGTGTTGGGGCGGAGCGCCTTCTTCATGTTATCCAGATTGCTCATGTCCACGAAATCAAAAGTCAATCCGAACTGCTCGAAGACTTTGACGAAAATCCTGTAAGTGCCTCCGTAAATATCGTTGCCTGCAACGATGTGATCTCCTCCCTTTAGAAGCTTAAGCACTGCGTCAATGGCGCCCATCCCCGACGAGAAGGCGGCGCAATACTTCGCGCCTTCGAGGGCAGCCAAATTTTTCTCCAGCGCCGATCTCGTTGGATTGCCTGCACGGGAATAGTCGTAGCCTTTATGCACTGTGGGCTCAGACTGTGCAAACGTTGAGGTCTGGTAGATAGGAGTCATAATCGCTCCCGTGGCCGAATCTGGTTCCTGACCCGCGTGAACCGCGAGAGTTTCAAATTTCATTTTCTCTCCAGAATTTCGTTCGGATTTTCAGTGATCGCATTGATTAGGTCGGACTTCGTAATTATGTCGAACGCCTTGTCTTCTCGCTCCACTATCAGTGCCGAAGTTTCGCGGTCGAGCATTTTATAAAGGTTCTCAATGGAAGTCTTTTCCGTGACGATTGGAAATGGCGCGTCAAGAAACTCCTTCACCAGGTGCTCTCTCAGTGATGGATTCGATACTAGGGCAGACAATACTTTCGTGTCCGTGAGACTCCCGACAACTTTCTTGTTTTCGATTACGGGAAGTTGTGAGATACCATTTTCCTCCATCAGGGAAATTGCTTCCATCAGGGTCGCGCCCGTACCGACACTAATTATCCCGTGGTTTGCTCGCTTGCCTCGGGCAACGTCTTTTGCACAGAGCTTGATGTGTGGCTCCAGGTATTGGTTGTCTTTCATCCAGGTATCGTTGTATAGTTTTGACAGATACCTGAATCCGTTATCGGGAATAATTACCACCACGACATCTTTCTCAGACAGGTTCATGCTCAACTCCAGGGCGACGTGTATAGCTGAACCCGCAGATCCGCCGGCGAATATCCCTTCTTTGCGCGCCAGTTGTCTGGCAGCAAGGAAAGAATCCTTGTCAGAGACAGTGACAGTCTCGTTGATGTTTGTGAAATCCATTATCTCCGGCATGGAGTCCTGGCCGATCCCTTCGACCTTGTAAGGCCTGCTTTCCGGAAGCTTCCCCGACTTGTCCCAAAGGGACGGGTCGCGGAAATAGTCGGCGTAAATGCTTCCTTCGGGGTCCACCCCTATTACCTTTATGTCCGGGTTCTTTTCCTTAAGGTATTTGGCTGCACCAACGATTGTTCCGCCTGTTCCGATTCCGCAAACGAAATAGGTAATCTTTCCTTCCGTGTCTTCCCATATCTCAACTCCGGTGGTCTCATAGTGAGTTCGTGGATTGCTCGGGTTGCCATACTGATCGGGAAAATAGGAATTAGGGATCTCCTTGTTCAATCGGTGAGCAACAGAATGGTAACTCCTCGGGTCATCGTGATCGACTGCAGTCGGCGTGACGATGACTTCGGCGCCGAATGCGCGCAAAAGGTCGATCTTCTCCTGACTCATCTTATCCGGCATTGTGAATATACATTTGTAACCCTTGATCACTGCTGCAAGCGCGAGTCCCATGCCGGTATTTCCCGATGTCCCTTCGATGATCGTACCTCCGGGTTTTAAGATCCCGCGTCTCTCGGCATCTTCTATCATGGTTATGCCGATCCTGTCTTTTACCGAACCGCCCGGGCTCAAGTATTCCAGTTTTGCTAGAAGCATCGGCTTAACTCCCGGCGAGATCCGGGTGAGCCTGAGCATCGGTGTATGACCGATGAGATCAAGTATTGAGTTGTACCACATTTTTAATTAGCTCCAGGTTTCAAATCAGAGACTCCGACCACGTTTCAGCCTCCTGAGGAAAAGAAAGTTTCTGTCACATCGAGAAGTTGCCGAGCACCGGTCGGTCGTTGTAATTGTGTCTGCAAGTGAATGTTTTCGCATCTAAGAGTTGTTCATATCCCGCACAAAATTATTCTATATGCTGGAGTGGATCGCTTCGCGCCTATCAGGATGCCGATGACAACGGTTTGGAACTTGTAGCTTGCAGTTTAAACAAACCGTTGAACCGGTTCGAAGCCGGCGCTCTTAATTGCACGCTTAATCTGGTTGAGGCTAAACCCTGCAAAGTGTTTCGTCCCTGCGGCACTAACGACATTTTCCTCGATCATCAGGCTACCGAAGTCGTCGGCACCGAACTTGAGCCCGATCTGTGCAATTTTCAATCCCTGCGTTACCCAGCTGACCTGGATTGAATCTATGTTGTCGACCATGAGTCTCGATATCGCCAGCGTCTTAAGGTAATCGAATGCAGACGATTTCTCCCGTAGGTTGTCGTGGTTCTCAGCAAGTTCGGTATTGCGAGGCTGGAAAGTCCATGGGATGAAGGCAGTGAAGCCATGCGTTATGTCCTGAAGCTCTCGCACTACTATCATGTGCTGGAGTCTGTCCTCGAAACTTTCTACATGGCCGAACATCATCGTGGCCGTAGTCTTCAATCCGAGTTTGTGCGCCTCGTGCATCACTCCGAGCCATTCATCAGAGGTGCATTTCTTCGGAGCGATCCGGTCTCTTACACTGTCCACGAGTATTTCCGCACCGCCACCTGGTATCGAGTCCATGCCCGCTGCAACCAATCTCTTGATTACCTCACGAGTTTTCAACCCACTCTGCCGGGCAATAAACACGATCTCCTCCGGTGATAGAGCGTGAAGCCAAATTCTATAGTTAGACTTGATGAACCTGAATGTGTCCTCATAATAATCGAGACCTAGATCAGGGTTCAACCCTCCCTGGAGAAGTATCCTTGACCCACCAAGGTCAATCGTTTCCTGGATCTTTTTTCCCAGTTCTTCATTGGTTAGCGTGTAGCTCTTCTTGTTGTCACCAACATGTGCGTAAAAAGCGCAGAATGTGCACTCAGTAACGCAAACGTTCGTATAATTTATGTTCCTGTCGATTATGAATGTCACGTCGGGTTTGGAGTGTCTCTTCCGGCGAACATAGTCTGCCATCATTCCAATGGTAAGCAGATCGTTTGATTTGAACAGCTCCAGTCCGTCTTCGGAATCTATCCTTTCATCATCCCGAACTTTGTCAAATATCTTACTCAGCACCTATTCATCTCTCTGTTTCCAATGGCGGGTAACTTCGCGAACTGCTATTTGCAGTGTGCGAGAATTCTGAAAATAATAGCCAATACGAACACCAAAAACAACCGTGTTTGCGGCGACGGTTAGTGGTCGCGTTTGAACCAACGAATATCGTTTGTCCACGAAGACGAGAATTCGAGCCGCCTGCTTTGGACTACAAAGAGACTTCCACGCAGCCACTTCGAAAGGAAGTGTTTGGTTTCGCGAAAAATGGTTCTAATTCGAGAAAATAATTGCTATTTGTGCGCTCAGATGGTATTTTTCGGCGAATGAAAATAGCGGTATTTGTGTCCGGGAAGGGCACAAACCTTCTGAACATTATCAAGAAACACCAAGATGGATATCTTAAATCGGAAGTTAAGCTGGTGATTTCCGATCGTGATTGCGAAGCCATCAAGAACTCGACGAGTGCGGGCATTCAAACCGCAGTTACAGATCCAACGGAGTTCATCAACGAGTCTGAATATGGAAGCGTGCTTGTTCGGGATCTTGAGAAGCATGGCTGTGACTTTATTGTTCTCGCAGGCTTCCTGAAGAGAATTCCAAACATTGTAGTTAACAGGTTCGCAAATAGAATCATCAACGTCCATCCTGCTTTGCTCCCCTCATTCGGAGGCAAAGGGATGTATGGTAAAAGAGTGCATGAGGCCGTCCTCGAATATGGATGCAAAGTGAGCGGTGCCACGGTACACATCGTGGACACTGAGTATGACCACGGTCCGGTTTTGGTCCAAAAATGTACGCCAGTGTATGACGAAGATACGCCGGATTCTCTCGCATTCAGAATTCATCAAATCGAATATGAAGTTCTACCGGAGGCAATAAAGCTCTTCGAAGAGGGTAAAGTGAAAATCAATGGTAGAAAGGCAAGGCTTAATTGATTATCAGGCGTGTACTGATCAGTGTTACTGACAAGACGGGATTGGCAGAATTTGCAAAAGTCTTGACCGATCTTGGAGCAGAGATATTCAGTACAGGCGGAACTCTGAAAGCGTTGCGTGAAAGTGGTGTTCCTGCGGGGAGCATTACTGACGTGACGAACTTTCCCGAAATTCTCGATGGCAGAGTCAAGACACTTCACCCTGCGGTGTTCGCAGGTATTCTTGCAAAGCGTACAGTTCCAGACCACATCGAGCAAATAAAGAAGCTCAACATATCCCTCTTTGATATGGTTGTAGTAAATCTTTACAAATTTGAAGAGACCGTTGCCTCAGGTGCCGGAATTGAGGCTGTAGTAGAGAACATCGATATTGGCGGACCTTCACTAATTCGAGCGGCTGCAAAGAACTATGAGGGTTGCGCAGTCGTCGTGGATCCAACACAATACCACGAAATCATCTCTGAACTTAAGAGTCACGGAGAAATCGGTCCGAACCTCCTGTCCAGGCTTGCGGCCATGGCTTTCGAGAATGTTGCCCTCTACGATGTGGCGATAGCAAAGTATTTCAGGAATAAGTTCGTGGCGGGCGAGAAACTTCGCGGTTCTTTTCTAAGTGCGCAGCCGAAGTACATGGACATGCGCTACGGTGAAAATCCACATCAATCCGCCGCCTTCTACGGTGATCTGGAAAAGCACTTCTCAAGAATACACGGTAAGGAGCTTTCGTATAACAATCTTGTGGATGTCGATGCTGCCCAGCGTTTGGTACAGGAGTTTTCCGGGCCTGCGGCGGTAATAGTCAAGCATACTAATCCCTGCGGAACAGCGGAAGCTGAGACCGTTTTGCTCGCATACAAGAAAGCGCTTAAGACAGATACTAAGAGTTCCTTTGGTGGCATAGTTGCCGTAAACCGTGGTGTTGATTCAGATCTTGCGGAACTCTTGAATCAGATTTTTCTCGAAGTGGTTATCGCGCCTGGTTTTTCAGATGAGGCAATAAAGATATTGGAGAAAAAGAAGGACCGGAGACTGCTGGTAAGCAAGGAGCGGCTGCTTGACGATTATCAGTTTCGGGCGGCGTGCGGTGGGGTCCTCGTTCAAAGTGCAGATGCATTTGTCTTCGATGAATCTAATCTCAAAGTTGTAACTCGTAGGGAGCCTTCAGCTAAAGATCTGGAAGACATGAAGTTTGCCTATACGATTTGCAAGCATGTTAAGTCGAACGCGATTGTTTTTGCCAAAGACGGGGTGACGTTGGGAGTCGGCGCAGGGCAGATGTCTAGGGTTGATTCCGTCAAGATTGCCCGGGCAAAGGCCGAAGAAGCGGGATTGGATCTCAAAGGGAGCGTCGCAGCTTCAGACGCTTTCTTCCCATTTTCGGACAACGTCGAGGAGATCGCAAAGGCCGGCGCAGTCGCCATAATACAACCTGGTGGCTCTGTTAGAGATTCTGAGTCTATCGAAGCTGCAGACAAACTCAATATCTCGATGGTCTTCACAGGAATGAGACATTTCAAACATTAATAAGGCAAACGATGGGATTCTTTGGGCTTTTCTCTAATGACCTGGCTATTGATCTTGGTACGGCGAACTCCCTGATTTGGATGAAGTCGAAGGGGGTTGTTCTTCGGGAACCTTCGATAGTTGCGTTTGACAAAAACACGAAGCGCATCGTTGCGATCGGGCATGAGGCGCGAGAAATGCTGGGAAGGACTCATCGGGATATCCAGGTTATCCGTCCGATGCGCGACGGAGTGATAGCTGATTTTGAGATTGCTGAAGGAATGTTGCGTGCCTTCATCAAGAAGGTTCACGCCGGGATGATACCGAGTCGAAGGATTGTAATAAGTGTTCCGAGCGGCATCACGGAAGTCGAGAAGCGAGCAGTGAGAGATGCATCCGAGCATGCCGGCGCCAAGGAAGTTCATTTGATTGCTGAGCCCATGGCCGCGGCGATCGGCATCGGACTGGATGTTGATGCGCCGGTCGGCAATATGGTCATTGACGTCGGTGGTGGTACAACCGAAATTGCAGTGATTGCGTTGTCCGGTATTGTAAACGAGGAATCGATCAGGATTGCCGGCGACGAGATGAATAACGGGATCATACAGTTCTTCAAGAAGAACCACAATATTCTTATCGGCGAGAGAACGGCGGAGGCAATCAAGTGTGAAGTAGGTTCTGCTATGCCTTTGAAAGAAGAGATTACGATTCAGGTGAAGGGTAGGGACCTGGTTGCCGGGATTCCGAAGACTACCGAAGTAAGTTCCGCGGAAATTCGAGAAGCTCTCAATGAACCCGTCACGGCCATAATCGACGCGGTTAAGATTTCACTCGAGCGTACACCGCCTGAATTATCTGCCGACATATTGGATCGCGGAATAATGCTCTCTGGGGGCGGTGCGCTGCTTAAAGGCTTGGATGAAAGAATCAGGATTGAAACAAACCTTCCGGTCCATGTTGCCGAAGATCCGTTGACTGCGGTTGTCCGTGGGGTTGGAAAAGTGCTTGACAAGTTAAGCGAGTATTCAAAGGTGCTTATCAAAAGCAGACGTTACTGATGGTCTTGAGGAATGTTTAAATGGCTTTCTGAATTTTTCCTATTCTCAAGAAACTATGTCGTATTTGCCATTCTTCTTGCTCTGTCCCTTTTCCTAATCTCGATAAATGACAACCCTCAGGTACGCGGACTGCAGGTAGTCGGTCTGATCACCACCTCATATCTTGAATCGGGGGTCAATGCAGTAGTCGGATACTTCGAGCTGTCTTCAGCAAACAAAAGGCTTGAAGAACAAAATGGAAGGTTGATCGACCTCCTTGCAAGAAGCCGGAGATCTCTCAACGAGAACAGACAATTACGCTCATTGTTAAAGCTCAAGCAGCAGGGCGAGAACCGGTTGACCGCTGCGGACGTAATTGGCAGGACCCTTGAAGGTGGGCGTTATTTGATTACGCTTGATGCCGGTTCGAGGCTGGGTGTGAAGGTGGGAGATCCCGTCATATCTGGATCCGGCCTTGTCGGCAATGTGATGGCAACAAGCGACAATTTTTCTGTCGTGAGGACTTTGCTTGACAACGACAGCAGAATTTCTGCCAGGCTCGAGAATGCATCGGCCGATGGGATTGTTACCGCCGGTGAGTATGGACTTCTTGCCATGAAAAATGTACCCCGGAGGTTCGAGGTCAAGCCGGGCGATGTTATCGAGACTTCTACTCTCAGCACGGTTGTCCCACCGGGAATCATCATAGGTCTTGTGAGGGAAGCAACGGACGTAAGTGGGACGATTTTTAAACGAATTTTCGTCCAGCCCGCGGTGAATTACTCCTCGCTTTCGGAAGTCTTTGTCATGGACTACAGACCCCCGAGCGAAGTGTCTATGCTTTTGTCAAAAGCTATGAAAGCGCGTTAGTGGCAAGAAGGCTTTTGGGTTACGCAACTCTCGGCATTTTAACGATCGTCGTTCAAAAGCTTATGGATGACTTCGCGTCGATAGGGACTATTTCACCTCAACTGCTGGTTCTGTTCACAGTTTTCCTCACCCTACGCGAAGGGCAGATGGTAGGAATGGAGGCAGGGTTCGTGGCAGGTTTTTTCGACGATCTTCTTGTGACCCACTTTCTTGGGTTCACCTCCTTCGTCGCAGTGATCGCAGCATTTGTAGCAGGCTTCTTTTACAAAGAAGGCGAAGTTGAAATCGTCGCGAGGAATTTGAACTATGCCTGGATCAGCGCAATTGCCCTGATCGTTTCCGGCATTCTTGTGATTCCGATAGTTGCTGCCGGAGAGTTGAATTATTTCTACGTTTTCCTAAAATTCACAGTTGGAACAACAATTTATACATCCTTGCTGGCAATGATTGTAGTGTTTGTGATCGGAAGAAGGCGTCGCTATGTTTGACAGCGACTTTGGCTCTCGTGCTCGCTCTTTTATGGTGCGCGGGGTGGTCGTGATAGCACTCGTTGCTATCGCGGTGAAGCTCGGCGACATGCAACTAGTCAACCAGATGGTCTATGGGAAGCAATCTGAGAATATCGTCACCCGGATGATTGTAGAACAGCCGCTTCGCGGAGACATCTTTGATCGATATGGAAACGTGATGGTGGAAAACGATCCTGCCTACGCAGTCTCGGTGGTACCTCATGATTTCAAGTCGGATGAGATCCTTCCCTTAGCTGAGCTTCTCAAGATGGATACTACGGAAATCAACAAGCGCATCGAAATGGGAGAGAAGATTTCCCCTTACTTTCCGGTCTTGCTCCGACCGGATATATCTTTCGGCACTTTCTCATCGATCGAAGAACATCTAAGAGAGTTTAGCGGTGTTTATTTTGAGGTTGAACCGAAGCGAGTGTATCTCGCTAAAGCACGTGCCGCGCATATTCTGGGGTTCACGAAGGAAATCTCGGAGCGACAACTCGAGGCCCTTGGAAGTTATTATAAGCCGGGCGACATCGTCGGGTATACTGGACTTGAGGCGAGCTATGAGACCATACTGAGAGGCGAAAAAGGGTATAAGTTCCTGGCGGTAAACGCACGCGGGCAGGTGGTGGGAAGGTACGATGATGGAAAGTCAGATATACCGACTCGTCAGGGATCTGATCTTTATCTGACTGTGGATGATGGGTTGCAGGCTCTTGCAGAATCGCTTCTGGTAGGACGGAGAGGTGCAGTTGTTGCACTTGACCCGAACACGGGCGGGGTGCTTGCGCTTGCCAGTGCACCTACATTTGACCCTTCAGTGTTTTCCGGGTATACCTCAAGGTCGGAATGGGATAGCCTCGTGAACAATCCGGACCGCCCCCTTTTCAACCGTGCCACCATGGCAGCACTTCCTCCCGGCTCTACGTTTAAACTCGTCCTGGCAAGCGCCGCCCTGGAAGACAGTATCATAAACGATAACTGGACTATCCACTGCACGGGAGGCTTCCTGTACGGAAATAGAGTATTCCATTGCGATGAGCCTCATGGCACTGTGAATATCATCAGAGCGATTCAGGTCTCCTGCAACGTCTTCTTCTATAATTTGATGT
Source organism: Bacteroidota bacterium (assembly GCA_021789975.1). Lineage (GTDB taxonomy): Bacteria > Bacteroidota > Ignavibacteria > Kryptoniales > JAKASW01 > JAKASW01. The sequence continues at coordinate 40,011 of JAJYIT010000014.1, forward strand.
TGAAAGTTGGCTTTCGAACTTGGACAAAATTCGGCAGGATGTATGGCTTTGGCCAGAAAACCGGTATAGATCTGAACAACGAGAATCCGGGCATCATGCCTTCGGAAGGATACTTCAACAAGATTTTTGGAAAGAATCATTGGACGAAAGGGTATCTGCTGAGTCTAGCCATTGGTCAGGGCGAAGTGAGTGTCACTCCGCTCCAATTAGCCTGCTATGTAATGAGCATCGCGAACTATGGCAAGTACTATCAGCCGCACATTGTAAGATATATAAAGAACGCTCGGACGGGGAAGATTTACTATACGCAGTACAGTGAACGAACACTGCCCATAAGGAAAGACGTTTTCGATCAGATACGGCACGCGATGTATCTTGTTGTTAACGGTCAGGGAGGGACTGGGTTCACTGCTCGACTTCCGGACGTTGAAGTAGCAGGCAAGACGGGGACTGCACAAAATCCCCGCGGCAAGAACGACGCCTGGTTCATTGCCTTTGCTCCATTCGATCATCCCAAGATCGCCCTCGCTGTCATGGTCGAGAATGCGGGTTACGGTGCGACTTATGCCGCCCCGATAGCCAAGAGCCTGATCCAGTATTACATCAACAGAACAAATCCTGCTCCTCAACAAGCACCTGCAGGGGTTGTTGCGGAGGCCGCGGTGCATTGATGTTTGATTTTTACAAAGAGTCGTTCGATTACAAAACCTTTTTCCTTGCGGTGGTTCTCGGCACTATCGGCGTTCTAGCGGTAAATAGCGCAACTTTTGACTCAGGGATGAGAGAGTTCTTTATCAGGGACATTGTTTGGCAGGGAATCGGAATCTTCGTAGCCCTGGCGATAATGTTTTCGTCCAACAGACTGCTTGAAAATAGCGCCTACTTCTTCTATGCTATCACTGTTGTTCTTTTGCTATTCGTGCTTGTTGCCGGAAAAAGGGTGGCAAGCCATACAAGCTGGCTCGGCTTGCTGGGAATTGGCGGTCAGCCCTCTGAACTCGCCAAAGTTGCTACCATACTTGCACTTTCCAAGTTCCTCGCGGAGAATGGGAGCGAACATTTAGATTGGCACAGGATAGGTGTAGCCGCAGGGATAGTGGGTCTGCCAATGTTGCTGACCCTTATGCAACCAGATCTCGGAACGACCATAGTGTATCTGGCAATTTTCTTTCCAATTCTCTTTTGGGCAGGCCTGCAGCCGATCGTTATTGTAGCACTGGTAGCACCACTGGTTATCGTGGTCGCGGAGTTTACCGGAACTGCTGCGTTGATAATTACTGTTCTGGCGTTCGCTGTATTGTTCTTTTTGTTGAGCAGGAAGAAACTCTTTGCTGTTACGCTGAGTTTCGTGGTCGCCGCTTTCGGACTATTCATGGAATACTTCTATCGGAAGCTTCTTCAACCTCACCAGCAAAAGCGTATCCAGATATTCCTCAATCCGAACTTGGATCCTCAGGGTGCGGGCTACAACGCCCTGCAGGCACGTGTCGCCATAGGGAGTGGAGGCCTTTTTGGCAAAGGGTACTTGCAAGGGGCACAAACGCAACTGCGTTTTGTCCCCGCAAGGTGGACGGACTTTATTTTCACTGTCATAGGTGAAGAATTTGGGTTTGCAGGAGGAGCTATCACACTGCTTGCTTTCGGCGCTCTATTTTTTAGGGGGATCAGAATTGCTGAGCTGGTCAAGACAAAGTTTGCCAGCCTCTCTGCAATCGGCATAACTTCCGTCCTCCTGTTTCACGTGTTTGTCAACATCGGGATGAACATCAACCTGGCGCCTATAATCGGCATACCGCTCCCGTTTATCAGCTATGGTGGTTCATCAATCCTTTCCGATTGGATCATGGTCGGGATTCTGCTAAATTTCTATGCGCACAGGAAAGAACATTAGGGTGCAAGATAGATCAACTGTCAGTGCACGCGTACCATCAAGTCGTTTGATCATGGGAAACGAACCGACTCAGTGTCGAGGTCTGTTTCGCGGTCGTTGTCCTCAAAAAGTGGCTGGATAGCTATGAAGATTGGCACTCACGAAAGGAAGAACACGGTGATATGATTCTTACAGATACTCGCATCTTGGATGAGATGGAAAAAGGTAATATCGTCATCGATCCTTTTGATAGAAAATTTCTCGGATCCAATTCCTATGATGTGCATCTTGCAGATTCGCTAGCCGTATATAAGGATGACGTGCTCGATGCCAGGGAACACAATCGCGTAACTCACTTCAAAATTACCGATCATCACGGGTTCTTACTTCTACCTGGCAGGCTTTACCTTGGTGTGACACGCGAGTATACGGAGACTCACAATTTTGTTCCCTTTTTGGAGGGTAAGTCGAGCATTGGAAGACTTGGCGTAGACATACATTCGACAGCAGGGAAGGGAGACATCGGTTACTGCAACACATGGACGCTCGAAATAAGCGTCAAGCAACCGGTGAAGATTTACGCCGGTATGCCTATCGGACAGTTGATTTACTTTGAGGTGAGCGGTGAGGTTATGGTCCCTTATAACCGGAAGAAAAGTGCCAAGTACAATCGCAAGACGAAGCGACCCGTGGAATCGATGATGTGGATGAATTTCGACTCAAAAACTCTTGATAAAAAATGAGCTTCAGCAAACTGTCGGCGTCAATTGAAAAGCGTGGAGCACACCTCTGCATAGGGCTTGACCCGTCGGTCGAGAAAATTCCGGAATTCCTTTTCGAGTACGAAGATGCGGTATTGGAATTCAACACGAAGATAATTGAAGCTACTCAGGATCTTGCCTGCGCTTATAAGCTCAACACCGCCTTTTATGAAGCTCTTGGCGAGAAGGGGTGGGCAACTTTCGCAGAAACTGTCGCCCGAATCCCGGATGATATCTATGTCATAGCGGACTGCAAGAGAAGCGATATCGGCAACAGCGCACGGCATTACGCGCAGACTTTTTTCGACTACTTTGAAGTCGATGCGTTGACTGTAAATCCTTACATGGGGTTTGACTCTTTGGAGCCGTTCATGAACTATGCACAGAAAGGGGTGTATTCGCTAGTGGCAACTTCGAACCCCGGAGCGTACGATTTTCAATTTCAAGACATCGGTGGAAAGAAATTGTACGAACTTGTGCTGGAGAAGCTTTGCGAGTGGAATAAGGATAAGAATATCGGGGCAGTAGTCGGGGCCACCAAGAGCGATGTACTGATGAAGATCAGGAGTAGTTTCCCGGAGCTTTCGCTCCTGATACCAGGTATCGGGGCGCAAGGCGGTTCCATTGAAACAGTGGCTTCCATATTGAAGACCGCCGGGGCTCCGGTGATAGTCAACGTCAGTAGAGATATTATTTTTGCCGGGTACGACGAAAGCTTTCCAGATAAAGTCAGGGATAAAGCCTCTTACTACAATGCGATTCTAGAGCAATAGAGATAGTTTTCATTCTGTAATTCCTGGGCGGGCTTTATCATATCACAAATTTACGGGTGAGGCTCGTATGGAATTCTCCGAGTTCCAGCTAAAGGAAATCTTCAAGAACAGGAAATTCGATCCGCCGCTGAAGACTCTTGGTGGAAAAAGTCTGGACATTATTGAAGTGGGTACACTCAATCATGACACTGGACCCGACTTCAAGAACTCCCTCGTTAGAATTGCTGGAATCGCGATCCGCGGAGATATTGAATTTCACAGGCACTCTTCCGATTGGTATTCACACGGACATCAGGACGATAGGAACTATAACACGGTTTCTCTTCACATTGTGGGGGCATGCAACGACAGTATGGATTGCATCACGGAATCAGGTAGAAAAGTGGACGTGTTGCGGCTTACAGATTTTCTTTCATCGGATGTGGAGGAGTTTTTGAAATGGTCCGCTACTGATGAATACCCTGGATCAGTTAAGTGTGCCAGGGAGTGCCATAAGCTTGGGTTAGGCGAAAAGTTGGAGTATCTTCGCCTCTTGGGCGAAAAAAGATTTGCCCACAAAGTGGGGAAGTTCGAAGAGAGACTTAAAGATATAATTGAAGAAAATCGTCCCGCCGTATTCGAGGCAAAGCAGAAATACTTTAAGGATTTTGCGGAATTACAGATTGAACACAGGACCTACACAAAATCTGAGCTCCGGCAGGAATCACATTGGGATCAACTTTTGTACGAAGGAATTCTTGAGGGTCTTGGATACAGCAAGAATGCCTCTGCTTTTAAGAAACTTGCCAGGAATATGCCGCTTTCGTTCCTGGAAGAAAATGCGAAAGGCGAGAGAACTGCGGTGGAGGCGATGCTGTTCGGTGCAAGCGGATTGTTGCCGGCAAATTTGAACGGGTTCGACGAGGGGTCGAGGGCATATTGTGAAGATCTGATTGAACATTGGCATGGGGTTAAGAAGAAACACAAGCGAGAGTTCATAGACAAGTCTGAGTGGTTCTTCTATAAGCTGCGCCCTCAGAATTTTCCGACGCTTCGAATTGCAGGAGCCAGTCACTTGATAGCGGATGAATGCCGTACCATCTCGGCTTCCGACTTGATAGGGAGGGAGAATTCTGCCGAACCCGAGAAGATCCTGGATTCATGGCGGCGGTTCCTCGTTGTTCCTGCGGGCGGCTACTGGATGTGCCACTATGTGTTCGGAACACCGGCCGCGGCATCGGCAAAGATGTTCATAGGTGCTGGTAGGGCAGAGGAGATAATTATTAATGCATTTCTCCCTCTCATGTATCTCCGCGGTGAAATATTTGAGATGGAAGTTCTGAAAGACAATGCGTTGATGATCTATTCAGCGCATCCTCCGACACCTGACAACAATATTACTCTCCTGGTAAAGGAAAGTCTGTTTGGAGGGGATAATGTCTTTTCGTCGGTGATCCCGCAACAGGGTTCGCTACACCTGTATCGCACCCTGTGCTCCATGAGCAGGTGCGAGAGGTGCAAGATCGGTAAGAAGCTTTACGGAAAGACTGCTGCCTGAGAAATCTCCTTGCGAGTCAGTCTTTATCTTTGATTTTCTGAAGCAGGTCTGCTGCCTCTGTCTTGCGCAAGCTGTCGCGGTCATCCCGTAGGGGCAAATCCGCGATTGCCTGCAGTTGTTCGCGCGCCTCCTTGTAATCACTATTGTCGATGTAAGCATGCGCCAGATCGAGCCGGAACATGATGAAATTTGGATCGAGTGATATTGCCTTCAGATAGAATTTTATCGCATCCTTTCGGTTCCCCCAGGCAAGCCCTAACGGCCACCTGAACATAACAGGTTTCTCAGCCAATCTTGCGTTTGTCCTACCGAGAATATAGTATGCGATTGAATTGTTAGGATCGAGAGAAATTGCACGCTCGCAGTCTTCCTTGACTTGCTTGACAATTGGAGCAACGCTAAAAACGCCTTTGAATAGTGCGATCTTTCCATCGACTGCGGCCCTAAAAGTGTACGCCATCGAACTCTTTGGGTCACATATCACTGCGCTGTCGGCATATTGATAAGCAGTCTTGTATTTGCTCAGTTGGGCCTTCTTCTCCTCGTCGGTCTTGTCGGGCGAGTTGTCCGCTATATGCATTTCGACGCGCGCAAGCCGCCAAAGTACTTCACCTTCTCTTGGAAAATTCTCGTTTGCCGTGAGGAGAACCTCACGTGCGCCCCTGTTGTCGAACTTATCGAATAGAGCGTCGCTCTGGCTGATAAGTTGTTGAAGTGTCTGAGTAGAAAACGCAGTGAGGCACGCGAATGCCACTGCCATGGCAGCGTGTTTCATCCAGCCCTCCCTTGATTTGTGTGATTGTTAGTCGCCGAGTTGAAGGCGCCTAATTTCATCTCTGAGCTTGGCCGCCTTCTCGTAATCCTCCCGCCCAATTGCTTCTGTCAGTTCCTTCTGAAGTACCTCCATCTTTGACTCCTTCGTGTAAGCAGGCGACCGCTCACGTCCTTTCCTTGGCTTGGCATTCTGAGTGCCTGTCTCCTGCTCACCTTCCTCTATTTCCGGAAGGGTTGACGCTTCTTCCATGACCGTTTCGGCAACGAATATCGGAACGCCGAACCGTATTGCCACTGCAATGGCGTCACTGGGCCTTGCATCGATTTCGTGGCTTACTGAATTTCCCTCGACGGTTAGTCTCGCGTAGAATGTTCCCTCACGCAACTCACTTATTAGTACATCAGAGAGATTAGTGGATAAGGATTCTATTAGGTTCTTAAGCAGATCGTGAGTAAGTGGTCTTGGAGGCTTTATCCCTTCCAACTCCAGGGCTATTGCCTGCGCTTCGAACTGGCCGATAATGATTGGGAGGCGTCGTTCTCCATCTGTCTCTTTCAATATCAACGCATAAGCCCCTGGACTGGACGGGCTCGGCGACAGGCCGAGTATGTCAACCATTACTTTGTCCAACTATATCTCTCCTCATTCTTCGTCAATTTGCGGAATAACTCATTCTTTTCCAAGAACCTTTTTCATCTGTTCGGTTAGCTCAGGCACGATTTCAAACGCGTCTCCGACTATGCCGTAGTCAGCAACCTGGAAAATCGGAGCATCTTTATCTTTGTTTATGGCCACGATGTATTTTGACGAGGACATTCCTGCAAGATGCTGGATCGCTCCTGATATGGCGACCGCAACATAAAGTGATGGAGAGACTGTCTTGCCGGTCTGCCCCACCTGATCTTCGTGGGGTCTCCATCCTGCATCTACAACTGCCCGCGAAGCTCCGACAGCAGCGCCCAGGACGTCAGCACATGATTCAATCATCTTGAAATTATCAGGTCCACCCAGCCCTCTTCCTCCTGAGACAATAATCTCAGCCTCAGTTAGATCGGGACGACCTGCTTTCGTGACCGACACGGAAGTTACTTTTGAACTGAAATCTGAGTTGGTGAGATTGACCGCAAGTTTGTCCACAGATGCAATGGTTGCATCAGGAATACCAGGTGAAAATACATTTGGTCTGAGTGTAAAAACCCCGATTGGAGATTTAATTACCAGGTCGATCAATGCTTTTCCCGCATATACCGGTCGGGTAGCGACTAATGACTCACCGTCGCGTCGGATATCAATACAGTCCGATGCCATGCCAGCGTTCAACTTTGCGGCAACCCGCGGCGCAAGATCCTTTCCCATAGCGCTTGCCGAAATAATCACGACATCTGCAGAAAGTGACCGGGCCACTTCCGCTACAATTTTCGAGTACGCGGTTGTGGAATAAAACTCCAGCCTGTTGTCCTCCGCGACTATAGCCTTGTGGATACCGTATCCGCCTACCTGAGGCGCGATATCGTGGATATCCTTTCCAATTACCAGCGCAACTGACTCTCCGCCAAATTCCTCAGCCAGTTTCTTTGCTGCGTGGACAACTTCAAAAGCAACCTTCTTGAATTTTCCGCCGCGCTGTTCTGCGAATGCTAATATCTTCATTTTGTCCCTCGATGTTGGAATATTTTTTTGTCTAGTGTTCCATCGATCAAATGTTCTGAAGCTCGCTAGATTACCTTGGCCTCTTCATGAAGCAGCCTTACAAGTTCGGGCACAGCACTCTTGTCGCTTCCCAGTATGCGACCGGGTTGCTTTGCCGGAGGCTTTCGCATTGCGACGACTTCGGTGAATGCTTCTACAGGTCCTGCTGCTATCTCCTGGATTGGCTTTGATTTGGCTGCCATTATTCCTTTCAACGAAGGATACCGAGGATCATTCAGTCCTTTCTGCGCCGTTATGACGCACGGCAGAGTCAACTCCACCGTTTCTCGCCCGCCTTCAATTTCTCTTTCGCAAGTGATTTTCCTGGCGCCTGGATCCAAATCGAGCTTGACGACAACGGTAGCTGACGGTAGACCGAGCATTTCAGCCACCATGGTCCCCGTTGCTGCACTGTCGTAGTCAATCGACTGTTTTCCGAAGAAAATGATATCGGCTCCAGTGTCCTTCAACGCTGCGGCTATTGAGGATGCGACTGTCAGGGAGTCGCCAACCGCATCAGATTTGATAAGCATCCCCTTATCTCCCCCCATGGCAAGCGCCTTCCGAATAACTTCCTTGTTAGAGTCACCGCCAACGGAAACGAACGTAACCTCAGATGCGGTCTTGTCTTTAATCTGAAGAGCTGCTTCAACTGCGAATTCATCGTAGGGGTTCAATATTAAGTTTATTTCTGAACGGTCGATGGTTTTCCCATCCTGGGCCACCTTCACCCTGGTCTCGGTGTCCGGGACCTGGTTAACACAAACGAAGAGCTTCATTGTGAGTGCCTCTTTTCTGATTTGTGGATTGTTTGAAAAATTTAGGGCTGCGTATGAAGAACTTCAAGGAACGGGGGAGTGAAATTTGGAACCTCTAAGGAAAGGAAGGATGGCTAAGCTCCTGGTCTTAACCTGGGCCGGTGTAACTGAACCATGAATAATAGTTCAGTGTTCCATTACTGTTTTATGACGTACTTCTTAGGTCTCTCTTTCTGACAGTGGCTGGTATCAACGAGCGAAAACCACAGCCCTCTTGTTTAACTCTATATCGCTTTGTAAATGTCCATTTCCAGGATCTTCTTCGATATATACTTCTTGAAGAGTCGGTAAGCAAATTTTGCCACAGTGCTTGTTTCATGCGCTTCAAACAGACTTTCCCGAGATTCAACTCCATTGGCGGGAACCTTCCTGTTTGCTTCTCTGCATTTTTATGCCGCTGTCGTGGAAGATACAACTAAGTGAACCGGCACCGACCTTAGTGTCACAAGTGCCTCTTGAGTATCGATTTGTTAACTTGATCTGTTTGGAATTTTTGGTGTGCCATGGCATCAAAGTCAAGGGCTGCATCGGGTACATTGTTTTGGGAAGCCCTCTTAGATATATTACTTTATCATGCCCGACGATGACAAACGAGAATCTGCTGGCGAACTCCAAACGCTGCTGAAGAAGGGTCTTGCGGTTGACTCGCGATACGGGGTCCTTGAGTTTGAGCCGGGCGTAAAGTATGTCCGTATTTTGACGGACTCGATTTCGATTGCGTCGCGCATTTCCCGTCTCCACCAAAAGGACTCCTCTGACCTCCGAATCAAAATTGTTCTCATTCCGGATGAAACTGTTGGCGAACTTACGAAAGGTGCCTGCCACGTCGGAGTGGCGCCCGTCAGAAAGAACAGTACATCTACCAGCGAACAGGTCACGCAGTTGCTATACGGGGAGACCTTCGATACGCTCCAGGTTGTAGGCACATGGGTGAGGGTGAGACTTCACTCAGATGGTTATTTGGGATGGGTCTCCGCCGACCAGGTTTCTCTTTTTAATAACACGCAGTTTAATGATTACACAGCGATGCCGAAAGTCACCGTAGCATCTCACGTGGCGGCTTTGTTATCGAGGCCGCTCGCAAAGTCTGCGGTAGTTCGGGAAGCAGTCTTCGGATGTCAGTTGACCTCACTCCGGCAGTCAGGAGATTTTCTGGAAGTAAGAGTACCGGATGGTACTATTGGGTACGTTAGGAAAAATGAATGCGTTTCGAAGCCTTCAAAAGCTGGGTCTCCGTCGTCCGTAGCAAAGCTTCTTCGCGCCGCAGGTAACTTCATGGGAATCTCTTACGCCTGGGGTGGAAGAAGTCCCAAGGGTTTCGACTGCTCTGGGTTCGTGCAGACCGTTTTTCGGTTCAACGGCGTTGAATTACCCAGGGACGCAGATATGCAATTCTCTGCTGGGAAACCGCTTGGCAGAGACCTAAAAAGGGTGCGCCCCGGTGATTTGTTGTTTTTTTCGTCAAATGGCAATAAAATTACTCATGTTGCGATCTATATCGGGAAAGACCGACAGTTTATCCATTCCTCCGCATACGTCAGGATCAACAGCTTTGATACTCGGAGGAGGGACTTCAACCAAAAGCTACTTTCGACATTTGTCGGAGCTTGCAGAGTGATCTGACCAAAAGGAGGTGTTGTTGTCTTCAGTCATATAATTAACCGGAAAGCAGAGACTGACGATCTCGATAGACATTACGGAAAGGTTTTACTTCTTAATCAAAATTACGAACCGCTGACAATATGCAATTGGAAGAAGGCGGTGGTCCTCATCTACTTGGGTAAAGCGGAACTTGTTGAACGATATGACGGCGTTGTTCTGCACAGTGTTTCTATGTCGGTGCCGATGCCGAGCATTGTAAGGTTATCGGTATTCTACAGAGTGCCGCACAAACGGGTCATTTTATCTCGCAAGAATATTTTGAGGCGAGACAGTAGCAAATGCCAGTATTGTGGCAGGGGCGACCTCCCTCTAACCGTGGATCATGTGATTCCGAGGACCCGCGGTGGGGAAGAGACTTGGGAAAACCTGGTCTGCGCGTGTATGAAATGCAACAACAAAAAGGGTGACCGAACGCCCGAAGAGGCAGGGTTGAAGCTGCTGTCGGTTCCACGTCGGCCTAACCATGTTGCGTTTATCAGGCATTTCGTCGGAAGAGTCGACGAAAAATGGAAACCATACCTTTTTATGCAGTAGAATTTTTTCGTAAATTCTACCCACTATGCCTGAAAAGAAAATTATCCTCAGCGGGATGCGTCCCACGGGGAAACTGCATCTCGGTCACTGGGCCGGTGCACTCGAAAACTGGGTCGCCCTTCAAAACGACGGTGGATATGCCAACTATCACCTGGTCGCCGATTACCATGCCATTACCACAAATCTGGACTCATCGCATATCTACGAATATACCATCGATATGCTGCTTGATTGGCTCGCTGCCGGAATCGATCCGGAGCACAGCCCGATTTTTAGGCAGTCGCAGATCAAAGAACATGCTGAACTTAACTTGATCTTCTCGATGCTGATAACGACAGCGAGACTTGAGAGGAATCCTACATTGAAGGAACAGGTTCGTGATCTAAATCTTGGTCCGATTAGCTACGGATATCTGGGATATCCGGTATTGCAGGCTGCTGATATACTGCTTTACAAGGGGGAAGTTGTCCCAGTCGGTGAGGACCAATTATCGCACATAGAAATCACAAGGGAAATAGCGCGAGATTTTAACCGGCAGTACGGGGGTGTCTTTCCGGAGCCTGTTGCAAAGCTGACGAGGTTTGCCAGGCTTCCCGGCCTGGATGGGAAGAAGATGAGTAAGTCGCTCGACAACGCTATCCTGCTTTCCGAAGCTCCGGATGATGTGCGTCGCAAGATGAAAAAGGCAGTAACCGACCCACAGAAGATTCGGAAAGGAGACCCCGGTCGCCCGGACATTTGTCTTGTGTTTACGTACCATCAGAAGTTCAATCAGGCAGAAGAAGCAGAAGTGCGGCAAGGGTGTGAAAGCGGGAGCCTCGGATGTGTCGATTGTAAGATCAGGGCTGCGGAAAAGATTAACGAGTTTCTTGATCCGTTCAGGGGAAGACGTGTGCGGTATCAGGAGAAGCCGGAGGAAGTGAAGCAAATCCTTGAGAAAGGCGAGACCACAGCGCGCGAAGTCGCTAAGAAAACTATGAGTGAAGTTCATAAAGCCATGAAGATGGGATGAGTTACAGAGTTAAGTTAAATGATTTCGAAGGCCCTCTGGATTTGCTCCTCTTCTTCATAAAGAGAGATCAGCTCGACATATATAACATTCCGATTGCTAAGATCACTCAGGAATTTCTTGAGTACGTGCGCTACATCCAGATGCTCGACCTTGAGATCGCGGGCGATTTCATCGTGATGGCCGCGACGCTAATGCAGATAAAGGTCAGAATGCTGCTTCCCCAAGAAGAGGGCATTGATGATCTTATCGAAGATGATCCAAGAAGGGAACTCGCATCGAGACTCGCTGAGTATGCCAGATTCAAAGAAGCATCTCACAATTTTGGCGTCCTGGAAGAAGAGGGTTCAAAGCTGTACTACCGCACGTACTTCAAGAGTGATGAGCGAGAATACGCTTCTCCAGAGGACGATCAGTTGAAAAACGTCACGCTCGTTGACTTGATAACCGCTTTCAAGCACGCGATGGAGAGTCTGGATACAACAACCTTTCACGACATCCAGAGACTCAATGTAACCATCGAGGAACAGATAGACTATCTTCTGGAGGAGCTGCAAGATAGACCCGCGGTCCATTTTGTTGAGGTTGCCGGAAGGATCCGAGATAAGATTCGCCTGGTCGTTACCTTCATAGCATTGTTGGAGCTTATAAAGAGGAATGTCCTTAAGGTCCAGACCAACGGCGGATTCAACGATTTTATTATACTTAAGAATGAAGCAGTTGCAGAGCTTCACGGTGAACAAACGTCTCTCGGGGACGCAACTGAGGAGGACAATGTCTGATCAGGAAAACAGTACTCCTGAAGAAATCAATCTGCCCGGCGAAGAAAGCCGGCAGACAGAGCCTGAGTCGCATCTTTCCGACGAACACCCTGGTGGCGTTCTGTCGGGTCCGCCGGGTGAAAGAGCGGAGTCAGGTGAAGGAATCGATTCAGATAATCGAAGCGAAAAGAACGGCGAAGAAGTCGTCAGGTCGTTGACAGTGATTCCAGAATTCTCATCCCGGGAGATATCTGACGAGCCTCATGATGTCACTCCCGCTGAAGACGAAACCCACGATGAAAAATCATCTGTTGAGGGTGCCGAAGAAGCCTATGGTCAGGCTACTGAGGGTAACATGACTGACAGCTCTCCCGCAGAAACCGGGACTGACGAAATTGAGTCTGATGAAGTATCCGAGAAGGAAGAAATTATCGATGAAGTGGCACATGTAATCGAGGCCGTCGTTTTCGCCTCGGACGAGCCGATTACCCCGCTCACGATAAAATCAGTCCTTGAAGCTGCGCGGACTTACGGACGAGTTAATGTCGATTCGATTGTCTCCCGCATACGGGCACTGAACGAGAACTATGAAGCAAACGGTAGCGGATTTAGAATAATCGAGGTTGCCAACGGCTATCAGTTTGCAACTAGAAAAGACATGGCACAGTGGGTGTCGAATCTTTTCAAGGAACGTTCAAAGCGACGCCTGTCTAATTCCGCCCTGGAGACGCTTGCCATTATAGCTTACAAGCAGCCGATCACTAAGCCGGAAATTGAGAACATACGCGGTGTAAATATTGACTATGTTCTGCACAGCTTATTGGAAAAAGAAATAGTCACCGTGACAGGGCGAGCCGAATCTGTCGGAAGGCCGCTTCTCTACGGCACGACTCAGAAATTTCTCAAGGTATTCGGATTGAAAAATCTGGAAGATCTGCCGAAGCTTCGGGAGATTGACGAAATTATTCGCGAGATTAAAAGCAAAGGCGCAGAAGAGTCGATACAATTGGAAATTACGGCACTCGGTGACCAGTCGATCCCTGACAACAAAAACGGAGGTGAGGTACCAATGGTACCTCAAACTGAGAATGGTACAGCAGACCAGCAAGAAAGATAGTTCACTTGTCAGGCTGAACAAACATCTGGCATCCTCTGGGATAGCTTCTCGTCGCAAGGTGGACGAGATGATCATTTCCGGGAGAATAAAGATCAACGGCAAGGTTGTCCGGGAACTCGGAACGAAAGTGGATCCACGAAAGGACAAGGTTGAAGTTGACGGAAAGGCTGCAAGGCGCGGCGTCAGGTTGGTCTATATCTTGCTGAATAAGCCTAAAGATTCAGTTACGACAGTCCGGGACGAGAAAGGCAGAAGAAGTGTTATCGATGTTGTAAACGTTAGGGAGCGGGTATATCCCGTCGGCAGGCTGGATAGGAACACAACCGGAGTGCTTTTGCTTACGAACGACGGGGAACTCGCCAACCGCTTGATGCATCCGAGCCACGAGGTGATCAAGGTTTACAAGGCAACTCTGGAGAGAGCCATACAAGAGCGTGAATTGGGCAGGTTGAAAAAAGGGGTCGTGCTGGACGGATCGCTGTCTGTGCCCGATGATGTCTACGTACTGCCGGAAAGCGCGGGTAAGGAACTTGGCATAGCTGTCCACGAGGGCAAGCACCATTTAATCAGACGTATGTTTGAGTCACTTAACATAAGGGTCGTCCAACTCGACAGGTATTCGTACGCCGGGCTGACGCATCGCGGTATTCAGCGCGGCGCCTGGCGCAATCTCACATCGAAGGAGATCGACAAGTTGCGCGAGCTCGTTGACCTTTCTATCCCTGGATGAAGGACATCAACTGGTTTGCTTCGGTATGTGCTGAAAACGGTGTCAGCCTTTCATCAAAACAAGCATATCAATTCGAGTTATATCGCAATTCGCTTCTCTCCTGGAACAACAAACTAAATCTAATTTCTCGCAAAGATGAAGAGCACTTCTATTCAAGACATGTGCTGAATTGTATTTCTTTCCTCTTTGCCAGACGCTTTGAGGAAGATGCCAGACTTCTCGATTTCGGTTCGGGGGGCGGCCTGCCCGGGTTGCCTATAAAAATATTGTATCCGGATATCAGACTCGTTCTCCTTGATTCCATCGGAAAGAAAACCTCTGCACTTAGCGGCATCGTAAATGATCTGCAGATTCCCGGCGTCCAAGTGGTTACAGGCAGAGGCGAAGAAATTGCGAAGACAGATGAATTTAAGGGAATTTTTGATTATGTTGTAAGTCGCGCCGCTGGCAAGTTGCACGAAGTCATTAAGTGGTCGCGTTTGTTTCTCAGCGAGTACCAGCCGACGAGTCAACGGGAAATTCCGAAAGGCGTTCTTATCGTTCTGAAGGGCGGGGGGTTCGACGAAGAGCTCAACATCGCCAGGAAAATGAAATTTGTGAAATCCGTGGAAATCTCGGAATTAGCTTTTCACGGAATGGATCAGATAGATAACAAGGAAAAGAAGCTTGTGCTCGTCACATACCTTGACCATTAGAAATCCAAACGTACGAAGAGGGCCAGTTGAGTCATCCCGAAGAGCATCTCTCAGATAAAGAGTCATTTGAATTAGAGCAAAACGACCTTGTCAAGAGACGGTTTGCAGAATTAGAAGAGCTGAAGAAACGGGGAGTCAATCCTTACCCGTATGGCTTCGAAGTCACTGGGTTCTCTTCGGAAATACTCGAATCATTCAACGATGAGGCTCCTTCATCAGAACCTGTCTCGGTAGCGGGCAGGATAATGTCACTTCGCAGAATGGGCAAGGCGTCCTTCTGCCATATCCAGGATAGCAAGGGCAGGATCCAAATCTATTTGAAGAAGGACGATATCGAGGCTGCTTCGGGTAAAGAAGAGACTGAAGCGGGTAATGAATGGCTGAAGTATGATGAGTTCAAGCTCATTGACATCGGTGACATTATCGGAGTTGTGGGCAAGGTATTTCGGACGAAGATGGGCGAGATCTCAGTACATGCCTCCGGTGTAGTTTTGCTGTCAAAATCTATTCGACCATTGCCGATAGTGAAAGAACGGGTCGACGACCATGGAAACAAAATTGTTTTCGATCCGTTTTCGGACAAAGAATTGAGATACCGGCAGCGATATGTCGACCTCGTCGTGAACACGGAGGTCAGAGAAGTTTTTGCGAAGCGTGCTAATATCGTCAGCTCTATCAGAAGGTTCCTCGACGATAAGGGATACCTCGAGGTCGAGACGCCGGTGCTGCAACCTATTTACGGCGGAGCGGCGGCCCGGCCATTTATCACTCACCACAATGCGCTCGATATCGATTTCTACTTGCGCATTTCAGATGAGCTGTATCTGAAGCGTCTGATTGTGGGTGGGTTCGAGGGCGTTTACGAGATCGGCAAAGATTTTCGTAACGAAGGGATGGATAGATCTCATAATCCGGAATTCTCCATGCTGGAGCTTTATGTTTCCTTCAAGGACTACAATTGGATGATGAGGCTGGTAGAAGAGCTCGTGAATCACACCTGCATCAGGGTGACGGGCGGATCCAAAGTTAAAGTTGGAGACAAAGAGATTGATTTTACCTCTCCCTGGAAAAGGGTTACGATGCTTGATTCAATCCGTGAGGCGACAGGCGAAGATGTAACGGGTAGATCAGAGCAGGAAGTCGCTCAGATAGCCAGGCGTCATCAGATTGAAATTGATGCCTCTATGGGATACGGAAAGATAATCGACGCTTTATTCTCGGAGCTAGTGGAACCCGGACTTATCCAGCCGACTTTCATCACCGACTATCCCGTCGAGATGTCTCCGCTTGCAAAGCGGCACAGATCAAAGGTCGGGTTGGTGGAGAGGTTTGAGTTGATCTGCAACGGACACGAGCTTGCGAATGCTTTCAGTGAGTTGAACGACCCGACCGACCAGCGGTCACGGTTTGAGGAACAGGCGAGGCTCCGTGCGCGGGGAGACGAAGAGGCAATGGTAATCGACGATGACTATCTGCGGGCTCTCGAATATGGCATGCCTCCTACCGCTGGGTTAGGGATAGGAATAGATCGTCTTTCCATGATACTGACAAACCAGGAATCGATCAGGGATGTCGTCTTCTTCCCGCAAGTGAAGCCGGAAAAATAACTACGGAAAATCTACTTGATGAAAACGGTTAACCTCGTCTTCGGTATCCACAATCACCAGCCGATCGGAAACTTTGATCATGTGATTGAGGACGCCTACAAGAAATCCTATAAGCCTTTTCTTGACATTCTTAAGAACCACCCGAAGATCAAAGTATCACAGCATTATACCGGTTTCCTTCTGGAGTGGCTGAAGAAGAAACATCCTGAAATTTTTTCGGAGTTGAAGTCTCTGATCAAATCCGGTCAGGTGCACATGATGACCGGGGGGTTCTACGAGCCCATCCTTGCTATCATACCCGATAAAGACAAATTGGGTCAGATCCGGAAACTAAATGATTACCTCAAAAGAAATTTCAACTTCACCGCTACAGGAATGTGGCTTGCCGAACGCGTGTGGGAGCAGCACATTGTAAAACCTATCGCTGAATGCGGAGTAAAATCTGTTGTCATCGATGACACCCACTTCAAATACGTCGGTCTGAAAGACGAAGACCTTCTCGGCTACTACGTCACGGAAGAACAGGGAAAGACGGTTAATATTTTTCCTATTAGCAAGATGCTCCGGTACACAATTCCTTTTCAATCAGTTCAGAAGACCATCGACTACCTGCGATCAATTGCCAGCGAAGACGGATCAAGGATTGCGGTCTATGCCGATGACGGCGAGAAGTTTGGTGTTTGGCCGAATACTTATAAGCATGTATACGAAGACGGGTGGCTGGAAGATTTCTTTCGTGCTCTTGAGGAAAATTCCGATTGGATCAAGATAATCCATTTTTCCGAGGCAATGGAGACGATCAAACCGATAGGCCGCGTCTATCTACAGAACGCCTCGTACGCGGAGATGTTGCACTGGGCACTGCCGCCTGAGCTTTATTTGAAATATGAAGAGTTTGAAAACAGACTTAAGGAAGCCAAGCTCTTCGATAATTACGAAGAGTTTGTACGCGGTGGGTACTGGAGAAATTTCCTGGCCAAATATCCCGAATCGAACAATATTCACAAAAAGATGATCAGGCTCTCTGAGCGTGCACACGCCCTGGAACGAAAGGGCGGGAAGGTAGATCACATTCTGGACAAGGTTTGGGCGTCTCAATGTAACGATCCATACTGGCACGGAATCTTCGGCGGTCTCTACCTTCCAAACCTACGTTATCCGGTTTACAAGAGCATGATCCAGGCTGAAGTCGAGATCGATAAATCCGAGAAGAAGACCGATCTCAGCATTACCCACGAAGATTTTGACAGAGACGGATCTGAGGAAATCCTGGTCGAGTCCAATGTCATGGATGCTTACTTCAAGCCGGAAGAAGGCGGCGCACTTTTCGAATTGGACTACAAGCCGGTGCCGTTCAATCTCCTTGACATTCTCAGCAGGAGGCCCGAAGGGTATCATAACAAGCTGAGACAGCCTACCTCTGTAAATGGTGCCGACGGTGAGGTCCATAGCATCCACGACCTTGTAGTCTCGAAAGAACAGGGGCTTGACAAACTGTTGACCTACGACTGGTACAGACGAGGTTCCTTCATCGATCACTTCATAGGTGCGACTACACTCGAAGAATTTGCGGCGGCAAGCTACAAGGAACTGGGGGACTTCGTCAATCGGCGGTATACGAAAAAAATTGTCAGAAAGAAGGACGGAGCTCTCCTTAGATTATCCAGAGTTGGAAATGTAGACGGAAGCTCACCCGCTCCCGTGGTTGTAACTAAGACATTCGAATTCAAACCGGGCGTCCACAAATTTGTTTGCGGCTATGAGGTGGATATCTTGGGCGAGCCGGGAGTGGATGTGGACTTCGGCGTGGAGTTCAATATCGGCCTGATGGCGGGGGATGCCCACGATAGGTACTATACTATCGATGGGGCCAAACCCGAAGACTCCAGGCTCAGGAGTACGGGGGTTTCCGAGTCAGTCACTTCTGTTACACTCACCGACGAGTGGCAGAAGATTGCTGCCACAATTACTTCCGACAAACCTCTCACATTGTGGAGATTTCCTATAGAGACTGTCTCACTCTCAGAAGCGGGGTTCGAAAGGGTATACCAGAGCTCAGTCATTTTTCTGCATTCCAGATTCAGGCTGGAGAAAATGTTTGAAGTGAAATTTGAGTTTGCTATACGCAAACTCAGGTAGCGCGCCTTATCAGCCGTTTTGCTTGTTGGGCGGTCGGGCTTGTCTTATATTCCTTTGCCCGAGCGGGTATTTGCAGGAACAATTATTTTGGACGCATCCGATTTGAACACGAAGGCGAGAGTTTTTGTTTGCATGAGGACGGGAATTCCGAAAGGGAGATGAATGCAGTTGTTTAAGAAGAGACTTTCCACCGCCGCCGCATTGGTACTCGTGGTCGTGGGGATATTGATCGGGACTCAGATACAGAATGTATTTAGCAGCGACAATATTTACGAGCAGCTTGAGAAATTCAAAGATGTACTTAGCCTCGCCGACAAATATTATGTCGATAACGTAGATACGCAGAAGCTTGTGGATGCGGCGATCAAGGGCATGCTTGGCCAGTTGGATCCCCATTCAGTTTACATCCCGGCGAAGGAGCTCAAACAGATCAATGAAGACTTTCGTGGCTCCTTTGATGGAATTGGCATCGAATATGATGTGGTTAAGGACACACTTCTGGTTGTGTCGCCTATTGCAGGTGGTCCAAGCCAGCTTGTCGGTATCCAGGCCGGCGACAAGATCGTTGCGATTGACGGCAAGTCAGCAATAGGAATAACCCGCGAAGAGGTCATGAAGAAGCTTCGCGGGCCAAAAGGCACAAAGGTGACGGTGACCGTCGTCCGTGCAGGCGTAGATAAGCCGCTGAACTTCGAAATCATCAGAGACAAGATTCCGCTCTATTCCGTTACCACTGCTTTCATGGTCAACAAGGACGTGGGCTACATTTATCTCAATAGGTTTGCGGAGACAACGAATAAAGAGATAGAGAATGCCTTGTCAAAGCTAAAATCAGAGGGGATGAAGGAGTTGATACTTGACCTGCGTGACAACCCGGGCGGGTTGTTGAACGAGGCAGTAGGCGTAGCAAGCGAGTTCATACCGGCAGGGAAGACTATTGTCTACACCAAAGGTAGAATTCCTGAGGCAGATGAGACCCTGGTCTCGAACGGCGGCAATTACACAAAGCTCCCATTGATAATTTTGGTCGATGGTGGGACGGCGTCGGCAGCAGAGATAGTCTCAGGTGCGACGCAGGATCTTGACCGCGGTTTGATCGTCGGAGAAACCACATTTGGAAAAGGACTTGTCCAGCGTCAATTCATCCTGAATGACGGTTCCGCCGTAAGAATTACAATTGCAAGATACTACACACCGAGCGGCAGACTGATTCAACGGCCGTATGGCAAGGAGTCTAACTGGAAGAATTACTTTCTCGGTGCTGAGAAGATTGACAGCAGTGAGAAATCGGGGTCAAACCTGACACACACTCTTGAAAGCGACTCCGGACGACCTGTCTTCAGAACTGTTTCCGGGCGCAAGGTATATGGCGGCGGAGGAATAACTCCCGATTATATAGTGAAGATGGCTGACATTCCCTCCTTTATTTATCAATTCCAGATCAAGAGCGTTTTTATCCAATATGTGGATAGCCACTTCAGTCAGAGCCAGGACGAATTGCGGAAAAAATACATCACCTCCGAGAGGTTCAACGATGAGTATCAAGTAAACAGCAACGACCTGAACAACCTTTTCAATCAGGCCACAAAGCTGGGCATTACAGTCAAGAGGGCCGAATATGAGAAGAATATCAAATACGTGTCTACTCTATTGAAAGCTCAAATAGCCCGCAACATATGGGGAAACAATGGATGGTATAGGGTAATACTTGGAGTCGATAACCAGTTCCAGAAGGCACTAACCCTCTTCCCGGAAGCCGAAAGGATAGCAGGTCTCAATGTGCCTGCACAGCATTGACAAGGGACCGGGAGATATTGAACGATTATCTTGGAGGACACTCCCGTGATTAACCTGGTTTTCCGAGAACTCCCGGCATGCCTCCCGACGAGAAAAGTTGCTTCCGTCGTTATGATGCAATCGGGTGTTTGAAAGTGGCGGTAAAAGGGAAGGTTCCCGCCGGGTATGTCGGAGATGCGCGTCAATCCTGATTCTGTAACCGCAGGTCCATTCGGTAAGATTTGCTCCATTTTTACCACCAATTTTAGTTCTTCAGCAAGAATTTAAAATGAAAATTGATATGGGAAGAATGCTAAAGAAATTTCTGTACTTGACGTCATTGCTGGCCGGCATGGCTGTTCTTTCGCTTTTCGTTTTGAGATCGGTCTATGCTTTGTCCTTTTTTCAAGGAATGAAGGAATCCGCTAACGCGGCTGGTTGGATTGATGCTGACGATAATTCTATGGCCCAGGTCGGCGAAGGGATGACGTTCGAAGCCGGTTATCTGTTTTTCAAAATAGGTGCCGTCAAGTTCAAAGTCCTCGGCAAGACAGTTTACGATGGTGAACCCGCATACCGGCTCCAGGCATTCATAGAGTCTTACAGTGGGGTTCCTTTTGTGAATTTGCGGGCCGTCTACGACACTTATGCGGATTCTGAAAGCTTGATGTGCCTTGGCACATCCAACGATGTCAGAGACGGAAAGAATTGGATATTTACCAAGATCAATTTCGATTATTCAAAAAAGATTGTTGACTGGAGTCAGTCCGAAAACGGAAAAATGCTCCGAGAGGCGACGGTTCCGCTGGACAAACCCTACACCGACGGAGTTAGTTTCTTCTACTATTTGCGGCGTGCATGTTCTGAAGCAGGCGGAAAAAGGACAAATCTTGATGTACCAATCATTGTGGACACAGTCCGCTCATCAGTAACGATGACCATTAATGAAAAGGAAGAACCTTGTGAGGTGACGGCTTTTAAATATCCGGTCGAATCTTACAGATTGTCCGGCCATATAAACTTCACGGGGTTCTTCGGCATTACGGGCGATTTTGTTGGTTGGATGAGTGCAGATCCTGAAGCCGTACCGTTGAGGGCCGATGTGAAAGTTATCCTGGGCAGCGTCGTGGTGAAGTTGAAGAGTGTTAACAGGGTTGGATGGGTCCCGCCCAGGGTGGCAGGGAAATGATGTTGGAGTACCTCGGGATGCTGCCCCGAGTCGAAGCAGGCGCCTTTGTTGCAGAGAGTGCGAACCTTATCGGTGATGTCGCTGTTGGGAAAGATTCCAGCATTTGGTTCAATGCGGTCGTCCGTGGTGATGTCAATTCGATAAGAATCGGTGAACGCACGAACGTTCAGGACATTGCTGTGATACACGTTACGCACAATAAATGGCCAACTTTCATAGCTTCTAATGTGACCGTCGGACACGGAGCAATTGTCCATGGTTGTGTGATTGAAGAAGCTTGCCTGATCGGAATGGGAGCAATATTGCTTGATGGTTGCAGGATCGGAGAGAATTCCATTATTGCCGCGGGTTCTGTCGTCAGAGAAGGCATGGTTGTTCCCAAAGGAAGCCTTGTAGCGGGAGTCCCGGCAAGGATAGTCAGAAGCTTATCGGATGAAGAAATCAGGAGAATTACAGATTCCGCTCAGCACTATGTGGAGTACATATCTAACTACAGGAAGAATAAGTCCACTTGAAAAGTCCTCAATGTCCTTCTTCCGAAGGGCATATTGGAAGGAGTGGGCACTATGCAGGTGAAGTTTTGGGGGGTCCGCGGTTCCATCGCGACGCCCGGTCACGCCACCAAGAGGTATGGGGGAAACACCGCTTGTACGGAACTGACGCTCGATGACGGTAACCTGATCATCTTAGATGCCGGCACCGGCATACGGAGCCTTGGCGAAGACTTGATCAAGCGCGGCAAATCTATCAGCGCCTATATCCTGATCACGCACCCCCACTGGGACCACATCCAAGGGTTTCCCTTCTTTCGACCGGCGTTCATACAGGGAAATGTGTTAAGGATTGCAGGACCTGAGGCAAAAGACTTGAAACTCCGAGAGTGGGTGGCAGGCCAAATGGACAAAGTGTACTTTCCCGTGAAACTCTCAGAGCTTGAAGCGACAATTGACTTCGTTCCTCTTTCGGAGAACTCTTTTAGAGCTTTCGACGCAACAGTTGAATCAATATTTGTGAACCACCCCGGGTATACACTTGGCTACCGGATCAGTCAGGGCGGTAAGGCAATCGTGTACATAAGTGACAATGAACCGTTTAGCAGGGAATCGAGACATCTTTTCACTAATGGCGTTGGGGAGACAATCAAACTCTACGAGAATCAGATCGGTGATCCAAACAACAGAATAGTAAATTTTGCGAAAGGTGCCGATGTCCTGATACACGATTCAACTTATACACCGGAGCTCTACAAGGCTCACATCGGATGGGGACACTCGGATTATCTTTTTGCTCTTAAAGTTGCGGCGAGTGCCGGGGTAAGAAAGCTCTGTCTGTTCCACTACGATCCTTCGCTGGATGATGAGAAACTTGATGAGATAGTAGACGGTTGCAAAAATGAAATGAGGAAGATGGGCTACTCATTTGAGCTTTGCGCTGCGAAAGAGGGCTACAAGTTCAAGTTCTAATCTTGCATTTAGTCGCAAACATTGGTATGTTTCCGCATAGGGCAAGCAATGAAAGCGACGCGACGATCTATACTCTTTACGACCTTCCTGTTGTTCACTACCGCATTTGCTCAGACTGATGAGTTTGGCAAGAACAAAATCCAGTACAAGAGCTTCGAGTGGTATTTCATACAGTCGAAACATTTCGACGTGTACTTCTATCCTCAGGAGTATTATCTGGCTGAGTTTGCTGCAGAGACCGCCGAAAAGTCTTACAATTCGATCAGCCAGGACTTTCATTACGAAATAAATAACCGCATCCCTCTCGTTGTCTATAGCTCGCACAACGACTGGCAGCAGACGAATGTTGTCTCGGAGTATCTGGAGGAAGGCATTGGCGGGGTAACAGAGCTATTCAAGAATAGAGTTGTGGTTCCCTTCGAGGGATCATACTATCTCTTCCGCCATGTCATACATCATGAGCTTGTGCATGCAGTCATCAACGACATGCTCTACGGCGGATCAGTACAATCGATGATAGCCAACAACATTACCCTCCAGGTTCCGATGTGGCTTAACGAGGGACTTGCGGAATACGAATCTCTCCGGTGGGATACCAACTCCGATATGTTCATGCTGGATGCCACGATCAGCGAAAACCTTGTTCCTGTTGACCGTCTTTATGGGTATTTCGCGTATCGAGGCGGCCAATCAGTTTTATGGTACATTGCCAACAAGTACGGGAACGAAAAAATCGGGGAGATCATTAGCCGCATAAGGACAACGCGGAGTGTGGAACAGGGTTTCAAGAGCGCCCTCGGAATCGGGTTGAAGGAACTGTCAAAAAGGTGGATGCACGAGCAGAAAGTAGAGTACTGGCCACAAATTGCATTGCGGAAACGTCCCGAGGACTTTGCAAAGCGACTTACCGACCATGAAGAGATCGGCACTTTCTATAATACAAGCCCCGCTGTATCTCCACAGGGAGATAAGGTAGCATTTATTTCAGACCGCGATGATTATTTCAGCATCTTTATTATGAATGCGTCTGATGGCAGCGAAGTAATGAAGCTGGTGGACGGTCAGAAATCAAAGAACTTCGAAGAACTTCACCTCCTGACTCCCGGTTTGACCTGGTCGCCAGATGGAAACAAGATTGCGGTTGCGGTCAAGAGTGGGTCGCACGATGCGATATACCTTATCGACGTGAAATCGCGCGAGATGCAGAAACTCGAGTTCAAAAGACTTGAAGGACTTTTCTCGGTGTCATGGTCCCCGGATGGCGAAAGGCTGGCGTTTGTTGGGGACAATTCCCGGCAGTCCGACGTTTTCGTCTACGATCTAAAAAACAAAAATCTTGCCAACCTGACGAATGATGTTTTCAGTGACTCGGATCCAAGCTGGTCTCCGGATGGGAAGAGCCTCTTCTTCGTCAGCGATTGCGGCGCATTTCTGGACAGCAGGGAGCTTCCGAAAGATTTCAGAATCTGGAATCATGATTTCCTTCATTCGCATATATACTCGATAGATATCGCAACAAGTATCACTCGGAAGATTACCGATTCCGAATATGCTGATGAGACTTATCCTGTCGCCGCGCCGGATGGAAGACACCTTTACTATGTATCCAACAAGAGCGGTATCACGAACTTGTATTATATGGATCTTGAAACAGACAGCAGCCGGCCTGTCACGAACTCACTTAGCGGCATCTACCAGATTTCGCTGACCAAAGACGGATCCGAGCTGGCTTTTTCAGCTCTAGAGAATGGAGGCTTCGACATTTTCCTTCTTAGAAACCCCGGCGGCCACGTCCTCAATGAAAGCCAGGTTCCGCTCACCCCGTTTATGAGGAAGAGGGTTGTAGAGTCATCCGTCCCTTCCGCGAAAGCCGACCTTTCGGGAAGGAGGCTTAGCAGTTCCCGTGATTCGGTTTCATCAAAGGAACAGGCGAAGGATCTTTACGGAAAAGATGTGCAAGTCGATCTCAGCGGCTACGTGTTCGGAAGATCATATAATGTCGACAGTCTTTTCACGACGCCGTCGCTCAATGGCAATTTCAAGATCGAGAACAATACTGACAGTTCGGGTAACTTCATCGCACAGAAATATAGGGTGAACTTTACTCCGGATATCGTTTATGGAAATGCCGGATACAACACCTTCTTCGGCGTACAGGGGAGTACCATCCTTGCGTTCAGTGATATGCTCGGGAACAATCAGTTGATTCTGCTGACAGATCTTATGGTAGATCTGAAGAACAGCGATTATGGTTTTGAATATGATTACCTCCCGTTGCGGGTCTCATTGTCGTTACAGGGATCTCACTTCGCTCGTTTTCTTTACTTAACTTCACCGCTCACCGGTTATTACGACCTTTACCGGTTCCAATCCTATGGAATATCTCTGAGGGCATCATACCCTCTTGACAGGTTCAGCCGAGTCGAGTCAGGACTCAGCTGGATGGGACTCAGTCGTGAAAACCTGGATCAGCCTGCTGAACCAGTCCAGGATAGGACACTGATCGTACCGTCGCTCCGATACGTGCATGACAACTCCTTCTTCGGATACATTGCTCCGATCAACGGGGCGAGATATTACGCGTATCTCTTCGGCACGCCAAAATTCGGCAGGGATGGGATTAGCTTCGTCTCAGGTATTGTTGATTATCGCGATTACCTGAAGCTATTCGGAACATTCTACACATTTGCTTGGAGGGTCTTTGCAGGAACTTCTACGGGCTCAAATCCGCAGAAGTTTTTCATCGGCGGAACGGAGAACTGGATCAATGCCACCTTTCAAGGGGATTTCCTCCCGGTCAGAAACGTTGAAGACCTTGCGTTCCTTACACCTGTGGTTCCGATGCGCGGCTACAATTACAGCTCGGAATTTGGAAACAACTTCGCTCTTGTGAATATGGAGTTACGATTTCCTATGCTCGGATTCCTCGCGGCCGGGCCTGTACCGCTTCTGCAAACTTTTTTTGGGAATGCCTTTTTGGATGTCGGCTCAGCGTGGGGTTACGATTGGTATAACAACTATAAGAAGTTCCAGGCGTTCGATCACGACTCGCAGGGCAACCTCAAGACTCGCGACCTTCTTATCGGCACTGGTGTCGGTGCCAGGATGGTTGTCCTTTATTTCCTCCTAAGACTAGACATTGCGTGGGCATACAACATTCGACATTTCTCACCGCCAAGGTATTATTTCTCATTGGGCTACGATTTCTGATATAGTTCAGATATCTACTTCGGTTTGCCCCTCCGACTAATCTCTCCTGGATGTTAGGCAATTCGACCGTCTATCACCGTGGATCGGTAAATGAGTTTTACCGGAAGATGATCAGAAAAGAAGGTGCAACCGTGGAAGGTAGATGTCATGACCCTGCCGTTGATTTTGAACTGACAAGATGATAGAATGCGACTACCTAAAATGTGATCTGCCAGCAGTTCCAAAGAAAATCTATCGCGAAGGAGCACGATGAACATTCAGTCTATTGAGAAATCGAAAACCGGTTTAGTTGTTATTGACCTGCAAAAGGGTGTTGTCGGTATGACGGCAGAACCTTATCAGACAAGCGTCGTCGTGTCGAACGCAGGGAAGCTTGTTCGCGAATTCAGAAAGAACAACATGCCTGTGTTTCTTGTGAGGGTGAAATTTTCATCTGACAAAATTGACAGCCTCAAACCTATTCTAGAGAGCGACATCCAGTTTACTGCAGCGCTGGGGGATGATTGGTCTGAATTTGTTCCTGCACTCGGACCCGAACCCTCCGATATTGTCATTACAAAACGGCAATGGGGAGCCTTTTACGGAACGGATTTGGATCTGCAACTCAGGCGGCGAAGTTTAGATACGATTGTCCTCTGCGGCATTGCAACGAATTTCGGAGTCGAGAGTACGGCACGCTTTGCTTACGAATACGGGTACCAGCAGATTTTTGTTGAAGATGCTTGTTCCGCGCGCTCCCGAGAAGAACACGATATGACGTTCAAGAAGGTGTTTTCAAGAATGGGGAGGATTCGGAGTACGGAGGAAGTGATCGAGAGTCTTCGTTGATGCAGTTCAGTGGTTATCAATCTCTAATGTATTCACTATTGACTTGAAAACCGGGAGACAGTCGGAAGACGGCATGCTGAAGCTTCTGCACTTCATCTGCCGTGTCGAAGAGAAACACTTCATGATCCGCCAACTGTCCGCCCATGTTCCTTGTTTTCTCCATATCATGGATGGCCCTGCAAGGTCTACTGATTTCAATAAGAGTGTCTCTTGAGCGTCTGCCTCAAGCGGACCAAAGGCCAGCCCGTTTGGAATACCAAGAAAGAAATTTTGATTTCATGAGGGAGAACTTGGAACTTCATCTGACCCGATGCACTTGGGTTGCCTTGGTGCGCCTGGAGGGATTCGAACCCCCAACCCTCAGATCCGTAGTCTGATGCTCTATCCAATTGAGCTACAGGCGCGAGTGCATTAAATTAATAGGTAAAGCACGAAATTCAAAACCGACAGGAGCTCACCGTGAATCGGAGAAGGTTTCAAATCGTAGCGGCTGCATTCATTTTCCTGACCATTACGCTCCCCTGGTGTTCAACTTACTCTATTACAAATTCCGCACAGATAATAAGAGGAACTGTCGTTTATGTCAATCAACATGGCGGGTTCTACGGAATAGTGACCGGATCAGAACGGCGGTTAATCCCTGCGAACTTTCCGATAGGTTATTGAAGGGACGGCATGGGAGTTCTCTTCACGTACACGGAGGACAACAAACCGAGCATCTGTTACTGGGGAACACTCGTGAGGATAGTTACCATACAAGGTCTTTGAAACCAATTCAAATTATCTGCATCAAAAGATACGAATGGAGTTGAAATGGCAGAAAAATCCGCAGTAGTCAGACAGGTCAGAGGGCTTACTTTTGCCGGCCTCACGGAATCGGGGCATTGGGTTACCGTTGATGGTCCTCCTGAATTCGGTGGAAGCAGCGCCGCTATCAGACCGAAGGAGTTGATCCTCATTTCGCTTGGCGCATGTACTGGAAGCGACGTGATCTCAATTCTCCAGAAGAAAAGAGTGAAGCTCGGAGGGTTTGAAGTGCGACTGAAGGCACAGGTCGCCGAGGAACATCCGCAAGTCTATACGAAAATACACATCGAGTACGTTTTCTACGGTGAGAATCTGCAGAATGGCGACCTGGAGCGGGCGATCGATCTATCCCAGAACAAGTACTGCCCGGTGAGCGCCATGTTGAAGAACTCCGTCGAGCTGACCAATTCCTATGTCGTTTTGACTCCTGACGAATATCATGCAATCAAACCAAATAGCTGAAGCCTATGCTTACCCCACAACCAAAAGTAATAATTTTCACGACACCCACCTGCAGCTTCTGCAGAGCGGCCAAACAGTACTTCAATGAGAAGAGAGTAAGGTACACTGAGATTGATGTATCGCGTGACCAGCGTGCTGCACAGGATATGCTCCGCAGAACAGGCCAGATGGGAGTACCGGTTATTTTAATCAACAACAGGCCTATCGTCGGTTTTGACAAACCGAAGGTCAATCAACTTCTTGGAATAAGAGAATAAAATTGGAGGATCAATGAACATTCAGCCGTTAGATGACAGAGTATTAGTAGAATTCGCAGAAGAAAAGGAAGAGCGTACGGCATCCGGACTGATAATCCCGGATACTGCGAAGGAAAAACCGCGGACCGGAATGGTGGCTGCAGTCGGAACAGACGAAGACTTGCAGGCGAAAGTGAAAGTGGGCGATAAGATATTGTTTGCAAAGTACGGCGGGGAAGAGATTCAATTCGACGGGAAAGACTACCGCATCGTTCAGCGCAGCGACATACTCGCCGTGTTTAAGAATTAGGACGTTCGAAGCTGTTGACACTGATGTGCACGGGACTGGCGGACACCCAACGAGCAGAATGAATTATTCGCTGTCTTGCATGTGGTGAACCGACGTTTCCGTGTTCATCCGGTGTTTTTCGGTCTTATCTCAGTTTAAACTTGTTTATCAGCCTTATGGCTTCTCCCACCATCACGGACGATGAGATGTCTCGCGTGAATTGAGGATCGTCTGCGGCCGCACATTTTGGGATTCCGTTCAGACAATGTGTGTAATCCTGACCCGAAAGAAGTTTTTCGAAATACCCCTTCAGAACTTTAAATTCTTCTCCACATTCCCTCAGACTCCCGGCTGCGTCGGTAAGGTAGATTGCTATGAGATTGCAGGAATCGGCCCTGTGTGAAGCGCGCGAATCAGGATCGAGCGATTTGATGAACATGGCCGTGAGGTTTTTGCAAACCTTCGTTCGCTGCTCTTCGTTGAGGGGAGAATGTTCGAGTATGAGCGGAAGGACCATTTCCACCAGGAGATTACTCGTGCCGGATGAATACTTATAGCTCCCATCGTCCTCGAAATATTGTCTGAAGTAATTTGTTTCAATTTCAGAAGCCAATTCGAAATCGCTATCAATCTCCGATGAAGGACTCTTCGCTCTCGCGGCGATTGTGAGCAGATTGAACCACAGTGCGTTGACTGCTGCGTTTGTGACCACATCTCTTAAGCTGGAAAGTCCGCCGCCGGTTATGTCAAGGAGACCTGATTCCATTGATCTGGTTCCTCCTAAGTTGCTTTCGCCGATGGTCTCTATGGCTTCCTCAAGAATAGGCAGATAGCGCTTTACACAGTCGGTACTCTTTGATCTCTCTGCACAACGTCCAAGGGCGAACGCAAAATAGAAAGGTATCTGCGGATCGTCATACTCAACATGAAGAGTCATTTCATCGACTCTGGAAGGGAACGCGCCGCTCACTTCGTTGGCCGCAAGATCATATAGAAAATCCATATCGTAATTCGAGTTTTCCGAGACGAGGGACACACCGTCTAGCGAAAGCAGCGACTCCTTGATTGATATACCTCCATAGGGATAACCTTCCATAATTGCCGGACTCCGTATTGCTTTGTTCCGCACAATATGATTGGAAGCAATATCAGCGAGCCTGACATATTTTGTCGGCAACTTGCTTCTCGATCTCGTCTTCTCAACCGATTCGATGAAATGTGTCTCGATCTCGTCGTAATCAAATTCCGCCAGGTCACGGGTAGATGCCGCAAATGTCATCTCCTTTCCTGGCTCGAGCTCCGTCTCCCAGTAGCCAATATTGTAAAGATCTTCACGGTCGTTTTCATAGACCCCGCCGTCACGCGGGTAGATGAAATTATAGTACCAATAAGACTCTGGACTCGTGCTGTAAATTTGAGATAGCTTCAGATAGAGTCGGGGAAGGTTCATGTCCGAGATGATTCGAACACCATCCGGAAGCTCATCAACCAAGAAACCGTCGCCGGATTTTTTTAGAGCATTTTTCCATCGGAAGCTGAGGAGAGGAAGGAGACGAACAGTGATAGGTTTCCGAGAAAGATTCTCGTAGTGTATGTAAATAGAGCTTGACCTTTTCGGCATGATTATTTTCTTCATCAGCTGGTTTCCGTCGAGATCGAATATCACCTGCGGAAAATAGTCGAAAGTGAACCTGCTGAGAAGTTTATATCCCTCAGGGAATACCGCGCCCGGGTATTGATTAGTTGCAAGGAAATACGAGCGGTCGTCGATGATGACTTCCTCATCCACTTTGTTGAGAAGAGTGAGCCTTCTCAGAGGTAAATTTGCGGAAACGGTAAGCATGGAGTGTTCGCGTCGCGTATTCATGAAGCACAACGTGCTGGAGGCGAACCCACCGTCTCCGTCAGCAAGGAGCCATTCCTTGGCAAAGGATATTGAAAGGTCACGAAGCTGTTTTGCGCCGTAGCTGATCATTTTCAACAATATAAAGAAAACCGCTCGAACTGGAAAGAACCACAACTGCTGGCTGTACCCCCACGAAGGTAACTATCGAACAAGTTGTTCCCGGATACAACCCAATTACCAGGTGGCGCCTGAGCCAATTTATCAACAACTCATCGGAATTAGGCAGGTAGAGAAATATAGCTACGATTCATCTTTGCATTAGATGGCACAGCCCGCGCTTGGATTCACTCAACCCCGAAAAAAATCTCGGCGAAAAGGTTTTTTATCGTGCAGAAATCTTAGCTATCTTGTTCGAGAGTTTATCATCTAAACAGGAGAATGAAGCTGCAGGGGTTGATGAGCAGGGAAGAACCGAACGAGAAGCCGAGCATCGGATCCTCGCGCGCAGCCTTACTTTCAGTTGTCGGAGCCCTCATTTTGGCTCGACTTTCTTTACCGGCAGAACCGGTGAACACATTTCTTGCAGTCGGCGCATCCGTTGCGCCTGTGATGTTGAGTGGCTATGCGAGCGTCCCGACAATCAGCGTATCGCTGAGAGAAGTGTACTGAGGTTATCGATGAAAGATTCAAAGCGCTTTGTAGCAGACAGGATGAGAACTGAATCAGTTCCAAAGGTTGCGATCCATCCTTCAGATCGAACCGGCCTCGTCGATCCGGTGAAGAAGCTAACTAAGATCAGTTACGGCATGGCAATAGTCCTGGCTTTAGCGGTACTGCTTCTCAAGTTGTTTTTGGTACCTGGGCCCAGGAAAGAAAGTTTTCTAAATTTCTATTCGGATTTTACACTGAAGGAATCTGCAAACCCGCTCGCTCTATTTTTAGCATTGATTTTCCTAATTCATCCCATCCGCTCTGCAGTAAGACGCATGAAGAGTCGGGCAACAAACGTCCCGGAAGGAAGCGAACCTGCCATCGAAAGACTATCTAAGAGCAAACCGGAATCAATAAGTAAACGTGTGTTGCAGATTGTTCAAGTGGCGATTCCGATTCTATTGAATCTTATAATCCTGTCGTACCTTCTCGGCTACTTAAATGTCGAGAACAAAGGTCGATTGGTAGGTGTCGAGCTCGCTGCAATTGACCACTCCTTGACCGGGACCTATCCATTTTTAAGTCTGGAAATGATCAGACTCCCTGACCTGCTGATAAAGGCAATAGAGCTTTCATTCTTGAGCCTTCCTTTTGTATTGGCACTTATCGCGGTGATCGCTTACATAAAGAGCAAGTGGGCATTTTCGAAGTATGCATTCGCCTTTCTCACTACAATAATTATGATGATCCCAATTTGGATGGCCGTCCCCGCACTCAGCCCACAGGACCGATTCATCGACAATGTCTACCACCTCGATATACCTCCAAGAATTGAAACTGCATTGCAGGGATTTGCTCCTGTACCGGAAGTAAAGAAATTTCTCAAACTAATGAGAGATTCGAAACAGGGATTGGCAGTGATGCCTACGAGCACTTTCCCAAGCTCACATGCTGCCTGGGCAACCATTGCGTTCGTATACGTTCTGGAAATAAGCCCGTTGAGCGCCCTTATCCTGTCTCCGATCCTTCTTCTGTCGACTCTAGGAACTTTCTATCTTTCGCAGCACTATTTTATCGACGTGCCGGCCGGCGTACTTGTTGGGCTTCTTGCTGTGGCGATCTCATCGTTCGTTTTTCGGGAATCTACTCGAAATGAGCTTGATTAACTGCCTATGGGACAGTAAATTCGTAAAAATGAAAACGATACTCGCGGCGTTGGGAATAGTAGTTGCTCTCACATCTGCCTCAGTGTTTGGGCAGGTGGCAGGCTCATCTGTGGCGGAGCAGCAGGATTATACGTTCGCTGTAGGGTTATACCGGGACCAGCAATATCAATTGGCGCTGAAAGAATTTCAATCTTTCGAAAAGACTTACCCGTCTTCAAGCAAGCTCGATGAGGTCACCTTTCTGGAAGGTGAATGCCTACTGCAGGAGAAGATGTATGATAGCGCATTGAGCGATTATCAGAGAGTCAAACAAAGATACCCCGGCTCCACGTACTATGTCCAGTCAGAGTTGCGGTCCGGGGAAATCTACCTCCACCTTAAAGAATTTGACAAGTCGGAGAGGCTGCTCAAGGACGCGCTTGCCAGCCCCGGTGCAGACAACATTAAAGGTGAAGCCGCCTACAAGCTCGGGGAGCTCTTTGCCGCCCAAGACGATTACGACAATGCCATCAAATATTTCGACCTTTCTTATCAGGGATACGGGAATAACCAATTTGCCGACTATGCTATGTACGGTTCTGCCTGGACATACGGAAAGAAGGGTGACTTTGCCAAGAGCAGGGAAATGTTCAAGAAACTACTCGTCGATTTTCCCGCGAGTAGCTTGAAGTCGGACGCAATTGAAAAAATGGCTGAGTGCGATTTCTTTTTGAAGGACTATCATTCCGCGATCGATGAGTTCGCAGATGCCATGAGTCTCTCCGCTCGTGACGAGGTTATGGAGCCTGCGCTGTATTACCAAGGGAGAGCATACATGGCACTTAACATTCGTGATAGCGCTCTCTATGCCTATACGGAATACTTGCGAAAATATCCAAGTGCCGAACATTCATCTAAAGTCAGAGTGCTCCTATCGGGAATTTTGAGCACAAACAAAGCAGGTGCCGAAAAAGCATTGGCACTACTTCGCGAGATCAACCCTACCGACGATCTGTATTTCGATTCGCGGTTAGAAATGGCGAGGGCATATCAGGCTGCCGGACAACCTGACTCAGCAGAATCGTTGTTGCTTGGGATCGCGAAATCCAGCGATCAAAAACAGGAGACTGCCAGAGCGGATTTCCAGCTTGGCAAAATCTATTATGAAAATAAGGCGTTCATCCAAGGACGGGATGCATTTCTCCAGGCATCGAAAGACAATAGTCTATATGCGGAGGCCATGAAAAATGCCGCTGTCTGTGCTGCTGCTGCCAGCGACTACTCCGATGCAAAAGTCTACTTCCTTGATTCCATTTCAAGGCTTTCAGGACCCGAGCTTTTGAAAGCTCATTTCGATTATGCCGCCGCGTTGTATGCCTCGGGGGATTATTCCGGGGCCGCACAGGTCTATGCTTCAAGCGAATCGCTTGCATCCAATCCGTCTGACAAATCCCAAGCTCTCTACATGGCGGCAGAGTCAAACTACAGGGCTGGTCAATATCAGCTGGCACTAAATGGATACAGTGACTACCTGGGAAGTTATCCGAACGGCGATCATGTGGTAACCGCGCTTCTGGGCAAAGGTTATTCGGAATATTACAGTGGAAACTTCGTAGCGTCATCTCAGATATTTCAGAATTTCATCGACACTTATCCATCCTCTGCTCTGATTGCTGATGCCTATCTGCGCCTCGGTGATTCGTATTATTACGAGAAGGATTACCAGAAATCGCTCAACATTTATCGTGAAGCTGCCGCTAAATTCTCAGGCGATTCATCCGGGGCTTACGCGCTGTTCCAGGTCGGTCAGGCCCAATTCCGCCTGGGTAACCTCAATCAGGCGATTGCGGCCTTTAATAATGTGCTACGGCAGGATGCGAACTCGTCCGTTGCGCCTGCAGCTCAGTACGCAATCGGCTGGGTTTATTTCACAGAGAAGAATTATCCGACTGCGATAGACAACTTTAACCGTGTAGTGGTAACCTATCCGTCGAGCACTGTGGCCGCCAGGGCACTGTACAGCACAGGCGATTCCTACTACAATCTGGGAAAATATCAGGAAGCTTTATCGCGCTACAGAGAGCTTCTCGTGAAGTATCCGTCGAGCGATTATGTCGATAACGCCATTGTCGGAATGCAGTATTGTCTTACGGTGTTGGGCCGAACCAACGAAGCAGAAGGGGTGATCGACGATTTTGTTCGGAACCACCCTGATTTGCCTCATGTGGATAGGATCTATTACAAGAAAGTTGAATACGCTCTCAACCAGAAGAAATATGCCAGCGCTGAACTGTACCTGAAGGAGTTTCTTGCAAAGTTTCCGAACAGCTCGATGACTGAACGAGCGATGTACGACCTTGCGCAGGTTGAAACCAAGCTTGGAAAATCTCAGTCTGCTGTCGCTGTCCTTGCCGACCTGACGAAGCGGGACACTCAAAGCGATTACATCACGGCGGGCAAAATAAAACTTGCGGAGATCTATGAGTCGCGGGGTGACATGCCGGGAGCAATTCGATTATTGAACAATGCAGTGTCGTCCGGAGATGAATACAGCACCGCCGCAGAGGTTGCCCTGGGTAAAGTTTATCTTCAACAGGGCGACACGATGCAAGCCGAGTCGAACTTTTCCAAAGCGGCCCTTTCTCAGACCGACTCGCTGAATGATGGACAGAAGGCCGAGGCAAAAGTATTGCTCAGCAAAATCTATTTCAGCAGGGGACATACTCAGGAAGCTATTTCTCTTGCTAATTCAGTAGCGAAGACGCGAGAGGACATCGTCGGCGCCAAGGCTCAGCTGCAGGCAGCCAATTTCTATTGTGGGTTGGGAGACAGCTCAGACGCCGTCCTGGCATATTTGAGAGTGAAATATGTTTTCCCGAACTTCCCTGATATCGTGGCACAGTCGCAAATCGATATGGCAAATTGTCTCGCAAAATTGGGCGACATTGGTGGCGCGAAGGCACTTCTTGAAGGTTTCATCAAGGGCAGATCTGATGATTCGTACACAAGGTTGGCTAGGGAAAGACTAAGGAAATTGAGTTCGCTCAGGGAGAACTGATTGGATGAATAAGACTGCAATGTATTATGGCGCGTTGATTGTTTTCGTAATCCTGGCATTGATAATATCCTCGGATCTCAACAAAGTCCCGGACCTTCACCCAAAGTTTGCGAGTTTTGTAACATCTGCAATCATGGATTCCGAAGGTCCAAACACGTTCGGTCAGAATCTACAAGTACTTCACGGCATAACCTCGCGCGGCCAGCTTCTGAACGTAATGCGGGGTTTTCAAGAAGCGCTTGGGGTGAAGTGCGATTTCTGTCATAACAAACAAGACTTCGCGAGTGATGATAAGCCTCAAAAGAGAATGGCAAGAGTGATGATAACAATGGTTCGGAATATCGATAGCAACTATTTGAATGCCCCCGGCCTTGAGAAGGTTACTTGCTTCACATGTCATCGAGGTCGATCTATTCCCAAGCTGGTTGCCGTACGTTGAAGCTAACATCACTCTTTTGTGCATTGTTGGCGCTTGGGTTGGTCCCGGGTATTGCGCTTGCACAGGGTCTTGAGACCCCGCCGGTGACAAGCTTCCGACCCGATACTACTTTGCCCAAGGTGCAAGTACCGGAATTCGTGATAACAGGGAAGGCTGAAGTCGAATTGCCCAGGGCATACAAACCGTCGATAGAGATAGATTCTTCTTTCTTTCAGAATAAGGATCTGACAGGCACGGTATTGAACGTGCCGGCCGATTTGTCGCTAAGTCGTCAGCAGCTTGCGTCGGGAAACGGATTTCCCGATCTCTTTGTAAAAGCTTCCATCGGCCACTACACTACGGCGAACTACATCGTTTCCGGAGCTGCGGAGACCAAAGAAGGCTGGGTTCTCAATGGAAGCATCAACGGAGGCTACTCAAATGGATTTATTCCTTATACGATGCAGAGAGACTTTTCTGTACGAGCTGGCGTTTCGAAAGACCTCAAATTTGCACAGTCGGAAGTGTCGAGTAATTCCATCGGCTTTGGTTATTCGAGATCTAGTTACTATCTCTACGGTCAGATAATTCCCGCTTCGCCTTATCTCAGGAAAACAGACAATGTAAGTCTTGGCATCAGCTCTAACATGGACCTCGGTGATGTGCCTCTCGCAATTGGGTTGAATTTTGACAGATCGTCGATCTCAGACTACTGGAATGCGGTAGAGTCATCGATAGGACTTGATGGAAGCACGCAGATACCTCTTCCTTCGGGATGGATCGTCGGAAACGCATCGCTCTATTTTGGGAATCACAACATTAACCAGGAATCGCCGAGTCCGGTGCCGTTGTTGTATGGCCTGGTAACGGGATTGAACCGATCGATGTACCACTTTAAGGTTGGAGCGGACTACACCAACGCCAGTGTTGCTCGCGACTTCACTTATTCTCTTGGCGTGAACTACTTCCAGTACAGGGATGAGTCGGCAAATGGAATTGCAAAGATATATCCGGACGTCAGAGTTGATTACAAGCTGAATGGCAATGTGGCTTTCTTTGCCAGTTATGAAGGCACTATTAGACAACCGACTCTTGTCAGTTTGATGTCCATCGACCGTTATGTGGATGCCTCGTCTGCTCTCCTTAGTACTCAAGATTATGCTGTGATTACATTGGGGAGTCGAGTGGGAATTTCGAATACAGTAAGTTTGACTCCCCAGTTCAGTGCATCGTTGTCGCGGGACTATCCTATGTTCGTCTCGGTCCCGGATAACAGCAGCTACCTCGTCTACGCCGATAGGGCGACGTTGCTCTCATTTGCGGTGAGGGCCAATTATATTGCCGAAAATTTTAATGCCGACGCTACACTCCAATTCCAGCGCGGTACAACGAGTACACTTTCTTCGATACCAAATCTTTCTCCCGTCAACTTCGAGATGAATCTCGGGTACGAGTTTGTGCCGCATCTGACTCTTCATGTTCAAATGCTTTTGCTTTCACAGAGGTACGCCGACTTGACTCTCACGGACAAAGTGAGCTCTGCAGGTTTGTTGGATGCCGGTCTTTCTTACGATGTGAAGATAGGCACCCTCCCCATCGAATTCTTTGTCGATGGCAAAAACCTCTTCAACCAGAGGTACTTCATATGGCAGGGGTATCAGGAATTTCCCCTCAGCCTATTCGTGGGGTTCAGCAGCAGGATATTATGAAAATGGACATCATTGGAGAGAGTCATCCTCTCTGTACTCACCGCAACTCCGGTTGAATCAGTTGGAATTATTTCGCACTTTAAGCATGAATAGATCAAAACAACTGAGGAGGGAAAGTCAATGCCACCTTTGAACTTTCAGGATGAACACACCGAGGTTCCGAAGCAAGAGCCACCGGTCCCGGAGGAACCCGCTGTAGTAGAGCACAGAGTGGAGAAAGTCGATGACCTTTTTGAAGGGGAATCGTTTCTAAGCTCTCGTTATCTCTGGATTGCAATTGCAGTTGTTGTGGTAGCCGCTATAGGCGGCGGGCTCTATTTGCTTAATAAGAATGGCCTACTAAGAATTGGAGGTCACAAGACGCCGGTCACATCTATCTCCTCAACGCCTGCCAATGTCTCTGCACAAGCTCCACCACCGTCAAATGCGAAGCCTGCTCCGACCACGGGCGAATTTGCCCTCCAGGTCGCGGCATTCAGGCAAAGGGTGCTGGCAGAAAAGTTTGTTAGGATGCTTGGCGAGAAAGGCTTGGTTTCACATGTGGTCCCCGAAAGAGTAGCTGGAAGAGGTGAATGGTACAAAGTCTACACTGGCTCTTTCGACACGCGTATAAAAGCTATAGCTGCGATAGAGGGAATGAAGAAGAAGGTCGGAACCGATGTTTGGGTCGTACCCGCAGAGTAACAAACACAGCAGCATTGTTGCGTCGTACTATTTTCGTCAGTACGAAATAAAGAGGACGTACGCGCGCAATTTCTATCGCGGCCTGGGAATTGCGCTCGGAATTCATGCCATTATCATAGTTTTGCTCATACTTTACCAGCCGATTTACCAGAAGCCGCCTGAGTCATTTCACAAACTTCTTCCACCCGTTGACGTCCACTTTACCGTGATGCACCTTACGATTCTCAGTGGAGAATTGTCGGGGATGGACTTTGCCGGCAAGGGGGGCGGCAACGGTACCGTCAATCAAAATCCTGGTGCCGCATTTGCCAATGTGGTACCAGGAGGGGTAAACAGCCGAAACACTATCACTCCCCGGGCATCGGTTGTTCCACGAGCGCTTCAGGGACCGGGCATGAACGATATAATCGGCATTAATAAATCCCAGGCATTCTTCGATACTCTGAGCGGATATAGTGGTACATCAAAGTCGGGTAAGGGATCGGGTGGAGGAACAGGCTCGACAATCGGGAACAGCTTTGGCTATGGAGCCGGACTGACAGATACTTCTGGATTTGGTGGAGGATTCGGCAATAAGTTTGTACCGGGAAATCCCGCCAACAATTCTGCGACGGGAACTCCATTTGCGATTTCCTGGAACGGCGTTCCGCGTACTCTTGTCCGTGGATCTCGCCCACAATTTCCACCGGGGGTTCAAAATGGTGGTACTGTCCGAATTCGGATTATCGTAGATCCCCGCGGTGATATCGTGGCCATGGTGCCGGTTGAAAAGTCAAACTCCCGTCTTGAGGAAGCTGCGATGAGCGCAATCCGTACATGGGAGTTCAGCAGGCTGCCGCTGAAGTATCCGCAGGTGAATCAGCAAGCAGTAGCGAAATTCGTTTTCAGAGCAGACTGAAATAGAGAAATCACATGTGTTTTGAATAAGCACAAAGTCGCAAATCCACCCGTCGGTAGTATCAACACTAAGCTTGAAACAATAAGGCGCGAGTTACGACTTGTCTTTGGAGTTCCAGAGAGGAAAGCCTTATTGCCGGACCCCCTTGATTTGTTAATTGCAACGATACTTTCTCAGAACACAAACGATATTAACAGTCATCGAGCATACACCAACCTTAAGAAGAGATTTCCGAATTTCATGACTCTTTCTAAGGTCAAGCCTTCCGTAATAGAGAACTTGATAAGAGTGGGCGGAATAGCGAAGAGAAAAAGTAAAGTGATTTCAAAAGTTGTGAGCCAATTGGAATCAGAATTTCCTGACTTTCGGAGAAGAAGTCTGGCAAAGGTCGAACGTAATGTTCTTATAGCACATTTATGTCGGCTGGATGGCGTCGGATACAAAACGGCTGCATGTGTCTCGCTCTTTGCTCTCGGGGACGATAATGCGTTCCCCGTCGATACGCACATTCACAGGATTCTCAATCGTGTAGGAGTACTGGCAACCAGAAATCCTGACCAGACTTATGAGACAATCAGGGACTCCGTGCCGGACGGCGTTGGGTATGAGCTTCATCTCAATCTTATAAAGTTCGGCAGAAAAGTCTGCACCGCCGTCAGACCTCGATGCTTTGAATGCCCGATATACGCAAGGTGTGGCTGGGAAAAGAAAACACGGCAGACATTTCAAGTGCCACCAAAAGCCGGTTCAAAGAAAATCGATTTTATGCACCTTGAAGAAGTGTGAGCGTAATTGCCTCTATCTGGACGAGAACCAAATATATTGTACGTTCTGATATTGACATTTACTCGGTCATTGATTAAGTAGTACTCATGGATCCGAGAGAGTTTACACGCGCTCCCACGATTTCAGGTATCGACACTCAAGGCGACCGCCTGTCGATAGATTATTCTGAAAACCTTATCAATGTCCTGGTGTTTTTCGATCCCGTATCGTGCCACTCGCTGGAAGCCATTGAAGCAATTCAACTCCTGTCTCTGCAGTACGAAAAATTGTCGGTCTGCTTCTGGTTCATCATGGAACCGAGACCGTCGTGCATGTACAAGTCAGAAATTGCTCAAAGAACACTGAACAGGCTCGGACTCTTCTCGAAAGCTATCTATGATGTCAACAACCAGATTGGATTGAACTTCGGTTTGGTGGACGTACCGACAGTACTGATTGTAGACTCAAATTCATTTATCCGATTGAAGTTTGAGGGGGACATAGCATTCCGCGAAGTCGAGCGTGCTATCCAGGCAAGACTTGCCGTATCGGGGTACAAGGTCGAGCTCCCCGAGTTGGGAGAAGCCGACATTGACCTCCCCCACCTTCACTCGACTTCGGTTATGAAGCAGCTGGGTTATGGTGCCAACGATTATGTATTGAACAGCATGGTGGTCCCTGAAGCAAATCAGGAGTTTATCCTTCCGAATCTGTATTTTTCACATGCGGTCTACCCGCTTGGCGACTGGTACGTAGGGAGGGACTATATGGAAGGGAAGAACGGAAGCACCGTTTACGTTAGCTGCGGCAGTGAAGAGTCTGTTTACCTCTTTGCCGGATCAGAGGAAGGGGCGCTTCTACGCATCCATACTTCCATCGGTTCACATCATCGTCTCGTCTTCGGCAGGGAAGTCGAGAATAGAGATGGGTTGATTAGCCTAAAAGTGTCGGAGTTTCGGCCGTATGAAGTGCTGTCATGTGCCGGCGACAGCATGATTAGTCTGCAGGTCATGGATGGTTCCTTGAAACTGTACACTGTCGAGTTCTGTCCGCTCAATCAGCTCGTGGCCATCAATCACTGACTGCTGGATAGTCCGCTCCTCTCGGGAAGCTTGCAACATAATTTTCAGCACCGGGAGAACGAATCGGGAACATTCGTAGATCGGCTACGAAAGTGTGTTGCATCCTTTCCTCTTCTAATCACGTCAAGATCACACCAGGGGGTGAGGTGGATCAGAAACTTGAATCCTTCCTCTTCCATACAAGCGTATACACCTGACTGCATTGCCATTGCGATAGCTAACGGTTAGATTACGCATATCAATCACACGACTGAAGCCAAACACCATGGAAACAAAACTAATTGAAACAATTAAATCAAAAGCCAAGACACTGAATCGGCACATTGTATTGCCGGATGCAACAGATGACCGTGCGATAAGCGCGGCACGAAAGATAACAGATCAGGGGATTGCGAGGATTTCTTTAATCGGGATTGAAGACGAAATTCACAAGAAGGCAAAAGAATCAGGCACAGGTCTGGGCGGGATATCTATCGTAAATCCGGAAACAAACGAAAACGCGGAGCGCTACGCCAAAACCTTTTTGGAACTCAGGAAATCCAAAGGAGTTACGCCTGCGCAGGCAGCAGCGACGATGAAAAGCCCGCTGTTCTTCGGAGCTATGATGATACGCGACGGTGTGGCAAACGGAAGCGTGGCCGGGTCATTATCGACTACCGGGGACGTATTGCGTGCCGGAATCCAGGTACTGGGAATGAGGGAAGGCATTTCTATCGTATCGAGCTTCTTCCTCATTATTTTTCCGAACAAGATTTTCTCGTTCGCTGATTGCGCAGTAGTACCGAATCCCACGGCCGAACAGCTTGCAGATATTGCAGTCACCACGGCAGAAAACCACCGGAAGCTTGTTGGTGATGAGCCTCGTGTCGCCATGCTGTCTTTTTCCACTAAGGGAAGTGCGCAGCATGATTTGATCGACAAGGTGGTACATGCTACGGAGATTGCGAAGAAGAAGGCACCCCAATTGAAGATAGACGGTGAGCTGCAGCTTGACGCGGCGATCGTTCCGGATGTAGCTAAGCGAAAAGCGCCGGCTAGCTCTGTTGCCGGTGAGGCTAACGTTCTTGTATTCCCGGATCTGAACGCCGGTAACATTGGTTACAAGATGGCGCAAAGGCTCGGAGGGGCAGACGCTCTCGGACCTATAGTTCAAGGCTTGAAGAGACCCGCGTTTGATCTCTCGCGCGGCTGCAGCGTACAGGATATTGTAGACGTCGTCGCAATAAACTGCGTCATGGGTGCATAGTCGGTAAAGACAATCTAAACTCAGTTCGGCAGTTCGGAACTGCGAACTCTTTGATTACAGGGATCATTAATGGCTAATGAAGTGTCGGTCGGCAAGCTTAGAGTCGGGAACGGGCAGCCACTGGTGATAATCTGCGGGCCATGCGTTGTGGAGAGCCGTGAGCTTACTTTCCAAGTCGCGTCCGAAGCACAGAAAATCGTGAAGAAACTCGCACTGCCTTTCATCTTCAAATCCAGCTACAAGAAGGCGAATCGCACGAGCGGGAAGTCCTTTGTCGGAATTGGCATGGATGAGGCGCTGAAGATATTGGCCGAAGTGAAAAGAGAATTTGGATTACCCGTGCTCACCGATGTCCACTCGGAAACAGAAGTCCGCGCGGCGGCAGATGTGGCTGACGTGCTCCAGATTCCGGCGTTCCTTTGCCGGCAAACTGAACTCCTTCAAGCTGCGGGTCGGACAGGAAAGGCGATTAATATCAAGAAGGGACAATTCATGGCACCGGAGGACATGCAACTGCAGGCAGAGAAGGTCAGAGAAGTTGGAAACGGAGGTGTCATGCTTACAGAGCGCGGTACCTCATTTGGATATCATAATCTAATTGTCGACATGAGGTCGCTTGTAATAATGCGCCAGTCCGGCTATCCGGTTATCCTTGATAGCACGCACTCGCTCCAGCTTCCTGGCGGTGAGAAGGACAAGACCGGTGGGCAACCGGAGTACATTTTCCCGATCGCCCGAGCCGGCGCTGCAGTCGGGATAGACGGCCTGTTTCTGGAGACTCATCCTGACCCGGCGAGAGCTCTTAGCGATGCTTCGACTCAACTCCCTTTGAGCCTTCTGGAGAGCCTCCTGTTTCAAGTGAAACGGATCGACGAGTCCCGACGCGAGATTGTACAATGAGTCGCTTGCAATCCCTGGCACCTAAACTTAAAAAGATAAAAGCTATCTTCCTCGACGTTGACGGCGTGCTCACCGACGGTTCCATAATCTATGGCCGCGAAGGAATGGAGATTAAGGTTTTCGACTCCCAGGACGGATACGGAATTACAAGTGCGTTACAGAATGGATTTCGCGTCGGGATAATGACTGCACGAGATTCTGAAGTCGTGAGGAGACGCGCTGCCGAACTTGGGATTGCAGATGTCTACCAGGGATCGATAGATAAAGTCTCACCGCTTGAAGAAATCAAGAAGAAGTATGCTCTGAGTGACGCGGAGATTGCATATGTGGGGGACGATATTCTGGACCTCCCGATACTTAGGAAGATAGGATTCAGTGCTGCTCCGGCTAACGCGGTTCGGGATGTCAAGATGAAGGTTGACTACGTCGCAAAAGCTTCCGGCGGACACGGAGCGGTCAGAGAAATAATAGATATTATTCTTAAAGCCCAAAAGAAGAGCCTTTAGAGATGGACTCAATAGAAAGAGGACGGGAAGTAGTGAGAATCGAGGCCGATGCAGTTAAAGGCCTCGAAACTAAAATAGACGGCGCGTTTGCCGGGGCAGTCGATCTGATTGCGAAGATATCAGGACGCGTCGTGGTTACGGGCATGGGGAAGTCGGGGCTCATAGCCAGAAAAATTGTAGCTACTATGAATTCGACGGGGACACCGTCAATTTTTCTTCACCCGAGCGATGCAGTGCACGGCGACCTCGGTATGGTAAGAACCGAAGATGTGGTCATTTGTATTTCCAAGAGCGGTGATACTCACGAGGTATTGCAACTCCTCCCTATGTTTAAGCGAATCGGGGTTCCTATCATTTCGATTATCGGCAACAAGGATTCTAAGCTTGGAAGAGAGAGCGATTTTGCGCTTGACGCGAGCGTCGAACAGGAGGCATGTCCGTACGATCTTGCGCCGACGGCGTCGACCACGGCCGCTCTCGCCCTTGGTGATGCACTGGCAATAGTATTGCTTGAGCGTAAGGATTTTACCGAAGAAAATTTTGCTCTGTACCACCCGGGCGGCAACATTGGGAAGAGGCTGTTCCTGAAGGTTGAAGAGTTGATGGTGAGAGGCAAGGATATTCCGAAAGTTTCCACCTCTGCGAGTTTGAAGGAGACCATCCTCGCTATTTCGTCCGGAAGACTTGGTGCAACCTGCGTGGTGAACCCGTCGGGCGAGCTTGCAGGAGTCGTCACGGACGGAGATTTGAGGAGACTTCTCCAGAAAGATCTTAACCTGACTACGATGACTGCCGGTGAAGTCATGACCTCAAATCCGAAGGTGATAAAGCCAAACATGCTGGCGGTAGCGGCAATTGAAGAAATGGAAGACTTCAATATTACGCAATTGATTGTCATCGACGATTCACGGAAACCGATCGGGATGGTCCACCTCCATGACCTTGTCAAAGCGGGCCTGTCTCCCAAGCTTGAAAATCATGAATAG
The DNA here is from genome assembly GCA_021789975.1 of Bacteroidota bacterium. GTDB lineage: Bacteria > Bacteroidota > Ignavibacteria > Kryptoniales > JAKASW01 > JAKASW01. Next base: position 84,642 of record JAJYIT010000014.1, read on the forward strand.
GATCTTCATTCTCCTGGGGATGCTAACACTGTTCGGCTGTGCTGAGAAACTCAAACCCACCGTGGTGCCGGTCACCGGCAGACTTCCCGATCAAGAATCCTGGCACTCCACAATCGAATTTTCCGACAGCGGGACGGTCCGCGGTGTTCTAAAGGCAGGACGCCTCTGGGTTTTTAACGATCAGAACAAAACATATCTTGGAGACAGCCTTCGCGTCGATTTCTACGATTCGCTCGGCCGACATACCAGCTTTCTTACCGCCGACAGTGGAATTGTCGATAACACCAACAATAACCTGGAAGCGATTGGCAACGTCTATGCGCACAGCGATAGCGGAACTTCGCTCTGGACTCAAAGACTATTCTGGAACAATTCCACGCAAAAAGTCACGTCCGATGTATTTGTGAAGATTGAATCGCCTAAGGAGGATATTCAGGGAACCGGATTTGAATCGAACCGTGACCTCAGCGATTACAGGATCTTCAACGTGAGCGGAGAATCCAAAGGGAAACATTGAACCTGGTACTCTGCGATCATACCCGGAGAAATAAGTGCCAGGGTCCTTGCAGCATGTGGCGGCAAGAGCGGATCCGTAAGGATTACGATTCTTTCTTTCTCCAGCGCGCCAGGGGTCTGATTTTCGTCTATTTGACTCTGTCTGCCTTTTTCTTTTTCCGTGCCTCCGCGGCCGCCCAGAACCAGCAGGTCCACCTTGTCCACGCCGATAGTCTCCTCGGCTACACAAATAATGGTGAATCTTTTCGAGAGCTTGTCGGGCATGTGACCATGGAGCACGACAGCTCTGTGTTGAAATGCGACCGGGCGATTCAGAATCTCTCCGAAGATATTATAAAATTGTATGGAAATGTCCGTGTCTATGACGATACCTTGACGCTGCTTACAAGTCGGGCCACCTACTACGGCAAAACAAGGACAGTGTTCTCCAATTCAGGCGTCTATCTTAATGACCGAAAGCGCACGCTGACCGCAGACAGTGGAACTTATGACTCGGAAACCAAGGTGGCGCACTTCTTCAGCAACGTCTTCGTGAGGGATTCACTTTCACGACTGAATGGTGACCGGCTGTTGTTTTATCGGGATGATCAAAAAACAATATCCGATGGGAACGTAAAAATTAAAAGTCTTCAGAATAACGTAACGGTTTATGGCTCACATTTCGAAGACTACGGCAAGAAGAATTACAGCATCATGACCGGAAAGCCGCTGCTCGTTCAGATCGATACGACAACTGATGGGAAGATCGACACGCTCTACATAACTTCGAAATTAATGAGGGCGTTTCGGGATAGTTCAGAGCAGAGATTTATTGCAGAGGATAGCGTGATAATCTTGCGTGACTCTCTTGCCGCGAGATGCGGTTACTCGATTTATTTTGCGAAAGATAGTATGGTGGTTATGCAGAAGTCACCGGTGGTCTGGTATGGCGACAATCAGCTTACGGGGGACAGCATCACCGTTCATATCAAGGACCGAAACATTTCGCAAGTGGATGTGGTAGGTGCGTCATTCGCCATCTCTCGTAGTGACTCGCTGTTGAGCAACAGGTTTAACCAGATGAAAGGGAGGCGACTCACTATGTTCCTTTCGCATCGAAAAGTTAACCGGATTATCGTTGAAAATAATGCGACCAGTCTCTATTATCTTTACGATAAGAACAAACCAAACGGAGTGAACAAGGTAAGCGGAGACAAAGTCATCATGTATTTCAAAGACGGAAAGATTGACCGGATTGCGGTGATAAGCGGCGTGGAGGGAGACTACTATCCTGAGAAGTTGATTGCCGACAGGACAAACGACTACAATCTCGCCGGTTTTGCCTACTACAGCGATCGTCCCGAGATTTCCGATTTTCCACTAAGGCAGGATGGCGTATCCAAATAATATGTCAACCGGGACCGGGGCTGAAAATATGACTGATACTACGCCGGGAGCGACGCCTAAACTTGGCGAAAGTCGGAGCACCCTATACTCTCGCGATTTGCAGAAAAGATACAAGAAGAGATTCGTTGTGGATGGTGCGTCGGTCGAAGTGGGACAGGGGGAAGTCGTCGGGTTGCTTGGTCCAAATGGTGCGGGAAAGACTACGACTTTCTACATGATTGTTGGGATGATCAAACCGAATTCCGGAAAGGTGTTTATCGACAAAACAGAGATCACGCGTTTGCCGATGTACAGAAGGGCGAGGCTCGGTATCGGTTATCTTCCTCAAGAGGCATCCATATTTAGGAAGATGACTGTTGAAGACAATATCTTAGCTGTCCTTGAGTTCAAGAAGATGACGCGCTCAGAGCGGAGAGATCGCTGCGAACAACTGATGGATGAACTTGGAATCCTCCAAATCAGGAAAACATTGGGGTACGCCCTCAGCGGTGGGGAGAGAAGGAGAACCGAAATCGCGAGGTCACTCGCATCGGATCCGAAATTCATGCTCCTTGATGAGCCATTTGCGGGTATCGATCCGCTCGCTGTCGAAGATATAATGAAAATAGCCGTGAACCTAAGGAACCGTGGCATAGGTGTGTTGATTACCGACCACAACGTTCATGAAACCCTTTCAATTGTGGACCGGGCATACCTGCTGTTTGAGGGAAAGATTCTGAAGGCGGGGACTTCTGAATTCCTGGCTAACGATCCGGATGCCAGAAGACTCTATTTAGGAGAAAGCTTCAAGCTGGATAGGTACTGAAGGTCCGGCTGGAAAGCCAAAAAAAATCCTGCCGCTGAGTCGAGAAGAGGCTGGGTGTCATTCAACTTTTCGTCTGGGTCCCTTTGCGGTATCCTTTCGCAGGAAGTCCTGGCATGCGATCCGGGGTCCGTTGCCTTTGGTGGATGTCAATCTTATATTGCTGTCAGAGGATCAGATGCGGGAAATATTGGTTGTAGACGACAACGCCATTAACAGACAGTTGGCAGTGTATCTGCTGAAGCGGGGAGGTTACTCCGTTCGTGAAGCAGATTCCGGCAGAGAGGCGTTGGAGATATTGGAGACTCATACGCCCGACATCATTCTCTTGGATATCCAACTGCCCGAAATGGACGGGGTGGAGATCCTCAGGCGAATCCGGGAGAAAAGTTCCACGAAACACCTCAAAGTGGTTGCCCTTACCGCCCATTCGATGCATGGTGACAGAGAACGTTTCGAGTCCGCTGGCTTCGACGGTTACCTGGCGAAGCCGATCGAACCGAAGACGTTTGCAAAACAGATTTTCGAGATCTGGAAGTCGTGAATTGGGTTGGAACGATTGCTCCCGCAAATAGGTTGTGATTCTTTGACGAGCCCGATAGTGATGCGCTGATAGTTCTTTGAAATGAAGCTCCAGGCTTCTCAATTTTCTCCGAATGTCCGATTGCATCTTTCCGAAGGTGCTTTCGAGATTGTCTTCTTCAACATGGGGATGATATTGGAATCGACGGGGATTCGGGAAGCAGTGAGTTGCGTGTCGTGGTCGCCGGTGCCACGTAAAATAATCGGTAAAAATGTAAATGCGAACTCTAATTACGCATTGGCTGCCTAATTAAAAAAAGGTAACCCGTCCACCCGGATGTTCTGTCTGTCGGCACCGGAGCCGCTCAATATCACATCCTGTGATATGCGGATTCTCGGACTTCGTGTTCGGGAAGTGGGCGTCGCCCAGGCAGGCTTTCCCTCCGGAATTGCCCGGTGGCTGGATGGAAATACTTTGCCGGGATTGTCCGGTACAACTCTGCTTCGCGAGCAGTACCGGATGAAATACGAGGTCGAAGCTATACACGTAGAGGCTCACTGAGTCCTATCTTCGGACCGGGGTTCGACTCCCCGCATCTCCACAAGTTGTCCGGAGTTTCCGCCTTACTAACCAACGGTCTGTGTGAGAGATCCGCCTGCAGCAGATCCTGCCGGCATTTGCACTTCATCCGGCATTCTACGCACACTAAGCCTCTCAGCGGAACCTCGTGCAAGTTTCGCGTCACCTCAAATTATTGCAGTGCGGGCTACTGGGGAGACCACCAAGTCTGCCCAGAGAGCTGACATCCAGCGTTGCAGCAATGCAAACAGCTACCAATTCTTCTGACATGCAAAGTCAATTTCCGTTTGCGCTCCTTGGGAACATTCTACGAGGGAGACTTATCGGTCTAATCGGTTCAATTCCGAACATGCGCGGAAGCAATCTGGCAATTAATCCAATGATTAAGACTTTCATATTTCTCCCTTTAAGCGGCTGCTGCGGTTAACCTCTCGCACAAAAAAGTCGTCCCGCTTCGCGACGCCATAAATGTGCGCCTGCATGCTGGCAGGCAGGGTAGGCAGGCGTCTTCTTCCTGCTTGTTATGCGAAGTGCGCCGCATATCGATACTTGATTATGTCAGAATTATGATTCACTCTACGCATGAACAACGCGAGCTAAAATATGCCAATAGTAAAATCTATATCGAGCCTCAGAAACCGGACGCGTGAGATCGCCGAGATTTGTCATGAACAGGATGAACCGGTGTACCTTACTACGAACGGTGAGGGGGATTTGGTAGTGATGAGTATAGATCACTATGAGCGCATCAAGGCTCAGGCTGATCTTTTTGAGAAGCTTGGAGTTGCACAAACACAATCGGCGCAGGGTAAGAAAGGTATCACCCACAAAGAGATGGTAACCAAGCTCCGACGTCGAGCGAATGCCAAGTAGATACAAACTCCGGTACCTTCCTGATAAACCATACGGTAATCCCCCACGCGAACACGATAGCTCCCACTACCTCCAACCAACTTGCAATGTGCAACCGGAAACGGGTCGTCAGCCAGCGACTCCGCCGCCTCGACAATCCGCGGTACGAAATCAGTATGAATTCCTCTCAACTCCTTCTCCGCGGATGACTTCCACTTAATCTCGTATGAGGCCATTAGCCTTCAGGCGTTCTCTCAGGTCCTTCATTGATATTGTCGGCTCATCCTTACGTTCAGCGATGACAGCAAGGTCATGAAGGTCTTCTAGCATTTCCTCGTACTCCTGCAAGGGAATGACGACTGCGGTCTTTTTCCCTTGCTCATCGATGAGGTATTGTGGCTGAACCTTGTGATTCATAAATGACTCCTTATCTCACAAAATGATAGCAAACGCCGGACACTATTGCAACGAATTTGGAGTGCCACATTCCGCAATGGCAGAGAACGTCCTGCGGCAAAAAGTCGTCCCGATTTGGCACTGCAAATGCGCGAAGCTCCGACCATGGTGCCGAATCGGGATGAAGCGACCACGACATATATAAATGCGGAGGGTCTTTTTGCCGCTTGTTATCTGCCATTGGCGCGGTGAGATACATGTGTGGTTCATTTGACTCTATATCAATCATGACATATCTTATTCCCGAATCGAAACATCGAAGAAGCCGATAGGTTGGCTACATGGCGAGATAAAAACACCGCCGTTTTCTCGCCAAGCACGAATTGAAGCTGGTTACCTGCTACGTCGGCTGCAAGTGGGCGAGAAGCTCTCGTTACCAGAGTCACGCCCAATGCCAGTGATTGGAAAGCGTTGCCACGAACTTCGGGTTGTTGATGAAACGAAAACGTGGCGCATTCTTTATCGGATGGATAGCAATGCAATCCTTGTGGTGGAAATCTTTGAAAAGAAAACTCAAAAGACGCCGAAGGAAGTAATTCGAAACTGTCAACGGCGTCTGCGTATGTACGATGCAATGTGAAGGAGCAAGAATATGAAATCTGCAAAACGCCGTCGGCTTGAAGCCAAAGGTTGGAAATTTGGAACCGTTCAGGAGTTTCTGAATCTCTCAGAGGAAGAAGCTGCGTATATTGAACTGAAAGTGGCATTGAGCAAGAACCTCCAAGAGTTGCGACGAAAGAAGAAACTAACCCAACACGAACTTGCCCGACGATTGAAGTCAAGCCAATCTCGTGTGGCGAAGATGGAAGCTGGCGATCCGTCAGTGTCGCTCGATTTGCTAATTCGGTCGTTGCTGGCAATGGGTGCCTCAAGAAAACAACTTGCTCACATACTTATGTAGAATAACACACTTCCCGTTATCCTATCCGCGAAGGCGCAAATGACGCCTAACGTCCTGCCGGACAAAGTCGTGGCACGCTCCATCTTTATATAATGTGCGTGCTATGAAGCGATCCTTGAATAGCCTGTCCCGACATGCTCTTGGTCGGGAAGCCTGCCTGCTGGTAGGCAGGCGTCTTCTTCTCGCTTGTTAGGCGCTGGCGCCCGCTCACTGCGCTATAAAATAAGAGAGTAATTGCCATGTACTATTTTCTCGTTCATTATCGACTGTAACGAACCACTGCATATGTTCCTTCACGATTCCAACATTCGGAGCGAACCAATAGGTTGTGCCACCATAGAAGTTCCCTTCATGGGGCACTTCAAAAATTTGGAAGCTATTTGCAAACGAACCTGCAGGAACTGAAATGTTGGCGCTTGTAACTGAGGTGCTATAATAATACGAATGCCAAGGTTGGCCTGCTTCCATGGGAAAAGCAAAGCTTGCCGCGGGCAAGCCGTTTGCAAGGGATGAGTAGTAATAGCTCACCGTATCCGCTACAGTAACAACATAGACTGAATCGAGTCGATTTCTATACTGATAAGTCCACAAATATGTTGAGCCTGCAGAGGATGTCGAGAGTTGCTTGTAAGCCGTCACCTTAACAGTGTCGGCTTGTTGCGCAATGGAATCGTAGATGGCATACGTCCATGTTGAACCTATGCTCAACGGGAATTGGGTCGTCACGGTGCTTGGTGGACCAACCTGATCATTGGAACAAGCTGACAAAAATAGTCCAGTCATTACCATTGTCATACATATCATCGTCTTCATACACGTATGTCCTTTTTGATTTGCGGGCTGGCGCCTAACGTCCCGCAACTTGCACTAGTTCATTTTTCTGCTGCCTGTAGATTGCAAGCCGTATTATTTCCTTTTTCTGTTTTTTATCTGTAAAGCCTGATCTAACGGACTCACTATCTTTCCCAATGGCTTCTGACTCACATGCGTGTATATCTCTGTCGTCATGGTCCTGCTGTGACCTGGCAATTCCTGAATATACTTGATGTCCACACCAGCCTCCAATAAATGCGTTGCAAAAGAGTGCCGCAAGGTATGTATGGTCGCATCTTTCCTGATTCCAGCTTTTTCTGCTGCGGTATCAAAAGCTTTCTCCGCAGTCCGCTCCGATAAATGCTTCCTCCCATTCCAACCTTCAAACAAGTATTTCCGTGGACGATATTCCCTGTAGTACTCACGCAGCTGTGCCAGAGCAGCCTCCGATAGAAGCGTATACCTGTCCTTCCGCCCCTTCGCGCCTTGAACAAAAACCATCATCCGTTTGCTATCTATGTCCGATAGCTTCAATTTGACAGTCTCCCCAACTATCAGTCCGCCCGAGTAAGTCACCATCAGAATTGCCCTGTGCTTCACATTTTTGACAACATCGAGAATTCGCAAAACCTCTTCCTGACTCAAAACTACCGGGAGTTTCTTATCCTTCAATGCCCGCGGAATACCCGCTACCACCAGCGGTCTCTTGTAGAGTTCGACATACAAAAACCGAATCGCATTGAATGCCTGATTGATCGAACCGGCAGCGTAATTGCTTGTCCTCTATCAAATGAAGCAGGAATTTCCTTATGTCCTCATGTCCTCATTGGATAATTCCCGTGGGTGACGTGGTGCAAAATATCCAGTCAGGCTGCGCAAACAACTCCGGTACGACGTCAACGTCTTGTGAGAATTCACCCCGTGAGATAATTCTTCAAACGATTCTTGATGTACCGCTTTCCCCATGCTGTCTTCAGATATTTTTCACGGCTCGTCGCGTCTGTTCGATTCAGACAACCTTCCCAATATACCAGTTCTAGGGGCCGTCGGTTCACAGTTGATTTTACAAATCCACCCTGGTGTTCGCTTAGTCTCTGTTGCAAGTTCGCAGAATAGCCAGTATAGAAATTGCCGTCTTTCAACGACCGCAAAACATAAACGTAGTAATACATCAGCATTGACTCCCCGCAGAACGGTATCATAAAAGTCTATCTCACGGGGGGAGTTCCTTAACTTTAGCTCCTGCCGCAAGACTTCAAAAAGTCCTGGCTGGGGCTTCCCGTGAATATCGCCACCATCTGTCTGCAAAGCTCCGTTCACCTTTTCCCGTCCGCTGACTGCCATAAATCTAACTCTCCTTCTTTTTCCTGTCAACCTGGCGATTTGCACGGGTGACCCGAAGTTTCGAAGAGGAGCCTCCGCTTCCCCCGGAGCCTGTCTCGGTCCCGTCCAAACCAACCCCGTTTAGCAGGCAATTGGCATCCCTTCCTTCGTGATCAAGTCTGCTCAATCCATGACCGGCATCGGCTATCAACTGACCGATCCCGGTTCCCCGGTAATCAACACCGCATCCCTGGTAACCGACCTTGGTTCCCCGTCAACCGGTTCCGGTTCCTGATTAATCGAATTCGGTTGCCAATTGACCAACGCCGGTTCCCGATTGATCGAAACCGCTCACGGACCAACCGGTTCCGGTTACCAGGTGACCAATGCCGGTTCCTGCGTAATCAAATTTGGGCCAAAAACAAGGTTTTGCAGTCGGGGAGGCGGCGAAGCCTCCCCAACCACGTTTTCTCGCCACTGTAGGCGATTCCGCAGAGTATCGGCTATTAGCCTACTTCTGGGGAGACGGCATAGGCTGGGAGGAACCGCTTGATTTGCGGACGAACCTTTTACCATACTTGTCCATCAGCTCTTTCCTACTGCGTGAAGCCGGTTTCGCATAAAGTCCACCGCAAAAGAGTCCTCCCGATTGCCGCATACAAACAATTGTGCAGCATCCATAGTACAGCGGCAATCGGGATGAAGCGACGACGATATATATAAATGCGGAGCGTCTTTTTGCCGCTTGTTATCTGCAGTTGCCCGGTCCATCATTTAAGCAATAACAGTTTCTTCGTGTCATGGTACGTGCCTGCTTGGAGCCGGTAGAAATAAACCCCGCTCGGCAGATTTAGGGCACTGAATTGCACGGAGTGGGTGCCCACAGTTTGCCTTTCATCAATTAATGTTTCGACTTTCCTTCCAAGAATGTCGAAAACCTTTAGTGTCACAAAGGTGTTCATCGGTAGTCTGTAATTGATGGTCGTCGATGGATTAAAAGGATTAGGATAATTCTGGTCTAGTTGGAACGCCGCCGGCACTCCAATATGAGAACTGCGAACTTCTGTCGGTGTCAGCACAGTGGAGTATATCTCCAGATCTTTCAATAATCCTTTGAACACCCCTCCATTGCCGTAGTTTGTAATACTAAATGTTCTGTCGTGGGCTGCTCCATGTATGAGATGGAGTGAGCCTGAACAAGCGAACGTTCCATTCAAATACAGTTTGCCGATGCTGTCGCTGCTATCATACGAAATCGTAATTTCCTGCCAAGTGTTGAGTGCAAAGTGCTGTTTGCTAGGTATGAGATTCACTAACTCCCCGCTTAGAGTAAGCCCGCCATTATTAAAGAAGAGCAACACGGTCGTGTCCGGCATCAAATTGCAGCCAATCCATCGGTAATCGTCTCCGCCGACGATTAAGGGGCGGCCGAACAGAAATCCATCTGACGCAGGGGGACTATCAACTTTGAATTTGACACTAACGGTAAACGATTTGAAAATCGAATCGGGTAAAACTGGCGTCTCAGCATTACACCAGTTTGAGGTTTGACCGTCCCTGTAGACTCCGTTGCAATAGACACCGCCATCTTTAAATGGCGTGTTATTCAACGTCATAGGGTCAAAATTCCACGTCGTATCGGAAGCGTTTATGTCCATCGGGTAATGCGCGATCATTCCCTCTGACCGATTATTAGCCGACGACACCATTTCCGAAATAGGACGCAGCCAAACGGTGCCATCTGATGTCCCGGCGTAAAGATTCGTGCCGAGCACGGTCAAACTCGATATACTCAAGCGAAATAGCCCCGAATCAACTTCAGTCCAAACTGCACCGTTGTTCGTTGACACAAAGACGCCGCCACTCGTCGCGACAAATAAGTTGGATCCTGCAGTCGCCAAAGCGTTCGGCGAAGTATTTATCAATCCAGTATTGGCTTGCGCCCAAGTTGAACCGTTGTTCGTGGAAATGAACACCCCGCTGCCGAAAGTGGCGTCAAAAATATCCGAGCCGAGAGTCGCAAGAGCCCAGCATCCATCATCTGTTGGCAGTCCAGTGCTGACATTCGTCCAGCTCGTGCCGTTGTCGGTAGAAAGAAAAATCCCGCCGGAGGTTCCAGCAAAGAGATCGGAATCCAGGACCGCAAGGGCCCAAACATCAGTGCTATCCATTGCGTTTGTCTTACGCGCCCACTCCGTACCACCGTCGGTGCTGACAAAAACTCCTTTATCTGTTCGCAAGTACCTCACTGTCTTTGACTGCATAGCACCAGACTGAGGTGCCGGTAAATCCGGTATTCGTCTTCGTCCAGGTTGAGCCGTTGTCCGTCGACACGAAGTTACGAAATAAGCTGGTCCCGGCCAGAAGGTCTGTCTCAACCGGGACGATAGCTCTTACGTCAATGCCCTCAGTGCCCAAACCAGTAGACCAGGTTCCACCGCCATTAGAAGAGTAGAACGCGCCGTTGGAGCAACCCGCAATGATAGTCGTTCCGGATGTCGCGAGATATTCCACATAACCGCCTCCTGGAGAGTTCGCCTGAATCCATTGGGCGAGCAACGGATTTGCACCTGTTGATGTCAAGAAAACAATTAACAAGAATCGATAGATATGTTCCACCTTTGTCTCCTTTCTTACATTATGTGCGAGCAATTGCGCCTAACGTCTCGCCGGACAAAGTCGTGGCACGCTCCTTCTTTGTATAATATGCGAGCCATGAAGCGAGTTCGATATATAGAAATGACGAGTGTCGTGATGCCGCGTTTTAGGCGCAGGTAAAGTTCTATCTCCACTGCGTTTTGTGGCAAAACAAATAGGTGCGTGTCGACGGTTTGCACGTCCGCTTGAGTGATCTTGGCGTCGCCATGCGGTCATCCTGATATAGTTACACTTGAGCTGTCAATCCATGTGAATGGTCCTGACTTTACCACACCTGTATCTGTTAGAATTACAAATCTTCCGGGGTCAAGTCCCAATCTCTGTGTAAAATCATAGAAGGTCACGCTGCCAGTCTGTACGAAATAAAATCGGTCTGATTGTCCTGCGGACAGATGAGTTGCCTGAGCTGCTTAAGCTGTGCGAGCTCAAG
>JAJYIT010000015.1 GCA_021789975.1 Bacteroidota bacterium
CTTGAGCTCGCACAGCTTAAGCAGCTCAGGCAACTCATCTGTCCGCATGACAATCAAACAGATTTTATCTCATACAGACTGGCAGCGTGACCTTCTATGATTTTACACAGAGATTGGGACTTGACCCGACGGCACTCCACATGAGTGTGATCATCACAAGAGCAATTGCCATTATAAGTGAGTAAATCGAATATGCCGGACGCCTGCCGAGTCTGTCTGCCACAAATCCGAACGAAAGGTAACCCAGCAGCCCTCCAGCCTGGGTTACAAGCATCCATACTGCAGACTTGACCATCGGGAAGTTTCGTTGTTCATGGAGGTAACCCGGCAACCAGGAATATGTGAACCAGTATGCCGACATATCGAATATGGCGAGTATCAAAGATTGAGTGAACAGTCGTCTGTACTCAGCGGAAAAGAGGAGAAGAAACTTGTTCCTCCCTTCCTGTTCAATCGTGCCAGCTCTGAAACCGTCTCGTGAGATAATCTTACGCCTACTAAGCCAGACATCCGACTCGGGAAGCTTTCGTCGAATGAATGTAACGAGCAATGCTGGCAATATCGATATGAAGAAACATGCGCGCCAACCGATCGCCCCTTCCAGAAAACCTCCGACCAATGTGGCAAGCACAATTCCAAATGGCGCCCCCGTTTGCATTACGGCAGCGTACCTGCCCCGCACTCTAGCCGGAAAAGTCTCTCCTACATATGTCTGCCCGGTGGCCCACTCTCCACCGACTCCCATGCCAGTGATTGCCCGGAAGATAAGCAGTATCCAGAGGTTAGGTGCGAATCCGCTCAGAAATGTCCCGATGCTATAAGTCAATATTGTGGCCTGCAGCACACTCTTTCTCCCCCACCTGTCGGAGAGTACGCCGAATATTACACCGCCAATTGCAGTTGCCGCAAGAGAAGAGCCAAGGATATATGACAATTCGACTCTCGAAAGGTGAAGTTCGGCTCCAATAGGGATTAGTAAAAAGGTGAACAGGATCAAGTCGTAGAAGTCAAAAACCCATCCGGCCCAGCTCATTAAGAGAATTTTGAAGTGGACTTCGGTCGGCCTCTCCGATTCATTCAGAAGGATCTGCTCCATAATCGCTCCCTCCGTTTCCCTGACAAAGTGCGTTTCTTCAGTTGACCTTCCCTCCTCCGGCGGTCCGAAGCGGGAAGGCAGTCTCAAATATTTTTGTATATGCTAATTACGCATGTGACCTGAAGAAAGTCTTCCAAATAACGTAGAAGCCCGCAGCCACGACAGCAACGGGTATTGCGATATGAAGTGATTCCATGATGCTGTCGCTAAAGGGGGCATCGCCTCTGACTGCAAACAGGCCTGCCCACCCGATAGCAACAAAGAGAACGGCAATTATCAGAAGAGCAAACTCTTTAGGGTTCGAAAAGAACAGCATGAGGAATGCCAGGCCGGGGATAATCAGTGCCGAGGGCCAAATTCTGTTCCACGAGTCAGGTATGAAACGATACGAGACCAAAATCAGCAAAAGACCCACAAGAAATACGACCGACCCCCAGAACAGTTTTCTCGGGGCCGAAGCCGCGAAAGCTGATATAGCCTCGAAGCCTCCGACCAGCAGTATAATAAAAGAGCCTATGCGAGTTAGATTCAGTTGGACAACTCCTGCACGGCTCAACAATAGCAGGACGCCAAGAACAAGCAGTAACATACCAATTACGAAAGTTCCGACGTGACTTCGTTCTCTTGTTTTCTGGTTCATTGCTTAACCTCCTTTGGGATCACAAAAGCACATACAATGTAGAGGACAATCGCCAGACCAAACGATGCAAAAGCGAGAAGAACAAAGACAAGCCTGACTATGGTGGGATCGGCCTCAAGGTATTCAGCCAACCCGCCGCAGACTCCTGCGATCTTCTTGTCTCTTACAGATCTGGCAAGTCGTTTTTTCTCCACTCCCGCGTATGTACCTTCGTCATGGACCTCGCCGAAGGTAACCGGTCCCGAAGGTGCGGTGGTACCGGGCAAAGATTCCGCGCCTTTCTTTTCCCTCCCTATCAGAAGCGCCCCACCTATCAAAATAAAAATCACCGGGAGCGCCAGCCTGCCGAAATAATGCCACAACGAGGCGACGGAAAATATTGAATAGTAGTTGAAAAGCAGTGTGATACCGATTATCACAATTATTATCCCTGCGACCAGGGTTGCCGTGGCGCCCGCCCCCGAGGCACGATGAGAAGACTCTGTAGATTCTGCCGGGTTTGCCTCAATGGGGGCAGCAGGAATAACAAGCATCGCAATGATGTAAAACAGAACACCTGCGCCGAAACTAATTATGGACATCGCTATAAGGACCAGCCGAATAACGCTGGCGTCAACTTCAAAGTATTCAGCTATCCCTCCACAAACCCCATCGATAATCCTCTCCGAAGTGGATTTGTATAGTTTGCGGCTCGCACCACCAGAAGCTGAATTTTGCTGGTCCATTGTCATTTATTCTGCGGATACCTCAATCTTTTTTCCCAACGCCGATTTTTATGATCTCGTTTTCAGAAATAATATAATCAACTTTAATATCTGTGTCAGAGGGATCAATCTTCTCAACTATCTGAAAATTGTAAGCGAGAGCAACAACAGGTTTCAGTTGCGCACGAAGGAAATTATCGTAGTAGCCAAATCCCCAACCTATCCTATTACCCGACTTGTCCACTGCGATTACCGGTACTACGAATAGGTCCACCTCCTCCAATTGAATTGGAGCGAACACCTTAGGCTCTTTTATATCGAACGGACCTTCGGTCAAATCGCCGATGTTCATCAACTCGGAAGTGCCGATCTTTCTCTCGTTCTTTTCAAGTATCACCGGTACTGCTATCCTCTTTCCTCGTGAAAACGATCTGGCGATCATCATAATCGTGTCTACTTCATTTGGTTTCGAAGACACGTAGGTGTGCACGAGCCCCGCGTTGCGGTACTCCGGCAGATTCTCGAGGTGCCTCAACACATTTTTGCTTCTCTGAATTGCTTCTTCACCGTCGAGACCTTCCCGAAGTTTCAGAATTGTCTTGCGAATTTTCTCTTTCTGGTTCAATTAGATTTCCCTTACGATAATGGATTGTTCCCCGCACACCTAAGTGCTACCAATGTACATGCTGGAATTGTCGGATGAATCAATTGCTTTCAGCTCCGCGGATTCTTGAACAACTCATAGATGACCGCAAAATCATCCTCGCTGTACCCATAGCTCGAAACTAGTGAATAGAGATCACGGACCAGCGAATGGACCGGCATTATTGCGCCGACTTTCTCGGCGGTCTGGGTAATATAGTTCAAGTCTTTGACCATCAGTCTGGTTGGGAACTGAGGCGCATAATCGGACGCCAGCATCTTCGGCGCTCTAAGCTCGTATACAGGAGACTTAACCGCACTGGAGTTTATGATATTGGAAAATGCGGATCGGTCGATCCCCAGTTTTTCAGACAGGTTGACCCCCTCAGCAAGGATTGCGATCATGCCTGCAATGAAGTGGTTAACCACCAGTTTCATTCCACATGCTGACCCAAAATCCCCCACGTGAAATATGTATTTGCCCATTGCCTGGAAGACTTCGCGTACCTCGTCCAGAACCCGCGGATCTCCCCCCACAACTATTGTGAGCTCTCCTTTATTTGCGACAGTCGTCGTCCCTATCACGGGGGCCTCAAGCGCTTTTGCTCCGGTGGCCTCGACAGTCGCGGAAAACTCGCGGGAGGCATCTGGTGTAATCGTGCTCATATTTATGAACACTTTCCCTTTGCCCAACGTACTGAGCACTCCGCCTTCTCCCGATAGTACATCATGGACGGCCTCGATGTTTGAAACCATGAGGATTATGACTTCCGCTTCCCTAGCTGCTTCAAGAGGCGATTTCGCGAGACGTGCACCCTGTTTCACGAGCTCCCTCGTTTTATCTCGAGTGCGGTTGTAGACTACGACCGGGAAGCCTTTCTTCAAAATGTTCATTGCCATCGGCTCTCCCATCAAGCCTGTGCCGATAAAAGCAACGTTCTTTGGGAATGATCCTTCCGACATGATCATTGCGTCTTTAATAAGTTAGTGATGATTGAAGAATTCGTCGGGCCGTGTGGGCACGGCCGTTTCTCAACTCTTAAATGCTGTTGGTACCGAGTGCAATATGGATAATGACCGTATAAAATGCAAACCAATGAGTCGGACGAATCAGATATCCAATTTCATTTCGCCGGAGGGGCCAATAGTTCGCATTACCACATGGTGGTTTTCGTCTGCCTCCACCATTCCCCAATACAGCGCAAATTGCTGCATCTGGTATTCTACGGGATACCTCTCCGAGCTACCGAGGAACACTTCCTCAGCACCTATCTGAACAGTGGTGTGCGCGATGGCATAGCCTGCGTTGTTCGTCGGTACCACGATCGGCAGAATAGTCTTGCCATACTTTTCCGCCAGCTTTATTACTTCGCTAAAGAGCTCCTCCTCAGGAATATCTATGGTCTTCGCTGCGGCGGTACTTTGACCCGGAATCACTTTGGCTGTCATAACAACGATATCAACTTCATCCGGGTCGTTCTCTTCCAGGCATCTCTGTAAATGATGCAATCGATTGGGTGCGCGTACTGCGACAAGCTTTCTTTTTTTGTGCTTGCATCCCACGGCACCTGCGGTGAGGGAATCTTGAGCGTAAACGTTGAACTTTTCGAGTTCACCGCCTCTGGCCTCGAAAATTTTCTTGTTGGCCCGCTCCGAGAATGCGAAGAGGCCGAAAAGTACCACCGTGAAAGTTACGCCACCTTCAGTCGCCAGTGGCTTGGTAAAGAGATTAGTGAAGCCGATACAAAACAGTACCAGGAAGACAAAGACGAGGCCTATCGGTACCTCGAAATTCCCAATCATGATATTCGGCGGGACCTTCCACTCCCTGGGGCTTGCATCCCTGTAGCGGAGCATGAGGATTGAAAAAGTCGTCATCACAAAAGTCCAAACAACTCCGAAGGCGTAAGCTTCACCGAGCAAGAAAACGTCGCCGCGGCTAACGATTATTATGAAAAGCTGAGTAATGGCGAGCATATCGATTATGCGGTAGGAGGTTCCGTACTTCCCGTGAGGTTTTCTGAACCATTCGTGCAATACGCCGTCTTCGGCAACTCGATTGAGGACGCTGTTCGCGCCGATCAATGCCGTGTTAACGGCGCCAGCAAGTATCAGGAAGCCTACCACAACGACGAACATCTGAAGACCGAGGAGGGCGACATGAGGCCCGATAAGGTTCATGGCAAGCCCACTGAGCGCATTGTCATTGTACTTGCCTAATAGGTCTGCCTGGGGAATCAGCATCGCCCCGAACAGAGAATTCAAGCCTGTGAAAACAAAACTGAAGACGAACATGATCATGGCTGTGCGTTTCAGGTTCTTCAGTTTCGGAGATTCAATTTCGCGATAAACCTGGGCAAGGGTTTCCTCCCCGCTGACTGCCAGGATTGAATGTCCCATACCGATAATCACTCCCACCACTCCGATTGTTTTGAGCCAACCAAGTCCGCTCAACCACCCCATCGCTTCAGGGGAAAGATGGACGGTGAATGGAGGAAGGTGAATGCCTTTCTCTGCAATGCTGACGATAGACCAGACGAAGAAAACTACACTCAGTACCGAAGCTATTTGAAAAATTCTAAGTGCCTTTTCGCTGGATTCCTCAATCCCGATGATATTCTTCCGCCAGAAATACAATTCAATCGCGACCGCAGCTATAACAGCAACCAGGTTTGGTGGAACCTGGTAAGCATATCCTGCGGAGTGAAGTAGTGAATTGATCAGACCTGCTAAGTACTGACCCGCGGACACTGCACTTATCGGCGCGGTGATTAGGTAATCGAAGACTAGAGCAGAGACTGCAACCTTGGCGAAATTGCTTCCCAGCGTTCTTCGGACCACACGATAGCTACCGCCTCTGACAAACATACTAGAAGATTCGATGTATACTGCCCGGATGCCGTACGCGAACAGCATTACAAAGAGTATGAACCACGGCGCAGACGGTCCCACAGCCTCCTCTGCAATTCCCAGAGCGTAGAATGCGCTCGACCCAATGTCGGAAACAACCACCGCTGCTGCCCTCCAGTATGAAATAAATGAGAGCATAACGGTGGTTATTACAACCACTTTTACCTTCTTGAAATCAACCCCCTCAGAATCCTTCGGGACTTCTATAAACTCATGTTTCATGCTATCTAATCTGACAAAGGCATATAGTATCTAATCAGCATAATAAAACCAAATTGACTTTTTGTGTCTCGCGTGCTATCCAACATTGATGGAGTGCCCCATCGGGGTGGTGGCTGACGTACTTTTCAAATCTGCAATATCAAATTTCAAATATTGGCTTCTCGCTACTTTTCAATTAGAATCTTTGAAGTCTTACTTCCGAAATCTGTATTCATCCTGACAAGATAAGCTCCCGATGCGAGTTGGGAGCCATCGAGAGTTATTGTGTAGATCCCAGCAGGTTGAAATCCTTCACCAAGACTGTCCACCAGCCTTCCTATTATGTCGTAGACCCTGAACTCGACATGCGTATCCGCATCAATCTCATACTGGATCGCGCTCTTATCGCTGAAAGGATTCGGATATACCGAAAACTGAAATTTCGGAGACTGCTGAGTGGGATTGATCGAATCATGCCAGGCGACAACGCGAGACAGGATCTTATCGTTTGGATCAAATACAACCGAGTCTACAGGCGATTTAAATGGAAAGCTTGCCGCTTGATATGCCAGAGAGTCGACAAAACCGAGAGTCGTCTCTCTGCCGTCGGAATATACTGCAAACTCAACGGGCATCTTGAAGGTCGGGCCGTTAGTCTGCACCTGTTTGAGATATAATCTCAAATAGTTACCGCTCTCGACCGGCCTGTAAACAAAGCTGTAAACCGGATACCCGGTGCCGTAGATCCATTCGTTGAAGAACCAGTTCATATCCGCATGTGTAACTTGATTCACAACGTTCATAAAATCCGATGTCACTGCATTTGCAAACTGGAAGTCTGCCCGGTAAGTTCTGAAAATCTCGAAGAACGTCGAGTCGCCGACAATATTCCTGAGCATGTTTAGGACCCATGCCGCCTTGTAATATTCTGCCAACCCGAATATATATCCAGGCGGAGGAGCGTAGATGGCATAGTTGATCGACTTGTTCTCAATGAAATATTGAGCAGCGTAGTAACCCATTTCATTTCTGAAAGCCTGCAAGTCATCGTGCTGGAGCTGCATCGCCTCTGAGTATGTGGCAAAGCCTTCATTCAGCCAGATGTCTTTCCATGTCCCGAGCGTGACCATATCTCCCCACCACTGATGGGCCAGCTCATGCGCGACATCCAGCCGCCTGAATTCATAATTTCTATTGAGGGTTGTAATCGTCTGATGCTCCATACCGCCGTATCCAAACGGCTCTACACCGGTCATTCCGTATTTATCAAAAGGATACTCTCCATACAATGAAGAGAAGAACTTAATCATTGAGACAACGGTGTCTACGTTGCATTCTGTGTTGGAGGCGGCTGCCGATGAATCCTCAGGATAGACGTAGTACTGCACAGGGATTTTGGATCCATCACTCTTTGTGTAGAATGCTTGTACCAGAGAGAATCTGGCCACAGTTGCGCACATTAGATATGTTGCAATCGGATAGTCCTCACTCCAATTGAAAGTAGTGGTACCATCCCCGTTGGACACTTTGCTAACCAAGGTACCGTTTGATGCCGCTGTAAATCCATCCGGGACTCTTATGGAGATCTCACAAAACGCCTTGTCGGATGGATCGTCATAGCAGGGCATCCAGGCTCTGGCATCGCTCGGTTCGCTCATGGTGTAAGCTACGGTGTGTGGCACCACATTGCCGTTAACCTCTTCGCCTCTGTAGTAAAGATAGAATCCCTTTTGTAGCGAGTTGTTCGCTAATCCCGGGTTGTTGACTCGGTAATACAACGTTACTTTGCCTGTATCTCCTGCAGAGAGAGGGCTGTCCAGGTGGACATAGACCTTTCCTTCTGAAGTGTCGGTGCTTACACTCTTCCCGTCGGAAATTGCAGAATCAATCTGCAAATATATTGGATCAGTGTTTACGCCGATTGAATCAAGCGGACTCACAAGGTCAGGCACAAAAGTCATCTGCATGACACCGCTGAACCGGGTCGATACGCTGTCCAGCACTTCAGACCAATCAATGTAAAGCTTGTAGTTAAGCACATTGTACGAATGGCGCCCGGAATACTCTGATTTCATTATTCCGCGCGAAAAATTTGTGATGCGAACCGTTTGTCGATTCCGGACTAATTGAGAATAGGCAACTGAGAATGAAATCAAGAGAAACGCGAGCGCAGTTCTCATTTCGACGGCGCACCTTCGCTTCTGGATCCGTCTACCACCTCGGTAGTATTCTTCTCTCCGACCAAGCTCATCATCAAGACTCCGACAAGGATCATTGCAGAACCGGCGAGAGTCCCTGACGGAGATTTTTCACCGAGGAACAGGGCACCCGAGATCAGGGCAAGGAGTGGAGTGATGAAAGAAGTCAACGACAGCATGACTACACTTATGTGCTTAAGCAAATAGAAATACAATGCAAAAGCTACGACCGATCCAAACACCGCAAGGTACACAATAGAAAGAACGGTGGTGGGGGTTATCTCCACCGTGCTCCAATTCTCCACAAACATGCTTGTGAGAAGCAGTGTTATAGCTCCGAGCGCCATCGGAATCAGGTTTATGTAGATAGGGTCGATATCACTTCCATATTTCTTCACTCCCACGGCTACGACAGCGTTCAGGAAAGCACTGAGCACCACCGCCAGTATCCCTTCAATGGTCCCGACTGATCCTATGTTCAGGTCATTCCAGAATATTACTATCAGGCCAGCAAAGCCAACTATGATCCCGGTGACTTTTGGCGGGGTGAGGTCCCGGGTTTTCAGATAGATCCTCGACATTACCGCCGCAAAGAATGGCATGACCGCAAACGTTACGGCGGTAAGACCAGATGTCACCCGCCCTTCCGCCCAATATACCAGACCGTAAGGCACGCTGAAGGATCCAAGACCAATCAAGACAAGGAACAAGGTTTCCCGCAAGCTGAACTTGTACTTGTATCCCCTAAACTTTAGAATTACCAATATCAGGACGGTGGCGATGGAAAACCGAAGCCCCGCACTCAAGAATGGGGGAACACTGGATATAGACAGCTTAATAGCAAGCCACGTGGTACCCCAGATGACACAGATCATCAGGTAGCTGAATATCAATACTACCCTACTCGGTTGGGAAGTCAACATCTCAGAAACTGACGCTCAAACCTAGTGCTGAAGGACAAGCTGCCAGATGGATACCTAAGTCGTTACCGAGAATCTTTTTCCTTAGACTGATCAACTCGGGACTCAAGAAGTGAATTGCAATAGCGGATGCGCTTCCGAGAATGGCACCTGCCAACACGTCGCTCGGGTAATGAAGACCCAAATAGACCCTCCCATAACCCACGAAGGCAGCCCAGGCATAAGCCGGTATGTAAACATATGGTTTTGGGTAGCGGAGCGTCAACGCAGTCGCAATAGCGAATGCGGCTGTTGTATGCCCTGAAGGCATAGAATACTTGTCTGCAGTGTCCATGTGCATTACGTGAACCCCCGAAAGTGCGGCATAAGGTCGTTCACGTTTCACAACGAAATTCTTAATTGGATAGTAAAGGACGTATGCCAGGGCTTCAGATACGCCGATCATCATACCCGTGTCGAACGTGTTCGCATTTCGATCGGCTAAACCGATCCCTGCGACGACAAACGGGGTACCAAACGCGATAGGTATCATGGCATAGTCATTTCCCCCTACCACGGAATTCAGAAAGGGAGAGCGAGAGTTGTTGATACTGCGGAATATGCTTACATCCCATTTCGGGGCCTGCGCGTAGACCTGTTGACTCGGATTGAGTGCCAGCACACAAAAAAAAGCGGCAATCCAGAGAAGCCCGGATTGCCGCCCATTAAGAGCAACTTTGATTTGCATTACTTCTGCAAGACATTTCGATAAATATTATAATAATGCATTACATTTTCAACATAGCTTATGGTTTCATGGTATCCGCCAAAGTACCCCCCAGTTGGCCTGCCAGCTGACCAAATGTGAGCGTGGAGCGGTGAATATCTGGAGGACAAGAGCGGAAGAGCCGATTTGATGGAAGCCCATCTATTAGGCGAATCACCTAGAAATCTCGCGACGGTCTCCGCATCTTGAACTCTGGTAAGTCCACAATTGTAAGCGGCAACGGCGAGTCTTATTCTGTTCGTCGGGTTCGTGTCAGGGAAATCTTCTAACAGATCATGCAGGTGAATCACCCCAAGTTTAATATTGTCTGTCGGATTTGAAATGTCCGAGATGTTGTAGAGTGAGGCTAGATAGTAGCCGGTCACGGGCATGAGTTGCATGAAACCTTCCGCACCTTTATTGGAGATCGCAGCAGGATCAAAGGCGGACTCTTGTCTCAGGACGGCGAGCGCCAGACGCCAATCAACTCCATAGGCATTGCTAAAGTTCTGTAGTTCCTTCCCGTATTCGGTTAAGAAAACATATGTTGGCTGGTCTAGTTTGGTTATGGAGTTTTCCGGAACTATAGTGCTTTCATATGTGTACCGGGCGGCATCGGTTTCGCCCGTGAGCAAAATTGCCAGCCCTGCGATTACAACTGCGGCTAGCCTGACAGCAAGGCCGGGTTTGAGTCGTGCTTTCATTTTCCCTCCGTTCTTTTGTACTTGATCTACAACGCTTTGCGACGGATGTCGCTCCGTTCGCAATAATCGCCGAGCCTCAGATGTATTCCGATTTGGCCCCGGCACTTGACAGCACATCCATGTCCGTCAAGATTTGAATCCAAGCCATCGTAGGAAGCACAGTATAGTTTACGGTAAAAAGCTGAATTCACCAAACACTTATTTGGGGAAACGTGTCGTTGGTCACAACCCATCTTTTCGGCCCGGAACAGCACCTTCCGGACACACTTATCCCTCGCCCGCCCCCGTCCTTTCCCCCTGCGTCTTATCTATTTAGTTACTTCTTGTCCGCGTATTTGTCGTAGATCTCCCGAAGCCGCTTCATTGATAACGAATCCAGGTCTTCTTCGTCCTTATCACGTTTTTGGTACATATCATAATCGTAACGATCCTTGGAGAGCATCTTGCTTGTCTTGTACTTAAGGGCTTCTATCATCTTTTTCTGATCGGAAGCTAACATACTTCACCTCCTGAAGACTTCGCTATTATTTTGGTACGCCTTTTCGGCTTCAAGGAGCTGTGCATTAGTATTGACGCCTCTTATTTCGTCAAAATGTTTTGCCAAAACGGCACTGACCTTCCTTCCGTGGTGCGCAAGATATCCGAGAACATCGGTAACGTAATACTCATGCTGGGCATTGTCATTTTTCACCAAGTGTAAAGCCTCAAACAGCTCCTTTTTTTTGAACATGTAGATGCCCGAGTTTATCTCCTTTATTAGCTTTTGGTCGGCAGTTGCGTCCTTGTCTTCGACAATGCGATCGACAGACCCGTCAGGAAGCCTGACAATTCTACCATACCCGGTCGGATCATCCACCTGTGCGGTAAGCACTGTCAGAGCGGCACCAGTTTTCCAGTGCTCCGTCATGAAGTTCTTCATGGTGTCGAGAGTCAAAAGGGGTGTGTCTCCGTAGAGGAGGAGAAGATCTCCCCCCTCAAAACCTCTCAGTGGCTCCTCTGCCTGCAGAACTGCGTGCCCAGTCCCAAGCTGCTCCGTCTGTTCGGCGAAAGTGATCGAGCCGCCAAAGCTCTCCCGAAGATGGCTCATGACCAAATCTTTCATGTAACCGACCACCACCACTGTAGCCCCGCTGTCGAGATTCTGCGATAACTCAACAACATGGTCGACCATTGGTTTTCCATTTACTTTGTACATGACTTTTGGGAAGTCGGGGTTCTTCATCCGCTTTCCCTTACCTGCAGCAAGAACTACGGTTACAAACGGCTTTGAAAATGGATCCATTTTCTCTCTCAAATTTTGTGAGTGTTTCCCCGAACGTTCTCTTCGGGCAGATTACCTTTGATAATTCTTCTCAATCTGTTCTTAGCGTCCACCAAAGCCACCGTAGGTTCAAAGTCTTTTGCCTCATTCTCATCGAATTCGGCGTACGAAATGATAATTATTTCGTCCCCGACAGCCCCCAAACGTGCGGCGGGTCCATTCAAGCAAATCACTCCGGAATCCTCATCACCAGGAATAATGTACGTTTCAAAACGAGCTCCGTTGTTGACGTTCACGACCTGGACTCTCTCATATGGAAGAATACCAGACGCTTTCAAAAGCGCTCTATCGACTGTCAGACTCCCTTCATAGTACAGTTCAGCCTGAGTTACTTTCGCCCTATGTATTTTTGCCCTGCAAAGAGTGAGTAACAAGCGATCTCCTTAAATTTTGTTTCTATTACAATTTCGTCGGTAAGTTACCACTGGAGGCAAACGTTTTCAAGAAAAGTATCTTTACCATGACAGTGTTCAATCGGCCCTGGGCCAACAGCATCCGTCAAAAATAGATACCAGGAGAGCCATCCTGACCAGTATCCCGTTTCTAGTCTGACGGAAATAGGCGGCTCTCGGGTCCGAGTCCACTTCGCTTGATATCTCGTTTTGCCTTGGAAGCGGATGCATTACTATGGCTCGGTTTGGCAAGAAGCGAAGCAACTCCCTGTCTATAAAAAAGCTTGAGTCGGTTCTTCCTTCCCTTTCAGTGCTTTCCAGCCGTGTCATATAAACCACATCAACTTCGTTGATAACATTCCTGAGATCCTCTTCTATTGTGAACCAGACCTTGTGGTGATTGAGATATTCGATAATGTCTCCTTTCATTTGTAGGTGCGTCGGCGCTACGAAATACAATTTGACGCGCTCGAATTTGCCAAGGAGGTAAGCAAGCGATCTAACAGTCCTTCCCTCGGCAAGATTACCGACCATGGCAACTTTTACTCCGTCAATTGTCTTGATTTCCCTGTGGATGGTGTAAAAGTCAAGGAGTGCCTGCGTCGGGTGTTGGCCTCCTTTCCCATCTCCCGCGTTTATGACGGGAACGGGGGAAACTTTCGCCGCATGCGCAGCACCTCCCATTTCGTTATGCCTAATAACAATTATGTCCGAATAGTTACCGACCACCCTTACCGTGTCCTCAAGGGACTCTCCATGCATGAACGATGAGAATTGATTTGCATTCTCGGTCACGAGAACTTTTCCACCGAGCCTCATAACTGCAGACTCAAAAGAGAATCGAGTCCTTGTTGAATGTTCATAGAACAACAACGCCACAATCTTGTTGCTGTAGTCTCTCGTCCCCCCTCTTGCCATAACAGGTTCCATCTCATCAGCCAGCTTAAAAATGTCCATGAGCATGGGAACGGTGAACTGTTGCGATTCGACAACGTGATTCAATTTCATGTTCCCTCGCCTCCTCCCACACCAACCACAAGTGTCCCAAAACAACCCAATACAGCATCGACAATGTGAGCAGGACTTGTAATAGCAACGCGCTTTCCGCCCTTTCTTAGGAAAAACACCGCGGCTTCAATCTTGGGCCGCATGCTTCCTTGCGGGAACTCAGAAACCGATGCCTCTGCCTCGCTAAGAGTCATCTTTCTGATAGGAAATTGATCTGGCGTCGCAAAGTGACGATACACGAAATCGACGTCTGTCGAGATAACCAGTTCTTCAATTCCGAGTTCGCTTGCGAGAAGCGCTGAACTGCGATCTTTGTCGATAACCGCTTCCACACCCGAAAGCTTACCATGATCTCTCGCTACGGGTATTCCGCCACCTCCGACGGCAATCACAATGATTTTCTCTTCAACGCATTTACGAATAGCATCTATATCAACGATGCCGATCGGTTCCGGCGATGGGACAATTCTTCTGTAGCCCCGCGCCGCGTCTTCCTTTATTTCCCAACCCAACTCCTGACGTTTTCTGGTGGCATCACGTTCACTGTAGAAAGGGCCTATTGGTTTGATTGCCACGTCGAAAGAAGGTTCGGAGCCGTCGACCAGAACCTCAGTCACGATCGATAAGACCGGGGTCTTAATCCCGCGTGCAGCAAGCTCGACACGGAGGGCATTTTGCAGGATGTAACCTATCTCCCCTTGGGTTACCGCAACGCAAACGTCAAGCGGCTGAGCATATGTTTGGAATGAGCCCGCTTCCGATCTCAACAATTGCGACCCGACCTGGGGTCCGTTGCCATGGGTAATCACAAGCCCATACCCCAATTCGGCAAGGTCTGCTATATGCGCCGCCGTACTCCGAGCATTAGCTCTCTGCTCTTCAATGGTACCTCGCTGACCTGCCCGAATCAGCGAATTCCCGCCCACAGCCACTAGAATCGTCTTGCTCACGTAATCGCCGCTAAATCAATCATCGATTAAGTCTTTTTAGCTCTCCTCCGACTGCCACGACAACTTCGCAATACTGGAGCCAACGTCGCGAGCCCATGTAGAGATCTTCCCCTTGGCATGACTCCGATTGCTTTCGGCAATGCGAAGCAGCAGGCTAAGAACACCATCAGGGTGCATCTTTAGTTTCTCACAACTATCAACGACCCATCTTCCTCGATTTCTTTGCCGGTGAAGATCTTCCTCCACTCGAGCGGGTCACCGTATAAACGATCGCCTTCTGAGAATGTAGTCTGTTCTCCGCCTCATCCCAGACTACAGACTGAGCCGAATCCATAACTTCGTCCGTCACCTCTTCACCGCGATGTGCCGGCAAGCAGTGCATAAAGACCGCCGATTTCTTTGCCAGCCCCATGAGTTCCTTTGTCACCTGGTACCCTTGAAACTCCCTCAGTTTTTTATCTTTCTCGTTCTCCTGCCCCATGCTTATCCAGACATCAGTGTAAATCACATCGGCGCCTTCGGCGGCCTCGGCAGGATCCCGGACAACTTCGATGCCGGCTCCGGAAGTTGCGGCATCTTCCCTCGAAAGTTCCATGACATCGGAAGGGGGTTCGTAACCATCCGGGGTAGCGGCGACAAAATTCATTCCCATCTTTGCAGACATCAGCATGAGTGAATTGCAGACGTTATTTCCGTCTCCAATGAAAGCAAATTTTTTCCCCTTGACTTTGCCGATGTGCTCGATGACAGTCATGAAATCCCCTATCGCCTGACACGGGTGCTCATGGTCGGTAAGTGCGTTGATCACCGGGATCTTCATGAACCGTCCCATATCCACACAAGACTGGTGGGCGTACGTTCTGACCACCACGGCATCCATCCAGCGTTCCAGATTCTTCGACACGTCGTGGACACTCTCACGCTTTCCGAGATTGATATCCGACTGAGTCAAGTAAACCGAATGACCACCAAGCTGATTTATGCCGACATCAAAAGTTACGTGAGTCCGCAGCGACTGCTTCTCGAAGATCAGTGCGATCGCTTTCCCGCGAAGGGAGTCCTTGTACTTCTTCGGGTGTGCCTTCATGTCGGCTGATAATAGCAGAAGCTTGCGCAAATCAGAGGAAGACCAATCGGCAATACTCAGAAAATCTCTTTTCATAAATTCTGTCCTTTGGGATTTGATACTTGTGAATTGATTCAAACTCAGGATAATTTATGCTCTGTCAGAAAACCTTCCAATAATTCTTTGAGTCCGGGATTTGTTATTTCGGCAAGATCATACCGCACGCGCACGGAGGGCTTATTTATCTTCACCACACGCCTAAGGTCAATCGGTGTACCAATTACCACTGAATCGCAATCCACACTGTTGATGGTCGTCTCCAGGTCTTTCACCTGTTTCTCACCGTACCCCATCGCGGGGAGGATAGTACCCGTTTGAGGATATTTCCGAAAAGTCTCCGAAATGGAATCGACCGCCCATTTTCGCGGATCAACTAATTCTTTTGCCCCGAATTTCTGGGCGGCAATAACACCGGCACCGTATGACATTCCGCCATGGGTCAAAGTAGGCCCATCTTCGACAACCAGAACCCTCTTGCCTCTGATCAAAGATTCATCTTCCACGGTGACGGGCGAAGCGGCTTCAATAATCTTTGCTCCTGGATTGGCAGCCAGTATATTGCTTCTTACTCTGTCCACATTCTTTCGCTCGGCAGTCTCGACCTTGTTTATTACGACAACATCGGCAAGAAGGATATTGGTCATTCCCGCGTAATACGAGAGTTCATGCCCTGGACGATGAGGGTCCGCAACCGTAATTGTCAGGTCCGGAAGATAAAACGAAGAATCGTTGTTCCCGCCATCCCAAACTATTACATCCGCCTCCTTCTCAGCCTCACGGAGAATGGCTTCATAATCCACACCGGCGTAGATGATAGTACCGTTGGTTATGTGAGGTTCGTACTCCTCCATCTCTTCTATCGTGCAGAGAAACTTCTTCTGATCTTCGATGCTTGCATACCGCTGGACCTTCTGCTTCACCAGGTCTCCATAAGGCATCGGGTGACGCACGGCAACGACGCGTAGGCCTTTCGATCTCAAGAGATCGCAAACTCTTCTGGATGTTTGACTCTTCCCGGAACCCGTTCTCACCGCTACAACGGCAATGATTGGCACCGCGCTTTTCAACATCGTATGCTCTGCGCCGAGAAGTTCAAAGTCTGCGCCAAGAGCAACGACTTCAGATGCCTTACGCATAACATAGTCGAACGAGACGTCGGAATACGCGAAGACAGCACGTTCAATCCGGTCCTCTCTTATCAACCGAGGTAAATCGGATTCCGCATAGATCGGTATGCCGTTGGGATAGAGACTCCCGGCAAGCTCCGCCGGGTATCTTCGACCATCAATATTTGGAATCTGTGTCGCTGTGAATGCCACTACTTCATAATCCTGATTGCCCCTGAAGACAGTGTTGAAATTATGAAAGTCTCTCCCTGCTGCCCCGAGGATTACTACTTTTGTCCGCTTCATACCTTCTCCCTCTCAATGTTTGTGAAGAGTTGCTTGAGCTGTCCCGAGATGCAGGTCTATGCTTCAAGGGAACAAGTCGAAACTCAGGTTATGGCGATGATCGCAGCATCACTTAGGATTCCATTAACGGAACTAATAGTCGTGAAGAAATGGAGATGCCGCCTGACCAATCATGATGTCAGAATCTTACAAGACCGTCCGTTGAATTTCAAGGGATTGGAACAGGCTGTTGCGTGGAGCGACCGGAATAACCTCAACCCAATTTCTTTATGAAGTCCCGCACTATCCTTGCAGTGATACCCCAAATCGTCCCCTCAGGTGTCGGGTAAACAAAAACCTTATGCCGGAAGCCTCCCCATGGTTTCCTATATCTTTCAGGCAGTCCCAACTTCTCAGAAGGAAGAAGGACGATCTCCTTCCCCGTATTTTTATCGACATAAGAAGGGTAGACTTCAACAATGACTTTGTATTCTTCAGGGGGATTTTCTTCAAAATAGGAAACAGGTAAAACAAAAACTCTTTCCACTTCAACCGGGTTCTGACGAATATCAGCCAACTTCATGTCAGACGTTCCCACAAACACATCCACCAGTGCTCCCATTGGAGCAAACACAGAATCCAACTGACCTATGATCTTAATTCTTTCCCTCGGTATGCCGAGTTCCTCATTCGTTTCCCGAATTGCAGCCGCTTCTTTAGAGCCATCAGTCTCATCATATTGTCCACCCGGGAATGAAATCTCCCCGCCCTGCCTGATGCCGGATGCTCTCTTCTCGAACAAAAGTTGGTATCCATCCCCCTGGGGAATTAGAAGAATGAGCACCACCGAATTGAAATACTCATTTTCTCCTTCGAGACTGGGTGAATCGGGAAGGTTCCCGATCAATCTTTCAAGATCTTCAATCCTCATTTCACCTTGAGCATCATATTGTCGATGAGCCTTGTTTGACCGAACCTGACCGCCAGCAGTGCGAGCACTTCATCGAGTGAGCCGGCGTCCTCTACTTTCTCGAAACTTGCCGGATTCACAAAGCTGACGTAATCAATCTTGCCTCCGGAGCCGCCCGCGATCATCTCCGTCATCTCCGCACGTATATCTCTCAGATTCTTCTTACCCGAAGCCAACGACGATTCGGCGTACTTGAGCGAGCTGTAGAGTACCGCCGCCTTTTCTCTTTCTTCCGGCGACAGGTAAACGTTTCTGGAGCTCATTGCCAGACCATCTTTCTCACGAACAATGGGAGCAACGATTATCTCCACGTCGAAGTTCAGATCGCGCACCATCTTCTTTATAATGAATGCCTGTTGTGCATCTTTCTGTCCGAAGACAGCGACGTGCGGTTCGACAATGTTGAAAAGCTTTGCCACGACGGTTGTGACGCCTTTGAAATGTGTCGGCCGAAATTCACCTTCAAGAATACTCGAGACCTTTTCAACTTCTACGAAGGCAAGATGCTCTTCCGGATACATCTCCGTATCCGCCGGAGCAAATATGAAATCGACACCTCTCTCACTCGCAAGTCTTGCGTCGCTTTCCAGCGTTCGCGGGTATTTGCCGAAGTCTTCCCCGCGGCCAAACTGAGTGGGGTTCACGTAGATTGACATGACCACGAGGTCGGAGGTCCTCTTTGCCATATCGACAAGGCTCAAGTGACCCTGATGCAACGCTCCCATGGTCGGAACGAGACAGATGCGTGCCCCATTCCGGGGCAGCTCTTCCCTGACCTCGCGCATTTCTTGGATAGACTTTACTACTCTCATTATTATATCGTTAAGAACTTGAATACAATATCACACCGCAAAGACGGGGGAGGCGCAATGGACTTTTCCTGATTTGTTCCAATGTTTTACTTGCGCCTCGGCGACTCCGCGATGACAAAAGTCTGGCTCTCAGCGATCCCCATTAGATGATCTTCTTTCCCAGCGCTGAGGCTACAACCTCGCATGCAAACTCGGCAGACTCATTCTTAATGTCAAGAATCGGATTTACCTCGGTGACCTCAAGTGAGCTCATGCACTCACAGTCAGCGATCGTCTCCATTATCAAGTGTGATTCTCTGTAACTCAGGCCGCCCGGGGCCGGCGTACCAACACCTGCGGCAACAGAAGGATCCACGGAGTCTATGTCGAAGCTGACGTGGAGCAGATCGACATTGGCCCGCATTTCTTTCAACACCTTGCCAATTATCCTATGCGCACCATATTTGTCAATATCTGCGATCGTATAGTGGGCTATTCCTGTCCTCTTGACAATTTCCTTCTCGGCCTTGTCAATGTTTCGTACACCTATCAGTGCCGCATTTTTCGGATCGACCTTTCTGAAATCGCCACCGATCGTAGTGAGCTCAACTGCGCCTTCACCGAGCACAGCCGCGAACGGCATCCCATGGATATTTCCCGAGGGGGTAGTCGTGTCCGTGTTCATATCGGCGTGTGCATCTATCCAGATTACTCCGAATCTCTTCTTATGTTTTCTGGCAAAATTGGCAAGCCCGGATATAGTCCCAATCGCGACTGAGTGGTCCCCACCAAGCACAAGCGGAAATTCACCCTCATCCATCACCTTCTCAATCCTATGCGCGAGGATTGTATCCACCCGCACTATTTCAGGCAGGTATTTCAGCTTATGATTATCGATCTTCTGACTCTCAGGTACTTTTACCGGAATGTCGCCATCGTCAAAAACGGTGTGGCCGATATCAGTGAGGCGATCCGTCAGACCGGCAATCCGCATTGCGGAGGGGCCCATATCAACCCCCCTTCTTCCGGCACCGAGATCCATCGGAACACCGACAATTCTGATTCTCATTCGCCTCTCAACTCTTGGGAGATGACATCCTTCCGTTAAGAAGAAATGGACTTGAGAAGATCTCCCTGTTAGTATCGCGGTTGTTGTCCGCGTGCTTAGCTACCAATGATTTCCGGTTATCCGGCTTGCTTGGTCATGATCCCAGTAAATCCAAGAGCTGCGTAAGCTTCCCTTTCAGCTCTTTCCTATGAACGATCAGATCTACAAAACCCTTGTCCACGAGGAATTCGGATTTCTGGAATCCCTCAGGCAAATCCTTACCCACTGCTTGTTTGATAACCCGGGGACCGGCAAAACCTATCAAGGCACCCGGCTCCGCAATATTGATATCTCCGAGCATCGCAAAACTGGCAGTCACACCGCCGGTAGTTGGATCCGACAAAATGGAAATGTACGGGAGGCCGGCCTTATGCAGTCTTGTCAGGTACGCGCTTGTCTTCGCCATCTGCATCAGCGAGATCGCCGCTTCCATCATCCTTGCGCCACCGCTTTGGGAAATCAGGATCAGCGGGCTCTTGCTTCTAACAGCCCTCTCTATCGATCGCGCTACCTTTTCGCCCACGACGGAGCCCATGCTGCCCCCAATGAACTGGAAATCCATACAACCGAATACGACTTTGTGCCCGTCGATTGCGCCGGTCCCGGTACGGATGGAATCAACCAGACCCGTCTTCTTCCTGGCATCCGCTAACCTCGCCTGGTATGATTTCGTATCGGTAAACTTTAGAGGGTCATTCGACTTAAGAGTCCTGTCTGTCTCCTTAAAAGTCTTCTTGTCGATGAGGATCTGGATGTATTCTTTGCTACCTATCCTGAAATGATAGTCGCACTTGTTGCAGGTCCAGAGATTATCTTCAAGTTGAGATTTGTGCAGCATCTCACCGCACTTTTCACACTTGACCCACGAGCCCTCAGGTAGGTCTTTCTTTTCTGCCGATACGATGTTCTGTTTGGAACGTTTAAACCAAGACATCAGTCTTACTCCGCCTTCAGCCCGTCATCATTCACACGGACGAGATTTTAGTTCGTTTCACAGCGACAAAATCCTTTATGTAAAGTGGAACCAGTGTCCTTAAATCGGCATAATCGCCGGCCGTCAGTTTCTGTGCGCCGATTAGAGCAACCTCTGCCGCGGATGCCGCGACATATTTTAACTCACTCGCACCGAATTTCAAGCTGACTGACTCGATTTTCGAAAACGTATTAACGCCTTCACCAGCAAACAAAACTCCTTCCTCGAATTCTTCTGCTATCGATGAACCCTCCGCAACATTATAACCCGACAGACGTTGCATCCCGTCACCGGAGAGCTTATAAGCAGAGTAATAGAACTCTTCTCCGCGGGCATGAAGAAGAGGTACCACCGTCCGGTCATCTACCAGGCTCTTCGTTTTTCCTGCAATTGCATCGAGCGTCGGCACGGCGAGCAGCCTGGATGAATGGGCGAATGCGATACCTTTCGCGACGCTAAGACCGATCCGAACGCCGGTGAAGCTGCCTGGCCCGCATGATACAGCTATCCCGTCGACATCGTTGTATCTCAGGTGAAGATTATCCAGTAGCTGGTTAATCACGAGTACCAGCTTTTCAACGTGCACCTGTTGAACGTTGAGAGACGCCTCGGCGAGCACATCCTGCCCGCTTACGATAGCTGCGGAACAGATCCGAGTCGCCGTCTCAATACCAAGAATGCGTGTCGTATTCAATTGTCCCTTTTCGTCGAAGACAGGGTTATCTCACGTGAAGAGTCATCGATAACGGACATTCGCACGTCGAATCTTCTTACCGGCATCAACCCTTCGAGTTTCTCTGCCCATTCGACGAGACAAATCCCGTCGGATTCCAGGTATTCATCGAAGCCGATGCCGAGAATCTCATCCATACTTTTCATCCGGTAAAGATCGATATGAAAAATGGGAATCGTACCATGATACTCGTTTACTATGGTGAATGTCGGGCTGTTCACAACTTCCGTTACTTTGAATGCCCGGCATACACCTTTTACAAATTGGGTCTTGCCCGCACCGAGGTCCCCGTACAGAGCGACCATGCTGCCGCGTTCCAACAGATGCGCAAACTCTTCTCCCGCCTTGACAGTCTCCTCCTCGCTCCTTGAAATGATGACTTCCACTACTGGGAGATTCATTTCGGATCGAGTGTAACAACCGGTAGGATCATTTCTTCGAGAGAGATTCCCCCGTGCTGGAAACTGTCGTGATACTGCTCCAGATATTTGTGATAATCAGTGGGGTAAACGAAATAGAAATCTTCTTTAGCAATTATGTAGTTAATCGTCACGCCGCGCCTGGGGAGCATGTAATCTTCGGGGTTCTTGACAAAGATAGCCTGCCTATCGTCGCACTTCAGGTTTCTACCGAACTTGTAGCGCAGGTTCGTCGACGCCTCACGATCTCCAAGCACTTTAGAGCCCCGCAGGCTTCTCACGCTGCCGTGGTCCGTAGTAACGATCAAGGTTGCATCAGTTTCGGCGACCGCTTTGAACAAATCCAACAGGTATGAGTGCTGGAACCATGACCTGGTGAGAGACCTGAAAGCGCTTTCATCAGGCGCGATCTCCTTCAGTATATCCGAATCCGAACGAGAGTGAGTCAGAATGTCGACAAAATTCACTACGATGGCGGTCAGCGGTAAACGCGCAAGGCTGGAAATATTTGAGACTGTGTTTTTGCCGAATTCCGGATCGATGATCTTGATGTATTTAGGGTCGACCCTGAGTCTCTTTCTCTGCAAAAGGTCCGTCAGCAGTTCTTTTTCGTACCTGTTTCTGCTTGAATCGTCGTCCGATGTTCCCTTGTCCCAGATCTCGGGGAATCTCTTCTCCATTTCGAGGGGCAGGAGACCGCTGAATATTGCGTTTCTGGAATATGGAGTCGAAGTCGGAAGGAGCGAATAGAAAAATTGTCGGTTGATTGCAAAAATGTCGCGTAAGAATTCTTCCATGATCAACCACTGATCATAACGCATGCAATCAATAACCATTAGAATTACCGGTTTGCCCGGCACCATCTTCGGCATCACAAACGTTTCAAAAATTTCGTGGGATAGTTTAGGTCTGTCGGTCTTTTGATTAACCCACGTTTTATAGACGCTCTCGATGTACTTTCCGAAAGCAGCATTGGCTGCGTGTCTCTGGTCCATCAACGGTTGCCTCAGCCCGGTCTCCGGGTGTTCGTCAACCTCCATCTCCCAGTAGGTCAACTTCTGATGGATATCGATCCAGTCTTTATAGCCCAGGTCGCTATCGAGCTGATTTGATATTTCGCGGAACTCGGAGACATAATCTCTGGACACTCGCTCACTTGCGATTCGGTGACCGTCTATGATTTTTTTCGCTGCCAGAAGGATTTGACTGGGATTGACCGGCTTCGTAAGGTAATCACTTATTTTTTGGCCGATCGCATCTTCCATCAACGACTCAGCTTCGTTCTTAGTAATCATGACTACCGGTATGTCAGGCGCGATACCTTTTATGACTTCTAGCGTGCTTAGACCGCCCATCCCGGCCATCATCTCGTCAAGAAGTATCAGGTCGTAATTCTCAGTTCTGAATTTCTCTTTGACAAGTTCAATGGCATCCTGACCGTTGGTCGCAGTATCGACTTCATAACCTTTGTCTTTAAGGAAGATTACATGCGGCTTCAGCAATTCTATTTCGTCGTCAACCCATAATATTCGTCTTTTGTCCCCAACCATCTCAACTCCTCTTCTATTTGTCGTAAAAAAGTTATCAACGTGCTTATTAAGAAACAAACCGCCGGATTGATGACGGATTTACTCTATTATGTGTATCTAATTTGAATTATAGAATCAAGGGATGCCGGTAGTGGCTCAATTTCAATTCACACGTCACCCCGAACCCTGGACTGATACGCTCCAGGTCAGACTTGTTTCGGGGTCTAAAACCAGACGTTGAACCGAGTTCAACATGACGGAATACATCAAAGTGAGCCATTACTGGGATGCCATAATGAATTCTGTGTAGCGCCTGAACGCGATTCTGAATTCCAGAGACAACGCCTCAAATCCTCGAACGAGTCAGGCACTTGGTGAAGGCAATGCTTGGCGAGGCGCAGAACTAACCTCCATTCCTCGTCTCACGGGACCGAACTGATGCCTTCCGTGCAGCACTGGGTGAATGCCAATTCAACGCAAAAACTTGCTAAGTGTCGTTCCACATTTTATCAGGAATTTTTCCGATATAACTATTGACATAGAGTACACAATTCGTTATTATGAATTCACAACAAAATGACTGACGATAGTTCAACATACGGTCCTTCGGCTTCGGCGGCGAAAGCGCTTTCTTTGCCGGATATTGTCAGTCTCGATGTTCTAAGCCTCCTTTCCATTTCCGTCCTTATTCTCCTCCTCCTCCTTAGCGAGGGGAATATCCTACTCGGCATTATTAGCTAAAACGCCGAAGGTTATTCCCCGAAGCAGCAAGTCTTAAAAAGTTAAATCCATAAAAAGGGAATAACCAAAAGCGTTAAGCTGTGTCGCAAGACGGCTTAGAGGCTTAGGAGTTACTCTTTAACAAGACTGTAAAGCACGAAGTCCCGTTGCAGGGATTGTCGTAATCTGAAATAAATCTATGGAGACTCTAATGAGCACCAATGAACTGACCGGCGCTGAGATACTGGTAAAATCGTTGATTGAGGAAAATGTCGAGTACATCTTCGGGTATCCCGGGGGTGCGGTGATCGGTGTGTATGACGCCATGCACGACATGTCTCACATCCAGCATATTCTCACTAGACACGAACAGGGCGCGGTTCACGCAGCGGAAGGCTATGCGAAAGCAACAGGCAAAGTGGGAGTCGTCGTAGTGACATCCGGTCCGGGTGCCACCAATACAGTTACCGGTATTGCAGATGCCTATATGGACTCCGTGCCGATAGTGGTGTTCACTGGACAGGTGGCAACACATCTGATTGGAAATGATGCGTTTCAGGAAGCGGATATAATCGGGATAACGAGATCAATAACGAAGCATAATTTTCTGGTGAAGAATGTCGGCGAGCTGGCTTGGACCATAAAGGCCGCCTTCCATATCGCTTCTACAGGAAGGCCCGGACCGGTCGTGGTGGACATGCCGAAGGATGTGATGGCTTCGAAGACAACTTTCGTTTACCCAAAAGAAATAAAAATGCGAGGATATCATCCCTTCTATTTCGGTCATATGGGCCAGATAAACAAAGCGGTAGAGATTATAAACGCATCTCACAAACCTGTGCTCTACGTCGGCGGCGGCGTGGTTAACTCGAATGCGTCTAACGAGCTTGTCAACCTTGCAAAGAAGCTGAACGCTCCCGTCGCGATGACGCTGATGGGACTCGGCGCCTACCCGGGTGACGATGAACTCTCAATGGGGATGCTCGGAATGCACGGGACATGGTACTCTAACAAAGCAGTGGATGAATGCGACTGTTTGGTTGCGATCGGCTCGCGATTCGATGACAGGGTGACCGGCAACCCGGCCACTTTTTCCCCGAACTCGAAGAAGATACATATAGACATCGATCCATCAGCGATCAGCAAGAATGTCAAAGTGGATGTACCGATCGTCGGAGATGTCCGTCACGTGCTGGAGCGATTGACTCCGCTGGTCCAACCGCTTGATACGAAGGACTGGCTGAAACAGATCGACGGGTGGAAACGAGAACATCCTTTGCGTTACGAGAACGGTCCGGAAATTCGGGCACAATATATCATTGAAAAGATCTACGAGTTAACTAAAGGCGAAGCCATCGTCACTTCGGACGTGGGTCAAAACCAGATGTGGACTGCTCAATTTTACAAATTCAAGAATCCGCGCTCGAACATTACTTCAGGCGGACTTGGGACCATGGGATTCTCCTTCCCTGCATCGGTGGGCGCAGCCTTCGGCGTAAAGGACAGACCGGTCTTCAGCATCAACGGCGACGGCGGTATTCAAATGAACATTCAGGAACTGACTACTGCAGTCGGAAACAAACTTCCGATAAAGATTGTAATTCTCGACAACGGCTACCTGGGGATGGTGAGACAATGGCAGGATCTCTTTTATAAGAAGCGATATACCCACGTCTCGCTCGGTACAAACCCCGACTTTGCAAAAATCGCCGAGGCATTCGGAGCTGCCGGCTTTGTCTCCGATAAGGCTGACGATGTAGTCCCGATCCTGAAGAAGGCGTTGAAAATCAATGATCGACCGGTTGTAATCGATTTCAGAACTACCGAAGAAGACAATGTTTATCCGATGATCCCCAGCGGAGGAACATTCGCTCAAATCATGGACTATCCAAAATCAGTTGAGGAGATTCAAATGGCAAAGGCACATTCGGAGGCTGTGAAGTGAAGAAACATACGATCTCAATTTCTGTAGAAAACAAGTTCGGCGCACTCAACAGAATTGTCGGTCTCTTCAGCGCCCGCGGATACAACATCGACAGTATTTCCGTCGGTACAAGTGAAGACGATACCGTCGCCAGAGTAACCATAGTCTCAAAAGGAGATGACGATGTTATTGAGCAAATAATCAAGCAGCTCAACAAACTCATTGATGTAACTAAAGTCGTCGATTTGACTTATGAGAGTTACGTGGAACGGGAGCTTGTCCTCGTGAAAGTGGCAGCAAACCGAAATTCAAGGACTGAGATTATGCAGATTTCCGAAATCTTCCGGTCGAAAGTCATCGATATCAGCCCCCGTTCAGTTACCATAGAAGCTACCGGCAGCGAACAAAAAGTCAGCGCGCTCGTGAAGATGCTCGAGCCGTTCGGGATCAAGGAAATCGCGAGAACCGGCCGTGTGGCCTTGAAGCGTGAATTCGAAGGGGCAG
Source organism: Bacteroidota bacterium (assembly GCA_021789975.1). Lineage (GTDB taxonomy): Bacteria > Bacteroidota > Ignavibacteria > Kryptoniales > JAKASW01 > JAKASW01. The sequence continues at coordinate 26,620 of JAJYIT010000015.1, forward strand.
TTTAGTAGGACGTGCTATGCTGTTGACGACTGACGCAAGACGTTATATGAATCAAAATTAGAAAAGAGGAAAATCTAAATGGCAAAGATCGATTTTGGCGGGACGATTGAAAATATTGTGACGCGGGAGGAGTTCCCGATGTCGAAAGCAAAAGAAGTGTTGAAAAATGAAGTCATTGCCGTCATCGGCTATGGTGTTCAGGGTCCCGCACAATCCTTGAACATGCGCGACAACGGATTCAATGTGATCGTCGGTCAGCGTAGCGAAACTAAAGATGGTTGGAACAGGGCTGTTAAAGACGGCTGGATTCCCGGGAAAACGTTGTTCTCAGTCGAGGAGGCTGCACAAAAAGGAACCATTATTCAATACCTGGTTTCAGATTCTGCACAGAGGGCGATCTGGCCGAAAGTGAAACCGTATCTCACGAAGGGTAAAGCACTTTATTTTTCGCACGGGTTTTCGATTACATACAAAGACCAAACCGGAGTTGTTCCACCGCCGGATATTGATGTAATAATGGTTGCTCCAAAAGGATCAGGAACGAGCGTGCGCCGCAATTACCTGGCAGGATCTGGCATCAATTCAAGCTACGCAGTTTTCCAGGATGCAACAGGGAAAGCGACCGAGCGCACTCTGGCAGTGGGGATTGCGATCGGCTCCGGTTATCTATTCCCGACTACCTTCAAGCAAGAGGTCTACAGCGATCTCACAGGTGAGCGCGGAGTTTTGATGGGAGCACTTGCCGGCATAATGTCCGCTCAATATGAAACCCTGCGGGAACATGGTCACACTCCAAGCGAGGCATTCAATGAAACAGTCGAAGAATTGACACAGAGTCTGATACGCCTGGTAGATGAGAACGGCATGGATTGGATGTACGCAAATTGCAGCACGACCGCTCAGCGCGGAGCACTGGACTGGCTTCCGAAATTCAAGGCGGCTGTCGCACCGGTGTTCAAGCAATTATATGAGTCTGTTGCAAGCGGCGCGGAGACCAAAAGGGTTCTGGATTCGACCAGCGGCCCGGACTACAGGGACTCCTTGAACAAAGAGTTGAAGAAAATGCGCGATTCCGAAATGTGGGCGGCGGGTGCTGCTGTTCGTTCACTCCGACCGCAGAATTGGAAAAACTAAGTTGGATTGCACTCAATCGAGTATCAGAAAAATGAACTACACTTTCCACGAATTTTTCGTCAGAGGTTGAGATGGAGCACATCTACATTTATGACACGACTCTTCGCGACGGCACACAAGGCGAAGAGATCTCTTTCAGCGTCGAGGACAAAATCAAAATAGCTTTGCGACTCGACGCTTTCGGAGTGAACTATATCGAAGGCGGATGGCCGGGTTCTAATCCAAAGGATATGGAGTTCTTCGAGAGAATGAAGAGCGTGCCGCTGAAAAGGTCGAGGCTCGCCGCTTTCGGCAGTACATGCCGCGCTTCATCAACTCCGGAAACCGATGACAACGTTAACCAACTGTTGCGAGCTGATACGCCAGCAGTCACGATATTCGGCAAGTCCTGGAATTTGCATGTCGTAGAGGCACTCGGCACGACGCTCGAAAGAAACATCGAGATAATTTGCAGCACGGTAAAGTATTTGAAGGCAAATCACAAAGAAGTTATCTACGATGCCGAGCACTTCTTCGATGGATACAAATCCGATCCATCATACGCGGTTAAGACTATCCAGGCAGCAGAGGCAGGCGGCGCCGATATTGTCGTGTTGTGCGATACGAACGGCGGGAGCATGCCGTACGAGATAGAGACAATTGTAAAATCCGCTGCGGAGGCGATCAAAATACCGATTGGAATTCATGCTCACAACGATGCGGAGCTGGCAGTGGCAAACTCGCTGGCCGCCGTAAGAGCCGGTGCAGTTCACGTACAGGGAACGATAAACGGATTCGGTGAACGATGCGGCAACGCCAATCTGTGTTCGATTATCCCAAACCTGCAGATCAAAATGGGATTTAGTGCCGTCGCGCCTGAAAGGCTGAGTGCATTGACCGAGCTTTCGAGATTCGTGAGTGAAGTCGCAAATTTGCAGCCGCGCAAGAATCTACCATACGTCGGCCAGAGCGCCTTCGCCCACAAAGGCGGGATCCATGTAAGCGCCGTTATGAAATCAGCACGCACTTATGAGCACATCGAACCGCAGGTAGTCGGCAACTCACGGCGCGTTTTGGTGAGCGATCTGTCAGGAAAGAGTAATGTGCTTTACAAGGCGCAAGAACTCGGAATCAAGATCGCCGGCAACAACGGACAGGCAAGCTCGATCGTGGGCCAGCTAAAGGCACTGGAGAACGAAGGATATGTCTTCGAAGACGCGGACGCTTCACTCGAGATTCTCATTCGGAAAGAAACCGGTGAGGTGAAAATGCCTTTCGAACTCGAATCTTTGCACATAATCATCGAAAAAGATGCGAACGACGGTATTTCACGAACAGTTGCCACTATAAAGCTAAGAGTTGGAGACAAGATCGAAATGACTGCGTCGGAAGGCAACGGACCAGTGAATGCACTTGACAATGCACTTCGCAAGGCGCTTCTGCAATTCTATCCACAGCTTGCCGAGACGAAATTATCGGACTACAAAGTTCGTGTCGTTGATGGTGGCGATGGAACCGCGGCAAAAGTGAGAGTTTTGATAGAGACCACCGACCAGGATTCCAATTGGGATACGGTCGGCGTGTCCGAAAACATTATCGAGGCGAGCTGGAAAGCGCTCGTTGATTCGATAGTCTACAAAATGATGAAGGATAATGACAGAAGTAAAACAAGCAAAAGACACGTGGAGTTGACAAAATGAACGCCCAGACGAGGATCGCTGTGCTCGAAAAAGCATTGAGCGATGAAATGCAAACGATCAAAGAGTATAACGATCATGCCGAAGTAGCCGAGGATGTGGAGACCAAAAAGCTCTTCCGTTCGCTCGCCAGTCAGAAGTACGAACATTATCTGCAGATTGAAAGACATTTACGGCAGCTAAAAGCAAACAACGACATTACAGATGCCATCAACAGCATGTTCCAATAAGAGCATGTAGAGGGAAGGAGTGACGTTATGAAGGAGAACATATATATTTTCGACACCACGCTGCGCGACGGAGAACAGTCACCGGGATGCAGCATGAACCCGAAGGAAAAGGTCAAGATGGCACGGCAGCTCGAGGCACTCAACGTCGATGTCATCGAAGCAGGATTCCCGATCGCATCTGAAGGTGATTTCGAAGCTGTCAGGGAAATCGCACGCTCGGTGAAAGGCCCCACCATTGCCGGACTCTCCCGCGCTACGCCGGTTGATATTGATCGCGCTTACGAGGCTCTCCAATACGCTTCCAAGGCAAGAATACATACGTTCATTGCCACCAGCGACATCCATCTGAAGTACAAATTAAAGAAGTCCCGTGAGGAAGTGCTTGAGCAATCCATCAAGGCGGTTGAACATGCGAAGCGGCTCACCCAGGACGTCGAGTTCAGCTGTGAAGATGCGAGCAGGACAGACATCGACTACCTTTGCAGGGTAATTGAGGCCGTCATTGCGGCAGGTGCGACCGTTGTCAACCTCCCGGACACCGTAGGTTATGCAATACCTTCAGAGTATGGAGACCTCATCAAGACGATCCGCGAACGCGTCAAGAACATCGGCAACACGGTGCTTAGTGTTCACTGCCATAATGACCTCGGGTTGGCAGTGGCAAATTCCATCGCTGCAGTCATGAACGGCGCCCGCCAGGTAGAATGCACGATCAACGGAATAGGCGAACGTGCAGGCAATGCTTCGCTTGAAGAGTTTGTGATGGCGCTGCGCACCAGACCCGACTCACTTCCCTTCCAAACCGGCGTGATTGCAGAAGAGATATATAAATCAAGCAGACTTCTCTCCAGCCTTACCGGCATGATGGTACAGCGCAACAAGGCGATCGTTGGAGCCAACGCATTCTCCCACGAGGCAGGCATCCATCAGGACGGAATAATCAAGAGTCGAATGACCTATGAGATAATGACGCCTGAATCTGTCGGGATAAAACATTCCACGCTGGTTCTCGGAAAACATTCCGGCAGGCATGCGCTCAAGAAGAGATTCGAAGAACTCGGATACTCACTCTCTACTGAAGAGCTTGACAATGTCTACCGCGAATTCACCGGACTGGCAGACAAGAAGAAAGAGATACTTGACGACGACCTTGTCGCAATATTGAACAACGAAGTTGAGAAAGACGAATTCAGTTACGTGCTCGCAAGCCTCCAGGTTATGACTGGCACTGGAGTGAGATCCACCGCCGTGCTTGAATTATCCGACGGGCGACAGAGCCACGTGGATTCTGCGACCGGCGATGGGCCAGTAGATGCGGCATACAAAGCGATTGAGAGAATTACGAAGATGAACGGCCAGCTGGTTGATTACACCATCAGCTCCGTGACGTGGGGCGGCGATGCAGTTGGCGAGGTCTTCGTGAAAGTAATCTTCAACGATGTTGTCTTTACCGGACATGCCGCGAGCACAGACATAGTTACCGGGAGCGTCGACGCATACCTGCAAGCGGTCAATCGCGCCCTTTCAGCAAGAGCGGCAAAATCGGCAGATGATGAGATTGTAAGAAACCAGGCAAATGCAGTATAGCAAAAAAGAATAACGGAGTAATAAGAAGCTGAGAGATAGTGATGAGATGCCGGATTCCGACTTTTTTCGGTTGCCTAATCCCAGTCACGAGTCGGGCAACGACTCATTTCAGCAAGACGGCATCGGATACGAAATCATTGTAGAAACTAAACTCTAAGAACCCAGGAATTACACGATCATGTCAATGACAATAACAGAGAAAATTCTTGCCGGTCACTCGGGCAGGGACAAAGTCACTCCGGGCGAAAACGTTTGGGTCGACGTCGATATCCTGATGACCCATGACGTCACCGGCCCAGGCACAATTTCAATTTTCAAGGAAGAATTCGGCAAAGAAGCAAAGGTGTGGGACCGCGACAAAGTTGTGGTGATACCCGATCATTACATCTTCACTGAAGACCAGCATGCAAAGCGAAACGTCGTCTTTCTGCGAGACTTCGTAAAGGATCAGAGGATCGATAACTTCTATGACGTCGGCACATCCGATTACAAAGGTGTGTGCCATGTTGCACTACCCGAAGAAGGATACACACGGCCAGGAGAAGTCTTGTTCGGGACCGATTCGCATACATGCACTGCGGGCGCCTTCGGAGAGTTCGCAACGGGGATCGGGAACACCGATGCCGCCTTCATTCTCGGAACCGGGAAACTCTGGGTTAAAGTGCCGCAAACCATGCGGTTCGTCTTCGACGGCGAATTGCCGGAATATCTGATGGCGAAAGATCTTATCCTCCGAATTATCGGTGACATCGGAGTAGACGGTGCGTCTTATGCCGCAATGGAATTTGCGGGAGATGCCGTTCACGGTTTGAACATCGAGGAGCGGATGACACTGTGCAATATGGTCATAGAGGCCGGCGGAAAGAACGGAGTCATCGCGCCGGACCAGACCACCATCGACTTTGTGAAGAGTCGAAGCGAGAAAAATTTCACCCCGGTTCAAAACGACCCGGATGCGAGGTTCGCGCTGGAGAAGAAATTCGACGTGTCGAAAATAACCCCGTTGGTTGCGAAACCTCACTCACCGGAAAATGTCGAAGCAGCTGAAAACCTTTCCGACGTTATAGTCGACCGGGTTTACATCGGTTCATGCACCGGCGGAAAGTTGACCGACTTCAGAGCTGCTGCACGCGTTCTCGACGGTAGGAAAACCGCGGTAGATACTTTCATAGTCCCGGCAACAACAGACGTTGCCAGAGGCTTGCGCGAATACAAACTCAACGGAAAGACTCTTCTCCAAATTTTCGAGGAAGCAGGCTGCAGAATTGGAAACGCAAGCTGCGGAGCATGCCTCGGAGGACCGGACGATACTTTCGGCAGGTTGAATGGCCAGGAGATCTGCCTTTCAACCACCAATCGTAATTTCCCCGGTCGAATGGGTTCCAAGAAAGCACAGGTCTACCTGGCTTCCCCGCTCACCGCGGCAGCTACTGCCATAACTGGAAAAATTACGGACCCACGAAAATATCTTGCTTGAAATGATGGTTTCAAAGAGTATAACGAAATACATCCAGAGTCCAACAGTGGTTTTACTACGTGGGACTCCACGTAGTCGCTGTGCGAGGTTGCGAAACTGAAAGTACTATCAGCGGAGTTTAAAGACTACAAGTCAGGAGATTTACAGACAATGCCAGGAAGCAAAATTATTGGAAAAGTATATGTTGTCGGTGACAATGTCGACACAGACCAAATCATACCCGCGAAGCACCTTGTTTACGACACGCATTCTCCCGAGGAGAGGAAACTCTTCGGTAAGTATGCGATGAGCGGAGTGCCGGAAGACAGATCAGGACTACCGGAAGGAAGTGTGAAATTCGTAGACGAAGGTAAATACGAGTCCGTCTTCAACATAATTGTCGGGGGCAAGAACTTCGGTTGCGGTTCGTCAAGAGAGCACGCGCCGTTGGCACTTCAGGTTGCGGGTGTAGCAGCTGTTGTTGCTCAGACCTACGCTCGGATATTCTACCGGAATTCTGTAGACGGCGGATTCGTGATGCCGCTTGAATCGGTGGACAATATATTCAAGTCATTCGCCACCGGCGATCAAGTTGAGATAGATCTTGATGCAAACAAAATCACGGACATAAGAACTGGAAAATCATTTGGGCTGCGATCACTAGGCGATGCGGCGGACATCATTCACGCAGGCGGACTCTTTGCCTACGCAAGAAAGATCGGGATGATCAAAGAATCGGACAAGACTGCGACAAAGAAAGTGGGCGCTAATGTTTAAGATCGCAGTAATACCGGGCGACGGTATAGGCACGGAAGTCACTTCACAGGCGGTTCGAATCCTAAAGAAGGCATCCCGCATATTAAACGAGCAAATCGATTTCGTCGATCTGAAGGCCGGCGGTATTGCTATAGACACCTTCGGCAAACCACTCCCGGAGCAAACGCTTTCTACCGCTCTGGCGTGCGACGCTGTACTTCTCGGAGCCGTGGGCGGTCCAAAGTGGGATAATTTGCCGTACGAGTTGAAGCCGGAGCAGGCACTCCTCGGTCTGCGCAAATCTCTGGAGCTGTATGCGAATATCAGACCTGCAATTATGTTCGATGCTCTGACCGCTTCTTCCTCTTTGAAACCGGATATCGTTAAGGGAATAGACATGGTCGTCGTCAGGGAATTGACGGGTGGAATCTACTTTGGCCGGCCCGCTGGAATACTTGAGGAAGACGGGATCCGTCGTGGTGTAAACACAATGACGTACTCGGAGCCCGAGATTGAAAGGATCACCCACACGGCATTCAAGCTGGCAAAATCGAGGAACAAACACGTCACTTCCGTGGATAAGGCAAACATTCTCCATACATCCATGCTATGGCGAGAGATAGTCAACAAAGTTGCGAAGGAAAATTATTCCGATGTCCGTCTCGACCATATGTACGTCGACAATGCTTCGATGCAGCTGATTCGAAACCCTAAGCAATTCGATGTGATACTAACCGAGAATATGTTCGGAGACATACTGAGCGATGAAGCGTCGATGCTGACAGGCTCGATCGGAATGCTTCCGTCTGCAAGCATTGGCGGCAAGCACGCCCTCTATGAACCTGTGCACGGCAGTGCTCCCGATATCGCCGGCAGAGGATTGGCAAACCCCGTCGCAAGTATACTCTCAGCGGCGATGCTGCTTGAATATTCTATCAAACAGAAAGAGCTTGCGAGAAAGATATTCCAGGCAGCCGAGAAAGTGCTGAACGAAGGTTACAGGACGGCAGACATCGCAACGGATGGCACGACCAGACTAACGACCGAGCAGATGGGCGAGAAGATAGAAGCTGCTATCTAAATTAAAGTCAGCTTCTGGGGTGGACTGCAGCATACGAAGGTACCCCCTGCCATCCTACCAATAACTATGTAAGAACAATGGAGCTATTTGCCGGGGCAAAGTCCAAGATTGACCAAGGCAAACAAAATCCTCATGTCGAAGAAGGTCAAGTCAACGGAGCTTTCACCGAGATGGAGAGCCTCGATCCGGGACAAGAAGATGGGTCTTTGTAATTTTCTCCTGCCATAGAGGCAGAACAATTTTTCATTGCGTCAGTTGCAACCTTCCACGCAAAGCCTTTATATTGTCAGGTTCTAAATGCTAAACTACGTCTGGATCGCACTCGTTGCCATAGGGGTTATTGCAGCCGCTTCAAGTGACATCTACGATGCCTCAACAAACAGGTACCGTAATGGCGAATGGTTCGAAGTCAGGTATGACAGTATCTCCGCCGAGGCAGGGACGGTCTCTTTCACGAAAGAGTATTTCGACCACTTCTATGACGTAAACATGGGGGGGTCGGACACGCTTGTCTTCCCCGCTACTTTAAGCTCAGATTCTGTTAGGATCACGCTCGGCGCAGAGACGCCGGAAATCTGGACAACGATTGCAAAGACTGCGGGCAGCGAGAAGAGGTTAGATGCGGTCATCAGGAGACACACGGATGGATATTTATTCGTTGTCTTTCCGATTACGTCTCTTGTCAGAACGAAGGCCGTCCTCGATGCCGTAATAAGTTACAGCTCACTCGCGGTAACGATTTCCCTTGCGCTTATCGGTGTCATGGCATTCTGGCTCGGCATAATGAAACTTGGAGAGGATAGCGGGCTCATCAACATAATTGCCAGGGTCATGAAACCCGTAATGGCCAGAATTTTCCCCGAGATACCACCCGATCATCCCGCAATCGGGGCGATGATAATGAACATCGCCGCCAACATGCTCGGACTCAACAACGCGGCAACACCTCTCGGACTGAAAGCGATGGAAGAGCTGGAGAAGTTAAACCCGAACAAGGGTACCGCGAGCAACGCAATGGTGACTTTTCTCGTGATAAATACCGGCGGCCTTACGATTATCCCGGCAACGGCTATTGCAATCAGGGCAGCTCTCGGTTCTAAAGATCCGACTGTCATTCTGATGACGTCGTTCTTCGGAGCCGGGCTCGCAACGATCGCAGGAATTGCGGCAGCAAAAATTCTTCAGAGGCTGAAGCCATACAGAATCGAAAAAGTAGCGAAAGCTGCGGAAGCGGAGAACAAATGATCAAAGAGATTTTCGAGGCCATCTCGGTCCTCGCGATTCCGCTTATCATTCTCGGGTTCGTCGCCTTTGCAACGAAGAAGAAAGTGCCTGTTTATGAGTCTTTTGTGACCGGAGCAAAAGGAGGCTTCGAAGTAGCTGTCAAGATTATTCCGTACTTGGTGGCTATGCTTGTCGCCATAGGTATATTCCGGGCAAGTGGAGCGATGGATTTGCTCGTGAAGGGCCTTTCTCCTTTGGCCCATCTTATCGGGATGCCGCCGCAAGTTTTACCAATGGCAATTCTCCGCCCACTTAGCGGGAGCGGATCGATGGGTCTCATGACCGACATCATGAAGAGATACGGCACGGATTCATTCATCGGGGTGCTGGTGTCGACGATGTACGGCAGCAGCGAAACAACTTTTTACGTGTTGGCCGTTTATTTTGGCGCTGTCAATATTTACAAGACGAGGCACGCAGTAGCCGCCGGTCTGATCGCGGATGTCGTCGGTATGCTTGGCGCCCTCCTCATTTGCAAAATACTGTTTCACTGATCAAAGACGGTCGTGCATGAAATTACTTTTAATGCTTTTCCTTGCAACCCTTATTTCATCTCAGGTTTCTGAAAGCCAAACATATCCCAGTCCCATACTTGCGCCGGGTCAGAGCGAAATATCTGGCGGGATGGGCATCTCATGGATAGACGGAACTCCCTACTATATGATCGGTGTCATACCCAGCCTTTCTTTCGGAAAGCTCGGAATCGGGCTCGACCTGACACTTCGATTGAACAGTGCCGATGGAACCATTCGACGCGTCGACTGGGCCGGCGGAGCTTATCGAAAGATCATCAGATATCTCAGCTGGGGACAGAAGCATGATCCGATTTTTGCGAAGGCAGGCCAACTCGACGGCACGACGATCGGACATGGTTTCATTATGTATGATTACACCAACAGCCCGAGCTACGACAACAGAACAATTGGTGCAGAGCTGGACATGGACTTTTCAAAATTCGGATTCGAAGCCATGTACGGAGATTTTCATACTCCGGGTGTAACGGGCGGAAGAGTCTACGTCCGGCCGCTGAAGTTCACCGAGATAGGGGATCTCCAGGTGATCGGAGGGCTGGAGCTTGGCGCCACGTATCTTACCGACCAGGATGAGAACTCCAACGTCGGGCTGGTCATCGGCAAGAGTTTCGTCCCGCCCGCTCCTTACGTCCCTGAAGACAGAGGCACGCTCTCTGAGTACGGGCTCGACTTAGGCATGCCGATCCTCCGGACGGCACATTTTAGCTCAGACATTTACTACGACTTCGCGCAGATCTACCATCATGGTCATGGCAGCGGAATCGGCATCAACGGCAATTTCAGTGGACTCGGCATTCTCGATATATCCGCAACAGTTGAGCGACAGTTCATCGGGAGGCATTTCATCCCTGAATACTTCGACCATTTTTACGAGCTTGAGAGATACAACCCGCAAAACATTCCCGGCTATATCAGCAAGGCAGAGATACTCGACAGCACCTCTGCTTCAGAGGGATGGTTCGGTCATCTTACGCTATCTTTGATGAGCAAACTCAGATTAGTCGGTACTTTCCGATCAATCAACAATGATCCCGAAGGAGGCCTACTGCATCTTCAAGCAGAAATCCCTGAGCTTCTACCACATTTCGCACTCACTGCAGGCTACGACAGATACGGTATTCTCTCCTTTTCGGACATATTCACACTTAATGACCAATCACTTTTCTACGCGTTCTTCGGTTATAAGCCCTACCCCTTCATGACAATCGGTCTGAATTATTTCTGGACTTACTACCTGGTTGATGGAAACTATGTGGTACAAAGAAGGATGGAGCCAAGCGTCATGGTGAATTTCTCCTTCTAGTTTCGGAACCTTTATGTTTCTTCGTTCTGTTAACTAAGACAAACGGAGAAAAAATGGTAAAGAACACATGGCTTGCAGTTGCACTCCTGGTTTCAGTCGGAGCAGGAAGTCTGATGATCCATAACGTTGTTTTCGCAAATACAAAGCCGAAGGAACCGAGTTTCGCCAAGAACCTCCAGGTACTTACGTTCCTCAAATCAAAGCAGCAACTGAAAGGCTGGATGCACATGATAAAGACCAGTCTTGGAGTCAACTGCGATTATTGCCACAACACCAACAATTTTGCCAGCGATGCAAAGCCTCCAAAGAGAATAGCTCGCGTGATGCTGAAGATGCTCGTCCAGATTAGGAAAGATTATTTTGCATTCCCAAACGCACAGAAGCCGACGTGTTTTACCTGCCATCAGGGACACAAGAAGCCGGTCAATGCGCCCGCAGAAGGATTTAAGGGATTCCCAGGACAGATTTAGTAGATAGCAAATGAACTTGAGAGCAAAGAGCCGCTTGAGCCGGAAATGCAATCCTGAGATGGCTGAATGATGGAGTCATTCGATAATGGAGGACTGGATCAATGAAGAGATTGGTAAAAGGCACCTTTTCTGCCGCGATAATTTTATTCCTCAGTACGACGGCATTTGCACTGCCGAGGTTCGCCATCATGACCGGCATGCAGTGCCTCAATTGTCATGTCAATCCGACCGGCGGTGAGCTCCGGAACAGCTACGGAGGCTCCGATTTTGTCGACAGCCATCTCACCCTCATTCCCGCACATAGCAGTGATTTCGAATTCAATCCCAAATTGGGCCAAGACATCCTGATCGGCGGTGACGTCCGATTTCAATATCTTTACGATGGCCAGAGTAAGAGTTCCACCTTCCAATCCATGGAAGGAGCGATCTATTTGTCTATCCATCTTTTTACCTCGACTCGTTTATATGCCAGGTATGATTTCGCGAACGCCTCTGTCCTTGGTCCTGCCGCATACGAACTTTACGGTTTGTATACGTTTAGTGGTGGAGATACCTGGATCAAAGTCGGGGCTTTCGAACCTTCATATGGGGTCCGCCTGGACGATCATACCGCATATACGCGCGGCGGAAACTACGGAATTCTTCAGGGCATTCCGCTTGTCGGCCTAATATTTTCTCCAGATTATCGTGACCTGGGCATCGAGGCAGGCTCCAAATGTGGCAGCTTCCTGTTGACCGCCGATATCACAAACGGAGACGGTCTCAGTAATTTCAACTTCGCTTCACAAAAGGCAGCTATTGGCCGGGTAGAGTATCTTTTGCATGGCGCGATCAACCTCATGCTTGGAGCTTCAGGATACTATACGGGCGGTCTTAAAATGTACGGAGTCCAAGGGGGCATCGGCATTGCAAAGCGGTTGTCCATCATTGGCGAATTCGACTGGGCCAAGTCCCTACCTACTGTAGTTCCGATGAATGCGACGTCAAATGCAGCATTCGTCGAGGCAAGCTATGAAATAGAGAACGGCTTGTTCGGTTTCGGAAGATTCGACTACTTCAAAGAATTCGTGGGAGGGCCGACTTACTACCGGTACGTCATCGGGACCGACATTTATCCGATTCCACACTTGGATCTCATGCCGGAGGTGAGATTCAATACTACGAATGTGGTCGGTTCGCCCGGCTACTACGGCTCACACCCGGTAGTCGAAGCATTAATACAATCTCACATTTATTTTTGATCCTTCCCGGTCGGGAGCGATATCCTGACCCTGTCCGACCATAAATACCCGTACCATCTTACTGCCAACAAATAGCTGGCATCCTGCATCCTGGTGCTGAAAGCATAAGTCTCAAGCAACACTGAGGTTACAAAAGTCCTCACCTTCTTTGTTTCCTTACATTTCTACAGCGATAATTAGTCAGGAATACCTGAGTGAACAACAGAAGCCGAAATAGATTTTTTCCAATACTCGTAGACTTACAAAATATTCCTTGCCTGGTAGTCGGTGGAGGAAGGGTAGCACTAAGGAAAGTAAACGGGCTCCTCGCGTTCGGTGCAAAAGTTACAGTGGTCGCTCCCAGGGAATGCGCGTCTTTGACAGAATTACTTCAACGACGCCGAATCGAAATAATCAGAAAAGCATACTCAAAAGAGTTTATAAAGGGAAAGAAGATAGTATTCAGCGCCACTTCAAATCGCGCAACAAACAGGCGTGTCAGCTGTGATTGCAAGAGAGCCGGTATCCTGGTCAACGTGGCCGATGATCCGGAGCTATGCGGCTTCATCCTGCCGGCTAATTTGATTATGGGAAGCCTGTGCATCTCAATCTCTACACAGGGAAAAGCTCCATTCTATGCAACTGAAATGAAGAGCAGACTTGCCGGTTCGATTTCCCCTCGGACTGAACAGATCCTTGATCTGGCTGCCGACTTCAGAAAAGCTCTGCTCACCAGAAACGGGACTGTTCCAGCGAGTGCGAAGACGAAAGCTTACAGAGCATTCCTCTCGACTGACTGGGAAAGCCTCCTTAAACTCGGAGGTAAGAAGAAGTCCATGGAGAAAATGCGAGCCATTCTAGATGAAATCGAATAACCCCTGAATTTTCTTAGGCGTCGTCATGGAAAAAACCAGAGAATCACTCAAGAGGAAACTGATATTCGCATTCTCCATAATCATCGTTCTCGTATTTTGCAGCTCGGCACTCGGCTGGCTCATCGCGAATGATATCGAGAGCCATGACCGGATTACTGAAACCATCCACCTTTTCAAGGAACAAGAGCTTCAACTGCGAAGGGAGGAAAAGAACCTTCTGATAAGGGGTTACTCGACGGAGCGGTTTGCCCAGTGGCAGACGACAAAAGAAAACTTTCATAGTACTCTGGGACAGTTGATCGGTCAGAAGGCACTCCTCCCCGATGAAATCGACCAGCTAAAAACAATCAACTCTCAATCGTCTAACACTTATAAAGAGTTTTTCAGCAAGCTTCAATCTAACGCTCTCGGCGAGAAAGAGATTTCATACTACGATCAGCAATTCAAAGAGGTAGGAAGGACTTCACTCCGGATTATCGACAACATTCTTGCCAAAGAGCAGGCACAGACCAGGGCAATGAATTCGAGATCTCAGCTTCTCATCGGTTTGTTTGCGCTGGTATTCATTGGAACGACTTCCTTCCTCGTAATAAACGTACTTAGAAACTTGTAGGCAAAATTTCATTTGCCGGGAAACTGATGTGGGAAAAGTATATCTCGTAGGAGCCGGGCCCGGCGATCCGGGACTTATCACAGTAAGAGGTCTCGACGCCTTAAGGCAGGCAGACGTTGTGGTGTACGATAGATTGGTGAGCGAGGAGATCCTTTCATACTGTAAGGAAGACTGCGAAAGAATCTTCGTCGGGAAAGAGAGCGGGTATCATTCAATTGAACAGGAACAAATCACAAATATCCTTATAGCTAAGTCCTCTGCAGGTTCAGTTGTGGTTCGCTTGAAGGGAGGTAACCCGTTCATCTTCGGACGCGGCTCAGAGGAAAGTCTCGCGCTTAATGAAGCGGGTATCGAGTTTGAAATTATACCGGGTCTCACCTCCGGCTTGTCTGCTCCCGTTTGCAGTGGAATCCCGATAACTCACCGGGGACTCATAACACAATGTGTTCTTGTAACGGCACATGAGTCTCCCGACAAGAAAGGCTCACAGGTTGAATGGGACAAACTGGCACGACTCAAGAATACTTCACTTATCATCTACATGGGCGCGTCCCGTATTGAAAGCATATGCAACGAACTCATGAAGAATGGGATGGCGCCTTCTATGCCCACAGCGGTCATCGAAAACGGCACTTTGCCTGAACAGCGAACAATCACCGGTCGGTTAGACCAGATAGCCCGGAAATTCAGCTCTCACAGTTTCCACGCTCCGGCCATCATCATGGTGAGCCCGACGGTAGCACTCAGAAACCGAATCCTGCAGCATGAACAGGAAGAACGGTTATTAGTCGGTGAATTTCTTTGACGTCTACCTGCCTCTCGCCGGAGTCCATTCCAATCTCCTGGTACTAGTTTGGGTCGGGTTCTGCGTGGAAGTTATGGGAGTTGTTTTTGGCCTCAGCATTGGTTTCATAACCAATGCAGCCCTGAATATTTCCAGATTCCACATGACTTTTCCGATCGGAACTGGGATATCCAACATTTTTGGCAAATTCCTCTCCGCCATGAGAAAACTTCACAAGATGGGCAGGGAAGATTGGAAACTCGCATCCATAGCTGTTGTCGTATCACTTCTAAGCTTTGAATTCGCGTCCAGAGTGGTGATCACACTGGAGACTGCAAGAGACGTCGGCGAAGTCGTGAGATGGGTATATGTAGCCATACTAGGAGGGTTCGGCGGTTTTATGTTTTACGATTGCTTCGCTTTGCAGAAAAGGCAAACCGCACGCGAGGCAATCGGCGCAGTAAAGGAGAATTTCGAAAAAGCGTGAGACAAAAAAGGGGGCAATGCGGGGAAAGGATGGGCACTTTCAACATCTATCTCACGTTGCAGGAAATCATTTCACGTTACTCAGAAAGCCAATTAAAAATTCCGCAGAAGAGAGGCACAACCAAGTTGAGACAAGGGAACCACAAAATGAAATTTGAAGGGTGACAGATGAGCTTTTTCAATATCCATTTGCCTGTCGCCGGAATAGAGTTCAGCGCTCTTCTATTGATTCTCATCGGCTTTTGTGTCGGGGTACTTGGCGGTTTTTTCGGAGTCGGCGGTGGCTGGATGATCACGCCTGCCCTGAACATTTTCGGATTTCACATGGCATTTGCGATCGGGACGCCGCTCGCAAATATATTCGGGCAATCGATTGGCGCAGTCCGAAAACATCACAGGATGGGGAACGTCGATTGGAAATTGGGGCTGATCTCGATCATAAGTTCTGTTATCGGTGTAGAGATCGGATCTAGGGTCATAATTTCTATGGAACGCGCTGGCGACGTAGGGTCCATCGTCAGATGGTGTTACGTTTTTCTTCTGGCCGGACTCGGTATGTACATGCTCTACGAGTACTTCGTACTCCATCCGAAGCAATTGAAATTGGCCGAGGACATCGGAGAGAAAGCCGTCGGTCACACGACAGACAGTTCCAAAATCTCGGACAAACTCCGTCGGCTCAATGTACCACCCATGATTGCGTTTCCGGCATCCGGCATAGACGGCGTTTCGATTTGGATCATACTTTTAGTCTTTCTGATTACCGGCTTTCTATCAGGCTTCATGGGAGTAGGCGGCGGATTCATAATTTTGCCCGTGCTCGTTTATCTGATCGGTCTTCCAACAACCATAGCGGTCGGCACCAGCCTCGTCACGGTTCTCTTCACCTCAGCTTACGGATGTTTCACATATAGTATGAAAGGCAGGGTTGAACTCCTGGCAGCTTTCATAATGCTGATCGGGGCATCCATCGGGGCACAGGTGGGCGCAACTGCAATCAAGTACATCAAAGGATTCGGGATCAGGCTTTTGTTCGCAATAATGGTCATCTTTGCCAGTCTATCCGTGCTGACGGAGCAATTTTACAAGATGGCTGGCAAGCATATTTTTCAGGCGCTCGCAGGAATCGTCTTGATGGGAACAGCTTTAGCGATGACGGCACTGATAATCGGTCGGATCGTGCTCGAAGCAAAGAAAGAACGCAAAGCATGAAATCTTCTCTCCTAATCAACGAACCTGATACCGACATCGGATTGGATCGTGCGGGAAAAGTCCAGCTGCATATTGAAAAATTAAATCGTCGCGCGGGTTCTGCTTATGGACATTCTTAACATTTATCTGCCGGTCGCAGGCATAGAGTTTAACGCTCTGCTCCTTATTGCCATCGGACTTTGTGTAGGCGTTCTTGGCGGATTCTTTGGTGTCGGCGGAGGATGGATCGTCACTCCTGCATTGAATATATTTGGCTTCCATATGGCGTTTGCAATAGGGACAGATCTTGCGAATATCTTCGGGCAGTCGATTGGCGCGGTAAGAAAGCACCAAAAGATGGGTAACATCGATTGGAAGTTGGGAATGATATCGATTATCACCTCCGTCATCGGTTTGGAGATCGGGTCCGAGACAATCATCTCGCTTGAAAAAGCGGGCGACGTTGGTTTCATAGTCAGATGGTGCTATATGTTCCTTCTCTCCACGCTCGGCTGCTACATGTTGTACGATTATTTCGTTTTGCTTCCAAAATCGCAAGAATCAAAAGGCACCGATAGAGGAAGCGATTCGGCCGACCAATCGAGTAAAGGTCGTAACAGAGTCTCATCTCGGCTTCATAGGATCGCGATACCTCCTGTAGTTTCATTCCCCGCATCAGGAATCGAAGGAGTTTCACTCTGGATTGTTCTCCTTATTTTTCTATTCACGGGATTCCTTTCAGGCTTCATGGGTGTCGGAGGCGGCTTCATGATAATGCCTGCTCTTGTGTATCTCATCGGACTGCCGACAGCGGTAGCCATCGGGACGAGTTTGATCACGGTTTTGTTCACTGCCGCTTACGGATGCTTCACCTATGCGGCAAAAGGCCGCGTGGAGCTCCTTGCCGCTTTCATCATGCTCATCGGGGCTTCTATCGGGGCCCAGCTCGGAGCTACGGCGGTAAGATACATCAAAGGCTATGGAATAAGACTTCTCTTCGGAATCATGATAATTTTTGCTGCGCTCTCCGTGGCGACAGAACAATTCTACAAGATTACCGGAGAGCATTTCTTCCAATCACTTGCAGGCATAGTTCTCATGGGAACGGCGCTCACCATGTCGGCAGTAATACTTGTGAAATTGAAAACAGAATCAGCTAAAGAAAAGAATAGCCGATAGAACCTATAAAAGCGATCTGAAAAAGAAAGGGCAAGAGAATGTTCGACATACATCTACCCATCGCTGGCATCGACTTCAACATCCTGCTTCTTATATTGATCGGCTTCTGTGTGGGAGTTCTTGCAGGATTCTTCGGAGTTGGTGGAGGCTGGATCGTTACACCGGCTCTTAACATTTTCGGTTTTCACATGGCATACGCGATCGGCACGGATCTCGCGAATATATTTGGGCAATCGATTGGCGCCACAAAAAAGCACAGCAAAATGGGAAACATAGACTGGAAGCTGGGTTCAATTTCAATCGTTGCTTCAGTTGTTGGACTGGAGCTAGGCTCTCAGCTCATTCTTAAACTTGAAAAGATAGGAGATGTGGGTTCGATCGTTAGATGGTGTTACCTCTTCCTAATGTTCAGCCTGAGTGTCTTAATGTTTTATGATTACTTTAAGACGAATCCGAAACGCGTCAAGGTCAATTCAAAAAGCTCAGACGCAAAAGGAGGAACAGATCCGCCTTCGACACGCAGCAAATTGGCGGAACGGCTGCACAAAATAAACATCCCGCCGATGCTCTCTTTCCCCACTTCCGGGATACAGTCGGTCTCGCTCTGGGCAGTGCTTCTAGTCTTCGCGTTCACCGGTTTTCTATCGGGATTCCTGGGAGTTGGCGGCGGGTTCATTAGGATGCCTGCCCTGGTCTACCTGATCGGGGTACCGACCGCAATTGCAATCGGCACAGACTTGATGACAGTTCTGGTAAGCGGTGCCTATGGGTGTTTCACCTACGCGATGAAGGGACGAGTCGAGATCTTCGCTGCCTTCTTCATGCTTATCGGGGCATCTATAGGTGCGCAGATAGGTGCAACCGCAGTCAAATATGTGAAGGGGTACGGGATCAGGCTGCTTTTCGCAGTAATGATCGCTTTCGCCGGATGCTCAATTGCACTCGAACAGGTGTACAAAATAACCAGCGTGCCTGCTTACCAGACTGCGGCGGGATTTGTTTTGATGGGCACTGCCGTATGCCTCACGCTAATTGTAATCATAAAGCTGACGGTAGAGTTCAGAAGAGAGAAGCGAATTAGATCCTAAAGGAGTTCACAATGTCAATCACAAAACTGGCTGCACCTCTTGCAATAGCTTTGGCAATTTCATTTACATTGCCGATCATCAACCATCAATACCAGACTGCCTACGCCTCAGAGACCGGCAACTCTCAGGAAACGGAACTGAAGCATAAAATCGACACTAGCAAACTTTCGGGGGTCGATTATTGGATTGCGGATATGTACAACAATGACAGAGTCATGTACGCAGTCGTAGTAACCCTCGTTATGGCGGTCCTCGGAACGAGCATGGCATTTTTGACAGACCTTGTTTTGAAAGCGCTCGGACTGGAGGTCTCGAAAATCTCACACCGGGAATAGTTTATGCCGAATGAGCTGAAGCACCTTTCCCTGTCCACGCGTATCTCTATTTTGATGGGACTGATTATCCTGGTGATGATGGGGACATTCTCTGCGTTCAGCTTAATGAAACAAGAGCAGGAGTCGTTTCGCGCTCTTACACGAAACACGCTTCTCCTTAGCCAATCAACCGAGAAGATACTCAGGTTCAGCATGCTGAAGAACAGGCGCGACGAAATATCCAATTCCCTGAAGGATATCGTCCGCGAAAGGGGAATACTTTCGGCGCGGATACTCAACAACAACGGAGTGGTGAAGTTTGCCTCGCGACAATCGGAAGTCGACGAACAGATCCCTCTAACCGACCGACTCTGTAGAAACTGCCACGGGGGCGCGGAGAAACCTATTGCTCACAAATCGACGGGGTATTACTCTCAATATTTCGACAAAGCAAGGGAGGTAGTATACAGTTCACTGCCAATATACAACTCACCTGGATGCTTTCAGAGCATGTGCCACTCCGCGGAAACCCGAAGCAACACTCACGCGGCTGGCAAGTCATCCCCCGCAATTGGCACCGGATCAATTCACGATTCAACTCAGGCAATCCTTGGATTTATTGAGATGGAAGTCTCAGCCCAAGAGGTAATCTCTGATCTCGACAGAACACGTTGTCAACTTATCCTGCTCACTGTAATTATTGCGGTCTTTTCTGCGACTATGGCATACTTCTCGGTCAATTGGCTAGTCGGCAGACCAGTGAGGAGGCTGGTCGAAGGGACGAAGAGAGTGGCACACGGAGATTTCGGTCAAGAAATCCGCCCGGGGAAAGGTGAGATGGGCGTTCTCGCCGACTCTTTCAACCAGATGCAAAGACAGCTCTTATTGTCTCAAGAGGAGCTCATCGAATCAGAGAAACTGGCATCGGTTGGAAAGATCGCAGACCAGGTTGCAAATCAAATAAACAACCCTTTGACGGGAATCTTGGTCTTTTCCGAAGATTTGATCGACCGTGAAAATTCGAACGACCAATTGAAAGGAGATTATCAGACTATTCTTCGACAGGCAATGAAGATCAGAGAAAGCGTAAGAAACATCTTGTCGCTGGCGCGCCGGGAAACTCCGACTTTCCGTTCCGTTGACATCGCCGCCGTCATAAAGCATACGATTTCTGTTCTTGAACGACTGGTAAATTTCCGTAACATCCAGCTTCTCACTCACCTGCCTAACACGCTGCCGGAAGTGACTGTAGACCCTGGCTTGCTGGAACAAGTCTTTTTGAACCTTCTTATCATCTCATCGGAGAGCATGCCCTCCGGCGGAGTAACGGAAATATCTGCTTCGCAT
This sequence comes from Bacteroidota bacterium, assembly GCA_021789975.1. Taxonomy (GTDB): domain Bacteria; phylum Bacteroidota; class Ignavibacteria; order Kryptoniales; family JAKASW01; genus JAKASW01. The sequence continues at coordinate 47,227 of JAJYIT010000015.1, forward strand.
CGCCGGGAAGAAGCAACTCTTGAAATCCGAATTGATGACACAGGCGAAGGGATTCCATCCGGGGCTCTTGACTTGCTTTCCCACGGAGACAAAAAAATGGACCTGCAGACTATTGATAGAACTGGAGTAAGCCTCGCAGTTTGTAAAGACATCATCGCACTTCACAAAGGCACACTATCTCTAGCATCGAGACCAGGCAGAGGTACAACGATTACTGTGGTGTTGCCGGCATAGTGAATATGCAGGAGAAAGTAAGCGTTCTTGTTATCGATGCGGAGGAAATAATCGTTGCCTCTATCGCGAAGGCGCTCGGACGCGGGCAAGTTCCGAAGTATGAAGTAATCGGAGCTAACACCCCGCTGGACGGATTGAAGCTCATGAGAGAACGCCTATTCGATATCATCATAATGGATATGGCTTTGCCGGGCGTGGATGGATTGGAAGTATTGAGACGGATAAAGAGTACTAATCCATCAGTGCACGTGATTGTAATGTCCGGATACTCTCCCGACAGGTCGTTCTTGAATACCGTCATGGCCTCAGCAGATGCTTTTCTTCCAAAACCGTTCACATACGGAGAGATAGCATCTTCAATTTCTCTTATATTACCCGGAGGAGGCTGAGGGGAGGAGAGTTAGAAAGACTTTGCTGCCCCGACTTCCATACATTCTCATCTGAGAACCAGACAAAGTTGAAAAGTGACTTTTCTCAGCAAAATATTCAACCGACATAAGTCGGAAGCGCTCACCTTCAAACAGAAACTCCATCATTTTCAGAGCTTGTTGTTTGCGAATGATGAAGCACTGAAGATGATGGGAAATCTAAGCGAAATAGTTTCTTCTGGAAGACCATTCTCTCGAAAGGAAATATTTCCGATCTACGCGGACATAATTAAGAACACGCGTGGGGCAACAGACAACCTTTCTGCCATGAGCGGAGGCAAATACCGGAGTGTGATCAAGCGTGTCGAGACGATCAAGAGCGAATGCGAAGCCATTCTTGCACCTGCTCCCTACTGCCCCGAGAGGTGGGATTGCGATAAGCCTAACTGTACCGACTGTGAGAAACGACGGATGTTCTCGCCGGATATGCCATACTCTTATGAATTAGAGAAAATAAGGGAGAATCATACCAGAGAAATTGGCGGAAAGATGAGCCGCCTCTGCGAAATCCATAACAAACTCGGAATACCGACTCCTGACGGGTTTTGTCTGACATCCCGATGTTTCGAAGATTTTTTTATGGAGAAAGACCTGTACTCTCGGATAGATGATGCAATATCGTCGATTGATTTCAATGACAACGAGCAAGTCAAACAGGCAAGCCGCGTAATACAGGCACTCATAGTCGGCTCGACTATACCCGAGACAATTGAGAAGACAATAATGGGAGAGTACGATCACCTCGCAAGCAAGCACGGCAATATTCTCGTTTCCGTAAGGTCGAGCGCAATAGGCGAAGACGATCCGCACTACTCATTTGCCGGACTTCACTACACAGCACTCAATGTCAGCAGGGCAAACCTCGTAGATGCCTGCTTCGAAGTGCTGATCTCGAAATACCTTCCACAGTCGCTTGTTTACCGCTACATGACCGGGCTGCGGGACAGCGATATGCCGATGAGCATCGGCTGTCAACAGATGATCGATTCAAATGTGAGCGGCGTTCTCTTCACCAGGGATCCCATGGGAGGTTCGAAAGAGGCTATCATAATTCAAGCGGTAAGAGGACTCGGCACTAAAGTGGTGGACGGTAGCGTGGAAGCTCAACAGTTTATCGTGTCACGATCTAACGATCACGAAATCTTGGGATTCAAACCTGGAGACCAGGACTACCGGGCCGCACTCCGAAACACGGATGGTCTCTACGACGAGGAAATCCCCGAAGCTCTCAAAGGAGTCCCATGCTTGAGCCAGAATCAAATCGACATGATCGTGAATCTTGCGTTGAGAATAGAGAATCACTTCGGCAGTCCCCAGGACATTGAATGGGCCATAGATGGTCACGGCAGGGTGTTCATCCTTCAATCCAGGCCCCTTGCTGTTTCTGAAATAGCATCTGTGGTGTTGGATGTCGAGGACGCATCAGAAAGAGATGGAATTAGCAGGCGGGTCCTGATCGACGGCGGCGAATGCGCCAGTCCGGGAGTGGGTTCCGGAAAGGTCTTTGTTCTAGAGAAGTTCAAGGATCTTGTAACCTTCCCGACTGGTGGAGTTTTGGTTGTCAGAAAGACATCGCCCGAACTGACGAGTGTACTCCACAAAGTTACCGGCCTCGTGGCTGATGTCGGCAATACAACGGGTCACCTGTCAATCATCGCACGTGAGCTGCAGATACCCGTTCTGGTGAACACTCATGACGCGACATCGCGCCTGACCAACGGTACGCTTGTAACGGTCGATGCAACCGCCAACAAAGTATATGATGGCTCAACTACTGGAATGAGATCGGGGTCCGACTTCTTCCTGGCAGGCGACGGTATTTTCTCAAAGAGTCCGATGTACAAAATCTGGAAAAATGTCTCGCAATTGATTATTCCTTTGAATCTAACAGATCCCGATTCGTCTCAATTTGTACCCGACAACTGCAAGACGCTTCATGACGTCACTCGTTTTGCGCACGAATATTCGATGAGAGAAATGTTCTCTTTGTACGAATCTGCAGAGAATGAATACAAGCAAGCCTACCCTTTGAAGGTTCCCTGTTCCACTAGATGTTCATGTCATAGACCTCGGCGGGGGTATTAAAGACTTTCAAGGGAGAAAAGAGATCACACCGGACGACATTGCATCAGCACCATTTCAGGCACTGATAAGCGGCATGACGGCACCGGGTGTCAGGTGGGCGGGTCCACTCCCCATTGATATCAAAGGTTTCACAAACCTTCTTATGTCGAATGTCGTCGATCCTGGCAGAAGCGGAATGACCCTGGGGAGCAGAAGTTATGCTATCGTTTCAGACTCCTATCTGAATTTCTCATCAAGATTAGGTTATCACTTTTCCCGTCTCGATGCATACGCGAGCGAAGAGATCAATAACAACTACATAAATTTTGATTTTCGCGGTGGTGCCGCAGATCCGCTTCGGAGGATGAGAAGAGCAAGAGTAATAGCCAGGATCCTTGAGCTGTCTAATTTCTCGGTTACTTCGGAGAACGACAACGTCCTCGCGACAGTGAGAAAGATCCCAATGCCGGAGATTCTACATCTGCTCACCGAAATCGGAAGGCTGATGGGGGCAGTGAGAAATGCAGATGTGACTTTCATAAACGACGATAACGTGGATGAGTTCGTCGAAGCGTTTATCGCCGGTGATTCTTCTCCGGCGTTAAGGTTTTCAGAAAAAAGGTCGAATTAATCTGCCGATAGTTGCGATCCAAAGGTGTGAGAGGAATGAGATTCACATACGGGATTCAATCGTTTAAGGAACGGAGTCATTGCATTTCAAAAGGACCAAGGACTCGCAGTCAGCATCTCGGGAAAATCGAAAACTGATCTGATAATGACGATGTCAGAACTGATTCTGCCCGATATGCCGGACCCAAAGATTGTCCTGCGACTGAGGATAAGTAATCATTTCGGAAGGAGAGTAACCTAATGGCCATTATTACCATATCGAGGGGTACATTCAGCGGAGGGCAAAAGCTCGCCGAATGTCTCGCGATGAAGCTAGGATATCAGTCTTTGAGCCGGGAGATTCTGGTCGAAGCCGCTGAGAAATACGGCATATCGGAGAACGAACTGGCACACGCAATGAAAGCAAAACCCGCGATCATGGAACGGCTTTCACTGAACATCGACAGGATCCGTTATCTTTCTTTCATCCAGGCGACTCTGAGCGAGCATGTGAAAGACGACAACGTCGTTTATTATGGTCATTCGGGTCATCTATTGCTGAAAGACGTGTGCAAGGTAATCAAAGTCAAAGTCATCGCGCCCATGGAACAGAGAGTGGAATTTGCCATGCAGCGCAACCGCATGTCACGAGACGAGGCAATCGTCTACATCAAAAAGATGGACGAGTACAGGAAGAAGTGGACGAAATTCCTGTATGGAATCGACTGGAACGATCCGTCACTTTATGACGTAATCATAAACCTCAGAGACACAACAATCCAAACCGCCTGTGCGGTGATCAGTGAAATGACAAATGCACCAGAATTTCAGCTCACTGAGAAATCAAAAGTCGCCTTAGCTAACCTTACACTCGAAAGTCAGGTAAAAGCCCGGCTAGCCTCAGATAAAGCTACGAAAGATTATATGCTGAAAGTCACGGCTGAGAACGGGAACGTCCGAATCAGTGGCCGTGTCAACAACCTTGAGGATGCCAACAGAATTAAGAGCATTGTTTCGAAAATTCCCGGAGTCAAGAATGTAGATTGCAACTGTGCGGAGTACTATATCAACGACGATGTGATACTTTGATTTCGATTATTCCGACAGGAAGTGCTCAACCGCCATTTTCGTACGCCCCTTTTTGGTTACTGACAGGATCGCCGAAATCAGATTAAGCACCGCAAACGATACAGTTACGATCACAAATCCCCGCATGAACCCGTCCTCCCTCAATTGGTGAGGGACTGTTGGCATGTTTATGTGGTGATATCCTCTCGCCCCTAAATAGCCGGCAGTAATCGTTGTTATTATCAGTCCCGACACATCGATGCCGAATATTCTACCGCTGGCTCGCATCATGTTCAGAATTCCACCCGCACTCCCAAGCCGTTCCTCAGACACGCAACTCATCACCGCGCTATTGTTGGGCGGTGTGAACAAGCCCATACCCAGACCCAGAGTTGTGAATTCGGCAATCAGGACTATGATCTCGGGATTACGACCGGAGAAGATCATGAAGAAACATGCCACGGTGCAAATAAACATTCCAATTGATGTCATCACTGCCGGTCCATATTTGTCAGAAAGCGCTCCAGCGAACGGAGCTACAACCGACATTGTAATCGGGATCGGAGTTATCAAGGCACCTGCTGTAAATGCAGAATATTTCGCGATATTCTCAAGGTAGAAAGGCATGATGAAAAGGATGCCAAACAGAACATAGTAAGAGAAGAAACCCGTGACATTCCCGGCCCAGAAGTCATAGATCTTAAACAGATCGAAGCTGATCATCGGGAACAAAAACTTCATCTCGGTTATGACGAACAAGCTGAAGAACACCAGGAAAAGGAAGAAGAACGCGAGTATGGTGTCCGATTCCCATCCCAACTTCCTCCCTTCGTTAAGAGCCAGCACGAGGAAGAGTAAGCCGGCGGCAAAGCACATGCAGCCACCATAATCCATCTTCTCCTTTGCACTACTCTTCTTGTCCCTCGGCCGCACATAGAATGCTGCAAGTGTTCCAAGAATACCGATGGGAACGTTGACGTAGAAGATGGAACGCCAGTGGGTGCCGAACAGATTCAGACTTATGAGAAGCCCGCCGAGAAATGGCCCGATTGCCATCGAAATTGCCTGCACCGCGCCCTGGATGCCAATGGCCTTGCCGAGTTCATTTCTCGGAAATGTTTGAGTGATAATCGCAACCGAGTTGGCCTGAAGCAGTCCACCGCCTACCGCCTGTATGACTCTCGAGATTATCATGAACTCCATGCTGGGCGCCAGCCCGCAGAATGCAGAGCCTATTGTAAAGACTATGAACCCAAGGTTATACATCTTAGTCCTGCCGAACATATCGGCAAGTCGTCCGAAGAGCGGCAGAAAAATTGTCAGCGTGAGCATGTATGCCATTGCAACCCACTCGTCGAGCGAAAGGGAGACATGATAATACTTCCTCAACGTGGGTAATGCTATGTTCTCGATACTGACGTCGAGTGCAGACATAGCAGCACCAATCAAAACTGTGGTGAGGATGAACCATCTCCAATTCGGATTGGCGGAAAAGAGTGGCGCCCGCTCCCGAGGGAGACCGTTTTTTCCCCGGATGGACCTGTCGCGTTGATTTTCTACAAACGGATTGCTCACCAAACCCTCAGTGCACGGCCAGGCTCGTGACAAGTATTGCCATCACTACGAGCGACACAGCGGCCATCTTCTTGTCCCCCTTTCCGGCGAAGTACACAAACGCCGCTGCCACCGCGAGTAGCGGCGTCAGCACAAGACTGACCATCCCAAGTGTCACGAAAAAAAGAGGCCCCGTCGGAATGTTTCTGCTTCTCACAAGCGCATTTATCAATATGAAGAAATTCGACTTATGAATGAAATCGCCTCTCTCCGTCAGAAGATTCAGGCCGCCATCTGGGTGGTGAGATAATACGATCCCGGTTATAACGAATGCCGAGGCTAGTATTATTCCAACCCCGAATATCCAGCTCATCACTGTCTCAAGTCGGGTGCTGTCCGTTCTCACTTTCGTCAGTGACATAGCGATACAATCCCTTTGCCCAACATTTGTACGATGAGGACGGAAACGACTGTAAAGAAAAGAACTCTGAGGAATGAATCAGACAACGAATTCAGCACCCTGCCGCCGAGGATACCCCCGATCGCAGTTCCAACTACCATTGGAGCCATCAGCATGAGGTTCAGAAACCCGCAAGACAGGTAAACGCTTGTTGCCGCCAGAGCCGTCATTCCGATTATTAGGTTGCTCGTTGCACTCGACACCTTTGGCGGTAGTCCCAGGATATTTTCCTGAACCGTCACTTTGAAGGCTCCTGCACCTATCCCAAGCATACCGGCGGCGAGTCCTGCTGTAAACATTCCGCACCCTCCCCACAGCCCGTTTCTCGCCCTGTAGTTGACCATCTGCTTTCTAACACCGTCGCGGTACTCGCCACCTAAATCGAGGTAATGAGAGACACCGTCCCGATCCTTTGAAGAAGACAGAATACGTTCCAGGAAAATTCTCTTGAAGATTCCAACTCTCATAAATGATGTGAGGAGAAAAGCCGCGAAAAAAAATAAAGGTAGACAGGAGAAATGACTTTTGTTATGGTAGCTCCGAGGATTGCACCGGTAACGGTGAATAGCTCCAGATAAAGAGCTATCCTTACGTTTGCGATCTTGTTCCGGAGATTGAAAATACTTGAACTTGCCGAAGTGGCTATAATGGTGGCCATGGTTGATGCTACCGCCTCCTTCATCGGGACGCCGAAGATCACGAGAATGGGGACAAGAATACTCGCACCTCCAAGACCCGTGAGAGAACCGAGTATCCCCACCAGGACCGATATGATAATCAAGAATGGAACGCTAAACATGGACCTATCTCCTCACCAATGAGGCCAGACTTCAATCTGTGAATTGACTTGTTTGACGCCCGGCACTGCGGTGATCACTTGTTGCGTTTTGTCGGCATCTTCCGAAGAGCTTACAGTGCCGCTTATCGTGACGACTCCGTCAGCGGCATCTATCTCGATACCGGCATCTGCGACTCCGTTCTTGACGGCATTGCAGGCAAGAAGCGCTCTTACTTCAGTAGCAAGGTCCAAATCTCTGAGCGCCTTCTGCGATGCCTCTGTAGATTTGAACTGATCAAGGGTTGCTACGCCGGACACAACTTCGCACGCTTCCGTTATGCCGATCTGATCTATGTTCACTACCAGGTCGTATAAAGCCGGATCGTTCCAATCCGCCTGGTAAAGGAACTTTGTCCATTTGCTCCGCTCGCTGTCGACCTTCTCGATGTAATCGACGGCATCCTTCCTGCTCATTTGCTGGCTGTTCATCAAGGAGCCTATGCGGAAATCCAGGCTTGCGATGACTCTCACTCTGATCAAGTGAGGAGCGCCCTTCAGCAACAGGTGCCCGGCATTTCCATGGTAAACCACCTTTTCGTCCATGACCTCCCTGACCAATGCTGCTCTCAGACAAAGCATGTAATGAGACCTCTCCCGTGTCAGACGTTCGAGAAATCCCGGCTTCTTGGTGAGTGCGTCGACAAGCTTTTGTTCAGGGATGTCGTACCGTTTCGCCGCATCCACGATTGTTTCTCTTGAGACGCATCGGTAGCCAAGCCTGACTGCAAGACACTCGGCGAGCGTTTTGCCGCCGCTGAAAGATCCCCTTGATATGGTAATGATTGCCATTTCAATCTCTTGAGTTTGGTGCGAAACAATCCCGCGGCCTCAAGGCAACTTCTGACTAGCGCCGGATAAGGCCCACAGCCAATACTATCAAAACGAACACCGCAATTAATGAGAAATCGACATTCCTCGCGGTGGAAAGGCACATGCACGACAGAGCTGATGCAAGTACAAAAATGACCAGCACACCGACAATTAACAGGCTAAGCAGCAGCATCGTACCTCGGTGAACATCTCGGCCCCGAAGGATGCATCGCATGAGACCGAAGAAACGCTGACGACTCAGTGCCCCCGCTCTTTCATCCGCCAGACCAAATATCCCCCTCGCCTGGTGGAGCAGAACCACGCTTACAATCACGAACATTGAGACAAATAAAACCACTACCGCCAAAAGGTAACCAGTGATCAACTCACTTTCGGGTGCGCCCGAAATTATTGATAGCAGGTTCATCAGGGAGCAATCCCTCCATGTGCTGCTTGCAAAATACCGAACCGGGTCCGGAATTCAGTCGTTACGCTGACGCGACAGCCCGGCCCGACCCGACCGGCTGAGCGGCAGATTCATTATGCGCTTTGCTTTTAACAGACGCTACGTAGATTGCGAGCGGTCGATACAGCAGGTGTCCCCACTTTCCAAACGGCACCTCGACGACCAGCATCGGGACAACGATCGCCATGTGGATCATGTACATTACATATGTCGGCATCGGCAGATCCATTACCCTGAAAATGTGAAGCAGGATTCCCGTAAGAGCCGCAAGCAGGAGCAGGATGGGAAACAGCCAATCAGAGAAATGGCTGAACTTGTGCATCTCTGTTCGTTGCTTCATGCGATCCACGATAATCCACGCGGTTGCTGTGAGAAGCACCGCGGTTGCATAGTAACCAAGTGTACTGGTCCACTGGACGCTGGTGTTGTTGACCTGGAACCACGGCAGAAACACTACCACAAGGGTGAACATGATTGCGTACCCACTGACGAGAAGAAGATGGCGAATCCAGTTTAACTTCGCGTCGCCGCTGGCGCACTCATTCCACCGCTTCTGTGTCAAGCCTTGAATTACAAATTGTGGAAGCTGAGAGAAATAATAACGAAGCGGAATACTCTCGCCACTGGTAAGTCCCACAAACATTCGGGCAGCATTCGATATAAGGAGTAACCCCAATCCAGCCGCCATAATTCTATCGCCGACATCGACAATGCCGACCGGCGCAAACATCTGAAGCATGACAGTGGATAACGGTGCAGATCCTGATCGACTCAGCAAACCGAACCCGAAATCATGCGGCATGGTGAACATAAGGACAACTGCCGCGGCCACGGCAGCCAAAACGCCGGCTTCCCAGTAAACGGATCTGTACATCAGACGCGAAATGCCGGTCCAGTCATACTGCGATGTGAGATATCTCCTGGCGGCCATCATGGACTCCCCAGGGTCGGCCTGACGCGGGCATCTCTTTGAACAATCACCACAGTAGAAGCAGAGCCACGGCCCCGGATCTTCGAGCAGTTCCTTCTTCATGCCCCACTGTGCGAGCAACATCTGCTTTCTCGGGAAGCTATTCTCACTGTTTGAAAGTGAACAGACAGCCGTGCATGTGGCACACTGGAAACATTTCTTGAAGCTTTCGCCGCCGAAGTGCTCCATATAGTTTATAAACTTCTGATCAGGCTTAGCAAGGTTTCTCTCGCTCATGAATGCTGTGCTTTTCTAAGGTTGTGGTGCAGCTACCGATGATGCTGCCCGTGGCGTGGGACGGTAATCCGATCTTAACCGCATCGTTTTCTCCCCAAAAAGAGAAAATCTCAGCCAGTTGATCCCGAACTTCAGAAGTTCTTCATCATCCTTCCGAATTTCCACGATCGTTTCTTCATCAACATCAAACCTTTGGAGGAAGCTGCTCTCAAGAACAAATTCTCTGAACTTATCGATGTTGTAGCAAACCATGTAGAACATCTCAAGTTTTGCTGGCGTAAGCTGTTTCCTCTCTCGGAAAAACTCATGGAGAGAGATTTCCTTGAACAGCTCACCCATTTCTGAGTACCTCTCCACCCCCTGATCTTTTATCCAACGATCAACAGTCCAACTCTGGTTTTCGTGATAACCCTGACAAACTGGTTCCTGTATCATGAAATAGAACTCTTCACCCTTGCGTTCACCTTCATCTTTAGGTGAAGCAACCCCCAAGGGAAACATTCTGCAGGACCAGGGTCTGTCCTGATACACAGTGCAACCGTCTGTTCCCACGAACGGACAGGTTTTATTCTCGTCCTGCCTCATCTTCAGCATGACAACAGGATGGTTTTGATTTTCATCGATGGGGAGAAAGGTATACTTATCTAAGAACTCCTGCGACGATATTTTCAGTCGGTTCTTCAACCGGATTATGTCATATGGCGTCAGGAATATATTGACGTCGCTGCAACACATATTGAAGCAGCTGATGTCCTTATGACACTTAAAGTTGAAGCATCCCTCCCTGCTCATCCGCGGATATTCCTTAAGGACCGTTTCTTTCAGTATCTCCAGCTCTTTCATAGGAATCGCTTTCAGATTTGCTATTCGATAATTGAATCTTTCAGCGCGTCTTTTGACCACACAGGGAGTGGCCCCGCGTCGTTCGTGACCGGGTCAACCTTGTACCGGTAGGAAATATTTTGATTGTACTGCTTTCTCATCCATTCCCATCCGTGGATGAAGTATGGACAATCGTCATTAAAGCAGACAAAGAGATACTCCACCTCCCAGGAGGATTCGGGCGGACATCTCCACTTTTTCAACGCTGTCTTACAATGTGGACATACTCTTGCTTGTTCGTTCATACGAGCTGTCGCTCCGTCATGAAAAAGAGGGGAGCAACTGCTCCCCTCTTCGTGGTGACGATCTCAATTGACTATTGATATAATGGGCTTAGAGAAGACTTCCCATTTGTTGTCCTTCGGAATCCACTTCATGTTCACAAATACCTTCCAATCTTTCTCGTCCATGGAAGGCTTGTCTGCCCTGAAGTAGTAGCCGGGCCAGCGAGTCTCTTCTCTGAACAGTATCGCCCGGACGTGAGCCTCAGCTTGCCACATCCTGTGAATGTTCTCCCAGCAGCGCATCAGCTCATGAAGGTCCTCCGCCGCCAACTTCGCAGAGTCTTCCTTCAGGTATTGAAGCAGGTCGAGGCCTTTCTCCAGCAGCGCCTTACTGGTCTTGAATTGCGAAGACACTCCGCCGGCGTATTCGTCCATGATCTTCTGCAGTCTGAACATGAACATCTTCGGTTTGATGTAATTGGGATTCATTTCAGGATCGGTCGAGGCCTTGCCAAACTGCTCGAACATCTCAAGCGGTTTCAGGATTTCGGCCTTCAAGGCATCGATCTGACGCTGATCATACTTTCGCGAATCCGGATGATCCATGATGTAGTCGATCGCAGCTTTTGCAGCTATTCTTCCCTCGGCATGGGAGCCGGAAGAGAATTTGTGGCTCGATGCACCGGATGCGTCACCGGCGCAGAAGATCCCCGGAACAGTAGACATATTTGCGTAGCCCCAGAAGTATTCCTGGGGTGCCAGATCCTTCGGACCGCTGACCCACGCACCCGAGGCACCGGAGTGTGACCCGATGAAATAAGGCTCGGCGGCGGCGATCTCTGATGGTTTTTCTTCGGGAGCAGTGTTGGTACCCGCCCAGAGAATGGCCTGTGAAATGGTCATATCAAGAAAGTCTTCCCAGGCTTCACCTTCCAGCTCTTTTATTTTTTTCTTCGCGGCCTTCTCGTCACCTGACTCCGACGCGATCTTGTTGATTGCTTCTTCGGTCCGCATGTATATCGGACCTTTGCCGTCCATGACGTCGAGCATCATAAGCCAATTGCGCAGGTTTGCGGGAACAGGTTTCACTTTTCCATACGGCACCCATTTCTCAAGCTCGTCTCTTCTCTCTGCCATATAGTCGCCGCCCATCCCGTTCGTAGCTCTCGACTTGAAGAGCAGGAACCAGGCACCGACAGGACCGTACGCGTCTTTGAAACGAACTGGAATAAACCGCACCTCCTGGCATGTCATTTCTGCGCCGGCTTTCAAAGTGAAGTAAGCGCTCGACCCCGAATTCCATGGCGGATACCATGCTCGCCCCAGACCTTCCCCCGAAGATCTCGGTTTGAACACGTGTACCGCCCCGCCCATGGCGACCAGGACGGCCTTCGCTTTGAAGATATAGAATTTCTCCTCGCGCACACTGAATCCGACTGCACCTACGCATACATCGCCATCCATCAGAGGTCCGACGATGAAAATTCTTTCGTAAATGTTCTCGGCGCCCAGTGCGTTCTTTGCTGCCTCCGCGACCACGACCTTGTACGACTCGCCGTTGATCATCAACTGCCATCTTCCCTCGTGGACATAATTACCTTCTGCGTCTTTCCATATCGGCAGTCCCCACTTTTCGAACAAATGGACCGTTGAATCAACATGTCTTGCTATGTTGTAAACCAAATCCTCGCGCGTAATTCCCATCAGATCGCTGCGGACGTATTTCACATAATCCTCGACGGTATTTTTTCCGTCCTTGATACCGACATACTGGTTGATGGCCGAGAGTCCCATTGCAACCGCACCGCTTCTATCGACTGCGGCTTTGTCCACAAGCGTGACTTTAAGACCATGTTGTTTTGCCCAGTAGGCGGCTTCGACTGCTGCACCGCAAGCGGCCATTCCGCCGCCAACGATCAGTAGATCAGTCTCCACTACTTCTGTTTTCATGTCAGCCATGACTTTTCCAACCTTCCTAATGCTTTATTGTGACTACTTGTGGAAGTCCCAGTGAATCCGGCTCCGTAAAGAGCGTCGGGCTTTTGATGTTGCCGTCTTTCGTTTTCCACCCACCGTCGGGGGCTGCTTTTCCTTCCTCCGTGGTACGGATGGGAAACTTGAACCGCTTAAGAGTCCCGTTACGGAACTTAACGGTCCACATTATTGAGTCGGTGCTCCTCATCGGGGTGACTGTTGCACCAAGCGGAACGAAGTCCGCATAGCCGCGTATTTCAATTGCCTGCGTCGGACAAATTTTCACGCAGTTGTAGCATTCCCAGCACATCTCCGGCTCGCGATTATAAGCCTTCATGATGTCCTTGTTAAGGGCCATCAGATCGTTCGGGCAAATGTACTGGCATGCCGTCTTGTCTAACGCTTTGCACCCATCGCATTTATCAGGGTTTACATAACTCGGCATGAAATTACCTCCTTTATGATTTCATTTAATTGAAAGAAATTCTTGATGTTCGGACGAGAAACCATCTACTATTTGATGTCTTATGCAAATACTGTATCGGGGCCACGATTGTAAAAAAGAGATACCGTAATCTCCACGAACCCTAAAAGAGGGACTTAATGTCATTCCTTCCGGATTAATTTCTGCCGCCATGTCTCCTTCTACCATCATTTCATGCCCTCGTGATTCAGACCTTACGAAGTATGTTCCTCTACTTTTTCAGTTTGTCCGAACCTTCACCGGTGGCAAACTGGTGCATCTTGATTTCAACTTTCTCGTCAAGCTTGGAATAGTAATCGTGAAGGATCGCAAGAACCTCCGGGCGGCTGAACTCGGCGGGTACCTCGCTACCTTCCGACAATGCTTTTCGCAAAGCCGTTCCGCTGAGGAACAGGCGGTCTTCCTTCTTGTGAGGACATGTCTTCATCGAAGCCATACCACCGCACTTGAAGCACCAGAACGTCCAGTCGATCGGAAGTGGTTTCAACAGCAACGCATCCTCGGGTATCTCATAGAAGATCTTCTGCGCATCGAATGGACCATAATAGTTTCCCACACCTGCATGGTCGCGTCCGACAATGAGGTGACTGCATCCGAAATTCTGCCTGAACAGGCCATGGAGCAGCGCTTCTCTCGGACCGGCGTATCTCATGTCAAGCGGGTAACCTCCGCACAGGACAGTGTCCTTGACAAAATAATTCTCAACCAGAACGTCAATGCATTTCGCTCTTACTTCGGCCGGTATGTCGCCTGGTTTCAGCTTTCCGACGAGCTGATGGATATACAACCCGTCACTAACTTCCAGCGCGATCTTCGCAAGGAATTCGTGGGAGCGGTGCATGGGGTTGCGCAATTGAAGAGCCGCAATTGTCCTCCACCCTTTCTCTGCAAAGATCTTCCGGCTTTCTGCGGGTCTTTGGTACAGTCCTGCAAACTCCTTGGGGAAATAGCTTTCGGAGAGAACCTTGACCGTACCCCCTACGTTCCATGGTTTCTGTTGCATCACCATCTTCACGCCGGGGTGTTCCGGATCGTCGGTCTTGAACACCTGCTTGCATTCAAAATTCTTATCGATCTGGTACTTGTCGCTGACTTTCATCGTGCCCATAACTTCTTCGGTCTCATCACTCACAAGTGTAATCTCATCCCCGATCTTCAGGGCCTTTCCGTCTTCGTCGGAAACTGAGATTGTAATCGGGATCGGCCAAAACAGACCGTCATTCATTTTCATGTCGACGCAGACACCTTGCCAGTCATCATGTCCCATAAATCCGTTCAAGGGCGTGAAGCCGCCGATACCCAGCATTATCAGGTCACCGGTCTCGCGGCTTGTCATGCAGATTTTCTTTAGGCCTGCTGCCCTTTTCAACTCCTCATCCTTTTCCTTGCCACCCAAGAGAAGAACCTTGAGCTCGTCGCTTCCGTGCGGACGCACTAATGTAGTAGCCGGCATAAAATCCCTTTCATTTAAGAATGTTACGTCTCTTGATTTCCATTATCGCAATCGCAATTGCACATCGTATTGATTACTGCAAAAACATATCGGAACACCGACGGAGAATCAACGAGTGCGACAAATTCTGTATTCCTTATGTTGACCAAGTGCTCACATTCCTTTGTATGGGTTCGGTCCCAATTCCCTCACTTCCTCAACAAAACTGTTGAAGATCTCGGGGAGTTTTTCATACTCATCAATCGATAGGGTAAGCAGCTTTACCCTTTCAGGCTCAAGCACAAGCTGCTTAAGTTTCTCCTGGACATTTGTCATTCGTTTGTTCGCAAGCTCACTGCCGTGGATGAAGTGACACTGGTAGTCCACTCCATATTTGCAGCCGAGCATAAGGACTCCATCGAACCCTTTCGATAGTGCATCGGCGATCCAAACAACGTTAACCGAACCGAGACATCGAACCGGGATAACACGAACGTTAGGATCATACTGGAGCCGGTACTTTCCCACGACATCCAACGCAGGATAGGCGTCGTTCTCGCACATGAACGCCAGTATCCTTGGCTTGTCCTCGTCCTCGTCAGGTATGTCTATGGCCTTTATCATGGATGAGATCATCTGAATGGAATAATCCTTGAAGGAAATTATTCTTTCCGGACATGCGCCCAGGCAGATGCCGCATCTTCGACAGCGATTGAGATGGGGCTTTGGAGTTCCCTTCTCATCCTCGTCCAGAGTTCCGAATGGACACTCCTCCGTACACCTTTTGCACTGTGTGCACCGCTGCAAGAAGAACTCAGGATAGGACATGTCGCCAGACCGGGGATGGACGGCTTTCCCCGCTTTTATCGCATGAACAGTCTGAATCGCTTTGAGCGCGGCGCCGTACGCATCGTTCTTACTCGCGAGGAAATCCATTGGAGCGCGTACGGCACCAGCTGCATAAATACCGGTTCTTCTCGTCTCGTATGGAAAACAAATATAATGCGAATCTGGGAATCCATATTTTAGCGTCGGAAGATCGGTGCCCTGTCTGTACGTAAGGTTCAAAATCTTTGATCCGACTTCGGCCGACGCCGCTGCTCTTTTGCCGTCCAGCGTCACGCCATCGGCATCGGAGAAGGGGGCATCTGCCTCAACATCATATGGAAGTGAAGTCGGCACCATGCCCGTCGCCAAAACAACCAGATCAGACTCAATCCTGATATCGCCTCCAAACAAAGTGTTATCGACGTCGACAAGCAGAGAGCCAGTCATAGACTTGCTAATGCCTGCGAAGTCACCTTTGGTCAAGAAAACACGATCTTCGCTCTGTACCCTCTTATAGAACAGTTCATGTTGGGCAGTGGTACGGATGTCCCGATATACGATATAGATGAGAGCCTGTGGAAATCTCTGTCTGATATAAAGAGCCTGCTTTAGCGAGGCAGCGCAGCATATGGTTGAACAATACGGCAGGTGACTCTCATCCCGCGAACCAGCGCACAGGATGAACGTAACACTCGTTATGGGCTTCCCATTAAGAATGCCTGTTTTGTTTCCGTGGTTGAATCTCTTTTCGAGCTCAACTCCTGTTATGACATTCTCATAGGTACCGTACCCGTAATTGCCAAGCTTCTTGGCATCGTAGGGTCTCCAGCCGGTGGCTTGAACAATGGCACCTACTGTCAGCAGCTCGGTCCGGGCACCGCCCTTGATTCTCAGGACGACTTCGAATCCACCTGGTTGTCCGGAAATCTTCTCGATCTGGCACGATGTCGTCACAGTTATCTTGTTGATCGACTCCACCTCAGATATAAGCTCATCTATCCTCGGAGACTGTGGCTCCGTGTAGGGTGGTTCATATGGGGCAATCTTGTCAAATTTGACAGCCCACCCACCCAACTCATTTTCTTTTTCCGTCAACACTACCGAATACCCGGCCTTTGCAGCGGCTAGAGCGGCAGTCAGGCCGGCCACGCCGCCTCCGACAACGAGAATGGTCTCGTTCACATCGCTTGTCGCTGGCGCAGGTGGTTCACTGTTCCTCACCTTGGCTATTCCCATCCGCAGATAATCTTCGGCAAGCATCTGTGTATCTGCGTCATCAGGTTTGTGAGTCCACGCGACATCTTCCCTCAGGTTAACCCGATCAACGAGGACATTCGGATCGAAGTGGAACAGATCCGAGAAGTACCTTTGAGAACAAGCGGCGATGACCACTCGATTCAGCTTCTCGTTCGCAATGTCTGCCTCGATCTCACGAACACTTCCTTCGCTGCACAGCCATTTGTTTGACTTGCATATTGGCACTTTGTTCTCTTTGGTCGCAACGTCGGTCAGCTTACCGCAGTTGAGCGATTCCCCGATTCCGCATCCAGAGCAGATGTAAACACCAACTTTAGTTTCTATTGCCATAGCTTAATTTCCCCTTATCACTTGCATCGCTTTCAGAACAGCTCCGGTTGCCTCTCGAACGACCGCGGCGACGTCCTTAGGCTCGGTACTCACTCCGCATGCGATTACTTCGGTACCATCCGACTTCAGAAAACCGTTCCTGTCGACAAGCGACTCGTCAATAGGCAAGCTGGAGGTCGACGGATACATCCCCGTCGCCAAAACAACAAGGTCGACTTCATTACTAATCATCTTCCCGGCTAAAGTGTCCTCAGATTCCACGACGAGCCTGTCAGACTTGTCGGCGCGCACAACCTTCGCAACTTTGCCTCTGTGAAAATGGACCTTGCTGTCTTTCTGGACAGCACTGTAGAAATCCTCCAGAAGACCGTTTGAGCGAACGTCTATATAGTGCACGTGAATTTCGGCGTCAGGGTTTTGCTCTCTCAGATAATTCACATGCTTGAGAGATGCCATGCAACAGACAGAAGAGCAGTATTCCAAATGGTTCTCATCCCTGGATCCAGCACATTGAACAAATGCGACGCTTTCGACTCTTTGTTTAGTCGAAGGCCTCAATATCTGCCCCGCGGTCGGACCGTCGGGGGATGCGAGTCTTTCCATCATCACGTTGGTGATAACATCGGGGTACACGCCGAAGCCGAGGACATCGAGCTTGTGTGCATCATAAGGCTCCCAGCCCGTTGCCCAAATCACTGCGCCCGCGTCGACTTCAACTATCTCTTCCTTTTCAGAAAGATCTATGGCTCCATACTTGCACACTTCAACACATTTGCCGCAACTGGTCCCCTTGCATGATACGGGATCGATCACATATTGTTGTGGATACGCATCTTCGTAAGGCACATAAACGGATTTTGTATCGTCCATACCGTAGTTGAAATCGTTTTTCCTGGATTCGGGACAAGCTTTCACGCATTCGCCGCATGCTGTACATCGATCATTGACATACCGCGGCTTCACTTTAAGCTTCGCTTTGAATCTTCCGCCGTCTTTAGCAACGGCATCCACCTGTGTGAGTGTAACCACTTTGATAAGTGAATTGGTACGGAGTCTGCGGGTATTGATTTCAATGCCGCATCGTGGCGGACACATTTTGGGGAAATACTTGCTGAATTGTGCGACCTTCCCGCCGATGTACGGACGCTGTTCAACCAGGATCACGCTGAGTCCCGTTTCCGCAGCTTCAACCGCAGCGGTGATTCCTGCTATTCCGGCTCCGACCACAAGGAGGTCGCTCTTAACTGATTTATCGCTCATAAAGTACTTTCTTCTTTCTCTACACTTGATGCTGGATGATGGAGACTTGATACTCGACCATGGACTTCTGATCCCGGACCCCATCTCCGAATGGCAGGATAAGACTTTAACAATCGAGCATCTGGCTCTCTATTCATAGTAACCCACAATTGATTTTTTCACTTCAATGGTTTTCACCCCCTCTACGTGCGACAGTACCGATCTGATGTCGTCTTCCCACATCCGTGCGCCAACTCTCGGGCACTCGCCCGTGACATACAATGTACCGCTCTCCGCATCCGCGTCGATTTCGACTTCACTTCCTCTTGTTCTTGGCGATTGCCGCAACGATACTTCAGACAACGAAGCCAGATGGAGATTTCTTAACATCTTCGATGATTCAACCGTAGGCTGAAACTCGCTTCGCGAAACTGCATCTGTGATCATTTCTGCTGCGAGGGTCATGCCGATCCTTTCTATGTTAATAACCACATCGTAGTTCGAAGAATCCTTCCAGTTCACGCCGTAAAGAAAGTGAGACCACTTAAGTCTTCTTTCATCAATAAGCTTCATATAGGCGACAGCTTCTTCCCTGGATTTTCCACTTTCCTTCATCAAAGTGGAGACTCTGAATTCCTCCGGCGCTGTCAATAGAATTCGGAGCACATACGGAATCTTGGTCATGAGAAACTGAGCGAGATGACCATGATAGATGAAATCACCTTTGACGGCAAAATCAAGAAGAGCAGTACGAAAGCACACCAGGTACTGTCTCTTGCGATCGCCCATCTTGTCGAGCAGCTTGGGAGATTTTTCGATAAACGAGAGTTCTCCCAATCCTGTTTCCTTGATCCCATATTTCTCCGCAGCCCTGAGCACATCTTCGCGTGTGACCACCCGGCAATTCAGCTTTTCAGAAACCTTTCTTGCGAGCATCTCCGTTGCGCTCAGCGACCCTCTTGAAATTGTAATGATAGACATAATTCCTCCAGTCCTCGATTTCGACTGCCTAAGGTTTAGGTTTTGCTTACCAACTGTTCAATTAACTGACCGGCACTTGCCGCAGCGCAATTTCTAATTGCGTTGTAAAGCAGAATACCACCACCAAGGTAGGACGCATTTCTGAACCCATGATTCAAGAATAATCGTGCTGCTTCATAACCTCTGGGTCCTTTCGAGCAAACGAAAACGAAATGATCGCTTGAATCGAAATCGTGGAACCGCGATCTGAGTTCACCGAACGGGACATGTACACGCTTTCCCGGAAAAGGAAGCGAAGCTGCTTCCGAATTCTCCCTGACATCGACAATCACTCCGCTGAATTGCGAGACAAGAAGTGGGCTGAGATTCGTAACACCGTCCAGTTCCTGATCGAGCGCCATTAATCCGAGATTGTTGAGCGGCGACACCGGATTGGAATCCGATGGCGAGAATGCGTGTTCGAGTTGAACGAGATCATACACCTTCTTCCTCTCCGAGAGCAACTCCGCAAAAACGTCGAGATACCTCGCTATCCCGCTCTCTCCGGTCAACTGCAGACCCAGCAATCTCATGTCACTCCGATCATACACCAGCTTCCCAAAAATGGGCTTAGCCTCCGGGTTGTATTCAGGTTTGTCCGACCAGCACCCCAGTACACTTGAAGCTTCGAATCCAGACTCTTTCGCCAGTTCTTGCGTGAGACCGGCGGCGCAAACTGATTTGCCAAAGATCCTCGCAGAGAATGTTCCCGCTTCTCCTCTGAATGAAACCTTTCTGCCCATGATGGAATCTGCGGCGAACCGCCCCATCATGTTGGCCCGCGATGAATGCAGGAAAAGACTGGGGGTTCCTGTTACAAGGTTGACGACCTCGACACAGTCACCAGCAGCCCAGATACCGCTGACATTTGTTTTCAATGATTCATCGACGAGAATTCCGCCGTGCACGCCCGTCTTGATGCCCGCTCTTTTGGCGAGCTCGGTAGCAGGGTCGACACCCAAGCATTTCAATACATAATCACACTCGATCTGCTGACCGTCTTCTGTTGATACTACAGGCAGACCTTTTGAGTTGAGTTGAATCCCGGACGCATTAGCCGAAAGCCTAAGGGCGATCCGGTTCGACTTGGTGCCGTTTTGCAGAAAGAGAGATAGTTCAGGATCGAGAACACTTGGAAGTATTCTCCCCCGCTTGTCGAGAAGCCTCACTTCTATTCCCCACATTTCAGACAAGGACTCAGATAGTTCACACCCATCACTCCCGGCCCCGATTATCACGGCGCTACCGATCTGTCCCTTTTGAGCAAGTTCGCGGAGGCGCACACCATCATCCGGATAATAAAACGATGAAATCAACGGAGACTCTGCACATTGGAAGTTTGGTTTCGCCGGTTGTGAGCCCGTCGCGATGAGAAGAGCATCATAGCAGATTTCCATAACTTCACCCGTATGAGTGTTTCTGCATCTGAGCTTTTTTCCATCTACATGGATTTCCTGCGCCTCCGTATTCACGAAGACAATGACATTCTTGAAATCCCTGAAATACTTCGGATCCCTTTGTACACCAAAGGCTGTCCTTGAAAGATCATCCGGTTTGTCAATTTCCCCACCCGCATACCCTGCCAGCCCGCAGGTACTGACAGAGACATGGGATCCTTTCTCAATGATAGTAACGTTGCATTCCTCTGAAAGGCTCAGTCTCGCAGCCGCACTGCAGCCGGCAGCCATACCACCGACGATAACGATGCTATGCTTCAACTTGCTCCCTGATGGACAGTGCCATCTTGTAGAACATGGTGATGAGGAGAAATCCCAGTGCCCAGATCCCGACCACAATCAAAGCTTCCGGTGCCGTCGGCCAGTACTGGATCACTTTGCCGAAAGGCGACGGGATGAATCCGGTTATCACCAATCCCAGTCCTTTGTCGATCCAAATGGACAGAAAGACCATGATGCAGCCGATAAGAAAAGTCCTGCGATTGTTCCGCGTCTGCGGATTAATGAGGAGAACAAGCGAGCCTATCGCGAGTAAAGCCGATGTCCACATCCACGGGACCAATCTTGCGTGTCCATCGAGACCGAAATAGAGATATTGCAAGTGAGCGACATCCTCCGGGATTCCGGCGTAGAACGTCGTGAAAAATTCCATCAAGATAAAGAACACGTTTGCACACATTGCGTACGTGATGATGAGTCCGAGCTTCTTGAGGGCCTCATTTCCGGCGTCAAAGCCGGTAATTCTCTTCATGACGAAGCAGAGAACAACCAGCAACGCCGGACCGGCTGAAAATGCCGAAGCAAGGAATCGTGGAGCCATGATGGCAGTCAGCCAGAAAGGTCTCCCACCGAGACCGGAGATGAGAAACGCGGTGACGGTGTGGATGCTGATCGCCCACGGGATCGACAGAATGATGATCGGCCTGATCCACTTTGGCGGCGCAATTGACTTGTGTTCCGCGCCAAGAGTTACGCGAGTAATGATTACATTCAATACCAAATAGCCGCTCAATGCGACAATATCCCAGAACATCATGGAATGGAATGTCGGATAAAGGAACACATTCAAAATCCGGAATGGTTGACCAAGGTCAACGAAGACGAACAGCATGCACATCACGACCGCAGAGATAGCAAGGAACTCACCCAAAATGGTTATTTTCCCGAAGGCTTTGTAGTTGTGGAGATAATAAGGGAGAACAACCATGACCGCCGAAGCTGCAACTCCAACCATAAAAGTAAATTGCGCTATGTACAATCCCCAGCTAACATTCCTGCTCATTCCGGTGATTCCCAGTCCGTAGTTCAGTTGCTTGAAGTAAAAATAGAGACCGACGAGGATAACCGCGCCCAGAAAAGTGAGCCAGATCCAGTATCCCCTGCCACCTCTTAATGCGTGTTCTATCATGGTTCCCTCATACCAGATAATAGACTTCCGGGCTTGTTCCCAACCCCGGTTTTCGTCTCACAGAAAAATTGTCTTTGAGAAGCTGCCTCACATCCGAATTGGGGTCGTTGAGGTTGCCGAAGGTCATCGCCTTTACCGGGCACGCTTCGACGCAGAGCGGCAATAGACCCTGGTCCACTCTTTCGTCGCACCAGGTACATTTCTCGACAACGCCTTTCATTCTGGTAGGATAGTCGGGATTGATATCATTGATGAATGGCCTCGGGTCCCGCCAGTTAAAACTTCGCGAGCCGTACGGACAGGCTGCCATGCAGTACCTGCATCCAATGCATCGGTGCCAATCCATCATCACAATCCCTTCAGTACGCTGGTAGGTGGCCTGAGTCGGACACACCTCCACACATGGCGGATCGTTGCAGTTATTGCAGAACACAGGAATCTTCTTATTGCTAAATTGATCCGTCAGATAAAAGTTTTCCTGGTCTAGAAATGCGTTTTCATAGGGTTCTTTCCAGATCCACTTTACCTCATCTTTCGAATCACCGAAGTCGGGAATGTTGTGAGTTTTGTCGCATGCCTCTATACATTTGGTACAACCCAGCTGGGAGACACATTTTCTCAAATCTAATACCATCGCCAGCCGGACCGGTTGAGCTGTTTTTTTCCTGCTCAGTCTTTTTCCTGCACCGACTGCCTTTGAAAGAATTCTTGCGGTCGAAGTATCAGCATGAGCGCTGATAAACCTTTCGGCCGTTGCCCCGATCGCAGTGGCTCCGACCAATTTCAGAAGTGTTCTTCTACTTATGCTCATTTGATCCTGTCCCGCCGAATCGTTCTATGCAAGAATACGGGAGACCGTGAAGCGCCATCTTGATTTTCGGGTTCAGGATTTAGGATTTGAGCGACTCTTGAACCCTCAGATCCCGTATTTGGCTTGTTGTGGCAATCCCAACAATACAGGTTAACTCCGATATAATTGTGGCACTGGTCGCAAAACTGCGATGTGTTCGGATGACAACCGAGGCAGGTTTTAGTAAATCTCATCTCGAATTTTCTGCCGGTGCTCGATGTGTAGTATGTCTGACCATCCCTCACGACCGCAAACCTCCATTCGTCCAGCATAACCATGTGGTCACATCGCATATACTCGGAGTCGGCGCAACATTGCTGTTCGTTGGGGGCCGTCGGCAGAACTATGTCCGGTCTCTTCAATGCTTTGCCGTTGCTGAGGTTGTACCAGAATGGAGAAGTGAATAGCGCAGCGAAGACAACCAAGCCGGTAACTATTTTGCCAGTATCATACATCATTCCATCCTTCAAAGTTCCCGTATAGCTGTTGAAGGAATACTGGAGCATCGGAATGCTGGAATATACTCTCAACGGTCCCACACCAACATTCCAAAATCCCTCTATTCCATTTTTCCATCGAGTGGTTCTCCTCTCAGGTTGGTTGTCCTTTCCTTCTCGCCTTTCATCACCAGCGCATTCCCCACGAGTTCGTGAACGCCTCCGACCTCGACACCTCCAACCCAATATTCCATCAGCGGCGGCAGGGTTGCTTTGTCGATCGCGCAGATGCAGCCGAGATAATTCACACCGTGCTTTTCTTTCACATACTTCACCGCATTCGCCCGCGGCATCCCGCCTCTCATTCTCATCTCCAGATTCTCATCGGTCCCGAGTCCCGCACCGCTTCCGCAGCAAAAAGTCTGCTCTTTGATCGTGTTCTCCGGCATTTCGTAGAAATGGTTGCAGGCATTTTTAATTATGTATCGAGGCTCTTCGATCAGGCCGAGCGCCCGCGCCGGATTGCAGGAATCGTGAAACGTGACTTTCCAGTTATCGTTCCGGCTTTTGTCCAGTGTTATCTTGCCGTTCTTTATCAGATCGGCCGTGAACTCGCAAATGTGTACCATCTTAGTCGATGTAGTGTTCTCGAATTTTGTCCCTGTAACCGGAGAGACGGGCTCCTCCAGGAAATCCGCCGGCCCGTTCAGCGTGTCCATGTACTGGTGCACTATTCTCCACATGTGACCGCATTCGCCGCCTAAGATCCATTTCACTCCAAGTCGTTTTGCTTCAGCGTACATTTTCGCATTCAGGCTCTTCATTAGGTCATGCGAGATAAACGAACCGAAGTTCCCGCCTTCGGAAGCGTAAGTGCTCCAGGTGTAATCCAGACCTATTTCATGGAACAGCGCCAGATAGCCAAGAAGCGTGTAGTAATGAGGTGTCCCGAAGTAATCCGCCGAAGGAGTGATGAAAAGAATTTCCGCGCCTTTCTTGTTTATCGGCGCCTCGACCTTTATTCCGGTAATCGATTCCAACTCATCTACCGCAAAGTCTATGCTGTCTTTGAATCCATGTGGTTGAATGCCGAGGTGATTGCCTGTCCTGAAGCTGTTTGCAACCGGAGTAACTATCCAATCGATATTGACTCCAACCAGGTTCATTAGCTCACGGACCAACAATGTTATTTCAGCGGTGTCGATCCCATACGGGCAAAACACGGAGCAACGGCGGCATTGAGTGCATTGATAAAAATAGTAGAACCATTCTTTCAAAACGTCGATAGTCAGCTCACGCGCGCCGGCGAACTTGCCTAATATCTTACCCGCAAGAGTAAAATCATGCCTGTAGACCGATCTCAAAAGTTCCGCCCGCATAACCGGCATATTTTTCGGATCACCTGAGCCAATGAAGTAGTGGCATTTGTCGGCACAAGCACCACAACGAACGCAGATGTCCATAAACACCCGGAGTGACCTGAACCTGTTGAGCCTGTCCCGCAACCCTTCAAGAATAATTTCCTTCCAATTTTCGGGAAGCTGCCAGTCCGGGTCCGTCGGCTGCCATTTTCTCGGGTTAGGTAGCTGCAGATATTCCACACTCTTCGGAACTCCGCTATGGCTGAACCTGCCAGGTTTCATCTCGACCTTCTGGTCCATCCAATTCCGGTTTGGAGTTTTGTACTTGATTGTCTCTGCCAGCTCTTC
The DNA here is from genome assembly GCA_021789975.1 of Bacteroidota bacterium. Classification (GTDB taxonomy): domain Bacteria; phylum Bacteroidota; class Ignavibacteria; order Kryptoniales; family JAKASW01; genus JAKASW01. The sequence continues at coordinate 72,496 of JAJYIT010000015.1, forward strand.
GGGCTTCAATTTAGACTCAGACATCTCTATTCCTTATCTAAGGGCAATCCGGCAGCTTTCATCCTATCTCTAAACTCATCTTCGTACTCCTCATAGGTGTGAACTCTGACCGGATGGTTCCACGGATTCACGTGCCTCTTCATACGGCTGTTGTTTGCAAGGTTCCTGGTTGGCGAAAGGAAAATCCCCGGCATGTGCATAAGCTTGCTGAACGGGAAGTATGCAAGGAGGACACACACAAGAAACAGATGCGCGTAGAATAAAACTCCGACGTCCCGTGGTATGAAAGGATGGAAGGTGAATAAACCAATCGCCAGTTCCTTCACACTTACAATATCCACTCTGAGAAAATACCTCATCAGGATTCCAGTCACCGCAATACTCAGGATCAGCAGGAGTGGGAAATAATCTGATGCAAGAGAGATATACCTGAGCCGCGAGTCATAAAGCCGTCGGAGGAAGAGAAAAAGCAGGGCGGCGACGATGAGACCATCGGTAACATAGATGCCCGGCAGCCCCACCTGGAAGAAGCCATCAACATTCTGGAGTGCAAGAACAAATTGGGGAATGGGTTGCATAAAGAGCCTGAGATGCCTCAGGACTATGACCAGCATTGAATAGTGAAAGACAATCGCACCCAGCCACAAATATTTGCTGCTGCCATAAACCAGTTTCGGCCCGCTCTTCATTTCCATTTTCGTGTTTCTGAATAGCGAGCGAAACAACAATATCTCCATAGCCATTCTGCCGACAACGCCAGGCGAACTATGCGGACTGTCGATCTTGCTGCTCTTGATCCACGAAAGCGATTTCTGCTGCCCGGTGACTGTGGGGATGTGGAAAGGGACAGGAGAGCGCGCCCACTTCAAAACACGGTAGATAATCCCCAGGAGGAAAACAGTGATCGCGGCATAAGGAAAAACAACCCCAAACAGGAAATCTAATCCTGGTACGGCCGCTCCGAAGAGAGCTACGACGATGATTACAAGAATCGCAAGAAATGGTAGAAGAAGTATCATGATTGTCTCTCACTCAATGCCAGCAGCGACCTTGCCTTTACTTCATCGATCCGGATCCGAGAGAGCTTTTCACGTGCTTCCATGTATAGATCAATTGCAACCAGTGCCATGCTGTCGATCCGTGACTCGAAGTTCAGCAATTCATCCTGAAAAGATGCTTGCCCCTTCCCGGTCATCTCCTGAGCAGTGATTTCGCGTAGCACTCTCTTCAGCATGAAGACAAACCCGACAGCTTCGGATGGAGCAAAATCCTGGACGGCCCTCATTCTAAGGAAGTCATCGAGCGAAGCCCTGATTTTTTCTACGTCGTTGCCATGGACCAATTCATCGAAGAGCTTTTCAGAACTACTCCGGACAGCATGCCCTATAGGGTTTGCAAACCTGTCTTTCTGTGAACTCAAGAATTTCAGACTCTCATGTGGATAAGTGGATAGGATTGCTTCCGCCCATTTATCGACTATGATATTCTTCCTGGCAGCTAATATTTCCGGCAAGGTATTCATCGGAGTTCGTATTGTTATGAGAGTGCCGCCGGCGACCTGAGTGCGGCAACACTAAAGGTTGAACGTTACGGCCCATACTATGACCTCCCGCGAACCATTTCATGAGAGAAGAAGATGCGGGGTCCATGACGCAGTCGAGGTCCCGCGGCCAAACCTGCAAGAGGTCGCCTATCTGGCCGATCTCCGGCTTAAACGCAGCCGGTGGGTTTTGCCAGACCTGCGACTTTGCAGGCTCCCTTTGCTGGGCCTGAAGGATACAGGTCGTAGATTTCTTTCAGCGAAAACCCCGTCTCCTTGCAAACCTTGCGGATCATCGGCGCGATCCCGTACTTCTTGTAGTAGTCTCGGAGGTAGTTAACCACTTTCCAGTGCGCTTCCGTCATTTCATTTACATCTTCAGTTGTCGCCAGCGCCTTGGCAACATCCTCGTTCCACTCTTCCGGCTTTTGCATGAAGCCGTCTTCATCGACATCGATCTTGATGTTTCCATACTCAAAAATCGGCATGGCAGTTTCCAATCATTTGTTTTTTAATATTTCGTACAGTCCCATAAGTTCATTGGGAATATGAACATCTGACTTGAAGGAATAGTGAATTAATGGAAACGGGATTTCGGCATTTGCCTGCCCTCGCGACCAATACTCCAAGATTCCGTAGTTTCATTTTGTTATCTCATCTCTATGTAACCGCACGGACAGTTTTCCGCGCACTTCTTGCAACCGATACAAAAATCGAGCTTAAATTTGTACGTCTGGTATTTCGTCACGGACTTCACGATCACCTGGTCCTGGCAGTAACTCCAGCAGGTCCCACAGTCGAAGCACGATCCACAGCTCATGCACCTCTTGGCCTCGTCAAGGGCTTGCGGCTCCGTCAAGGTTGAAGTGATTTCGAGGTCAATGTTCGCCACTCTCTCCTCAGGTGATCTCATCGAAGCTTCATTGCGAAGCTTGTTTTCGTAGTAGCTCAGGATAATCTTATCGTGGGTAATGACCGGCTGCTTCTGTTCAGGAACAGGCTGAATATTCTGGAGGCTATTGTGAATGGCTTCAGCCGCTCTTCTTCCCTGAAAAATCGCGATAGTCACCAGCCCCAACTCCAAATCATCACCGCCGGCATACGTGTTTGGAATCTTCGTCGCGCCAGTTTCATCGGTCTTTATCCATTCCTTCCCATCATGGAGCAGGTCGAGTCCGGCAAAGTCCGGTTCCTGACTAATGGCGGCGATTACCGTCGAGGCATCTAGGAAGAAATAAGAATCGGGGATCGGAACGGGCCGGCGCCGGCCGGACGCATCGGGTTCCCCGAGCTCCATGCGCTGGCACTTCATCTTCGTCACCCGGTCGCCGCTTCTTTCGAAATCGGAGGGTGCCGCAAGAAATTCAAATCTGATCCCCTCCTCTTCGGCACCGACAATCTCCTCCTTCACGGCAGGCATCTCGTTTCTGGTCCTGCGGTAAACAAGCGTAACATCGGCACCGAGTCTCTTCGACACCCGTGCCGCATCTATCGCCGTATCTCCACCTCCTACTACCAGTACTTTGTCCCCAACCTGGACGGACTCACCGGAGTTGACTCTGTTCAAAAACTCAGTACCCGTGAAAACGTTGGATGCAGCTTCGTTCTGAACACCGAGCGCCTTCCCTTTGTGTGCTCCGATACCGACGAAGATCACGTCGTAATTCTTCTGCAATTCGTCGTAGGGGAGCTCTCTTCCGACTGCCGTATTGCATTTGATTTCCACTCCAAGTTCTGTAATCCGCTGAATCTCTTTGTCAAGAACATCGACAGGCAGCCGGTAATTCGGTATTCCATACCTCAGCATACCCCCCGGTTTGCTGAAGGCCTCGTAAATTGTCACGGTGTATCCTCTCCTGGCAAGCTGGTAAGCACACGACAACCCTGCCGGCCCCGAACCGATCACCGCAATCTTTTGCGGGTAAGTTGTATCAGAAATCTTCTTTAACTTAAAGCCGTTCGAGAGAGCGAAGTCCCCCACAAAGCGCTCAAGACTGTTTATCCCGGCAGCACTATCCTTATGTCCCCTGTTGCATTCATCTTCACACGGATGGGGACAAACTCTTCCGCAAGTTGCCGGCAAAGGATTCTTCTCTGCCAGTATCTCCCATGCATCTCGAAAAGCTTGCGCAGGCGGGATTCCCAGATCTTGTGCATGACTGATGGTTGTGAGGAATTCCCTTATGTTTGTGCCGTTCGGACATCCGTTTGAGCAAGGTGGTGTTTTCAAAACCTGGACAGGCCGCAACGATGAAGTCTCGAGCGAAGACGCACCTGCCGAGTATGACCGCAGACCTCCTATTCCTTTTGAAACCTTCTTAACTACTTTTGCCATTTATTATCCTTCAACCGAAAGAAGAAGATTCTTCTCACTTTTATGCGCCTTATAACTCATCGCGTTCTTGACCAAACTACCTGCCCACTGAGATGTTGCCAGTGCATGAATGTGGGTATAGGTAGCAAAGACATTGTTGTATGAGATGCCATCGCGCCGGTCGAAGCAACCGGCGCCGCGCGAGACGGAAAGGCATGTCTTAACGTCCTCATCGCGCCCGACTATATTCGAATAATGGAACTCATGACCTCTGATCGTAGATCCCCTCTCGAAGAATGCGTTCGCTTCATCTACAACTGCTTCGGTATATCCGTGACCCTGTGGTCTCTCTAGCATGCGAACCTTAATCGGAAGGACCCCCGACATATCGTACTCCTTTTCCTTCCTTTCCAGGCTTCTGGCCAGGTAGATCAGTCCGCCGCATTCCGCATAAATCGGCATGCCATCTTCAGATGCTTTCCTGACTGCGGACATCATCTCCCTGTTCGAGACGAGCGAAGTCAGGTACAGCTCAGGAAAACCGCCTCCGATGTATAGCGCATCCACATCGTCAGGAAGCACTTCTCGAGAGGGCGAAACAGGAATTATTTCTGCTCCGGCCGCCAGCAGCATTTCCAGATTCTCAGGATAGTAGAATGAAAATGATTCATCTTTGAAGTATGCTATCCTGACAGATTTAGAGTCGGCCCCATTCACTTGATTGAAAGACTCATAATGGGACGAAGAGCCTTCCTCTATCCGCGGTGAAATTCCGGCAACATTCAAAAGTGCAGACACATCGGCATTCTCTTCGACGACACGCTTCGCTGCTTCAAGAAAAGTCAGGCCGGGTCGGAATTCGCCTGGTGTCACAAGGCCGAGATGCCTTGTAGGCAACACAGAATCTCCACGCAGCTTCGGAATTGCCCCCAGAACGGGCACTCCGGTTGAATCCTCAATTGCTTCCTTCACAACTCGGACGTGGCGCTCGTTCGCAACATTATTCAGAATAACCCCGGCGATTCTCACTTCCGGGTCTAGTCTCACACATCCGAGGACGGAAGCAGCGGCCGTTCTTGTGACCTTCGATACGTTGAGAACAATGATAACCGGCGCATGGAGAAGCTTGGCTAGCTCAGCCGTGCTATGAGTTCCGCTGCTATCTACACCATCAAAAAGGCCTCTGTTCCCTTCAATAACGGACAGATCCGCCCCAGTTGCATTCCTTTGGAATGATTGCGTCACCGTTTCAACTCCCATAAGGTGAGTATCGAGATTTCGCGCGGGCCGGCCGGAAGCGAGCGTCAGCCATGCAGCATCTATGTAGTCCGGACCTTTCTTGAAAGCGGAAACCCTCAGCCCTCTGCTCCTAAGAGCAGAGAGCAACCCACACGATACCAGAGTCTTGCCGGAATCGCCCGACAAACCGGCAATCACTATTCGAGGGAAATTAGTCGGATGCATGCTCTTCACACTGGATACTTGATTCTCGATGCCGGACGATCGATACCCGGTGTGTCAATCGAATCCAACATCCAGTATCCGGCAGCCGGAATCCAAATTTAGTTTTCAGCGCCTTCCCTATGCGGAATTTCTATGAAGCTACCGCCAAAATAGGTGTAGACGCATTTCCCGTTTTCAATCAAATCTCTGATCGCGGCTTTCGTCAGGTCTTTGTTGCACCTGTCTCCGAACAACTCGGTGACAGCCTTCGTCAGGTCGGTGGCTTTCCACTTCTTCTGACCCATACTGTCTTTTATCATCTTGTACATCGCATCAGAGACTTCCTGAACCGTCACTTGCTCAGCCATGAAGTTTACCTCCCGCTGCGGCAAGACCGCAGCAATATTGCATCAAGCTCCAATTCTCAACTTCCGTACATTTTGCAAATCTCAAAAACAGAAAGTGCTGATGCCTTTGGATATGGAGATTGGCTCCCGGAATTTTCTTGAAGCTTGGATCTTGGAAATTCATAAGATCTAGTAAGTCAAATGTGTGGAACGTTTAAAAGTCGTTCCCGCATGTTTGAAATCATCAATGTGAACCTTTTCAAAAGGAATGCCAGTCATTTCAAAGAACCTCGGCCACCCAATGCGATTTATCCACTCGCCCATTCGTTCATATTTTCTTGCGTTGCGGGCCCAAACTTCGACAAGGTTTCTCACAGCCTCAACAACCTCGGGCCACCTCGGTGGATTGTTCGGGATGAATGGGATTGCGAGCTTCGAAAACATCGGTTCGCTTCTGGCATTTGAGACTTTTCCTCCGACCCAGATTGAGACACCATCGTTCAATGGATCGTTAATCGGCATCGCGGGGCAAACTGTGAAGCAGTTCGCACAGAACATGCATCTCTCTTCAATGACTTCCACCGATGGCTGGCCATCGACTGTTACAGGTCTGACTGCCGCCGTCGGACATGCCGATACGACAGATGGGATTTCACAGGTGGCTTTCAACCTGTCACGATTAACCTTCGGCGGACGCCTGTGGATTCCGAGAATCGCAATGTCCGAACAGTGGACTGCACCGCACATATTCAGGCAGCATGCAAGGGCTATCCGCAGTTTCGCGGGCAGCTTCATTTCGGTGAAGTACAGTATCAGATCGTCCATTACCGCTTTGACAACTCCCGATGCGTCTGTGGCCGATGAGTGACAATGGACCCATCCCTGTGTATGCACGATGCTCGAAATTGAATTCGCCATTCCACCGACCGGATGCCCGAGAGCGTCGAGAGCTCTTATCAACGGATCGATCTTCGATTCATCGGTCAGAAGAAACTCGACATTGTGACGACTTGTGAACCTCAGATATCCGTTACAATACTTGTCCGCCAAGTCCGCATACGCCCTGATTTTGTCGATACTCAAAAGCCTGGGCGATCCTGCGCGCACCGTATAGAGTCTGGCACCCGTTTCCGATACCGTAACCATGACGCCGGGTTTCAATACTTCATGATACTTCCATTTGCCGTAATTCTCTTTGATGATCGGAGGAAGAAATTTCTCGTAATGTGGCGGACCGATATCTGTTTTTCTCTTCTGTTTCGGTTGAACTTCAGGCATTTTTGTTATCCTCCGAATCTTCTTCAAAGTATTCTTCGTAGAACACGTATGGGTTTTCTCTTGGATGAGCGACCATCTCAGGAGTAGGCTCGACTCCGATTGCTTCGAGGAAATTACCCATCCCGATTCGCTGTATGAACTCGCCGACTCTCTCCCGATTCTTGCCGTTCTCTGCCCACAGCTCGTGAATTTTTTCAACGAGGTCCGTCAGCTCTTTGTATGGCGGCACGAGTTTGATAAATGGAATCAGCACCGACGATAGCAGCGCACCTTCGACGATCGGTGCCTTTGCGCCGATAAGTATGCATGCTCCCCGATCTTTGCCGGGTGCGAGCGCTTTCGGCATTGCATTGATGCAGTGCATGCACTTGACGCAGGCCTTGTTGTCGATCTTGATCTTCTTGCCGTCCCATTCCATACATTTGGCAGGGCAGTTGCCGACGACGTCTTTCTGAATGTCCACGCCCGACTTTGCGTATTCCGTGACCGCGGCCTCGTCGACCTGAATATCGTCCCTCCAGGTTCCGATAATCGACATGTCGGACCGAGCGATGGCTGCGACGCAATCGTTGGGGCAACCTGACATCTTGAACTTCCACTTATAGGGAAAAGCAGGTCTATGAAGCTCGTCCTGGTAGTGCATCGTCAGGAAATATGTGAGAGCCATGGTATCATAGCACGCCCATTCGCAGCGGGCCATACCGCAGCAGCAGCTCGGAGTTCTGACATCGGAACCTGATCCTCCAAGATCAAATCCGAGGTCGGTAAGCTCATTGAACGTAGGCTCAAGCTCATCAGTCTTTGTTCCCAAGAAAACCAAATCGCCGGTCGACCCATGCATGTTAGTCAATCCCGATCCGTGCTTCTCCCAAATATCACAAAGCTTTCTAAGTACGTCCGAGGTGTAAAACCAGCCCGCAGGCTGATTTATGCGAATAGTATGGAAATGAGAAACGTTCGGGAACTCCTCCGGCAAATCGGAATATCTGCCGATGATTCCTCCGCCGTATCCGAGAACTCCAACGATGCCCCCGTGTTTCCAATGGCTAATCTTGTCCTCGTACGAGCGCTCCAACTGTCCGAGTAGATCATTAGCCATCGGGTTCTTTTCGGCAGCAGTCTTTATTTCCTTGACGAAACTCGGCCACGAACCCTTCTCAAGTTCATCAAGTTGTGGAGTGCTTCTTTTCTTTTCAGCCATCTTAGCTCCTTTGATTCTTGGGCTTATGTCTACACTCAGGTTCTAAATCTCGTTAAGAACATAAACCTGACCAGCCGGAGAGACAAGAAACGGCAAGGTTTCTGTATTCTGTGTGTTGAAACAAGTGACTTAAATCGATGAAGTCCGTCGGGGAGGCAGACCTACGACTGTACCATGACGCTGATCGACACGCCCTGTGAAGTCGTCATCCTCACTTTCACCTTGCTGTCACAACGAGAGGGGCGGGTGCCCCTCTCGTATTCCAAAAACCGGAATGAAGATCAGCAGCGGCTTAGTCTAGAAAGGAATTTCCCAGCGGTATCTGAAGTGAGCGCACCGCGAGCTCTATGACGAACGCGTGCATCTCGGGACTGTCGAACGAAAGATCAAGGGGTTTCGGCGGAGTACCGCAATTGAAATTTTTGAAATGCGTTTCATGTGGGTGTTGTAGATAAAGAGAAAGTCTGCTGAATCCAATCGGGATTGGCTCCAGCATCCACCATGCTATCCATCCGTTTATGATGGGGTACGGATCGTACTTGATCATGTGGAATCTGTGAAATCGTTCTTCGAACGCAGCGAGCAATCCCTCGAATCGAACAGACGATTTCAGATTTATCCTTTCCTGAAGTCGTCTAATGAAGTATTCCTTCGAATTGAGAACAATCTGCCTCATTCTCTTGTCTTTGAATATGACCAGATGATCCTCGAGCCGGCATCCGCCGTCGCTCGTCTTTCCCTCCAGCGCTTCGCGGATCAATCTTAAACCGTCATTCGAGTGGAGGACAGCATCTTTCAAGTTACGATCATAACACGTTCTGGTGAAATGATGAAGCGTCGTGGAATAGGGGAACACTATCTTGAGGGCATCTTCTATGGACTTGAATCCATATGACATGAAAGTTGGACAGACGTATCCCCGGCAATTCATTCTATCCAGCAGCGTCAGCCAGATGGCTTCGGAATCGCTTTCACCGATTTCAAATCCAAGGACCACGGTTGAGAGAGCATCGATAGCGAGAGCCAGAAACATCGAATGTTCTTCACTGTCGCCTTCACTTGCTTTGAACTTATGCCCCACAAGATGGATCAGGCGCGATTCATGTTTGTCGCTGCACGCATCAAGATACTCCTCCCACGAACAGCAACCTGACAAATACTCACGTACTTTCTGGTTGATCCTGATTGGCGAGCTCTTGTAAAGGGACCGGAGTTCACGACATGTGCTGCCTTTCAAATACGCCTCGGCCACTTCAGCCAGATTGGGATTGGACTTGTTGGAGCAATTCTTCACCCACGTCCTGTTGCAGCTAACGCATCTGTATCTCGGATTGCTTGCGGAAGTCTTCCCGTGCCTTACAATATCTCTCCCATGACAAAACGGGCATGTCAAAACCTCAGAATGACTGTGACACACACTTTCGATCTGGTTGATCGATTCTTTGGATACCTCTATTTTGTTGAGGAGAGTTTCGCCCCATAAATTCCTGTCGCCAGGCAAAAAACGCCCTATCTTGTGAGGCGAAAATACCCCACTTTCTAACTCTTTTTCCGACTGCCCAATATCAAATCGTTTTCTCGGCATATTCTTGAGCCTTTTTCTTCTCTTCCGCTAAATATGCCAATTCGTGTGCCGGACTCATGCCTGGATGGTCACACATGATCCACTTAGGGGTGCCCGAAAATCAACGCAGCCACGCCTTTGTTTTGCAGCGTCTGAAAGGATTTATGCTCGCTTGCCGAACTCAGCCAGGCTGAGCTTCCATTCACCGCAGCACCAGCATACCTCAAAATGTCTGACGTAACTGCGAGCATCGATATGCTTCTCCCCCGTCGACTTACCTCCTGTGTTCGACGCCACCGATGCGAGACTTTTGAGAGTCAGGGATTCCGAATCTGACAGCCCACTCATTTCGACGACCAGGATATTCTCCGATGATTCTGTCAAACGTATTCTAAATTGCAGCGCAGCCTCGTTCGGTCCCGGCTTTACCACATTCAAGAAAACAATATCGGGCCGTACCTCTTCTGCCAACTCAAGGGCAGAGGTAATATCAATTGGCGCGCGAGTTTTGGAATCGCCGAGTTCCCATGCTCTAATCAAGTATGACGCACCACCTTGCATATCTTCCCCCAACCAGCATTGCCCTTTATGCCAAGATGTTTCCACAATTCGTTTCAGAGGTATACTAATCGACGGAAATGTCCGCTCTATTTCTTCGCAGCTTTCAAGATTTCTTTGACCTTGGTGAGAAGCAAGTCCCTGTCGACAGGTTTTTCAAAGTATCCCTCCGGAGAATGAATTTGGTTGCGGTTATCCAAGAATCGTTTGAGATCAGATGAAACGCCTGTAATGACAATGACGGGGATCTTTCTTGTCGATTCCCCGCTCTGGAGTTCTCGCAACAGCTTGACTCCCGACTCTTCGGGCATTGATATGTCCAGGGTTATGACATCTGGACTGTCAGAGATTGCCCTCTTTAATCCCTCCCTACCGTTTTCAGCACACACGACTGCAAAATCATTATCGGCGAAGAAAGTGCTGAGATATGTCAATACATCTTTCTCGTCGTCGATCACCAAAATTTTCTTCCTGTATTTCATATCGTCACCTTAGTCTCTTAAACCCTGCGTCGAACATTTGCTGTAAGATAACCGGCAGACTATTTCACTTCCCATTTGATAAACGGTTGTTTCACGTCTACCATCGCATTAACTATAAGCTCGACCAGCCCGCCGTAGATTATTCCACATTTTTCGAAAGCCTTGTAGTAATTGAATCCATCTCTAAACGTACCCTTGCAGTTGGAACATGGTGCACATACATATTTCTTGGTCGAAGGCTCAATATTATCCCTAAAAGCATCCAGCACCTGCTTGAACTTCATCCTGAACGAAATCGCGTTACGCCAATCCGGGAAGTTTTTTCCCTGGAAGATCGCGAAACCGCTCCCTCCGCCACAACAAAAGTTCCTGACCCCATGCGGCTGCATCTCTACAAAATGTGGGCAGAGCTTGCGCAAGATCCTTCTCTGCGGCTCAACAATTCCCATTGACCTGACTATATTGCACGGATCGTGCAGTGTCACGGGGAAATCGTTTTTCCCCGGATCGAACTTTATCCTCCCGCTGAAAACTATTTGCTCGAGGAGGGAGAAGGCGCTTTCTCTGGGAATGATATTATCATCGACCAGCAACCGGTCAGCAATCGGCATAAGTGACTTGTGCGCGTGTCCGCATTCGCCCAGAACCAATTTCTTGACACCCAGATCTTTTGCAACCTTGATATGCTCGAGCGCAACTCTCGCATATTGCACGTCGTCATAAAAGAGTCCATAGTTTACGGAGTCATAGCCTCCTAATTCCGAAGACAAAGTCCAGTTCAGTCCGGCCTTCTCGAAAATTATGGCAAACGCCATCACGTTTTCGGGCCACGACAAATACTCTCCGAAATTATGGAGAAGCAGAATGTCTGCGCCCTTTTTGTCAATCGGCATCTTGATATCGATCCCGTAAAGGTCCTTCATATCTTCCTGTATAAACTCGACTATGTCAAGCATTGCAGTCGGATTTGTGCCCGTGGACGAGCCTGTCTTTAGCTGTTTCATGCTCCCTGAGGTATGAAGCTCTTCAGGTGCAAGGCCCAACTCCTCGCTAAACAGTACCCTGATCTCGCGGGTGATGAGTGCATTGTCAACGCCAATCGGACATGCTTGCGCACATCGCCGACAAAGTGTGCATCTGTACGCAAGTTCGCCAAGCCGGGCTATTGTTTCCCAGTTCAAATCAAAATCCGAACCCGACAACACGTGGAAGAATTTCCCTCCTGGCTTAAGGTATCGGTTAATTATCCTCCTGAGGATCTCTCCCCTGAAGATCGGCCTATAAATTTCCTTTCTGCCGCTGCTGATATAGATGGGACATTGCTCGGCGCAAGTCTGGCACTTGAGGCAATTCTCCATGGAAAGGAGCAGAGGCTGTAGAAAAGTCCAGTTGTTCTCCTTGGTGAACAGCTTCCCGAGTCCCGATAGGAAGCGCGCAACCCGCTCTTCTTTTTCCTGTTCCGTACCGGGCTTGATCATCCCGATAGCCGACAGACCGTCGAGCGAACACTCCAATCTCTCTTTCTGATCAGCTGTCAATTCTCTAATCGGTTGATCGACCCAATCTTCATACGGGTGAGGTAGTTTGAGATAGTCATCGGGAGACATCACGGCAGGCGGCATATCAACTTCGACGAACTCCCTGATGGAATTGGCGGGCGACACTGGAGAGACTCTTCTGGTTTTCATCTCTTAACCTCCGACGGCAGTTTAGTGGCGACCTCTCCCCAAGATTTCCCGCTTTCTATGTGTGGAGCGGACCAACCAACGCCGAAATTAAGCGCCTCTTTGATCCTTCTCTCCAGATTGGTCCCGCCCAAATTCGGCTCGTCTTCCCACCTGACTTTGTGATATGTGAAGTACTTCGCAAAGAGATGCGTCATCCTTGTAAGGGGGAAATATATGAGGAACAATGAAATGAGTATAATGTGAACTGCAAAGAACGGCTCGCGGATGGGCGTGAAGTTGAAAGTCACCAGATTCCTGATGAATTCCTTGCTTAAGACGAAGGACCCGTTGGAGAGAATCAGAGTGAGAAAAATGCTCAAGTCAAGCACCATGATGAAAGCCAGGTTGATGAAATCAACCGGCGCATTGTACTGTCTGTATTTGCTGTCCGTCGATCTCATTACGACCAACCCAGAACAGCCTATGAATGTCAGCAAAATGCCGGCAAAGCCAGCCACATCAGTGAAGTAGAATAACGCGGCATCAAGCGTTCTATGAGGATCGACGAAGCTGACAACCGAGCAGACATTCAGAACCGCCGCGGAAAGCATTAAGAAAGCCGTAGCAATAATCAGATATAACCCGAGATGGAATGGGTAGGAGAAATACCACAATTTCCGGTTATTCGTGTAAACGCCTTTCAGCAGAAATATTTCCTCAAGCATGACCAAAAGCTCAGCAAGATGATCCTTTCTGCTCTCTTTTTCCCACCAATTTATCTCCTCGTATCTCGAACCGCCGTATTCGTTTTTATTCGCTTCATGAGCAACCGGATACAACTCCCATCTCAAATGTACCGGCATACTTGAATACTTGATCAGTTTTCGTCCGATCAATAAGAGAAAGATCAAAATGGAGAGATATGCGAAGAGGTATAGTAAGGTCATCTTCAGTCCTCCGAACTAATTGTAGTTCTGCCTCTTATGAATTCCTGTCACAACTGACGTTTGGAACGGCAGAGTGCGGGCGTTGAGCGACTTGACACATCAAAAGTATTCAGGGAACTAAGGAGAATCAAAATGTAATATCAAGAACGTATCCAGGATGTGGAGAAGGATTAGATCCCCGGCAATTGCTTTTTGCCGACCGACGCCGAATGATTGTTGAATATCCGACGCTCGGGAGCAAACACCCGGTACCACATGTTACGTCTTATTCTCCATCAACCTCTTCAATTTCTTAAGTACACCCTTATCTGCTTCGTCTATGGCGTCCTTCAAAGAATTGCGCAACTTTATCATTTCAGATGCCTCTTTCTCTTCGGTACTTGTATCCATCTTAAGGATGCTCTTGATAGCGGCAACATAGTTTTCCGGCTTAACGGGTTTCTCCAGGTATATCCCCGGCCCCGACATTGTCAAGTCTTTCAGATCGGATTTCCCGAGATCGTCGCGTGCGTGCCCAGTGACGATGACCACCGGGATCTTTGACCACTCTTTGTGCTTCAACAGTTCATGATACAGTTTCGCACCGGATTTATGAGGCATAACCAAATCGAGTGAGATGAGGTCGGGCAATTCTTCTGCTATCATCCTAAGAGCAACATCGCCGTCCTGTGCCACAACCACATCAAACCCGGCTTCTATGAGTGCCGCCATTAGGAAAGTACGGACATCCGCCTCGTCGTCCACGACCATGATCTTCTTTTTGCCGTTGTCAGCCATAATTCCTCCTACGTTGCAGAATCCTATTTAGTAGAGTATCCAAACATGTAGCGCAAATCCCGACCAAGCTCCAGCAACCGAGGACTAGATACGAAATAGCATCGCGTTAATTGCTTTGTCTCTGTCAGTTTGTTTATCATTTAGAATTTGCAGGTTGCCCCTTGGAATTTCTCGTGGACTGCCTATACAGTTCCAACAGCCTCTTCCTGGGAAAATGCATCTCGAACCTGGCACCTTTTCCACTTTGGGAAACGACAGATATTGTTCCGCCGTGCTCTTCGATTATTTTCCGCGTGGTCAGCAAGCCAAGACCCGTGCCTCCGCCGCCTTTTGTCGTGAAGAATGTAGTGAAGATCTTCTTCTTAATTTCATAGTCGATGCCGCTGCCGTTGTCTTCGACCTGGAATATGAGAACGCCTTTTTTCTCCTTTACTCTGATCGTAACCTTCGTTCCCTTCTTATCCGATGCAAGACAGGCATCCAATGCATTTGAAACCAAATTTGTCAAGCAAGTATGAATCCCCGAGGGATCAAGCGGTGCAGATCGGACTCCGTCGTCAATTTCCGGAGCCAACTCAATGGACGATCTGGAAGCTACCTCTTTATAAAGATCGACAATCTCCATCACAAGTTTCCCGGGATCCACAATCTCAAGCCTCGGCAGCCTCCCCTTTGAAAAGCTGAGAAAATCTTTTACCAGCGACGTCGTCTTGTCAAAATTCCTTTCCAGCATTTCCCAACCTTGATTGATCATTTCTTTGTTGTTTTTCTCCAGGCCGAGGCTGACTATGTACTTACCCCCTTCCAATCCCATGAGGATATTCTTTATGCTGTGCGCGAGACCTGCTACGGTTTGCCCGACCGCGCCGAGCCGCTCCGCTTGTCTCACCCGTTCCTCCAGTTTTCTCAGCGGAGTCACATCATTGGAGATCTCAATCACATGCGTGAGGTTCCTCCGGACGTCCTTGAGGGCTGAAGTGCGGACTGTGTAGTAGATCTTCTGGCCCTTCTTACCTACTCCGACCTGGTTTGACCGGTGAATTTTGCTATCCCCAAAAGTTTTTTCAGCGGGACATCCCCTGCACTTCGTGTCTCTATGCTTGTACACTTCGTAACAATGAATGTTCGGTGCATAACCAAAGCTGTCATGAAAGGCATCATTGGCTCTCACAATTCGAAAGTCCCTGTCTATGACGGTAACATAGCATGGTACGCTATTGAACAGGATCTCATACCCGTCATCCCATTGTTCCGGATTGGTACTGGATTCGCTCATATATCAACACTCATTTGACGGTAACCCCTACGTTCGGGAGCACAACGTTGTCATAATGCGGCAGCTTCACCTGCCATTTCATATCTGCACGCAGTTCCGGAGGCACACCTGTTCTGTGACAACTCGCGCATTGTGCCAGGTTCGACTTGTCTTTTCCCGAAAGAATCCCACCGTTTGTTTGGCTCAGCGATGACACCTCTCGCAGGTCGGCGATGTGACACGACACGCACAGTTTGTGCATAGCATCGACGTATGATGGGATATAAAGCTCCGGACCGGCAGCGCCTTTGCCAGGCGCAAAGTCGTACCCTCGGTGACAAGCCGTGCATTTCTTTGCAGATGCGGCATTGCGCGTCACCCCGGTAGCGTGGCAATCGTCGCATTTCAGATTGGCCCCCACCGCAGAAGCATGCCAACCATGCCTGAAAAAGTCCACTTCTGAATACATACTCGTGTGACACTCCGCGCAATTGCTAACTTTCTCGCCCGGCAAATTCAAATGATGACAGAATGTGCAACTGTCACCTCCGGATGGAGAAGCAGTGTGAACAACGCCATCGATGGTCAAGGAGATTGCGTGCGTCCTGAGCCATGCGATATGCCCCTCGTGCGAGAATTCAACATACTGATCATCCCTGTTTCCGTTAATGCAAAGAGTATCTATTCCGGTTGCCGGGCTTACCCTTATCGAATCGACCCCTTCGGCGTGGAGCCTTTTTCCCGACATCATCCCCATCCCAAGCGCAAAACTCAAAACAAAAGCGAGCGAATGTCTGGCCAGTGAAGCAGCATCCGGAGTTCCTAACCACGATCTGGAAGAATAATCAAATGAGGGAGCAGTTTGCGGCATTGACTCCGGGTCGGCCGGTTTTATTTCCCAAATATTAAATCGCTCCAGAACGAACAGGAAAACCAGACAAGCAGCGGAAACGACGCCTAGACTTATTGCAATCTCCATCCAGGATGGTGTATATGATGCAGTAGAATCATACATTGCCAATCCACCGACATCAATCCTGTTCAGCACCATGCCGGCGACAACCATAAACGACCCCGTCCATTGCACAACCGGTTTGCGCGTAAGCCTCGGCACCGCAAACATCACAGCAGGTATTATCGTCGATACCGCAATTTCCACAATGAACAAATCGCTCTGCCATTTTCCATTGAATACCAACCCGAGTTTTCCAGTAATGCCGAGATCGAAAGACTTCACGACAAAGTACAGGGCTAGCACCCACGCTGCTACCCGGCAAAGCTTCCCGACAAGCACGGTTTCTGGATCACGCCGGTAAAGCCAATGCGATACCAGGGTTTCAAATGCAACCATCATGAGGCCGAGGGCGACAGCAGAGATGAAGAACTCAATAGGCAGTATGTGCGTGTACCAAAGGGGATAAAGTCTCTCCGGCATTATCAGGAATAGAGAACCGAGCGACGATTGATGAAGGGTCGAGAGCATTATGCCCAACAAAACCAGAACGAACCGATATTTCATTAGGAAATTCCTGATCTTCGCATATCTGCTGTATTCTTCAAGCGGTACCGGGCTGAACTCAAGCAGCAAGACAGAGGTGTAGAGCATTACACACCAGCCGACCTCAAAGAGCGGTGAATGAGGGTTCCAGTAGATTATCATGTGCCAGATATTCCACGGCAATCCAAGATCGAAAAGGAGCCCGACCACGACGGCAACGTAGCCGAGGAATGCTGTCAGCACTGCCGGCTTAACCAGCGGGTGAAATTCCTCTCTCTTCATGATGTAGAAAACAGCCGTCGTAACGAAGCCGCCGGCGGCCAAAGCGACTCCAGCCATCACGTCGAAGCCGATCCAGAATCCCCAGGGTGTCCTGTCGTTCAGGTTGGTCGTGACACCCAGTCCGAATAAGTACCTGTTAAGTGCAACAGCAGCAGCGAATCCTGCAAGTATCCACAATACCAGCTTCGCGTTCTTCGCTCTATTCATGGGCCGGATCCTTTTTCTTTGCCTTCTCTTCACCCAACTTCATTCTCCGACGTATGATCCAGTTCAGCCCAAGCATTGCGCCGCCCATCCCAACGAATGCGAAAGGCACTGACTCCATCGCCGTCACCGTCTCTTGCGGCAGCGGCTTATCTCCTTTAACAGTCGGGTAAGTGAGAAAACCGAGATCGATGTCCGACAGATAAAGCACCGACGTCCCCCCGACTTCATGCTCTCCCCAGACTTTGTCAATGTACTTCCCGGGATTGGCTTCAATCCGGGCGTGAACCAGCGGGAGGAGTTCCTTCCTCTCTCCAAAAATCGTCGCACCTGTCGGGCACGCTTCGGTACAGGCAGGCTGTTTGCCTTCTTCAATTCGATCATAACACAAAATACATTTCTCCACGTGCGGAACGGCTTTGTCCCATTCGTAACGCGGAATGCCGAACGGACATGCCATCATGCAGTATCGACAACCAAGACATTTGCTGCTGTCATACACCACCGCACCGATGCTAGTTTTGTGGAGTGCCCCCACAGGACAGACCGATGCACACGCCGGCTCCAGACAGTGCCTGCATTGCTTTCTCACGTATCGACCATCTTTGAAAACTATCGCGGTCCAGTTTTCTGCAGACAGACCGTCGTTCTTATCCCACACTCTCGGCACATCCGCATCGAGATGGTGCACCTCCTTACACGCTGAAACACATTTCAAGCAGCCGATACACTTAGTGACATCTGTTAAGATTGCTTTGCTCAACACGGTCTCCTGTGGATATATTGGTCATCAATAATCATTTATCTTCTTCGAAGTAGTCTACAAATATTTCATCCTTTTGGGGAATCAAGGGTGCGGGTGATTGCTTCGTCCGCTCCAGATGGAAACTTCCACCCGATCGCACCGACTACCTGAGAGAATGGAGCGAGGACACAGTGTGCTATCTTCGAGAAGGGTATGAGTATGAATATCAGATCACCTGCTAATACGTGTACCACCATAATGAACTGGTAAAAGGCTGCATTTATGCTGAGGTTCGCACAGATAAAACCTGTAACGAACGGTGTCAGAAGTAAGATCAGCCAGAAGTAATCCTGCGGCTTGCTCAGAAAACGCATTTGCTTGACCGCCATGCGTCCGATTAGCATTGTCGCTCCGAACACGATGGTGCTCAGCGCAAGCCAGAATGCCCAGAGATATGGAAGGGCAGGCCATGTTATCCCGACGGATTGCTGCCACAGGTTGATATGAGCGAAGAGAAAAATCGGGACGATTAACAGTCCGAAATGAAAGAGAAACGAGACTACCGAATAGACATCCCGATTTCGCATCATCCTTTTCACGGGCAGGATCCACTCCAAACTTCGACTACGAATCAGCTGCCAGGGCATTTTCATGTCGCAGGTATTTCCATATGCCTTTATGATTCCCCATATTTCCAGGAATATGATTCTGCCCAGACCCAGGATGAGGATTGCGAATGAAAGTCGAAACAACGGTCCACGCGCAAACTCCAACAGTGAGCTTGTGGTCATTTCGCCTCCTTGCCGGCTTCGTCCCTGGCGACCTTTAGCGAGTCGTCAAATTCGATGGCATTATAAATGAGGTCATGGAAACCCACGACTTTGCAGTCGATGCCTTGATCCTCTACCAATTCCCTCAGCTGCTTCTTACAGTTGGCGCAAGGCGCAACGAGCACTTCACACCCGGACCTCCGTATTTGCTCTGCTTTCATTCTTCCACCGACCGTCGTTCTGTAAGGGCGTATTTCGTCGATTGACACGGTTCCGCCTCCGCCGCCGCAACAAATATTGTTTTCACCTGACGGAGCCATCTCGAAATAGTTCTTGCAGAAGGATTTCAATACTTCCCGGGGTTGATTTACTATCCACCTGTTCCTGGCGTAATTGCAGGGATCATGGTACGAAACTCTTTCCGTCACGACACCGGGGTTAAGCTTGAGCCTGCCTTCTTTCCAGACTCTATGAGTGTACTCAATTATGTTTACTACCGGTAAGGCTTGCGTACCTCCGCAATATGCCGGGACAAATTGCCTTGCAGTGCGCGACGCATGACCACACTCTCCGATCAGGATTTTTTTGCCGTGAAGTCTTTTGGTCTCGTCATCCACCTTCTTAACGACTCTTTCCAACACCCTGTCGCTGTAGAACAGTCCGTAATTGATGCCGTCAAAGTAATCGGTGCCGATCGTCCATTTGTCACCGGTTGCGGTGAATACGGCGGCGATTCCCATCAACGATTCGGCTTCCGTCAGATAGTCGCTCACCGCTGCGAAGAAGACGTAATCACTCCCATCGACATCGAGCGGGAATTTTATCTTTACGAATTTTTCTTCGAACATATCGTCTTCCAGAAACTCAAGTGTGTCCTTCAAAGCGGGTACAGGAATAGCCGATGTGTTTTTGAAAGGCCCCTCCAGCTGAGCGCGTGTACTGACGACGAGGGCCCGCGGCGCTATTCCGATTTCGCTCAGGATGTATCGACCGAGATGCGTGATCAACCCGTGGTCAAGCCCCAGCGGACATTCGAGGACACACCTGCGACAGGCGGTGCAATTCCAAAATGAATCTGCCATCTCCTGAATCTTCTCGTCGGTCAGATAACCGCCGCCGGTCACTCTTCCTTTTAGCATTCCTCCGAGCGTGAAATGCCTTCGATACACATCAAGCAGGAGTCCCGAACGATAGCACGGGATATCTCTTGGGTCTCCTGTTGCCTGGTACACTTGACAGGCTACCGAACACCTGGAGCAGCGGGCAGTCATCCTGATGAAATGATCAAGCACCATCTTATAGTTTGAGTGCTTCAGAATTATTGCAAACGCTTCGAGAAATTTTCGGGGACGATCGCTGACGTCCAAATCCTCTACATGATATCGTACATTCAGCTTCTGCTTCTGGATGACTTCCGGTTTCTTGACTGACCTAAATGCCTTCTTGTGCTCTTCCTGGGTGATCGTGGTAATCTTCATCTGGTTCCCTTTCGCTACGCAGAAAGTAGAATCCGATGCGAATAGAAACAAAGAATGAGAGGATAAATGTATCCGAAATGTGGCTCAAGCCAGCCAAATCGCGACTATGGTGTGCACCGGCAGTCGACAACTGCCAGCATTTTACGTCGCGGAACCAGGAGAGCGCTGAATCGCCGACTTCGATGGAATCCGAAGGCACGATCCAGCGTCTCTACTCTTTTCTACCCGGTATAACTTACAGTCCGCGCTCCAGTTACTCGCCCCATATGCTCGTAGCCTCTGGCAAAGGCGGGAGTGCAGGGTGATAGTCTCGATATTGAGGGACTTCGTAGTTAGGCAGCGGGTGTTCCTTAATTTCCTGTAGAACGATGTTTACCGCTGCTTCGAGCTGCGGATCGTGTCCCTCCCTCATGAGTTGAGGATTCTGCCAAACCGACGTATCAGGCGATACTCCATGATTCTCAACTGGGAAGGTTCCGTCCAGGCCTTCCACCGCAATCCTCGGTGCCGTCACCGTGCCTCCGTCCATAAGCGACGGATAGCCTCCAATCCCAACAAGACCGCCCCATGTCCTTTCTCCGACAAGCTTCCCAACTTTGTCCATTTTGAAATACCACGGCAACGCATCACCCCCGGACCCCGAGAACTGGTTTATTATCATCACCTTCGGCCCGAAGATCGCCATCGGCGGGCAAACCGCAGGCTTTCCATAACGCGTCACGGTCAGCGTCATAGGCTTACGCTGCAGGCAATCGATGATGTAATCAGATATCAAGCCGCCATGATTGAATCTCTCGTCAATCACGACTCCCTCTTTGTTTACCTGTGAAAAGAAGTATCGGTTGAAATCCGTGTACCCCTCATAGTAAGTGTCCGGCAAATACACGTACCCAACCTTGCCGTCGCTCATTTTATCCACGAGCGCCATATTCTTCTCCACCCATGCTTCATGCCTCAAACCGTACTCGCTCTGAATCGTCTTCACGGTGATCTGGTGCGAGTCTCTTAGATCCGGATTTGGCCCAACAGTCAGCGTCACGGTCTTGTCGGCAAGGTTCTGGAAGACTTCATAAATATTCTCATTTCCAGTGACCTCTGTACCGTTCACGGCAAGGAGGTAATCTCCAGCTTCGACCTTTAATCCAGGCTGAGCCAACGGTGCATACAAACCCGGGTTCCAATGTCCGGCATTATAGATTCTAGTTATCCTATACCGATTGTGTTCAATAGAATAATCGGCACCCAGAAGACCGACTTTTATGTCGCTCATCTTAGGCTCGGTCCCGCCGTATATGAACATATGTCCAACCGACATGTAGCTCAACATTTCCTGGAATAGAAACGTCAACCCATTCCGGCTTGCGATTCCGGGCAGGTAGGCAGCGAATTCTTTCTCCGCGGCGTCGATATCTAGTCCGTCAAAATTCGGGTTGTAAAAGAATGCCCTCTCGATGCGCCATGCATCGTGGTACATCTCATTCCATTCTTTCCTCGGGTCGACGTACACCTTCATGTCTCCAACGTTCAGTTTTTCAGCCTTTTTAACTTCTCCCTCGCTCGTCCCGGCAATAAACCAATCTTTGCCTTGTTCGTAAAGCATGTGTTTTGAATTGGATGAGAGTGCGAACTTGGTCACTCCTTCCACAAGTGTTTTTGTCTCCTTTGACTTTAAATCGAATTCGAGGACATCCATGCTTTCGTTGCCTTCAGACAGACTGACTATGGGTGCGCGAAGCAGATATATCGTACCCGGTTTTCCTGTGCCGATCCACTGGTAGTTTGCCGCCGCTATGGGAAGCGGGACAATCCTTGACATAATCCCTTTGAAATCGATCTGCACGTTGCCGGTAGTATCTTTCGCCACGCGAGTCAGAGTATCCTCGGCGGCTTTCGACTTGCCTGTAGTATCTTCCGTCTCAAAGCCTGCTTCCGGTGCTATCGGCGAAGGAATTCCTTCCCTCAGAATAAAAGCATACACGTTTCTGCTCACCGGGCGCTGCAACCTTGACATGTCGAGCCAGCTCTCCGTCAGACCGGTATTCGTGCTGGAAGTGAAGTACAAATACTTGCCGTCTTTATCGAAAGCCGGATGCAGACAATCACTCGCCTCGCCTGTAACACGGTGTGTCTCATGATTAGCAGGTGAACAGACATATATTGCGTGCAGATAATTCGGAAGGACTTTTGTGTAAGCGATCCAGCGGCTGTCGGAAGACCACGCCGGATCAAACTCGCTGAAATAACTATACTCATCTGAGTCGACCTTGATAGGGGTTAGATTTGATTGCGACAAATCGACATACCATAAGTTGAGCTTCTGATCAGCGAACGCAAGCTTCTTGCTGTCGGGTGACCAGGTGATTTGGTAGTAATAAGCAGACTTGTCCCCTAAGGTGTTGATTTCGTCCGAAAGTTGCACAATATTCCGCGGAAAATTGCACAGTTGAAGATACCTATTTGTTAATGGTTTTCAAACGGAAGCTCTTTCCGTTGATGAGGAACGGATAGGAGTGGTGAAGCA
>JAJYIT010000051.1 GCA_021789975.1 Bacteroidota bacterium
GAAGCGGAAGCCGGTAGAAGAAATCTTTGGATGGTTGAAGACTGTCGGACTCATGCGTAAGACCAGGCACAAGGGAGTCAAACGAGGTGGCTGGATGTTCACGTTTGCCAATGCGATCTACAATCTGGTCCGCATCAAAAATCTTATGGCTCAACCATGTTAAGACCACCGGGCGGCCATCTCTGGCAGTCCAACCAGGCAACGACTGGACTCTCGAACTCACAACACGTCTTGAAGGCACCACTACTCAACTACTTTCTCGTCTCAAAGAATTTGTCACCATGAAAATATCTATTCCATTAACATGTTTTTCAACATCCTGCTTGAGGATGCCGGGAAAAGTCGGCTCGATGCGTTCAATAAAGAAAAGGTGTCTCTATCGGATAGGAATTTAGATAATATAACCCTTGATGAGGTGATCACTTCCGACTCGTGTGATCCGTTCGATGATTATGTCGGCAAAGAGTCTACTTCTTCGCTCAATGAGCGAGAGGAAGAGGTCCTCTCTGAATTAGTCGCCGGTTATTCGGTCCGGGAGATATGCAGCGAGATTCGGATTTCTTCAAAGACCTTCGAGAACATTCGATCCTCGTTGAGAGAGAAGGTAGGAAAACATCTGGTCTGAATTTCTGCATAGTAAAGTACAGGTAGATATTTAATTGGCTAATCGATAACAATTAGCACCGAGTGGAGAACAAAACGCTTTTGCCTTTGCCATACTCCCCATACCTAGTAGTGCATACTGCGAAATGAATGCCCGCCTGCATCCGGCCACCAACAGGGGGTGCCCCAGGTCCGTCATATTTAATTGACCATTCAGCGAGACGAAGACAGCCACTTATTGACAACGTCTCCACATCCTTAGAATTGTCATCCTTTTTCAGGACATGGAAGTGTCAGAGAAATTTAGAATGTTATCGAAAAAACACTTGACTTTATGTTTCGATTAATCTACTTTTCACTTAAAGGTTTTCGCAATCAATTAAGATACCGTCCACATCTGCAGATTGAGATGGGACTGAGATGGCGAAGCTATGGAAATAGGGAGAATCGAAATGCGGGTCTTAAGTATTGGAAAGAAAGCGGAAAAGGATAAGTGATTGAAAGCCATAAGGCGAAAACATAAATCTCACAAGACGCAATTAACAAGACGGCCTACCCTGAACGACATAGCAAAAGCTTTGTCGGTCACGCCCGCCACGGTATCGAAAGCGCTGCGAGATAGTAGCGACATATCGCGGGAAATGAAAGAATTGGTAAAGAAAACTACAAAAGAACTAGGGTATCGCCCTAATTTGCTTGCTAGAGCTTTAATCAACCAAAAGACTAAAATACTTGGTGTTCTTGTCCCCGATCTCCGAATTTCTTTCTTCTCAGAGGCACTGCGCGGAATGTATGAGGAAGCAGACGCAAAAGGTTATGAGTGTCTCTTCCTAGTCCACGATGAGTTGGACGCCAAAGAGAAGCAGAAACTGGAATTTTTGTCCGACATCCATGTTGACGGTCTTCTGTTGAATCCCGTTGGATCCAAGAGAAATAATCAGTTGTATCAGAGAATATCACAACATGGAACAAGAGTAGTATGCTGGGACAGAAATCTAAAAGAGCTCGGCTTCAGGTCTGTAGCTATAAATGACGTCGATGCTTCTTATAAGCTGACAACCCAGATCATCAAGGAGGGGAGGAATCGAATATTATTCCTTGGTCCTCATAGCGGCATATCGGTTCTAAAGGATCGATTTAAAGGATATAAGATGGCATTGGCGGATAACGGGATAGCGTTCCGCTCTGAACTGGTATTACAGTCCTTCAGGAGCGTCAAAGATAGTCACGCGAAAATACTGGAAATTCAGAAAGGGGGCATTGAGTTTGATGCCATCGTCAGTATAGGGGGTTTGATCACCTATGGTGCTGGCAAAGCCGTCATCGAGATGAATAGGTCAATACCTGGAGACGTTATCCTTGGAGAATTCGGCGATAACGATGTGGTCTATAAGCTGGGTGTGCCATTTTACACTATCAATCAAAATCCTTACGAAATTGGCAAGGCCTCTACAGACATGTTAATTCAAATGATAGAGACTGGGAAACCGGATGCCAATTTCAAAGACATCATAATACAATCTCAAGTAGTCCAAAGACTCCCCATAGACGGGGATTGAATCTATTACTTTTTTTACTATTTGACTTAAAGGTTTTCGTAATATCTATAAGTGAAGGCATGGTCTGATGAATGCTAAGAAACACGTTTACAAACACGTTGCGTGTCTCTGGGATGAAAAAAAGCGTCCGAACTGAGCGGAGACGAAGTAGCACTGCTGGTGTACAGGTCGAACATCCTCGGTGCAGACAAGCGCCTGACAAACTACGGCGGAGGAAATACATCGTGCAAGACTGCGACAACCGATCCATTGACGGGAAATGAAACACATGTCTTGTGGGTCAAAGGTTCAGGCGGCGATCTGGGGACGATGACGAAAAGTGGTCTTGCTGCCCTCTACATTGAGCGCCTGATGAATCTCGAAAAAGTTTACCGAGGCGTCGAACACGAAGATGAGATGGCTGAACTTTTCAATCATTGCATCTTCGACAATAACTCAAAGGCGCCTTCAATCGATACTCCGCTCCATGGACTCCTGCCATTTAAACACATTGACCACATGCACCCTGACGCCGTGATTGCTGTTGCTGCGGCGAGGGATGGAAAAAGGATCACAAAGGAGCTTTTCGGCGGCACCGTAGGTTGGGTTGAATGGAAACGTCCCGGTTTTGATCTCGGGCTGAGGCTCAGGAAGCAGGTCGACGACAACCCGGGCATCCGTGGCTTGATTCTCGCATCACACGGACTGTTTACCTGGGGTGAGACATCGTACGATTGCTATTTGAACACGTTGGAAGTGATTGAAAAATGTGCAGGGTACATAGAAGAAAACAAAGCGAAGAAGCGTGCCACCTTCGGTGGATCCAACGTGGAATCGTTTTCGAATGATGAACGCCTCAGAAAAGCTGCCCGGATTGCACCCGTGCTTCGAGGTTACTGCTCTTCGCACGCGAGAATGATTGGTCATTTTACAAACGAGGAAAGTGTACTGGAGTTTGTGAACTCAAATGACCTTGATAGGCTTGCAAATATGGGTACGAGCTGCCCTGACCATTTTCTGCGTACCAAGATCAGACCGCTGGTTCTTGACCTTGAACAGGACACCGAGACATTTGACGTCGATCGGCTGAAAGCAAAGATCACTCCACAGTTCGAAGCCTACAGGAAAATGTATTCTGATTATTATAATGAATGCAAGCATCCTGATAGTCCTCCCATGCGTGATCCGAATCCGGTTGTGATACTGTACCCTGGTGTAGGGATGTTTACCTTCGCGAAGGATAAACAAACGGCAAGAGTTGCAGCGGAGTTTTACGGGAACGCAATCAACGTGATGAGAGGTGCGGAAGCTATTTCAGAATACGTGGCCTTACCAAAACAAGATGCGTTTGACGTCGAGTATTGGTTGCTCGAGGAGGCGAAGTTGAAGCGCAGACCAAGTCCAAAACCTTTGACAGGCAGAGTTGCATTGGTGACAGGAAGCGCCGGCGGAATTGGGAAGGCGATCGCGAGGAAATTTGCGGGTGAAGGAGCATGCATAGTCCTATGTGATAATGATAGCGAGAGACTTAACGCGGCGATCAATGAATTTGAGAAAGAGGACGGCAGGGACTCCTTCGTGGCACAGACGTTTGACGTAACTAGGAGCAAAGAGGTAGAAAATGTTTTTGAAGCGGCGTCTCTGGCATTTGGCGGCATTGACATTGTGGTCAACTGTGCAGGTCTGTCTATTTCCAAACCGTTGGAAGAATACACCGAAGAGGACTGGGATCTCCAGTATGACGTTATGGTCAAGGGACAATTTCTGGTCACACAAAAGGGCGTGGAGGTCATACGAAGACAAAACCTTTGTAGTGATGACCAGGTATCGCTCGCCAAATGCCGAACTATCGGCGGCGACATATTGAACATTGTCAGCAAAAATGCTCTGGTAAGCGGACCGAACAATGCCGCCTATGGTTCAGCCAAGGCAGCTCAGTTGCACCTGAGCAGGCTTAACGCTGCGGAGTTGTGTAAAGACCGGATACGCGTGAATGTGATCAATGCTGATGCTGTTATCGTAGATAGTAAGATCTGGACCGGTGCGTGGGCAGATGGAAGAGCAAAGGCTTATGGGATTACAGTTGATGAACTCCCCGCCTACTATGCCAAGCGGACTTTGCTGAACGAGACCATTCTTCCGGAAGATATTGCCAACGCTTGCTTCGTCTTTGTCAGCGGCATGGTTGATAAATCCACCGGCAACGTCTTGAATGTTGATGGTGGCGTGCCGATGGCGTTTGTAAGATAACAACCGCGGAGTAGCTTGATCCCTCATGTGGTAGCTTCCAATTTTTGATCCTTTAATTACTGGATTTGAATAAGTGGGAAAAGAAAGAAGATTTATCGCCATTGACCTGGGTGCAGAAAGCGGACGGTGCATAGTCACCCTTCTGCGTGACCAAAAGGTTGAGATGCATGAAGTTCACCGATTTGAGACCCATAGTGTCAGGCAAGGAAATGAATTACATTGGGACATCTCGGCAATTTACGAAAGCATTCTTAGCGGGCTAATGAAGGCCGGGAAGTCATTCGGTGCTGCCTTCGATGGGATCGGTGTGGACACATGGGGAGTCGATTATGTCTTGCTTGATGATGAAGGGGTAATTCTCAACCACCCGTACCATTATCGTGATGACCGGACACACGGTATGATGAGACAGGCATTCAAGATTGTCCCCAAAGAAAAAATCTACAGCTTGACAGGCATCCAGTTTGCACAGTTTAACACTTTGTTTCAATTACTGGCAGAAAAAAGGAGCAAACCCGATTCCCTTCGCTTGGCTAAAACCATGATGCTCATTCCAGACTTCTTAAACTATATGCTCACGGGAGTCAAGCGAGCTGAGTTCTCTATTGCTTCAACCACTGCACTCGCTGATCCAAAAACTAGAGACTGGTCTTGGGAAGTGATAAAGGCATTTGGATTTCCTCGAAGCATTTTCCCTTTGATGGTAGAGCCTGGTACAATCTTGGGGAGACTTCTTCCTCCCGTTGCAAAAAAAGCAGGATTAGATCTGAACATTCCAGTTATCGCCGTCACAGGCCACGATACTGCTTCCGCCGTGGTTTCTGTTCCTGCTTCTCAAGTAAATTGGGCCTACCTGAGCTCCGGCACTTGGTCGCTAATCGGCATTGAGGTGGGCAAGCCGATTGTTACATCAGAGGCGATGAATTGCAATTTTACCAATGAGGGTGGTTTCGAACGAACCACTCGCCTCCTTAAGAACATAATAGGGTTGTGGCCATTACAAGAGAGTAGGAGATTCTGGAAGGAGGATTCTAAGGATTATAGCTATTCGGAGTTGGCAGCAAAAGCGGCACAAAATGGGTATGCATCATCATGGGTGGATCTCGACGATCAGACCTTTCTGAAAAATGGCAATATGCCGGAAATGATCGTGAATCACTTGAGGAACACAGGCCAGCAACAGAAATCGGAAATCGGATTCATAACCCGGGTGATTCTTGAAAGTTTAGCCTTCAGTTACCGGAACGCGATAAGAGAATTGGAGACGGTCTCAGGAAAGAGAATTGACGTTTTGCATGCGGTCGGGGGAGGAATTCAGAACGATCTTCTTACACAATTGACAGCCGACGCAATCGGCCGGCCTGTTATTGCGGGTCCGGTAGAAGGGACGGCAATCGGCAACGTGGGGGTACAGGCTATCGCCATTGGTGCAGTCTCCAATCTTCAACAATGGCGTGATATTGTAGCAAGCTCGGTCGATTTGAAAGTCTATGAGCCCAAAGACGCTGCTTACTTTGATGAGAAGGAAGGAAGATATAATGAGGTTATTGTTCGTAAGAAACATCACTCCTTAAACAAGATGATTGTCCTATGAATCTCATCGAAGAATTCGTTCAGTCTGCTGCGGCAGCAGCGGCAAGAGTTGAGGTGATCCCTTCGGAATCAAGATTCTTAAACGAATCTCTATCGCACCTGATTCAAAATGAAAAAAGCGTTCTCCTCAGTCTATCCAACGAATTGGGCCCAAAGTTATTTTCGAAATTCAGGCTGGACAGCCGGGTGATAGCTGAGCCATCGAAAGAACAGCTAAAGTCAACGAGAGTCGGGATAACAGACGCCTTTTGCGGTGTCGCAAGCACCGGCTCGGTGTGCGTCTCGGTTTCAAGGAGTTTCGCAGTTCCGATAAGCATGCTGACCCGCAGCCACATTGTCATTATTGATAGCAAAACAATCGTTCCTCGTCCGAGAGACATCTTTTCAACTCATTTCCTAGGGGGAAAGGGATTGCATAGAAGTTTTTCATTTATAACCGGGCCGAGCGCAACCGCTGATATGGGACAGCTTGTTCGCGGGGTTCATGGACCGGGAGAACTTCACGTTATTGTTTTGGCCGCTTAGAGTGTCGAGATGAGCAAAATGGTAACCGACGAGGTCCATCCGAGAGAAGTCGCAAATAAGTCTCGGAAAGAATCCCTTCAAAAGGCGATTGCCATGGCACTTCGTGTTGAAAACGCGGCTCTTCGGGTGAACACTCAGATTTTCAATGCAAATCGCTAGCGAGCCATCGGGAAGATTAATGATTATGAGGAGCTTAAGAATTGCGCAAGAGTGATAAAGGAACAAGCGATCCATGACCTTCCGGCGTTAATTGAAAATCTTACTGAAGTAATCCGTGGTCGCGGCGGAAAAGTATTTCTTGCCAAGACAAAGACCGATGCAGTCAACTACGTTGCGGAAGTGTGCAAGGCACATAATGCAAAACTTGCAGTTAAAGCAAAATCTATAACGTCTGAAGAAATAGGATTGAATCATGCCTTAAAGAGCTCTGGCGTTGAGGTCGCGGAAACCGATTTGGCGGAATTCATTCTCCAGGTTTCGAAAGAGCAGCCGTCCCACATTGTCGCCCCAGCAATTCACAGGAGCCGTGAGCGTATTTCGAATTTGTTCAAAGAACGTTTCCAGACGGACAAACTTCTCGATACTGGCGAGCAATTGACGGAATTCGCCAGAGATGTTCTGAGGGAGAAATTCCTTTCGGCGGATGTAGGAATTTCAGGTGCAAATCTGATCGCTGCCGAGGAAGGGACAATTTTGCTAGTCGAGAGCGAAGGGAACATCCGTCTGGTTACCCAACTCCCTGCAATTCATGTTGCAATTTCCGGGATCGAGAAGATTATTCCGAGCAAAAAGGATTTTGGAATTTTCATTGAGCTATTGGCTGCGAGCGGTACCGGGCAGTCGCTCACATCTTATACTAATATCTTGGAGCCTCCACTTGACCTCCCCATACTCAATTTGAACGGCAGGAACGACATTGAGAGAGAATTTCATCTTGTCCTGGTTGACAACGGCAGGATGCAGATGAGGGCGGATAAAGTTTTGAGGGAAGCGCTCTACTGCATTAGATGTAGTGCCTGCATGAATGTATGCGCGAATTTCCAGGCCGTGGGCGGTCATGCATTCGGAGGGGAATGCTATACCGGCGGAATCGGTGGCGCGTGGACGATCGGGACCACTGGCAAAACGGAAGAAGGTAGGTTCGCCGAGTTGTGTACAGGTTGTTCGAGATGCGTTCCCAATTGCCCTGTTCGAATTGATATTCCAAGAATGAACGCGGTGATAAAGAGTCGTTTAATGAAAGCGGAGGGCGGTCCGTCAATACAGAAACGATTGTTTGCAGATTTTTCCAGGCTAAGTAGATTGGCATCAGTTGTCCCTGAATTGTCAAATTGGATAAACAGTCTTCCAATCGGCAAAATGTTGTTGGAAAAGGCCGCTGGCGTCGATCGGCGGCGTGCCATACCACGCTTCGCGAAAAAAACTCTGGTAAAACAATTTCAGGAATATCGGAACGCCAGTCCTGTTGCGGTAGGAAAGAATGATATATTGCAAAGAGCGGTTTTGTTCGCGGACGTTTACACAAATTACAACAGTCCTCATGTCGGGATGGCGACTATCAAGGTGTTCGATAGATTTGGGATCCCGCTTGCCTTGAGTGAAGTGTTCCCTGAGGGAAGAGCATCTCAGTCGCAAGGCCTTTTGGAGCGGGCAGAAAGAGAGGCCCAAACACTTGCAATCTATCTTGAGGAATTGATAGATGAAGGCAACGAAATCATCGTTGTCGAACCAAGCGTACTATCTCTCTTCAGATATGACTATGGAAAACTAATCAAGAACGATAAACAGTTCGAGAAACTGGCTACGCATACGTACGATCCGATTGAGTTTTTAAACAAATTGATGGACGGTGACAGAGTTGATTTGTCCGAGTCGATCCTTCCAGCAGCGGGTCGTCTGCTACGACCATTGGATAGACCACCTGCACATCTGTTTTATCATGCGCACTGTCAGATGAAGACAATAGGAGCGGGCAATGCTGCGACAGACTTTTTCAGAAGGCTGGGATTCGAGGTGGAGGTGTCGAGTGTCGAGTGCTGCGGGATGGCAGGAAGTTTTGGTTACAAAAAAGAGTACTACGATTTGAGCAAGAACATCGGGAACGACTTGATAATCCAAATTAAAGCGTCGGAATCATTCAACGATGAGAAAGTAATATTGGCCAGTGGAACATCTTGTCGCGAACAAATATCCGCTGAACTGTCCAACCCCATTTATCATCCCATCGAGTACCTGGAAAGAATACTGTCTTGACAGGGATTGTCGATTCGTATCGGGATATTTTCAGCGAAACAGTTTTTTGCTTGACAACGAAACATTTTAGTATTAGCATAATTAATTCCGATCAAAAGCAATTAAGTGAAATCGAATCATATGAAACTAGCACGTGATGAGTCAGGTGACGAAGCTGTGAAAAGACAGTTCCTTTGTGTGATGTGGCTTAAAGGTTTGCGCAAACGGTCAAGCCGTCCGTGAAAACGACCGCTTTCAAAATGAAACTGAGGGCAGGATGTCGAGACAAATACATCCGCAGACATGATGCGATCTGGCCTGAGCTGAAGGCGCTTCTATCGGCGTCAGGGGTTCGGGATTACACCATATATTTGGACTCTGAAACCAACACACTTTTTGCGGTTCAGAAGCAGGTGGGAGATAAATCCTCCCAAGACCTGGGTGAAAATCCTATCGTTCGAAAATGGTGGGAGTATATGGCAGATATTATGGAGACCAATCCCGACAATTCTCCGGTTTCGATTCCGCTGGAAGAAGTTTTTCATTTGGAGTGAAAGATAGATGAATCCCAATCCCATTCTCGGTGTATTTTTCCACTGGCTCGGTGGCTTTGCCTCGGGCAGTTTCTATGTTCCTTTCAAAGCAGTCAGGAGATGGTCGTGGGAAGTCTATTGGCTTCTGGGAGGAGTCTTCAGCTGGATAATCGCTCCGTGGGTGCTCGGGTTGATTATCGTACCACATCTGACTCAGGTATTAGGACAGCAGCCCTTCAGCGTCCTAGCGTGGACGTTCTTCTGGGGAATGATGTGGGGATTTGGAGGTCTGACTTACGGGCTCACTATGCGGTACCTTGGGATGTCTCTGGGAACAGGGATCATATTGGGTCTCACTGCGCTGTTGGGTACCTGGCTGCCTCCAATATTTGAAGGGACAATCGGAACGAAACTCCATGCAATTCCCGGACAGGTCATTCTTATAGGTTCGGTGTTTGCACTTCTCGGAATTGCGATTACTGCGGCAGCCGGTTTATCGAAAGAAAGAGAAATGGACGAAGAGCAGAAGCGCAAGGCCATCCAGGAGTTCAATTTGCGAAAGGGTATCCTGGTAGCAATATTCTCCGGCGTTATGAGTTCATGCTTTGCTTTCGGGCTCGACTCGGCCAATCCGATAGCCGTCACGGCCGTGCATTACGGTGCTGCCGAAATATGGTCTGGTTTACCCAAGATCATAGTGATCACTGCGGGTGGGTTTGTCACAAACTTAGTATGGTGCGCATATCTCTTGAGAAAGAATCGGACGTTCGGCGAGTATTTTGGCCGCCTAGCCAGGGCGGAAGAAATGCCTGAACTTGCCCCGGCGGGGAATGCGGCTGCTGCGCTTGATCCGGATGATCCGCCTGCCGGCGATTCTGTCCGGACCGCACGTGCTCCACTGCTCACCAATTATCTGTTCAGCGCTCTTGCAGGCACGACATGGTACTTTCAGTTTTTCTTCTACACTATGGGAGAGTCTCAGATGGGAAGCTACAAGTTTTCGAGCTGGACCATACACATGGCGAGTATAATCATCTTTGGCTCCTTGTGGGGGATATTTCTTAAAGAATGGAAGGGCACCGGCGGCCTGTCAAAGTTCCTCCTCGGTGTGGCTCTGTTCACTCTTATTGTATCAACAATAGTAATCGGTTATGGAAACTTGTTAGGTGTGCAGATAGCAGTGCATAAATAAGTGAAAAGTTCCAACCACCAAATCCCAAGTTACAAACAAAAACAAAGTTCCAATCAACAAAAGAAACAAATAGGCGGAGCTTTGATATTTTATGTTTTTGATTATTGGAACTTGTTTGGAGTTTGGAATTTGGAACTTATCGAGACTTAATGGCGAATGTGCCAGGTTAGAAAAAGAAGGATTAAGAAATGGCAAATACAAAACTGATAGAAGATGCTTATCGCAATGCGAAAGAGCAGTACGCCGAGCTGGGCGTTGACACAGATAAAGCAATAAGGAAACTCGACGGAGTTGAGATAAGTCTCCACTGCTGGCAGGCGGATGATGTAGGCGGCTTCGAAGCCCCTGATTCAAGATTGGACGGAGGAGGTATTCAGGCCACCGGGGATTATCCAGGTAAGGCCAGAACTATTGAAGAACTTCGTGGGAACATCGAAGAAGTGATGAGTCTTTTGCCGGGCAAGCAGCGATTGAACCTTCACGCAAGCTACGGTGATTTCAAAGGGAGAAAGGTTGACCGTGATGAAATTGAAATCGAGCATTTTCAGAGCTGGATCGACTGGGCTAAGAAACTCGGTATTGGGCTGGACTTCAATCCGACTTGTTTCTCACATCCGCTCGCTGATGCCGGTTTTACATTGTCAAGCAAAGATCCAAAGATCAGAAAATTCTGGATCGAGCACGTCAAGCGGACAAGAAAGATTGCCGCTGAGATGGGGAAGCAACTTGGCTCCCCGTGCGTGAACAACATCTGGATTCCAGATGGCTCCAAAGACACGCCTGTCGACCGCAACACGCACCGCAAGATACTCAAGGAGTCTCTTGATGAAATCTTCTCAGAGCATTACCCGGAAGAGTATCTCATAGATTCTCTAGAGGGTAAGCTGTTTGGATTGGGTTTGGAATCCATGACAGTCGGGTCGCATGAGTTCTACCTTGGATACGCGGTCAGAAATAACAAGATTGTATGCATCGATACGGGTCATTACCACCCTACTGAACAGCCGGGTGATAAGATTTCCGCCATGTTACAATTCCTTGACGGCCTGATGCTCCATATAAGTCGTGGTGTCCATTGGGACAGCGACCATGTGACCATATTCAACGATGATGTACAACTAATCGCTCAGGAAATAGTCCGCGCTAATGCCTTGGATCGCGTGCACATTGGCCTGGATTATTTTGATGCCAGCATTAACCGCATAGGTGCTTATGTCGTAGGTGCGCGTGCCGTTCAATTGGCTCTGCTCTTTGCACTGCTGGAGCCGACGGACGAGCTTAGAAGTTTCGAAGAGGCGGGAAAGGATTTTGAGCGTTTAGCCTATCTCGAGGCTCTCAAAGCGAAACCATTTGGGGCTGTTTATGACTTCTACTGCGTGATAAACAACTTACCGACCGGTGCAGAATACCTGAAGGAAATCGAGAACTACGAGAATGATATTTTATCGACAAGATCCAACCGGCATAGTCTTGGTTGATAATTGAGGTCGTGCAGCTAAAAGTTTTGAATGTTTCTCGGCCTAATTTGGAGGCGATTCACCATGAAATCTCGCATAGTATTTCTAGGTGCTTTTGTCATTGCACTTTTGCTTTCATATCCGACTCATGCTGTTTCTCAATCCAGCCAATTCGGTTCCTTAACAGGCGTTGTTAGCGGATCCGACGGTACTCCTCTTCCTGCTGTAAATGTTCTGGTCGTTGGAACAAGTATTGGAGCATCTGCAGACATAAACGGCAATTACTTCATTCGCGACATCAGTTCTGGTATTCACAAGATCTCATTTTCATACGTTGGGTACGACACGAAGACGTTGGAGGTCAGAATTAAGCCTGGAGTAATCAAGAAACTTAACGTAACACTTCAGGCAACCGGTGTAAAGGGAAAAGAAGTCGTAGTCACAGCCCAGAGGGCAGGACAGGAAGCAGCTATCAATGAGCAAATAAATGCAGTTAACATAAAGAATGTTGTTGCCGCTGACCGCCTTCAGCAGAATCCTGATCTGAATGCTACGGAGGCGATTGGGCGGCTCCCAGGTATTTCATTGATTAGGAGTGGCGGCGTAGGTGTCGGAATTGTAATTTGCGGTATGGATCCATCTTACAGCATCGTCACTCTGGACGGGATGATGCCCCTTTCTCCGTTGAAATTGACAAGGCGAAGTTTATCCGAGGCATAAAATTATGCTGCTAATTGTTTGGTGTCAAGTGTTCTTCGTCGGTATTCTTCATCGAGCGCAGCAACCATTACGTTCATGGATTTAAATCCTGTTATCTTTCCGAACTTCTTCTCTGCTTCCAATAACGCCGTGGCGGTCCACCTCTGGATCTGACCGCTGTTCCTCCATCGCTTTACGTTTTGCATGACCGACACTCCTTGCGAGAATGCCGACTCGATCAGGTTCGTCGAGAAGAAGTGCTTACGTAGTACATCCGGTAACTTCAGCTGGTGTACCGTCAGGGTCTCTTCCAGTCCTTCTCTCAGACTGTTGGCAGCGGACTGGTTGAGACGGTCCAGCTCCCGAATAATCGAGTCAAGTTCCTTCCTGGCATCATCATGCGATCTCATTCCGTAGGCTGTGGATATTTTCCTATCGTACTCTGCATGATACCGTTTCGGCAGATGCTGCAGCACGTTACGACGCTTATGGAGCTGGCACCGCTGCACTATCGCCCGAGTTCCGAACGTCTCCTCCACTGCCGACCGTAGTGCTTTGGCTCCATCCAGCAGCACCAACATGGGGCGGTCTGTTTGCAAGCCTCTTGTCTGGATATCTTCCGGGAGCTCTTTACACACTACGCTGTTCCCCGTAGCTCCTTGACGCATCCTCAGGATGTGCTTCTTTCCGCTCGTTTCTACGCCTAAGGCGACGATTTGAACCGTCTCGCTCACATGTATCCCGTCCAGCACCAGGACGCATATATCCAGCCTCGACAAGTCTCTCTCATAGAGTTCCTTCAGCTTTCCTGCTGTCGCCTCGACCATCTTCCTGCTTATCACTGACTTCGAGATACCGTAACCGTCTCCGAACTCTTCCACCGTCCTGGCGTAGTTCCGGCTGCTTACTCCTGCCACCAGCCGGTTGAATACCGACTCTCCCCTCGCACCTTCATTCTGGAACTCATCATAGCCTGTTAAGCTCACTTCCTGTCCGCAGGATCCTTCAGACTTATCCTTAGTCCGCAATCGTGGCCGTCTAACTCGTACCTTTTGTCCTCCCAACAACACATATCCCGATTCCGTACCCCAGCGGTCGACATCTGTCTTTCGTGAATACCGCCTTCCTGCCAACTGTTCGGACTCCGACTCCATGATCGCTTCTATCATCACCGTGCCTGCACTCACCGCCAGAGATCGCATCTCCACCCTCAGTGAGTTCATCAGTCCTTCCATGTCGAACGCTCCGTCCGGCATTCCGTTGATCATCAATTTGATTCCATTGTTCTCGCGTGCTACCTTCTTCTTGCCCATGACGCTTGTACCTTTCCGAGTCTAATGATTACGAGTTGTTATTCTCAGAATTTACTTCGCTTTGGGCTTTTTTCTTTTCTACCAATTTCAACGAAATCTGGGACATCATCTCCCGATTATGATCCGGGGGCAACAACCGATAAGAGTAATCCTCACTACGGCAACCCTGATTACATGGAGCCCTATTTAAAAGATTATACCAAGGCCGTAAAGAAGTTCTTCACTCTCCGAACGATGTGGTGGGGGTACTACAAGTGAGAAGGCAGAAGATTTGTTGGTACAGAAAATAACTGGAGTTTTGGATACGATCTTGGCGATCCATGAGTAAGAGCAATGACACCTAATCAACTTGTGTCAAAGTATAACGGCAACAGAGAGGAGTTCGCAGTTACGCCAGCGCAACACGCATCAACAATGATTGGGAAATCATGGACTAAGAAATTCGGTGAACCTCCTTTGAATAGGGATGATTTGCCTGATTCTGGATACGTGCCTTGGCTTCATAAATGGGTCAAGGATCCTGAGGCTTACGGGGTTTATTTTCAGGAACGATGGAATGAGGCATTGAAAGCCGATCCGGAAATCATCTGCTTAAATGACTGGAATGAGTGGACGGCCAACAAGTTTGACATGCCAAGAGACAAAACGACTTCTTTCATGGGACGAAAGAGCAACTACTTTTTTGTGGATCAGTACAATGCGGAATTTAATCGAGACATCGAACCTATGAAAGGCGGTTACTCGGACAATTATTATATGCAAATGGTTGAGAATATACGTCGGTTCAAGGGGGTACGCCCAATCCCAATTTCGAAAGGCTTCTCCCGCATAAGAGTGGACACCAATTATACCTGCTGGCAAAAGGTTATGCCCGAGTTTCGAGATGCGAGAGGAGATACGGAGCATCGCGATTATTATGGCTATGGCGGTCTCCATTATATAGATACTCTTGGCAGAAATGATATTATAACATGCAAAGTTGCGGTAGACAGTCAGGACGTTTACTTTCTCGCGGAAACAGCTGAACCGCTTACACCATCAAACGAACGCGATTGGATGCTTTTGTTTATCAATTCAGACTGCAATTATAAGTCCGGATGGTACGGATACGACTTCTTAATCGATAAGCATATTATCAGCGACACAACGACAACATTAATGCGGTTTGATTCATTAACCGGGAAGTGGGTTGAGGTCGCAAGATTGTCATACCGGTACTCTGGAAACAAACTCGTTATCGCGGTACCTCGCAGGTTCCTTGGATTAAATAGCAAGAGTACGTTTAAGTTTGATTTCAAATGGTGCGACAATCTAAGTAATTTGAACAATCCTATTTCACTTTGCACCGCTGGAGACACTGCCCCAGATTGGCGATTTAACTACCGTTTCATTTGGGAAAAGTGATTACGGCTTATCAAGCTTGAAAGGATTCCGATGAAAACACCCTTCCTCTCCGTTTTGGTTTTCGTCTTTGTAGCGTCGCAAGTCGCCTTTTGTTCACCTAAGAAAGCCGGTGTCCTACATCCGCAACATCTGAGATGTGAGTATTTGGATAATCCTCTTGGTATTGATGTAGTCAGGCCGAGATTGTCATGGTACTCTACATCGAATCAGAGGGACGAAAATCAAACCGCGTACACGATACTTGTCGCGAGCTCGCTCAAGAAACTGAACGCTGATCAAGGCAATCTTTGGGATTCCGGAAGGATAAAATCGAGCCGGAGCCTGAACATCATTTATAACGGAAAGAATTTACACTCGGGCGAATATTGCTTCTGGAAGGTAAGAGTTTGGGACAGCAGGGGAAATGAATCGGAATGGAGCAAGCCTGCCGAGTGGAGTATGGGCCTGCTGAACAAGGACGACTGGCAGGGGTATTGGATCGGACTCGATAGAGGAACTGGCAGAGGCAACGAGGATATGGATTACGGCAAACTCGATCCGCCTCCCAACTACGGATTCAAGGGCGTGCACAATATTCCCGATTCAGAGTACACTCATCTGTCTGCACGTTACCTGCGAAAAGAATTCAATGCACCGAAGAAGGTCAAACGAGCGACTGTATACATCTGCGGATTGGGGTATTTCGAATTATATTTCAACGGGAAGAAAATCAGCGACGACGTGCTTTCCCCGGCATTATCAGAATATAATAAGAGGTCATTCTACATGACCTTCGATGTCACCAAAGATATCAGAGAGGGGAAGAATGCGATCGGTGTAATTCTCGGCAACGCTCGCTTTTTTGCCCCGCGCTACAATTATCCGACCAGGACCCTGAGTTTCGGTTATCCCAGGATGCTCTTCCATCTGAACATTGAGTACACCAACGGGACCAGGGAAAGCATTGTAAGCGATACAACGTGGAAAATCACGGCGAAAGGTCCGATAGTCTCGAACAACGAGTATGATGGGGAAATATATGACTCCAGAAGAGAGATGCCGGGCTGGGATAAGGTCGGCTTCAATGCCTCGAAATGGATGCAGGCGGAAAAGGTTTCCGATCCTTCCGAGCATCTGAGCGCGCAGATGGTGCAGCCGAATAGGGTGATGCAGGACATGAAGCCGATAAGCATGAAAGAGATTAAGCCTGGGGTTTATATATATGACATGGGGCAGAATATGGTGGGGTGGGTTTCGTTGAAAGTACATGCGAAAAGAGCAGGGACTAAAATAATGCTTAGGTTTGCCGAAACACTCCTTCCGAACGGAGAATTGAATACGGCAAATCTCCGCTCCGCGAAACAAACCGATGTGTACATGACAAGTGGGCGTGGACTGGAAGAATGGCAGCCTGAATTCATTTATCACGGATTCCAGTATGTAGAGTTGACCGGGTATCCCGGTAGACCTGATCTGAATACGATAACTGGTAAAGTCGTCTACGACAACATCAGGACGATAGGGCATTTTACATGTTCTAATGACATCATCAACAAAATTCACAAAGCCGCATACTGGGGGATTCGCGGAAATTACCACGGCATACCCACTGATTGCCCGCAACGAGACGAACGCCAGGGATGGGAAGGAGATCGATCTACCAATTCATTTGGTGAAAGTTTCATTTTCGATAATGATGCACTCTACTCTAACTGGATGACCGATATCGAAGATTGTCAGAAACCTGACGGAAGTCTTCCCGACTTGTCTCCGGATTATTGGCCGGTCTACACCGACAATATGACCTGGCCATCGACATTTCTAATAGTCCCTGATCACCTATACCAGCAGTTTGATAATGTTAAGGTAATCGCCGATCATTATTCCGCAATGAAGAAATGGCTGTACTATATGCAGGATAAGTATAGTAAAGGCTATCTTCTTCCCAAGGATACTTACGGCGACTGGTGTATGCCGCCGAGAGATCGGGAAAGGATCCATTCTCGTGATTCTGCCAGGGTAACTCCCGGTGACTTCATCGGCTCAGCTTACTACTATTATTGCCTGAACCTGATGGATAAGTATGCCCGTCTACTCGATAAAGATAGTGATGCCCAAAAATTCTCTTCGATAGCAAACAAGGTGCGGCAAGCTATTAATGAGAAGTTCCTCAACAAAGACAGTCTGTACTATGCCAACAATACCGTGACCGCAAATTCGATGGCCTTATCTTTCGGGATACCGCCGAAGGAGAACAGAAGTAGAGCTTTCGACAATCTTGTTTATAAAACGGTACATGTGTATGACGATCACACGAGCTGCGGACTCGTGGGAGAGCAGTGGTTCTTGACGACCTTGACGGACAACGGCAGACCGGACATCGCTCTGAAGGTGGCTGAAAACACGACTTATCCAAGCTGGGGATACATGATTGATCATGGTGCGACCACTATATGGGAGCTGTGGGACGGGAACACGGCGAACCCGGCAATGAACTCGCGTAATCACGTTATGCTTCTCGGTGATTTCGTCGTTTGGCTGTACCAGGATCTTGCAGGAATTAAATCCGATCCGTCTGAGCCGGGATACAAGCACATCATCATGAAGCCGTATCCTGAGGCCAGCTTGAAGTTCGTGGAAGCTTCGTACCTGTCGCCCTACGGCCTGATAATAAGCCAATGGAAACGGGGTGGCAAACTCTTCAATTGGGACATATCAGTGCCAGCGAACACCACCGCCACTATCTATATCCCCGCTGAGAAGAGCTCTAGTGTAAAAGAAGGCGGTAAGCTTGCTTCACATACGAAGGGCGTGAAGTTCATCGGGATGGAGGATGGCAGAGCAGTTTATTATGTTGTCTCCGGAAGATATAGGTTCGCTTCTATGATAGGTAAATAGCTGTCAATATCAACATACAATTTCAGATGAACTCCAACAACTTGGATCAACTAACCACGCAAAGAAAGGGAAAAGGATCGTCTTCTTTCCTTTCAGATACTCTCTGCTATTGTCGACATCCGGTACATCTAGTTTCTATATCATTCTTCTTGGCTGTGACCTCCCTCTCAATAAGTTTGGGAGTGAAAGCTCAGACGAATTCGGCAAAAGGATCCAGAATCGAATCCATGGCTGATGTCATTCCCTATATCGACGGGCGTCCCGCCGCGCATTATCGTTTGCAAGCAAGGGATCACGGAATAGTTTTGAGATACGGTACGGGACCAGACAGATGTGATTACCTCGGAGCGCGGGATGTGTGGGTCTATGAATTTGATGATATATATTATATGCACTATGATGGTGCGGGTCCGAAGGGCTGGCTTGTTTGCCTCGCGACCAGTAAGGACCTCGTGCACTGGAAAGCACAAGGACCTGTCCTGAATCTTGGTAAGCCAGGGAGTGACGATTCACGGTCTGCATCTTACGGGACGGTTTATCACGATGGAGCAAAGTGGTACATGTTCTATTTGGGGACACCACAAGTAACACCGGCACCGTATTTTATTCCTGGTTTTCCATATCTCACGATGGAAGCTGAAAGTAGCTCACCCATCGGTCCATGGAAGAAACTTTATGATATCACTCCGTTCAAAACGAAACACCGGAGTTATTATAGCGGATCGGCGAGTCCGGGATATATCATCAAGATTGGCAATGAATTCAGGATGTTATTCTCTGCTTCAACCACCAATCCGATTATGCGCACTTTAAGTTATGCACGCTCCACGAGTCTCGAGAAACCATGGGTGGTTGATAAGAAACCGCTGCTTCCTCCTAGAGAACAAGTTGAGAATTCCTCTGTTTATTATCAATATGACGATAGTACGTGGTTTGTATTTACTGACCATGTTGGTATGACTGGACAGCTTGAATATACAGATGCAATATGGGTTTACTGGACGAAAAACCTTAACTATGTAAATCCGAAGAATAAAGCTGTGGTGCTCGATTCATCCAACTGCAATTGGAGTAAAATCATCGGTTTGCCTTCTGTGATTAAGGTTGGGAATAAACTCGCGATATTCTACGATGGCAATGATACCGGGACTATCCCAGCCGGATTTGCCAGTCATATGAGGCGCGATATTGGATTGGCGTGGTTACAATTGCCGATTGAATTGCCAAAATAAAGGCCTAAGCGCGCGCGAGGTTCACAAAACGCGACCAATCGATGAGAAGATTAACTTTAATAACTATTAAAAAGCAGTTGTCTCTTTACTTATTGGTTGCATTCTGTTTCCTATTGCAGCTCCTCGGTGGGGCCTCAGCTATTTCAGCACCCAATTTCATTTGGTGTCCCAATTCCCCAAGGGCCGATAAAGATTACTACATTGCCTTTCGTGGTACGTTCGGCTTGCCAAATCAAGTTAGTTGTGAGCTCCATCTTCTTGGGGCTTCATGGTTTGTCGGCTGGCTTGACGGGAGATACTTCTGCGAAGGACCGGCGCGCTTTCCGATTAATTATCCCCAATATCAAACTTACTGCACACATCTTTCTGCCGGGAAACATGTACTTGCAATTGAAGTTCACTCGGTTGGTGTAACGACGCGAATGCTTGATAAGATGGCACCGTTTCTTTGGAGCCGGATTATTGTGAACGGTAAACAAATTCCAGTCAGTTGGAAATGCACCCGGTTGAAGGGATACAAATCCGAAGTAAGGCGAATCAATCCTGAGCTTGGGTATATCGAATGGTGCGATACCCGGAAGAATCCGGCTGGCTGGAAGAAAACGGATTTTGACGACTCCGCCTGGAGCATGCCTGTGTTAGTGAGGAGAAACCTTGGAGGATTGGAACCACTTTCCACATACAACACGCGTTCTACCGTACATGTCTTAACGCCGATAGGTACAGGTACGCTGGCCGACAGATTCGGATACGCGGAGGACGATCCAGCAGCGCATTTTTTTCTCTGCAACCTTTCGCCAAAGAATAGCCCGCCCCAAGGCGTGTGGCGTCGATATGACTTAGGCAGTGTGCGTCTCATGCGTCCTAGATTTGTTCTGAATTTACCAAGGGGGTCTGTGGTGGAATTTGCTTACAGCGAGGAGTTGATACATGACAGAGTTAGTCCGTGGATAACGCTTTCTGCTGGAGAATCATGCAATATGGATCATTATGTTGCTAGAGGCGGAAAGCAGGAATTTTGTCCATTGACTCCAAGAGGTGCCCGCTTTTTGGAAGTCCACGTGTACGCACCGCTGAAGGATGTATATTTCGATGAGCAAGAATTCCTAGACAGGACCTATTATGGAAAACCGCAAGGTTCCTTCCTTTGTAATGATACTTTGCTAAATCGAATTTGGTCAGTTGGGGTAAACACACTTCACACATGTAGCGAAGATGCTTTAATCGATAATCCGACAAGAGAACGCGGACAATGGACCGGGGATGCAGCGGTTGGATTGAATGTAGCCGCGTCAGCGTTCTCGGATTTGCGCATAATTAGACGGGGGCTCGTTCAAGCGGCAGAGTGTGCTCGATCAGATGGATTGGTGGCAGGTCTTTCGCCGGGGGGTACCGCTTATCTTTCGACGTACGCTGCACATTGGGTTACTGTCTGTATTCAATACTGGGAGTTGACTGGTGACCGAACTATACTCAAGCAGTTATATCCGTACGCCGTCAAGAATATCGAAGCGTTTGAGAGACAGACAACCAGCTACGGGCTAAGTGACTCTTTGGGATGGGGATTTGTAGACTGGGGATACGTTCGCAATTCGGGGCCTTCGGACATCGGAGTTGATCTGTACTATCTGGCTGCACTGCGGCACATGGTGCGCTGGTGCCAAGCTATAGGCCAAGAGGACAGCATTGGGCGATATCGGGACCTGGCTGCGAATATGGTATCAATTATCGACAGGTACTACACATCCGAGTTTCTAAAAAGTGGAAATGTCTGGGAGAATATCGGCTATCATCGAGCAGTTCTCGGGTTGAAATTCGGATTCTTTCACGGCGATCGCGCGCAGCAGTGTTTAAGATATATCGATGCACACATGCTCAGGTGTTTCCCGAACGATCCATCAGCTCCTCGGCTAAGCGACCCGGACGTGACCAGCCGACGGCTTACCACTCCTTACTTCGGTCAGTCCGCGATGCCCGTTTTGATTAAACGCGGAGAGATGAAGTTCGTCCTTAACCAATATCGCAAATGTTGGGGGTGGGCACTGGACCGGGGCCTGACGACCTGGCCGGAGGTTTTTGACCTCCGCTGGAGCCATTGTCACCAGTGGTCGGGCTGTCCGACCTGGCAGATGTCTCGCTATTTGCTCGGGTTGCGGCCCCGTTATGACATGGGAAACCGCAATTATGTGCTGGAGTTGTACCCGGGATCTCTTCAAAAAGTAGAGGGGACGATACCGTTGCCGGGAAATAAAGGCGTGATTGAGGTGACATGGTCACGTCAAGCCGATGGATTGCATTATCATTTGG
This sequence comes from Bacteroidota bacterium, assembly GCA_021789975.1. GTDB lineage: Bacteria > Bacteroidota > Ignavibacteria > Kryptoniales > JAKASW01 > JAKASW01. The sequence continues at coordinate 21,756 of JAJYIT010000051.1, forward strand.
AGACTCCGGTTCCAATGTGTTTACATCTTGATAAGAAACGGTACGGATACAAATCCAATGTTGTGCACATCGAGAAAGATTTTGACGCAGTATTTAAGAACTTATAGAAGATTGGAACAAACGGAATGAAAGTCGGATTATTCTCAATTGGTCTTAATACTTATTGGTCTCAGTTTCCGGGGCTCTTGGAAAGTGACCTGCCCCCCAAAAAGCGGTCCAATGTTATATTAGTAGAAAGAGTAACAAAAGGACCAAAGGAGACAACATGGTCAAGAAGCGACACACAGTGGAATCGATCGTAGCGATGCTGCGAGAG
>JAJYIT010000052.1 GCA_021789975.1 Bacteroidota bacterium
GAGACGTCCCCCTTCAACTTCATCATCAGCTCGCCGACTTCCGCTCCCCTTTTCCCATTGACCACCTGCTTCGACGAAACACTCCCGTTTTCAGCCAACTCCTCCCTCCTATGTCGGATTTCAGGCTCGGAGTGGTGTGGGTATGAAAAAGACTTGAGACCTGAAAAGCTTGGGAAACAACTACATGGTCGCTGGTTATCAGCATGTGCGCACGGAATGCTGTCCAAGAGTTGAATCGGGGCTGCTTTATGAGCCCAAACCTAAGATCATGACCGATTGGTCGAGGGAATTAGAAGCTCCCATTTTCTTGATTTAGTCGGAACCGTCTTGGTGAGGATTGGGTAGTACAATTCAATTTTACTGAACCAACCAAAGGCTAACTGTTCGTCCGCTCGTCAACCGTGAAGACATTCAGGTTTCTCGAACTTATACCGTCGTGTGGCGGCCGCCGCGTACGGTGGAGAGCGTCCGCTTTATATGTTGCAATCCTCGTGCCGCACCTGTAATGTCGAATTTCTTCCACCCTTGCCATATTGGGGGTGTTCGATGCAGTAGGAGATTACAGAATGGTAACTCCGGCGTTACATTTAGCCGATTAGGAATCTCAGAATACATGAGAAGGACGGGTGGTCAACTCGACGAGGATGGAATGGAACAGTATGGTAAGGAATCTCAGAATACATGAGAAGGATCGGTAGACAAACCGGCTGTGATGGAAGTGAATAGGATGGTAAGGAATTTAGAAATGCATGTCTACGGTGCGATGGATCGAGGAGGGGAAGAGGTCTGGGACGATCCCGGCGGAAAGGAGCAACATGGTCTGGAATCCAAAGACGGACTAACTATGCGGGGCGAGGTGGTCGGGGGGGAGCAAAAGAGCCGAGTCAACGCCTGTACTTACATCCTAATGCTGGCCAGGAGTTTCGCGTTTGTATCGTATCTGCTTATCAGCTTCAGAATTCCGTTCGCAGCATCCCGCGGTTTCAATTTCACGAGAGTTCGCCTGAGGGATTGGTACTTGTCTAATTCGGTACCGAATAGAAGTTCTTCGCGTCTGGTGCCTGACATTGATAGGTTGATTGCCGGGAACAAACGTTCGTTCGCGAGGTCCCGGTCCAATACAAGTTCCATGTTGCCTGTTCCCTTGAATTCCTGGAATATCAGTTCATCCATCCTGGAGTTAGTCTCGATTAATACGGTCGCAATTATTGTTAGCGATCCACTTCCTTCAAGTTTCCGCGCCGCTCCGAAAATACGTTTCGGGACTTCGAGAGCCCTTATATCAACTCCACCCGACATTGTCCGACCGCTTGCTTTTTGGTGAGCGTTGAAGGCTCTTCCGATTCGCGTCAGGGAGTCGAGCAGCAGCACCACATCCTTTCCAGTTTCCACTTTCCTCTTTGCATACTCCGGAACGAGACGCGCTAGCCGGACATGGCTGGTAAGATCATTGTCGTTCGAACTTGCAAAGACTTCTCCCGCAATGGATCGTCTTATGTCGGTCACTTCTTCGGGCCGCTCGTCGATCAGCAGAACGATCAATTCCATCTCGGGATAGTTGGCGTTTATTGCATGAGCAATTTGCTGTAGCAGAATCGTCTTTCCTGCCTTTGGTGGTGATACGATAAGCGCCCTCTGTCCCTTGCCAAGTGGGCAGAATAAGTCGATAACCCTCATGGCACGGTCCGATGACGGGCCCTCCAGCTTGATAAGCTCATTAGGCGAAACTGCTTCGTGAGTAGAGAACTCCTTGACGCTCGCCCAGGCGGTCGGAGAGAGTCCATTTACTGCGTCGATAGACTTCGCTTCAAGATTTTTCTTGCCGGAGTTTGAAGCAGTACCTGAAACAGTTACTCCTTCACGCAGTCCGTGCTTGCCAATCAACCCGCTTGGAACAAATATATCCCCTTTCGTCGGGTTGAGTCCGAGCGAAATGGTGCGTACAAATCCGTGCGACCTCCCTTGATTATTCCTTTGAAGTCGCTCGATTTCCAAAATGCCTAAAAATGGTGTGCTCATTTATCAATTATCAAAGTTTTCCAGAACGCTGGACCGGATGTTGTGTTAGAGATAAACCCTGTGGACAAGACTGCTGAGTATCGGCGTGCTCACGCAAGCGAGCAAATATTGACTACCAGCCGCTTTGACATATTGAATTTACCTCCATTTGGGAGTTTTAGCAAGGTGCTGAATCTTAGAACTTGCCTGCGATGAATTCCATATTCCCGGTGGCGAAAATTGCTCGAATGTGAGGAATCGTACCGGTTAAAGTCTAAGTGACACGGCTGTTTACTTGCAATGTGCTACTGCGCCCAGAGAAAGGACATGGGTTTCTCTGCAGGAGGCATTCCGACAATCCATGCACCTTTTGTGCTTTTGAGGGAAGGATGACTGAGCCACAACCGCATGAGATTAACCTTATCTTGATTAATACGGCCCCATCTGCTATATTTTTCGACAAAATTTGGAGTTAGAATTGTCTGTGGAATATTCGACAAAGAGCTTTGTCGTCGAAGACTCGGAAAAGAAGTGGTTTGTCGTCGACGCTGATGGAAAGACGCTAGGACGTCTTGCCACGAAAGTTGCAGTTCTGCTTAGAGGAAAGGACAACCCTCGATTCACCACGCACAACGACACGGGTGGATTTGTTATAGTCGTCAACGCGGGAAAGGTGAGGGTGACCGGGAAGAAAGCAGAACAGAAGATGTACTTCCATTATACCGGCTATCCAGGCGGCGCGACCTATGTGAAGTACAAGGAGCTTCTGGAGAGAAAGCCGGAGAGTGTGATCGAACACGCCGTCAAAGGAATGCTTCCAAAGAACCGGCTCGGCGCACGTCTCTTCACAAAGTTGAAGGTCTATGCCGGACCTGAGCATCCTCATAAGGCGCAGAGACCAACGACAATTGAAATATAAACAGGAGTTTTGATGGCTTTAGTTCAGAATGGTCAAACGGCAGTCGGGAGACGCAAGACATCGACAGCCAGAGCGAAGCTTGTTCCCGGAACCGGGAAGATATTTGTAAATGAGCAACCACACTTCGAATACTTTCCGGTCGTGTCGGTGCAGAATGAGCTCTTCAAGCCCTTTGAGGCCACTGAAACTCAAGGAAAGTACGATGTCCATGCTATCGTTGATGGCGGCGGGTTGTCGGGGCAGGCAGGAGCATTGAAGCTTGCGATTGCCAGGGCACTTGTCAAAGAGGGCGAAGAGTTGCGATCCCGTCTTCGGGCCGCAGGAGTTTTGACACGCGATCCGAGAATGGTGGAACGCAAGAAATATGGCAGACGGAAGGCGCGCAAAGCTTTCCAGTGGACAAAGCGTTAATTAACTGATTGATAAGAAGCATACTTCCTGAGCTAAATTCCCGCGCCAGCGGGTAACGGCTTTCCGGCTTCTTAGCCGGAAATTTGTGCGGTGGTGTCCCGACGAAGTTCGGGGTTCCGGACAAACATGAGGGAAGTAGAAGTGATGCATCGCGACAGGTTCGTCGGCGTGTATCAGAAAACCACAGGAGAAATGAAATGGCAAGAGTAAGCGTCGAAGACCTCCTCAAATCCGGAGCTCACTTCGGACATCTCACACGTCGCTGGGATCCCAAAATGAAACCGTATATTTTCATGGAGCGCAACGGTATTCATATCATAGACCTACGGCAGACACAGCAGCTACTCGATGAAGCATGTAATGCTGTCTCAAGTATAGCTTCCGAAGGAAGAAAAATTCTGTACGTCGGTACAAAAAAACAGGCGCGTGATATAATACGACAGCAAGCCGAGCGTGCCGGTGTGTATTACGTTACCGAGCGCTGGCTCGGTGGAATGCTTACCAATTTTACTACCATCCGCAAGAGTGTTCGAAGGCTCCAGCACATCGAGAAGATGGAAACGGACAACACCGTGGAAAGCTTGACAAAGAAAGAGGGTCTGCATCTTAAGAGAGAAAAAGACAAACTGGAGAAAACACTCTCCGGTGTCAGAGATATGAACAAGCTACCCGGTGCAGTTTTCGTTGTCGACATCAAGAAAGAACACATAGCTATTCAAGAGGCTGAGAGGTTGAGTATTCCGATATTTGCTATGGTCGACACGAATTGTGATCCCGATCCGGTGGACTACGTCATTCCATCGAACGATGACGCGGTGAAAGCCATTGAAGTTATCTCTACAGCACTAACAGATGCTTTTATTGAGGGTGCACAGCGGCTGAAGGAACTTAAGGTTGAGGCTATGATGGAACAGTCAGCGTCCTCTGCACAGGCGCCGTCTAAAGGAGAAAGATAATAGTAGAAAAGGAATCCTTGAATACACGAGAAGACGTCAGGAAAACTCTGGCGCCGATGGAGGACAATAAGTAACATGGAAATAACTGTTGAAATGGTAAAATCACTCCGCGAACTCACCGGAGCGGGAATGATGGAATGCAAAAAGGCTTTGCAGGAAGCAAAGGGCGATGTTGAGCAGGCAAAGAAGATCCTGCGCGCGCGGGGAGCGGAGGTTGCTGAAAAACGATCCGGTCGCGTGGCCAAGCAGGGCGTTGTTGAAGCATATATACATGCCGGCGGGAGAATAGGCGCGATGGTCGAGATCAATTGCGAAACAGACTTCGTTGCGCGAACAGATGAATTCAGACATCTCGCGAAGGATATCGCGATGCAGATAACTGCGATGAATCCGCTTGTCGTCGAACGTGAAGAGATTTCCCCCCAATTGGTTGAAAAAGAGAAAAAGGACTATCTTGAGCAAGCGCAGAGCGAGGGCAAGCCTGCCGACGCGGTGGAGAAAATCGTGGAAGATAGACTCGATAAATACTTCCAGGAAGTAGTTTTGCTTGAACAGGCCTTCATAAGAGAACCTCAGCGGACTATAAAAGATTTGATCACCGAAATGTCTGGAAAGACTGGTGAGATTGTCTCAATTAGACGCTTCCAGAGATTTGAACTCGGAGTCGACGGCTCTAAATGAAGTCGAACTTGATCCTCGCCCGAATGGATCGAGGGTAATCGAAGCCTTGAGAGCTGCATCTGAACTTTTGAAAGGTGCGGCTTTTTTTATGAAGTGTCCTAACAACTTGTGAGAGAAAGCCCATGGAATTGAAATATCGAAGAATCTTGCTGAAGGTGAGCGGAGAGTCCCTTATGGGTGAGAAGGGATACGGGATTGATCCTGAAGTTCTGACCAAGTTCGCCAACGAGGTGGCCGCCGTACATTCCTTGGATGTTGAAATCGGGATAGTCATCGGCGGTGGAAACATTTACCGTGGGATTGCCGCCGCTGCAGACGGCGTAGACAAAGTGGTCGGCGACCAGATGGGAATGCTGGCAACCGTGATCAACGCACTCGCACTTCAGAATGTTCTGGAGAAGAAAGGGATATTCACAAGGCTGATGAGCGCCATCAGCATGGAGGAGATGGCTGAACCGTACATCAGACGCAGGGCAATACGTCACCTGGAGAAGGGAAGGGTTGTAATATTCGGTGCTGGAACCGGGAACCCGTATTTTACGACCGATACCGCTGCTGCCCTCAGAGCGGTTGAGATAAAGGCAGATGTGATTATTAAAGGTACAAGGGTAGACGGAATTTACGATTCAGATCCGGAAAAGAATCCAGATGCGATAAAGATACCTGAAATTTCCTACCTCGACGTGTTGAAGAAGGACCTGAAGGTTATGGATCTCACCGCCATCACCTTATGCCGCGAAAACAAACTTCCAATCGTGGTCTTTAACATGAACGTGCCGGGAAACCTCACGAGACTTGTTGCCGGAGAACCTGTAGGGTCAACGGTACTTCAATCATAGAGAAACAAGTAGAAACTGGAGGACTTTCATGCTGGAGAAAATTATCCATGATACTGAAGACAAGATGAAGAAGGCCGTGGAATTCACCCGGCAAGAATTGTCGAAGTTGAGGACAGGCAAGGCGTCAGTTGCATTGCTCGATGATATCAAGATTGACTACTATGGTCAGAAGCTCCCGATAGCGCAAACTGCGACAGTAAGTGCGCCGGACGCTCACCTGATTACGGTTCAGCCGTGGGATAAATCTATTATCGGAGAAATTGAGAAGGCCATTCTTGCTGCCAATGTAGGTCTCACACCCGCAAATGATGGTACAGTTGTCAGACTGCCTGTACCGGCATTGACTGAAGAGCGAAGGAAAGAATTAGTTAAAGTAGCAAAGAAGTTTGGGGAAGAGGGGAAGGTCTCGATCAGGAATCTCCGGCGTGATTCCAATGAGCACCTTAAGAAAGCAGAGAAAGATGAGCATGTTTCTGAAGATGAACGCAAGCACGGCGAAGCGGAAGTGCAGAAACTGACCGACAGATACATCAAGCATATTGACGAGATTCTCGCCGCCAAGGAAAAGGAAATTCTTGAAGTGTAGACCCGCCGGGAGACCGGATGGAAGCCGGTTCTCCTCAAAGGTTTTGGTTCGAAAATATCCGGATCAGTTTTCCGTGAATGACCGAAAAGGGTGCCTGACCGTCCATCGAACCCACGCGTAATACTCGTATGGTGCCAGCATCTTCATGGCTAGCTCGAATGGGGTGGTTTTTTGAGTGATCGGTATTCGGCGCATATTGTAAAGGTCCATTCCGAACCGCGGCGGCCCTGAGTAAACACCACACCCGTAGCTGTATCCCGCATCTGCCACTACTTCTTTTGCGTGTTGGTTAACTGCCCCAAATGGGTAAGCGAATGTTGTGACTTCTTCCTGCAAGGAATCCTCCAGCGATTTTTTGGAATCCACTATCTCCCTCTCGATCTCGTATCTGGAAATGTGAGTCAAATCCGGATGATTCATCGAATGAGACCCCACTTCGAACCCGGCAGCGTGAAGACTTCTAACCTGGTTCTGGCTCATCAGTTCAGCCGCAGCGTATCCCTTTGGACCGTCCCAGTCTGAAACTCTTATCGAGGGGTTGCCGAGCACGAAGAAGGTGGCTGTGGCTTTGAACTTACTCAAGACCATCATTACGTTATCGCTGGTTTGGCGGCACCCGTCATCGAATGTTAGTATCACCGGCCGCCTCGGAAGGTTTAGCATGCCATCCCTCGATGTGGAGATGTCTTCAAAGCAAACCGTGGTGTAGCCCCAAACTTCAAGCAGCTCCATGTGGCTTTGGAGCTGAGCAACGGTTACCTTCCATGGATAGTCGTCGAGACGCTCCCTGTCGGAAGCTACTCGATGATACATTAGGACTTTGATGGCCGATCGTGTGGCCCGCCCTGACAATGTGTCGGCGTCTGTCATTGATCCCTCGTGCAATTTAGTTGAAGAGACTCATCTCTCTTCTTCTCTCCTATTTGCCGGCAAACCGCAATTCAACTACTCCGTCCTAATCATCCCGGCGCCCTCCCGCTTAAGAACTCCTGTCGCACGATCGTCAAGCCACTTCGTGCGCCTGCTGGTAGATTATCGGGCGCCGATCTCGAAATCTCAACCATCGGGTCGGGTCGATCTTCCTCTCAATGGTCAAGATACTAAACCAATTTTACGATAATTGTACAATGAAACAAGTCGGAAAGTTCCCGTCATACCCGCCTGGAAGAACTAAGATAATGTTGGAGGTCGAGACTTTCTGGAACGAACCATCTCAAAAGCCCCATTTTTGAAGATCCTGCAAGGGTCTTCATCTGACGATAGAACAGATGGTGGCTCTTTCTTCTTAACCCTCAAGATTATTTGATATTATTTCACCAGGACGGATTTCTTGACTGCTGTGAAATTCCCGGTTTGTATCCGGTAGAAATAGACTCCGCTTGCGGCGGAAAACCTAACCTGGTATGACCCGGCAGGATTCTCTTCATCCACAAGCGTTGCTACGCGACCCTGCCGAGAATATCGTAAACCATCAGGGCGACATGGCTGTTCATCGGTAATTGAAAGTTGATAGTGGTTGTAGGGTTGAAAGGATTCGGATAGTTTTGCGACAGCCAAAAAGTCGAGGGTAAAGACGGCTGGCTCGATGAAATGTCTGTGACAGTCTGAGCTATCCATGAAAGACTAACTCTGGAACCGACATAACTGTAGGCGTCCGGATTTGGCCTCACATAGAAATAAAACGTATCGTTATTGTCGGATCCATCAGAGACAAACCAAGAAGAACTTTGTCAAATCTCGCGTAGGTACAAAATCAAATCTCCGTTCCCATCGTATGTTTTAACCAGCCGATCTGAATTTGTCTATTCGGGACCTACCTCACGTTAGTTTCAGCAACTCAGATCGTTATAAATTCCGGGCGCTTTATCTCTTGCAAGCCACGTCCGCTGGACATGACAGTGTATGCAAGACAGGTAATGTGGGGTTGTGGTTCCCGTGCTTTAGTGGATCTCTTCTTTCGATGCTGCTTCTCGGTAATCATACGGGGGTAGCTCGACTGTCACCGTTGTACCGAGGTCCTGTGTACTTTCGACGTCTATTCTGCCTCCGTGCGCTTCAACGAGGGATCTTGAGATTGATAATCCGAGTCCGCTACCACGTTGCGTTCCTTCAGAAGAACGGGACTTATCGGCACGATAAAACCTATCGAAGATGTGCGGCAGATCCTGAGGGGAAATGCCGATACCTCTGTCTATGATTTTCAACTTCACAGAGTCCCGGTCGACAGCTTGAACTACCCTGATTGCGTTGTCGTTGCGCGAATACTTAATCGCGTTGTCCAGCAGATTTATCATAACGCTAAGAAGCTTGTCCCTGTCGCCCTCGACGAAGACCTCTTCGTTGTCGCGGCCAGCTACGTTCTGAACTTCGTAACCTATGGATATCGAGCGCTGGGATGCATAAGCGGAAGTTTTGGAGATGGCATCGAGCATCAGCTCGTCCACTCGCACCGGTTTCTTCTGGAGAAAGAGCTGGCCGCTTTCGAGTCTTGCGATAGTCAGAAGCTCGTCGACGATGTTTGTGATTCGTCTGATTTCTTCGACAGCACTTGATAGTATGCCGACATAGTCCTGGGCAGTCCTCGGATTCTTGAGAGCGACTTCGATTTCGCCGAGGAGGATTGTCAGCGGCGTTTTCAGCTCGTGCGATGCATCGGCAGTAAATTGTTTTTGAAGCTTGAACGCCTGTTCGATTCTGTCGAACATCGCGTTGAGCGTTTTTGAAAGGCGGCTAACTTCGTCGTCGACTCTGCCGGTATCCAATCGCCTGTCGAGATGATCCACAGAGATCGATTGCGCAGTCCTGATGATACGGTCGATCGGGTCGAAGGCTTTCTTGGCGAGGTAAAATCCACCGGCACCGGCAGCAATGATGGTAAGTGGAACGCCTAGAAGAAGGAGGAGCCTCAGTTGAAGCATACTTTCGTCAAGATTTGAAGTGCTTGCGCCAACTTGGATGAGGTACCTGGGTATGCCGTCATCAAATACAGGGTAGGTTATAATCCTCATTTTACCGGTAGTGATAACATGGTTCGCGGATGCTGGGCCAAGCGTTTCAAAGACCTGGTTTCCTCTCAAAGCAAGGGCGACAACCTGTCGGCTAATCGGCAGAGTTTGATCTTTCAAATTAGTGGAAATCATTACAACTCGTCCGGTAATAGAAACCACCTGCACGTATCTGTTGGGACCGAAAGACTGCTCAAGCGGCCGGCCGGTGATTCCGGATAACAAATCCTGATTGAGGAAACTATTGCTCTTGACAAGCCCTCCTATTTCCAACGCATCGTTGCTCAGGTTCAGGTCGAAGTTTTGAGCACTCTGACGTGCATAGAGGAAATACAGTACTCCGGAGAACAGCGATAGTGTGAATCCGAAAATGACGACAAACAGCAGTATTATCTTAGCTCTAATCGTCCGCATCTTCGTCCTTGAGCATATATCCCGCACCTACTATCGTGTGAATGAGAGCCCGGTCGAAGTCTTTGTCAACCTTCTGACGAAGAAGCTTCACATACACGTCGATGACATTCGACTCCATGTCGAAACTGACGTTCCAGACGTGTTGAGCGATATGAGCACGAGACAGGATTTGACCCTTGTTCCTCATAAGATATTCGAGCAGCGCAAATTCTCGCGTAGTCAGCCTGATAGGGGTTCCGTCTCGGCGGACGTCTCTCGTGACCGGGTCAAGAACCAGTCCGGCAACCTGCAGCAAACTTGTCTTGTCCTGACCGGTGCGTCTTAGTAATGCCCGCACCCTGGCCAGAAGCTCCTCAAAATGAAAAGGCTTGGTGAGGTAGTCGTCCGCTCCGGAATCCAGGCCCCTGACTTTGTCTTCAGTGTCACCGAGTGCCGTAAGCATAAGTATGGGCGTATTCACTTTACTTTGCCTGATTCTCCTGCAGGTCTCTATTCCATCCTGGACTGGAAGTAAAACGTCCAGAACTATCACATCATATTCGTTCTGAGTTGCGAGCTGCTCTCCCTGCTTGCCGTCGTAAGAAACATCGACGGCATAGGATTGCTCTTCGAGACCTTTCTTAATAAACGATGCAACTTTCCTCTCGTCTTCTATTACGAGAATTCTCATTTTTGAATTTCTCCTCCGACGGTCAGAAAAATGTTTTAGTTGTTCTAGGCCCTTCGTTGGACCTGAATTCACTGCCGATGTCGTTATCCATTGATAAAAGGTATCTTATGAGTAGTTGAAAATCAATTTTGTGTCTCTCGTAACAACATCCCTTTCGATTCTTCGTCCGTGTGCGTAAATTTCGAGAAGGCTCAAAAGGTTCAGTACTCGGTTATAGGAATCGAATGACTCACAGAAAATATGATGCAGCGGATCAAGCCCTATTTTTTCTGCCGGCTCAGTGAATCGGATTTTCTACCGTTCTACAAGAGAGTTGTGGACGCGAACGGGGTTGTCTGCTTCGACCTCGAGGACAGTATCGGTGACGTGGATTCTAACAACATTAAACGAGTGAAGGATCTGCATAGGGAAAAGGTAATAGAATTCATACGCGAGTTCGGATCAAAAGTAGATCGACCGGTTATCGGCTTGAGGATAAACTCGGTGGAGTCTGAGTTTTACCGTGAGGATCTGCGGGCGATAAACTCCCTTGACTATATCCATACAGTTTTTCTGCCCAAGATGGAAACCGCAATGGGAACTGAGTCGTTTCTGCATGACTTGCAGGCCGGAGTCGCCGACGTTATTCCTGTAATTGAGACATCGGGAGGGGTGCAGGCACTCGACGGCATTCTCTCATTGACAGACTCGAGGTTTCGCGCTGTGGCATTCGGCCATTGCGATTACAACTTGAGCCTGGGTTGCTTTCCCTTCCATCATCAGAATTCAAGAAAGTATTGGGAATGGATTTCTCTACTGGACGAAGTAGCTTCTTCGAGAAACAAGTGGCTGATCAATTCTCCAGTCCTCCGACTGAAAGATCGCATCCTTTTCGAGAGTGTGCTCCGGAAGCTTGGACAATACGAAAGTGCATCGGGTCAAATCACACTGTCGATGGAACAAACTGAGATGTGCACTTCGATGCCGTCGGTGCGTACCGACCAGAAGGAACTTGATGAAACTGATATTGCTGAAGCCGGGAGGGCGATTGAGGCCGTTCGTGAATTCGAGACCTATCGCCTTGCCGGGAAGATGTTTGCCGTCGACGAGAAGAAGGACATAATAAGCCCGCAGGAATATGTTGCAGCGAAAAGGCATCTCGAAAATCTCCACTGAGCCATGAATATCACGATCGCAGGAGGATGTTTTCCAGTTCAACACAATATTCCTAAAGGACGTTTGTACCACGATACTTTTAGGAGAATGCTCTTAGAGAGAGAGCTTGATACGAATCTGACTATTGTCCGTTACGAGCGATTTAGTACGTGCCTTGGCAAGATCGAGGCGTCGAACCGCACGACTCCTGCAGATCTTCTTATCTTTCACCTGAGGACCGAGCCGGCGATGAGGCTGTGCAAGCTCTATTACAAGTATGTCGACAGCAGCCGGATCTTGAGACACTCTCTAAACTTGCCGGTATTCAACATAATCAATCCCGAAAGATACGAGATTCCTACATCCAGGATCGTTTTGCCGCAAGCTGGTAGCAAAGTGTCGGAGAGCGGCGCGCATCATTTCTTGAGGGAGGCGAATTACTTTCTGGGCGCGGCGGTCGGCAATTGGAAATTCGCGGTAGATTCATATATGAAGCTTCTCGATGACGTGGTTGGCTACTGTCGAAAGAAGAGCGTGCGGCTGCTGGTGGTGGGACCGGTATCAAGGCCTCTCTCGCGTCTTGAGAACAGGCTCTCCATGGATATTCACGAGGCTTTTAACGCTCGCGCGAAAAAGAGCGGAACGCCATATCTCAATATACTCGGAATGCGCGACGGTTCCGGAAACTATTTGTTTCTTGAGAACGGTATTCATGTCAATCAGGCCGGTCACGACTGGATCGGTAGATTGATTTTTGAGAAGCTGGTCTATGAGTTACTTCCTGGGATTGGTGGGAAGATCGCCCCGGGCAAGAACGGGATGTCTCGCTGAGCAGCCTCTGAACAAGTGGGTGTCACTTTCTTGCGGTCAGACTCTACATACCGGGGACTAAATTGCAAAGTTGATGCTTTACTCGGGATTAGCGATATTCATCATGTCACACATTTAAATTAAAGGAGCGGGTGATGGGTGAAAGGGTTAAGTTCGAGACCGTCGATCATGTCGCTTACTTGACGTTTAGCCGTCCGGAGAAACGGAATGCGTTTGACGACTTAACCGTCAGAGAGATATCGGAATATTTCAATAGTGCAGACTCCGACTCTTCGGTTCGTGCAATAGTTTTTCGCGGGGAAGGGAGCGCCTTCTCGGCAGGCGCGGACCTTTCGTACCTCAGGAAGCTGTCCGAGAATTCTTCATCGGCTAACTTTGAAGACTCCTGCGCTCTCAAAGATATGCTTCTGAAGATTTACAGAAGTCAGAAACTGATCTGTTCAATAGTCCGTGGTCCGGCTTTGGCAGGTGCCTTCGGATTGGTCCTCGCCTGCGACATTGTTTTTGCATCCGAGAAAGCAAAGTTTGGTTTCACCGAAGTAAAGATCGGCTTTGTTCCCGCAGTTGTGATGAATTTCGCTCTTCGCAAGCTGAGGGAGGCGGATGTCCGGTCACTGGCACTTACCGGAAGAATTGTCGAAGCGCAAGAAGCTGTCAAGATCGGACTGATAGCCGATGTAATAGATGACACTGAGATTGAAATGCGCGTTGCCGAAACTCTTCAATCTTTTGTGAAGGGGACAAGCGGTGGCGCGGTCTCTATCACAAAAGCTATACTGTCGGAATTGAAGGAGATGCCGCTTGAACAAGCCCTGAGATACAGCGCTATGATGAACGTTGTGGCGAGATCAACCGAAGACTTCAAGAAGGGCGTGGACTCTTTCCTCAATAAGAAACAACTGGAGTGGACATAGTGGAACTCGAAAACAAGATCAGAACGGTTCCGGATTTTCCCAAGAAGGGAATCATGTTTCGAGACATTACAACATTGTTGAAAGACAAACAAGCTTTTGCACAAGTCGTTGAGATGTTTTACGAACATTATAAGGAGAAGCGAATTGACAAAGTGGTATCGGTCGAGTCGCGAGGCTTTATATTTGGAAGCGTGCTCGCGTACAAGCTTGGTGCAGGCTTCGTTCCGATCCGCAAGCCGGGTAAGCTTCCTGCCGAAGTCATTCATCAGGAGTACCAGTTGGAGTACGGCACCGACTCGATGGAGATGCACACAGATGCGATTAATCCGGGGGAAAGGATTCTGGTGCACGACGATTTGCTCGCTACCGGCGGTACGGTGGCAGCGGCATGTAGACTGGTTGAGAACCTGGGAGGAAATGTCGAAGGTATCTGTTTCCTGATTGAGCTGACGCCGCTGAACGGACGCAGCACAATTCCGAACAGAGATGTCTTCTCGTTGATCAGGTACGATGTAGACTAATCATTGTCTTGTTCACCCAACGGACTGAGCCTGAAAAGTATCAAAGTTCAACCTGATCTCCTGGTACGTGCTTGAATTATCTCCTGTTTTCTAAGAAGCGATCGCGGAGAAATCTATTCCCGTGAGCCGGGCGCTCAATTCTCTGAGCTTCAGGCGGGCATCAAGTTCATAAGCCTGCTCGATTGCCTTTTCAGGTCTCTTTCCGTCGAAATAGAGTCCTGTTACCTTACCGGTATCTTCAGATGTTGCCACGTATTCCAGGGCAGCAGCTCCTTCATCGACTGAACTCATTGTAGTGGCGAAGAATTCGTGAACCATGTTGGTATTCATTAAGCTGGCGGGATGAAGAGCGTTCACGACCACGCCGGTGTCGGCTAGCTCCTCCGCGAGATCGATGGTGAACATGATTTGTGCAAGTTTGCTTTGTCTGTACGCCCTAAAACTGTCGTAGCCCTTTTCAAGCATCACGTCGTCAAAATCTATCTTCTGCTGTCCGACGGAAGAAACGTTGATAATTCTCGATGGAGCGGACGAGATGATGCACGGCAAAAGGCGAAGAGTCAGCAGAAAGTGTGAGAGATAGTTTACAGTGAACCTTAGTTCATAGCCTTCACTGCCGAGTTGCCGCTCATTCGTTCCTCGCGGACCTCCGCCGATTCCGGCATTGTTAATCAACAAGTCCAGCCTGTCGTGAGCCTGCACGATTCGTCCCGCCATGGCATCAACTTCTTTCAAAGAGGAAAAATCTGCATTGTAGTAAAAGACTCTGTCGTTACCGGTTGTCTTTTTCAAAGCAGAGAGCAGCGATGCTCCTTTTTCCATATTTCTTCCGTGGAGTAAAACCTCTGCGCCGCGCCGGGCGAGATGTTCGGCGGTCAACTTTCCCAAACCATCTGTGGAACCGGTTACGAGGACCGTCTTACCTGTCAGGTCGAAGTTGTTTTTCATAATTCAAAGCAATAGCCGTTCTTTGCCGATATTGTCCAATGTACCATTGAGGCAGTCAGATGGTAAGGGGCTCAGTTACCGCGACTGCAATCAATTGCAGATCGGCGGACTTCTAGAATCTCAGGTTGAGTCCGCCCATGATTGAACTGTAACTCGTAGAATTCGTGAACGTTCCCTGGTAGAAGATGTTGAAGTACAAATTGCCGAGGATTCTTGTAGTGCCCTGAGCCGTGGCGGTGTTCTGAATCTGGACCCCAGCTCCGTTTCCGTAAGTATATTTGATGCGTGAATAGCCGATTGAAATAGATGAGAAATTAAAAGGGATGTATTTGGACAGCATCAATCCATAGTCGCCGCCGGACACATAGCTGCTCATAAGCCTGTCGTAAGTAGCGGTCGCGGATATTAGAAGAAGCGGTATCTGCGATTGCGTAACTGTTATCCCTGCGTCTCTTGTCGGAAGAATATCGCCAGTCTGGAAACTGTAGCTTGCGCGAAGATTTACGTAAGTGTACAGTGCAGGTCTCAGGCTGACACTTCCCGTGACGTTCTGCCTGAGCTGATTCTGGCTAAGAAGCAGACTGTCGATCGTGCTTGTGAATGTCTGATAATATATGATGTTTCTCAGTGCACTGAACGAGAGATTGAAAGAAACCAGGCTGATTGGTGTATAGCTTGATGAGAAGAAGAGATTAGTGAGCGAAAATGTACTTGTCGGCAGGCCGTTTTGGAGCTTGAAGAGGTCTGCATCCACAGACAGGTAAAAACTCAAAGAGTTGAAGAAATAGCTGCGGTGCTGGAAGTATAGAAACCGCCGGTCGG
Source organism: Bacteroidota bacterium (assembly GCA_021789975.1). Classification (GTDB taxonomy): domain Bacteria; phylum Bacteroidota; class Ignavibacteria; order Kryptoniales; family JAKASW01; genus JAKASW01. The sequence goes on from JAJYIT010000052.1 coordinate 15,650, forward strand.
TGCGCATCGCATTGTCCTGTTGGAAAACTCCGATCGTGTTAGACATGAACCCGCTGCTTAGCGTGTCGCCGCGCGTCAGGTAACCGCCGAACTCCAGCAGTTTCGGATCGTAGTTCATGTTATAAAAGTCCGGTCTCGTCCCGATTGTTGCACCGACCGAGAGAAGATTCCCTAACCGTGCTTCTGCCTGGGCCCCATCTATTGAGCCGAGATCGGGGACGTTGTTGTTGATACGCCTACCAAGCCATGCCTGAAAGCAGTTGGTCTTGTAACCGAATGCGAGGTTGTAAATCATAAGGTTATTGAAGAACGATGACGAGATCCCATTCCACTGGTTTGCCAGATATGTGAAATTCATGAAATTGGTGAAATAGAAGTTCGATCCGCTGATATGGTCGGCGTTCAGGTTGAGTGAATAAAACCAACGCTGGAAGTTCGTTGAGTTAGAGTAGTTTGAGAAGTTTGAGTACGAATTGGCCGATAGCCCGCCGTAAACATTTTGGGAAGGGGTTACAATCGGAGCACCGCTTAGTTCTATCGGTTGAGCCGAAACTACCGAATGAGTGAAAGCGGTATCTTGCGTCACCTGTACAAGCTTGGTCACTGACTGGCTTTTTTGAGATCCAATTTTTGCGAACGCCACGATTATGTCACCGTTACTTAGATCTATGTCCCTAATCTTTGGACCTGCACAGGATTGTTCGGAACGATAGTGAACCAGGACAGCCGGTATTAACTTCTGGCTCCTCAATAAGAAAAGCGTGTCGCCCGGTGTGATACCGTCAGTACTGTTGAAAGAGACGTAGACGTTTTGCGGAGTTATGAATATTACTTTCCCTTCCTTTCTTTGTACCCTTTTCGTCTGAGAATAGATCAAAGTCGATGTCAGCATGAAGAGTAAAAAGGCAAGGGCTGCAAATCTATTTGTTCTCAAGTTGATTTCCATTTTAACTAATCTCCTCCTCCGTTCGCGTGGCAGGAGTAACAGGATGTTGAACTGTAGACGTAACCCTGCACACCCGAATGGTGGGTGTCGGTCTCCGATTGTGTGTGACAGCCGCTCGTTGTGCAGGAGAAGATTGCGAAATTGGAGATGTCCGTGTGGCACTGAGAGCATAGGAGTGGTGGAGACGCATGCTTTCCTGAAGCGATCGGGAAATATGTATGGTTGAATGTAGAAGGTGTCCACCCCGCAGTAGTGTGGCATTGTGAACAGGAAGTCGGATAGCCGGCAGAGGCGTGAGGTGGATTAGATGTGTTGTTATAGTCCGTTTGGTGGCACGATATGCATTGAGTAGATGGAGCAGTCGTGTAGCCGTTCGTATGGCACTGGGCGCACTGGACGTTGGCGTGAGCACCGGTCAGTGGGAAGCCAGTGCTGTTGTGGTCGAAGGTCGCGTTCGTCCAGTTCGTAGTCGAATGGCATTGCCCGCAATTCTGTGGAAATCCGGCACTGACGTGATTCGGATTCGTAGTGGCGGCAAAATCACTGTTATGGCACGAGTAACAGCTTGACGGCGTGTTCGTGACGGAGCCTTTGTGGCACGACTGGCATGCAACCGACGTGTGTGCTCCGGTCAGTGCGAACGGTGTTGACGGGTGGGTGAAAGTCGCAGCTGTAAATGGAGCCGTCGTCGTGTGACAGGTCTGGCAATTTTGCGGAAGTCCCGCGGCAACATGGTTCACTGGAGTTGTTGCGTTTATATAGTCAGTGCTGTGACAGGAATAGCAGCTGGTTGACAGTCCGACGAAATTGCCGGAGGTCCCCGGTTTGTGGCAGGCAAAACAATTTGCGATCTTATGCTCACCCGTCAATGGGAAGAAGCTGTGGTTGAACCCGGTTACGCCCCAGCTGACTTCGGCAATGCTGTGGCAGCCCTGGCATTGATTTGAGAAGCCTGCCTGCACGTGGTTTGGCGTAGTGGTGGAATAGTACTGCTGAGAATGGCAGGTGATACATTCGGTGTTGATCGGAGGAAAGTACAGCTGGGAATACTGTGTATGACAACTTGCACAATCGACGTTCTGATGTGCCCCTACAAGAGGGAAGCGACTTCGCTGGTGCAACTGCTGTATGTCTGCAACGAGCCAGTTGTGTGGAGTGTGGCAACTCTGACAGTTGATTCCAAGCGATCCTTTATGAACATCTTCATGACAGGAAATGCAGGTGCTTTTTGCGTTCGTGAAGACAAGGTCTTTGTGGCAGGAGATACATGACAGCTCAGAGTGTTGCCCGACAAGACGGAAATTCGTCATGGCGTCATGTGAGAATTCCATATGCTTCGGAAGGACTTTCCATGTCGTGGGCATATGGCAGTACGAACAGTCCATCTTGAAATCTTTGCCGTGTGGAGATTGGGCATAAACCGCAGTTGCACAAAGGACGACAGCTAAAACGATGTTCCTTGCGTTGCCCATGCGATGATGATCAGACGAATGCTTCCTCATTAGAAAGGCTTCGGTTCGGATGAGATCGAAAGTCCCATATTTTCTGCAACTGACGGGGAGACTTCCAAGCGAGTTATTTCTCGATTTCGCTTCTAAGAGGAATGACATGCGGCGCATTTGAAATCCTTTATTTTGTATAGAACAAATGAGTTGCCGTTATCTGTTACCCTCTTGTGGCATTGAGCGCACCGCAGTTTCGCGTGTGCGCCCGTCAGCGGAAAGCTCGTATTGTTATGATTGAACTTTGTCGGATCCCAATTGGTAAAAGTGTGGCAGTTTGCGCATGGGGAGTAATCTCCGTCCGCGCTTGTCACGGCGAATTGTCCGTTATGAATGTCCTTGTGGCATGTCTCGCAATGTGAATTGAGTGATTTGAACACGGACACTACGACACCTTTGGCGTTAGGTCGGAAATGGCACGCCTTACAACCAAGCGTCGCGTGCTCGCCAAGGAGTTTAAAGCCTGTCCTATTATGATCGAACGAAACCTTATCCCAGGTCCCGGTGGTGTGACACGCTGAGCATTTGTTGTCGGGAAGAAACCGGCTGGTCAGTTGATCTCCATGTACATTCTTGTGACAGCTGATGCACTCTGTGTTTATAGTCGTGAGCTCCCATGTTTTGTTGATCAGATGACATTGTTGACAAGATACCGCGAGGTGGCTTCCGGTCAGCTCGAATTTCGACTTGTTGTGTCTGTCGATGGTGTAAGTCGTCTGATTGAACCCGTACACTGTGTGGCAGTCCTGGCAGTTCTCTACTGCATTGTCAACCATAAATTGGCGGTTATGATAGTCTTTGTGGCAATCGGTGCAAAGCTGAAACTTGGGTCGGGTATTCAGGTCGTTCCCGTGGCAGTCATTGCATGCCACTTCAGCATGCCTGCCGAAGAGCGGATAGCCCGTAAGATTGTGGTTGAAATTGCCGGCGCTGATAAGAGTGAAAGAGATAGTGTTATGACATTTCTCGCAGATTTCTCCGAACTTCCCACCGTGGGGATCTTTATGACACGGGACGCAATTGGCGAATCTCAACCCTGCATATTTTACGAAAGGTTTATCGTTCCTAATCACTGAGACATGGCATTTCGAGCATTTAAGTTTCTTGTGCGCGCCGGTCAACACAAACTTCGTTCGGTCATGATTGAAATTTGCCGCGGGCCTGAAGGAGTTCTCGTTGTGACACAACGCGCAGTTTGCTCCAAGTGTACCCTGATGCGGATCAGTGTGACAGGTCGTGCAAGTAGTATCCAGACCCAGGTACGAACCCGTGCGCTTCTTGAACAAGGTGTTCGTTGCAAATTTTGTTTGGTGACACGATGCGCATTGAAGAGTGGCGTGCTTTTCTTGAAGCACGAATCCGGTTAGCGCGTGATCGAAAGTCTTGGGATCGAAATGAATGATCTGAAAATTTCTTCCGTGGTGTTCGCTGTGACATGAGACGCAGAGCTTATCTTTGACCTGCAGGTTCGCGTGGTACCCCATATTCTCGTTGATCAGGGTCTGGATTTCCGTGTGACAGGAGAGGCACTTGAAGTTTGGAACCTGGTTGCCGATGACATGGCAGCGCGTGCAATTGCTAAGACCGTCGTATTTTGCGTGGTACGTAGTCAAGGGTCCCGGAGATATCTGTGCCAGGGTAGCCGCCGCCGTCACAAGGATGCAGACAGCCGACACGATGAGTTTTGAGGTGACTGTCAAACTATGCCTCGTGCTTCAGTATGGCGTCGCCGAACATTGTTTGAAATGAAACGCCGACCTTCTGAAGGAACTCTGTCGGAAGTGTTCCTCCGGCGAAGATATAAACCAAATCGTTTTCAATTACAGCGGGCTCTGGCTGGTCTTTAAGTGTCAAAGCCACTTTGTCGTCGAAAATTTCTTGGACGTTTGTGTTAAACATCGCGACTATTCTCTTGTTCGCTATCGCTATAGAGATGTTCTCGATGTTGCCGGGTTTTAGTCTCGAAAAGTTGTCTCCACGGTATGCGATCGTTACTACATTCCGGATATCTGCATCGGCGACCATCATGGCGTTCTCGATAGCCGAATCTCCACCGCCCACAATGAGTACCTTTTTGTCCTGTATAAGCTCAGGGTCCAGAAGTCTGTAAGCCACCTTTTCTTTCTCTTCGCCGGGCACTCCAAGTTTTCTCGGAGATCCTCTTCTGCCTATTGCCATTACTATTCCTTTTGAAGTATATGTGCCTTTGGAAGAGGTGACTTTGAAGATGCCTCGATCCTTCGAGATCGCTTCTACCTTTTCATTCTCATTTATAATGACTTCGTTTTGCCTCAGTGCCTGTCTCCAGATATCGATCAGATCCGTTTTCCTCGATTCTCTGAATTTGACCTTGCCGTAAAGAGGCAGATCCATGGGTGCGGTCATGACGATTTTCTGTCGCGGAAAGTTGAAGACCGTACCGCCGAGCGTGTCCTGTTCCAGCGTGAGGCATTGCAATCCGCATTTTACTGCGGCAAGAGTGGCTGATATGCCTGCGGGACCGGCACCGACAACCACGAGGTCGAAGTCTGTTGTCGAAGTCTTATCCATCTTCCTTGCAAAAAATTGTACCGCTTGTTTACCTTGCTCGACGGCGTTCTTGATCAGCGCCATTCCACCGAGTTCGCCGGCGATATAAAGACCGGGGATGTTAGTTTCGAATTCCTGACTCACGTGTGGAAGATCTACGCCTCTCTTTTCGGTTCCAATATTCAGCGATATCGCATGGACAGGGCAGGCGTGGAAACACGCACCATGTCCCACACATCTCGCGGCGTTTATGACGTGCGCCTTTCCGTCAATAATTCCAAGAATGTCTTTTTCAGGACAGGCCGTGATGCATGCCCCGCTCCCGATACAGATTTCGTCGCTTACGACGGGGTGCAAAGAGAGGGGCTCATGCGTTCCGACTTTCTTTGCGGCTTGAATCTTGGAGAGATTTATCTTCGAGATCCGTCGCTTCATCCACACGTACCATGCAAGCACCGCGACTGCAATAACGCCGACCGATCCAAACGCCACGAGGTTATCAATCAGGGCTTCACTCAAGTTTCCATTCTCCTTTTTTGTGAATTCCCTCCTAGAATATCCATTTATAACCTAACGCCATTACAACTCCGATGTGAATAAACATTATGAAGAACATTATGATCGCAAAAGGAAGATGGACAATATGCCAGTGACGGAAGAACTTATGCATCGTGCTGAGCAGACGGATCCTTCTTGCGACAATTAGTCTCGTTCTCGCGATGTGAATAATCTGCCTAACCTGAGATCCCGCGAGCCTTCTCGACCTGAGTTCACTCTTTAGAGCGCCCAATGTCTGCCTCATATGAATCGTATCCTTCAAGAGGAATACGACGCTATTGACCAGGGTTTCCTTTTTCAGTTTCGTGTAATCAGCGGCTTCTTCGATCTTTTGTATGATCTTCGCGTCAACCTTGTACACGTCACGAAGTTTATCTGAAAGGCCCTTGCTTATGTCGCTCAACTCTTTCACGCTTAGCACCTGCCCCTGAATCGAACGTGGTATCCTGACATACAGAAACCTGCCGATCACACCGCTTAGTACCACCGCCGTCATGCTCCAGAAACTTACAGCGACTATACCACCGAACTTAAACGATGTATGGAACAGGACAAAAATCGGCCCTAAAGTGCAGAGGAAAATATGAAGCTCGAGCCAGTTTGTGAGATATCCCAAGTGAAGGAACATCCTGATTCGCTTTCGAATCATGTACACTGCGACGCCGACAATCATCATGAAAGCGCCTACAACGCCGAGACCTTCACCGATTATCCCGCTCGGGTGATGTCCGTAACTTTGTGTAAAAATTAGGAGGTGCCGCTCCAGTCGGTTAAAATTGTAATTGGGAAAAAACAAGACAACCGACAAAACAAAGGAGACAGCACCTATGGAGAAGAAGATAAGAG
>JAJYIT010000053.1 GCA_021789975.1 Bacteroidota bacterium
TTCTTGTCATGAGATCGAGCATCTTCGCAAGTCGACCGGATACTTCGGCAGCGGCAAGCTCCTGGGTCAGGTGCTCGGCGGTATAGAACAAGACACGCTTACGAGCCTGCGTTGCCTTGATGCCGATAAGGACCTCACGCAAGACCGCTAACGCAGTTTTGTTGGCTTCCGTTTCTCTGTTTCAGACTATCTAGCGCATCTCGATCTGGAAACGCTTTGTTCATATTGTCCTTATTTCAAAACCATCATCTTGTGTGTCTGACTGTAGCTTCCTGCTTGTAATCTATAGAAAATGTATCGGAAATCCAATAACCGTTTAGTTCACCCACGACCGCGTGCCTGCCGGGCGCCAGCGTGTCAGTGACAGGAAAAAGAGGTAAGTAGTCGGTTCCCCAACTCACAGAATCGTGCGGAGGAATCACGTATGGAACAATCACAAGCGGACAAGGACGGTGAGCATCAAGATTATAGTCATCGACGAAGTAGTCGATGTCACACAGAGTCAGAAAGAGTGTGCCAGAAGAGTCGCCTTCGTTTACAGCTTTTATCGATACGCGAATGCTGTCTCCCAATTCATAGACCGATTTGTCGGTCAACACAGAAAATCTCACCTGTGCAAAAATAGAAGCCCAGGTCACCGCAATGAGAAGAAACACACCCAGAGTCTTCATCCACATTTCTCCTTTCAGCTAAGATTTGCCTCCAGAGCATTCTTGTCAATCGGGAAAATCCGCTCCACTCCCTGATGCGTCGAAGCGAAAGAGATGCGGCAGTTCCACCTGTGTCCCTATCTTAACCCTTTGGGTAATTTATTACCGCATCGGAAGATATGCAACGCAGATGCACATAAGCTTTACCCATGTACACATTTGTCGCGACAGTTCAACCGTCGCAGTATCATTGCCCACCTGTACTCAGCTTACATTCATAAAAGAAAAGCTACGGAAGGTCACGCCCGTCTTCCGGCAGGTCTGCATGCAGAAATGCTCGGATGAGGATTTGACCTCTAAGCGGGTCGCCTGCACGCCGAAACTTTCCTCGCAAGGACTCCAACGCGCAGACACGTGACCTCACCTACTTTTCAGTCATTCCGGTTTATCGATTTGTCGGAGCGACATAAGCCATCTTGTTCGTTCCGAGTATCTTCGATATCGGCATTGCCATCAGCCAGCCGTAGATATTGCTGACATACAGCGTACCACCAACGATGACAGGTGATGACGGACCAAATGCACCTCCGATATGTTTGTTATTCAACAGCTTTCCGTCCGACGCTTGAATTCCTGCGATGTCGCCAGATTTGTAAGGGACATAGAGATTTCCATCTGCGAGCGCCGCTCCTGCCCTGATCTGCGCTCCGAGGTGAGTCTTCCACAACTCCCGGCCGTTTCGGAGGTCAAAGGCATAGTAATCGCCGGTAACGGGACTCCCTTCAAACACCTTTCCAAAAGCAATCATTGGCGTGGCTGTTTTCATCGCGGGCGGAACCGGACCGCTGCCAAGCCGCTTCTTCCAGATTACATTTCCGTTGGTAACATCCAGACCCAGGAGCACGTTTGCAACCGGCTTTTCCCGGATGCCGGTCATGACAGTGGCTTCCTGTACCACGATACCGTCGGCATACGCAGGAGTGCAATCGCCCATACCGGTGGCGACGAGCTTCGGCAGAGTTACCTTCCAAGCCACTTTGCCTGACTCCTTGTCCAGAGCATAGAAGAAATTTGGGTGCGTTCCTCCAACAAACAGGTATCTCTTATCCAGAACGGGCGAAGACATACTTACAAACGAAACGATGTCCGATTTCCAAACCAGCTTTCCGTCGGATGCATTTATCTTATACACATGACCATCACCGGTGCCTATGTAAAGAAATCCGTCTTCGTAGGCAGCGGTGGGCATAGCTTCACCCGGGAAATGATATGACCAGATTTCCCTTCCGGTCCTCGCATCGAGCGCGAAGAGTGAATTCAATCCCGGCCCGCGCGTGGGTCTCTTCCCGTTCACATATAACATTGTGTTTGCATAGTTGAAGTATGCACTACCGGTGGAAACGTAAACCCGTCCGTGGACGACAAGCGGGTTGCTCATATTCATATTCCATCCGTAGTGTGCCCATATGAGTTTTCCGGTCACGGCATTGAGAGCATACGTATAACCGTTATCGCTTCCGACATATGCGATCCCATCAACCACTGACGGACCGACCGGCATCCCGACACCATAGGCAGTTGTGATGATGCTGTTGTTCAAAGGTGAACTCTCAAGGGCAATTGCCCCGGCGCCCGCAAACTTCCAGCCAACTCCGTCCCTTAGCGCGGCGGGGGCGGTTTTCGACACGGTAAAAGTTGCATTGCGACCCGGATTGAAGGCGTAAGTTGTCCATGATTGCGGGAAATATTTTGATAGAGCCCTGTTTGGAAGATTCTCCGAAAAGAATTGGTTCGGAAATTCTTTGTTAACAGGGTTGATTACCGTTTCCTGGGCCTGTGCCTGTCCAACCAGAATAATCCGGTACATGACAAGCGCAACCAGCATAAAAGAAATCTTCTTAAGCATTGTGGTCTCCTTGAAATATAAAGTCTATTATACGGCACTACACCGGCACCGAAGGCGGTGTGCCATGATGAAATATCTGACGGAGAGCTATGCTTGAGGAGGGGCCCGAGTGGTGAGAGAGTTGGAGTGTGAAAGGAGAGTATCTGATTTTTCACACGGTGGAACAAACGAAAATGTCTCAGGAAAGAAAATATCGGGGCCGGAGATTTCAGCACTGGTAGTGGAATGTGCGAAAAGGTCGGCCGGACAAATATGATGTCCGTTGACGATGTTGAAACTGCTGGCGCGTGGGTTGTCCGGAAAGAACGAAAGAGAACTACTCAGAGGAAGAAAATCAAAGCGCGAGAGCTCGAAAGTCGAAATAATGGCAAGATAAAGAACTACGATGACGCGGGCGGTATTTCTTCTTTTGTCGTTTGCCATTCCTCTTATTTGATTCAAGACCGCGCAATAAGATTCACGGCGAAGCGTTCGCGATGTGCTCTTTTATCCGGCAGCAGATTCCAAAGAAAGCATTACTCTTTCGTGAGAAGCAGACAGGCGAGCACTCTTGCCGTCATTCCTGTCCGTCTCGCCGCTAAGTCATAGACAGGACCTATGCGTGGGCGTCGACAAGGCTCCGAGATCTGGCAGGCCGAACGCAAATATGTCGAAGCCTCACCGTTGGCAGGCGGGCGTCTTTCTTGGACATGTTATGCGCAGGCAAAGTTCTGTACGGATTGCGTTTTGTGGCACAAGAACAACGACTCATCGCAGCATCAGCGCGAACACACCCCAGCCTAAGTATTCACGCGCGTAAGTAGCGTATCGATCGGGTTCCGAGCTGAGTTTGGCTCGAACATCTTTCGCGAGCTCGTCGCCGGGATTGGCTTCAAGCCATCGGCGCATGGTTAGCCATTTGGCCGCCTCATATCTGTCCCAGCCGTCCTGGTCAGCCAGAACCATTTCAACCGCGTCGTAGCCAAGTCGGCCGAAAGACGCGAGAAGTTCCGGAAGGATGAGAAACTCGGAGATTGACTCCGCAAGACACCCCCTGGCGACTTCCTCCGTGGGCGGCAGTTGACGCCAGTAGGGCTCGCCGATGAGGATGATTCCTCCTGTGCGAAGGCTCCGCGCCAGAAGCTCGATGGTGCCCGCGACTCCACCGCCGATCCATGTCGCACCGACACAGGCTGCGACACTGACCTTCTCGTCAGAGACATAGCCGGCAGCATCGCCATGAATGAACGTGACTCGATCGGCGACGCCGAGTTCTACAGCACGGAGCTTCGCCTGTTCGGTGAATAATTGGCTCATGTCAATACCGGTACCGATGATGCCGTGATCGCGTGCCCAGGTGCACAGCATTTCGCCCGAACCGCTGCCGATGTCGAGCACCCGGTCGCCCGATTCCAGACGCAGCGCCGCACCGAAAACGGCGAGCTTCTCCGGTGTGATCGGGTTGTGGATTCGATGAGCACTTTCAGTGATGTTGAATATACGTGGGATATCCATTTGGGAAAATCTCCTTACGAGTGTGAATAGATTCGGTTATGGTCTATCTATTGGTTAAATGGTTTCCAATAACATCGCTTTGTTGATTGATTGGATGTGCCGCAAAACGCAGTATTAGCCCGCCTTTGCTTTCGCCTAACGTCCGGCCGGACAAAGCTTGCCCCGATACGCTTCCAATCGGGGTTGTGGCGCGCTCCTTCTTTCTTTAGATAAGGTGCGTGCCATGAAGCGATCCATAATAGCCTGTCCCGACATGCTTTAAGTCGGGAAGCCTGCTTGCGGTAGGCAGGCGTCTTCTTTTTGGTGGTTAGCAGCAGCGACAATTGATTTCGTGTAATACATTTGTTATAATCTAGCATAAATAGGAGAAGTTACCATGCTTAAGACAGCCGTCCGACGAGTGGGCAACAGCCTTGGAATCACTTTGCCTAAGATCATGGTCGAAAATCTCCACCTCAACGAAGGAGATGAACTCCACTTCGTTGAAACCGAGGAAGGGCTTATCATTACACCATTCGACCCTAAGTTCGCGAAATGGGCAAAAGCATACGAACACACGAACAAGAAGTTTAGAAACGCGCTTAAAGCACTTGCGAAATAATGGCAGTTCGCTTCATTCCCGAAGAACTTGTCGTCACAATCCACGCGGACATCCTTCAGCGCTATGGTGGCCAACCTGGGCTTCGGGACCGAAACCTTCTTGACTCCGCGCTTGCTCAGCCGAAGATAACGGTTGGTGGAAAATCTGCTCACAAGACAATCTTTGATAAGGCAGCCGCCTATGGTTACCATGTCTGCAAGAACCATCCATTCACTGACGGAAATAAACGAGTTGCATTTGTACTGATGGACCTCTTCCTCCAGAGAAACGGTTGGGAGATTATTGCCCACGAGGAGGACGCATACTCAATGATGATTGACCTGTCCTCAAATAGATTGTTCAAAACACAATTGGCATTATGGCTCAAGAAGCATTCCTCCAGGCTTCCTTCTGATTGAATTGCCGTTGCAACTAATGTCTGCCAAAAAGAAGTCGCCCCGACGCCCGCTACAAAAGTCGCGCCTGCCTGCAGGAAGGCAGGAAGCGTCCAGAGTGAAGACGGCGGCGATGAAGCGAGCTCCATGATATACAATAGTCGAGCCTGCCTGCGGTAGGCAGGCGTCTTCTTTTTGGTTGTTAGCCGTCCGTGGACGCCCGCAGGTTTCTTGACTGCGGTTCACACATGTGTTAACTTCGTTCATGCGGACAATCGAGTTCTATCGAACATCGTCTGGCGATTGTCCCGTTGACGATTTTCTCGACTCTCTTTCAGACCGAGTTGCCCAGAAAGTAGCGTGGGTTCTTCGGTTAGTGGAGAGACTCGAAATTGTTCCGCCACAGTGTTTCAAGAAACTGGTTGGCACAGATGACCTCTGGGAAGTCCGCGCCCAAATGGGCGGAAACAGTTATAGGTTATTAGGTTTCTTTGAGAACTCACGACAGTTGATATTAACGAATGGATTCGCAAAGAAACAGCAGAAGACTCCGAGGAAAGAGGTTGAACTGGCTCAACAGCGTCGAGCCGAATATTTACAAAGGAGACTGAAAAGATGAGTGATGTCGAACGATACATAGAACGCCGCAAGAAGCGCAGTCCAAAGTTTGAGAAGAACTTCGAGTCGGGATATGAAGCATTCGAGTTTAACGTGATGCTTCGCCAGGCGCGAGAGAACGCTGGGATAACACAAGAGGCTATCGCAAAAAAGCTACACACGAAGAAATCAGCTATTTCGCGAATCGAGAACCATTCCGAGGACATTCGTCTATCAACGTTAGGGCGATACGCCAGGGCCTTGGGGAAAAAACTCAAAGTACACCTCTCTGACTAACCTTCATTCTGCGCGGGCGTCCATGACGCATAACGTCCACGGCAATCACGTCGTCGCGCGTTTCCATTAAAGGGGTACCGTAGTGAGCGCGCGATGAACCGAGCACGATATCATATAATAATCGAGGGTCGTGATTGCCGTTGTTAGGCGTTCGTGCACGGCGCGGGAAGATGATATAATCATAGTTCAAAACAAGGTCTTGAGAACTTTTGCGACTCCCGCGGTCATATCTGTGACTTGCTCCTGTGTCGGTTCGACTTTTTTGTCATGGTCACAGAGATTGCGTATGTCAGCAAGATGTTGGATGAATCTCCACTGTGGCGTATCAGTTACACCCGCGTCTTTGAGCAAGCTATTGAGATCGTTAATCGTGGGTGATTTCTTTTTGATGACAATTGAATGGTTATCACAGACCTGTGCAAGGTGCCTTTCGAGAACAACCCCAGCGAGTGCGCCTGCGGCTCGTGTGAACTTGTTCTTTGCAAGCTCGGTTGCGGCATCAATCTCTGAGTCGAACAGGTCTGCTTGAACAAGCTGGCGTATGTCGAACAAAGAGCTTCCCAGACGTGATCTTATTGATTTTACGATAGCCACTTGTTGACGAAACAAAGGGATTGCCGCATCAGGGCCAGCCACTTTTTCCTTTTCCCATCCACGTGTCACCTTTAGTCCTTGCAGGTAGTCTTCTATCTTGTAATTTTCAAATGTGATATTCTTGCGAGATTTGTGTTTCTCGTAGTGGCGTACAAAGTCTTCCAGCCGGTCCGGTAAGAGTTGCTTGACGAGAACCTTCGCTTCAGAATACCACGACTGGTACTCCAACGAAAAAGAAGGCAGGGACGCAAGGAACCCCTTGGCCTTCGAACCCAATTTCTTCGCTGCTTCAGCCTTGAATTCCTTTGGATAGCATTCAAATTGGATGGCATTGGCAAGGCTATCCCCCTTGTCAATCAGAGCATCCAGATCTTTCCTGTATCGCTCAAGGTTTGAATCCATCAATCAATCTCCCGGTTTGAAATTGGTTGGACGAGCCACTTTTGATGCGCGCCGTGCGTGTCGCCTAACTCCCCGCAACCTGCACAGCTTCGTATTTGCCAGCGTGGCTGCGGGAAAGCCGTACCATTTCGTGTTTCTGTATTTTGTTCACAAAGATTATCGCGCGACTCCATTTATCGTCGGTGCCGGGTCTCCTTCGTTCGAGCCCCCTCGCCTTTCATGGATCGACTCAAACCCGCCTGCACAGACTGACCGGACCTGTATCGACGACCGATTCGAAACAACCACCTTCAATTACTTCACAAGCCGGGAATTCATTAACTCGCTGCGCTTCTCATAATCAGACCCTCCTTGTCCACGCTTCCGACGACCGTTTTCTAAGTCGGTAGCATCGTTTCGATACTCCGGAGCCTCAGTTTCCCCCTCCCGACAGTGGATTCGATGCTCCAGAGCCTCATTTTTACACTCTGGAGCATGGATTCAATGCTCGCGACCGTCTTTTTTACACTCCGTTGCATCGATTTCACACTCCCGAGCTTCGAATCGACGCACCGGAGCGTCATGGGAACACTCGGGACAATCGCTCCAGTGCAGGAAAGCGTCACGCCTGCGCATGCACAAGTGTTCGAGACTAATTCTCCCGGTCGAATTCCATTCGGTTTTACTTCTACGGCGCCTGACCGGAGCTGCTGGCCGGCGGAATCCTTTTACTCTTCTTGAAGAACGCCGCCATCTTCGCGTTGAGTACGTCCAGTCCCGGGACCTTGTCAACGTTTGCCTGGACAGCCGCATAAACCTGCAGAGATTCCATCATGGCGTCGCTCTTTGCCGCAAACATCGTGTCTTCCACCGCCACGGCCAACTCCTCTATCTTGCCCAGTACCGGAGCAAGATCCACCGAAAGTTGATAATCACTTTTGAACTCGGCAATGTTGAATGTGCCTGCGAGAATTTCAGGGTGCTCCGTGACCACCAGGTAGGCGAGGTCGGTGAACGGTGAGTAAGAGTTGGCGGCTTTGACGAAGTTCTTTTTCTCCACTGGCGCAAGCGTTATCAGAAACGGGAGATTACTCTTTGCGGCATCGATTCCCTGCTCCACCGCGGCTACCTGTTCCTTCGTAATGCTTGCTGAGATTAGATTTTGCACCGGCATACTTCCTCCTTTTTATAGGTTCTATATGCTTAGACCTGATCTTCACTCACCAAATGAAATTGAATCTGGTAGGATACTGCACCGCCACTCAAGGTTTGGACGAAATGTCGATCCGTTAGGACCTACACAGCGTTCTTAAGCATACCTGCGAAGCTCACTATCGTACTAAGCTCAGCCGCCCAAATCTTGTGAAGAACTATCGGGAGCATTATAGATAATGGAACAACGAAAGTCAAGCGTATCCAAAGAAATCAGGAGAGATACCGTGCGCGAGTTTCGGGTAAGAGCCGGGTCATCGCCCTGTCATACTCATGCACATATTTCCCGCGACGGTTCAACTGTCGCTTGCCTTAATTCACCAGCAATACTCCCCAACCCGGCTTGATGGTGAATCGCAGTCTCCCTCCCTGACAGAGTGTCTTTTCTGAACTCAGCACATCGGCAAATACCTTGCTTTCGACATCAACGTTTACTTCCACCGCCTGCTCTTTGTCTGAAAGGTTGAATCCGACAACCGCAACGTGACCTTCGTGCTTCCGCTCGAACACAAACACTCGGTCGGTATCGTCGGCGACAAGTGTCCGGTAAGTTCCAATGGTCAGCGCGGGATTAGAGATGCGTTCGTGTATTAGCTTGCTATAGTAGCCGAAAAGATCCTTGTTGAACACGTTCTTGTCATCGGACCTTTTGACACCCGTCACCGGGCTGCTCCGCTCATCTTCATACTTCATATCAGCCCACAGCATCGGCTTCCGGTCATCAGGATCATCCGCGCCCCACATACCGGCTTCATCTCCGTAATATACCATCGGCGCACCGACGTAAGTCATCTGGAAAAGTACGATGAGTTTCTGCCGCTGAATCGCCGCTGCATCGGGTTTGCTGATGTCGTAACCAGAATTGCTTCGAGGACTGTCGCCCGAATCGTATGCGCGGTCTGGATTCATGATCATAGAACCAAGCCTGTCGGTATCATGGCTGTCGATCAGGTTTTGCAGGACATAGTTAACACTTTCGGGATAAAGATTTCGGATCGCCGCGAGAGTTGAATCGAATTGTTGAGGCGTGATACCCAGATGCTTGTTTATAAAGAAATTCACCGCGGCCTTGGCGAACTCATAGTTCATTACAGCGTCGAACTGATCCCCCTTCAGCCACGGCGAAGCGTTGTCCCATATTTCACCGGTGATATACGCTTCCGGGTTGATGCCTTTGACCAGCTTCCGCCAGGCAATCCAAAAGGGATGTGGTATCTCGTTCGGCACATCAAGCCGCCAGCCGTCGATCCCATCTCTTGCAACACCATTCGGCTCCATCCAGCGTTTCGTGATAGCCATGATATGCTCGTACGGACCGTGAGCCAAACCAGTTGTTGAGTCTTTCCTGAAGACCGGCAGCGACTTTACTCCCCACCAGCAAGCATAAGTGAACTTCGTCCCCTTTGCAGGATCGGCCCAGCTTGTAACATCAAACCAATTCCTGAACTTCGACTTTTGCTGATATATCTCGACATCCTTGAAAGCCCAGAAGTCGGTACCGACGTGGTTGAACACGCCGTCGATGATGACGTGCATTCCCATCCGATGTGCTTCCTTGACGAATCTGAGAAACTCCTTGTCCGCGGAAGTCCACTGCCACGTCGACGGATCATCAGGATTTTCCTCCGACATGATTTTCAGGTCACCGGCTGGATCAGGACCAAAGTTGTGGTCGATGTGAGCATAATTGGCCGTATTGTATTTGTGGAGATACGGCGATTCGAATACCGGGTTCATATAGATGACGTTTATCCCGAGTTTTTTTAGATAAGGGAGTTCATCGACAATGCCCTCCAGGTCGCCGCCGTATCGTCTGTCGAAGACAACATTATAGAACTTATCCGAGACTTTCTTTTCCCAAGGCTGCAGCTTGTACCAGTCGCTGGTCCATGGAGAAATCTTCCAATTCCGATTGGAGACTTGAGCGTCTTTCGCCATAGGATCATTCCCCGGATCTCCATTTCGGAACCGTTCTGGAAAGATTTGGTACCACACAGCTTTCATCGCCCAATCGGGTACTTTAACCTGGCAATCCGCAATTGAAGTTGCAGCCGCGGCTGCAATCGTCGATGCTACAATTCCAACCATGACAACTCCTGAGACGGTTTTGAGTGCTGAGAAGGTTCTTCCAGCAGATGAGCTCATAATAAAAAATATTTTGCAGTTAATCATTTAATTCCCCTTGTGCTCCATCGATGTCATTGACTTTTGCAACGAGCAGCGCCGCGACAATCAAAGACACTCCTCCGAGAAGCAGAGCGCAAATTGCCTGATTGACGAAGTAATGCCTGACGAAGAAACCAAGAATTGCTGCAGCGGTAATTTATGGAATAACAATGAAAAAAATTAAGTAGGTCAATATACACGCCCATTTTCCCGGCAGGCAGAGACCAGTGGCTTGACATTCAACATTGAGAATTCATGATTAACAATTCCTTCAACCTTTCACACTTCCAAGAGTCAGGCCGGAGATCAGCCACCGGCTCAGAAACAGAAAGAGGGCTACTGCCGCAATACTGATGATGAGCGAGCCTGCGGCATACAGTCCCCATTGCGTCGACATGCTCGATTCGAATTGCTTGAGACCAAGGGGCAAGGTGAAGAGGCTCGTATCCTGGAGCACTTGAGCGGCAACTACGTATTCGGCCCATGCAGTCATAAACGAAAACAACGCCGTAATCACCAGCGCCGGCGCCGCAAGCGGCAGGATCACTTCCCTGAATGCTCTCCATCTCGTCGAGCCGTCGATCCTCGCGGCTTCCTCAAGACTGAAGGGAATCGTATCATAGTAGCCCTTCATTTGCGAAACACAAAACGGAAGCGCAGTCGAAGTGTAGATGATTATCACTCCGAGATAACTGTTGATCAAATGAAGCTTCAACAACATGATGTACATCGGCAGGAGGAGCATCGTCGGTGGGAACATTTGCGTCACCAGCAGTCCAACCATCGCACTCTTTTTTCCGTAGAAGCCAAAACGGCTGAATGCATATCCCGCAGTCGACGCCAACACAACTCCGGTCAACGTCACAGCAGCAGAGATGAAGACTGAATTCCAAAACCAAAGGAGAAATGGCGTTTGAGTGAAGAGAACATGGTAGGATCTCAACGATGCACCGTCAGGAATTACCTTCAATGATGTAGAAAGAAGCCTGTCCGCCGGTCGAAGGGAGATGCTGATGACATTTACTATCGGATACAGAACCACGAGGGTGAATCCAATCAGAAGAAAATAGAGAATAAGAGTAGCAATTTTGGGTTTCCCCCGGCGGGATGCCGTGTCGGACTTTCTAATTTTGTAATTCTGATTTTTCATCACTTCACGCCGCTAAAGACAGACCCCAATATTCCATCGCTCCAACAACTCCATATTTCTAATACGCAGCCTCTGCAGCCCTGGAACGCTTCAGAAACAGGAGACTGAATATCAACAGGACAGAAAATATCACCATCGATAGAGCAGCTGCATAACCGTATCGATACAAATTGAACGCCGCCTTGTAAACATAGGAAACCAGTATGTGAGTTTGATCCGACGGTTCACCGCCGTTTGAGACCAGCCAGATGATGTTGACGTTGTTGAAAGTCCATATAATACCGAGAGTGATGGCAGGTATCATCACCGGTTTCAGAAGTGGTGCAGTTACTGACCAGAACTTCTGCCAACCCGAAGCCCCGTCGATGTCCGCAGCTTCATACAGCTCCTGTGGAATGCTCTGCAATCCGCCGAGTGCTATCGTCATCATGAACGGAAAACCGAGCCAGATGTTTGTGATGATGCAGGCGCTGAAAGCCTCAAGCGGCTTTCCCAGCCATTCGACAGGAGCCATGTGGATGTACTGTGAAATGAAAAGGTTTAATGCACCGTACTCATAATTGAACATGCTGCGCCAGGTCAATGCTACAATTACCTGCGGAATCGTCCACGGTAGTATCAGCAGCGTCCTGATAGCCGCCTTGCCGAACAACTTCCGGTTTAGTAAAAGGGCAAGGAGTACACCGATGGTCACGTGGAATACGACATTCACAAACGTCCAGACAACCGTCTTAAGAAGTACCGTGTAAAGGACCTTCTCCCCGAAAACCTGCGCATATTGTCTGAACCCGATGATATGCCAATCCTTGAAGTGGCGGAGACTCATATTTGAAAATGAGAGTACCAGGTTATAAAAGAACGGATAGATCACCACACCGAACATCACAATGATGGCGGGCGCCATCAAGATGTAAGCAAACGCGTTGGGGCTGATGCCCTCGCTGTAGAATTGCGTTAGATGCCCGATCAGCCCTCTGAGAGTTTTCACTCGTTCATTTCCCTGATTTTCTCGATTGCATTTTTCTGCATACTTCGGGCTGCGTGCTCAGGTGTGTCTGTTCCGCCCAGGACCGCCTGGTAAGCGGGGCGCATCGCATCCCAAATAGCGCGCAATTCAGGAATTATCGGCATCGGTCTCCCAACCTCCATCTGGTATTCAGATTCCCTCACGATCTCATTAGAGAGAAAAACTGAATCACGGTAGAGTTCGGTCCTCGTCGGAATGGTGTCAAACCTCTTCGTGAACTCGCGTTGCACCTGTGCGCTTAAAAGGTACTTTATCAACCTGACCACGATGGGCATCTTCCACGCCGGCACGGACTCGTTGATCGAGTAACCCATCGGGGAAACCATCGGGGCGGGCCACAAACCAGTCTCTTTGATGAACGGAATCCGGGTGACGCCAAAATCGATTCCCGCCCTCTTATAGCTTCCGAACGACCAGGGGCCGTTAATGATCATCGCAGCCTTCCCCTCTTTGAAGAGGGCATCCGCAGTCTCGTAGTCACAGGCTTTTGGCACGATCCGGTATTTGTCCCGAAGATCCTTGATGAACTTAAGCGCCTTCACCATCGCATGTGTATCAAGTGTGGGATTGCCGAGCGAATCCATCACCCAGCCGCCGTAACCCGTCAGAAACGGGATGAAGAAATAAGGCTCGGTGTAGCTCCAGACTAGAGCGTAATGAATATCGTGTCCCTGCGTGGTGTCGGCAGCCCTCTGCAATTTCGCCCCGTACGCGAGAAGCTCGTTCATATTCTCCGGGGGAGCCCGCAACAACGCCCTGTTGTAGATCAGCATCAGGTGGTTCCCGATCTTATCGGCGATAGAATACAGATGCCCGTGGCTGTAGACCAAAGCTTTCGGATCAAACCCCGCGAGGTAATCCTTGCTGAAGAGGGTATCCAGTGGAAGAATTATCTGCATCGTCTCGAACGGACCGACCTGATCCGAGGGACCCCAGACTATATCGGGCCCGGCGCCGCCGATTGCGGCAATTTGAAATCCGGATCGAAGCGTCTCCGTCTCCTTGTAAAGAGCCGTCACCTTGATGCCCGGATTGTCTGCCGTGAACCTGGCCAGAACCTGGTCAAGGATATCCTGTTCGTCCGGGTGGAGCGTGTGCCATATGACCAGTTGGTGGGGATCATCGAGGGAACTCTTCGAAAAGGAAGCCAGGAAGACAGAGAAAAGAAAAAGCGGAAAAAGGGCCAACAGTGTCCGAATTGAAATTCGGAAGTCGTGTAAGAAAATCGACCGAGCCTGGCTTGTCGCCAAATCTGACCTGGACAGCTTCATCGCGTGCAGCCCCCTGCATCCGGCATCCGGTCTGCATCAAACATCATGGCACAGGTGGCCTTTTCTGCTTGTAGTATTCGATCCAACCCTCCCGCGGATAAAGCTGCGGTACTGCGAGGATTCTTCCTCCGAAGCCGATCAGACGGTACGTCAGCATCTGGAACCGGGTGACCTTGAGAGCGAGGAGATTCTGGCGGAATAGTCTGAGATTGTCGTGCGCGGCGAGGTGCGCAATATACTCTGAAAGAGTCGCCTGTTTCTCTTTTGCGAGGAGCAATTCCCTGGCAACTTCTATGCTGTTCTTTATCGCTTCATTTCCGATAGAGGACTTCTTGTCGAGCAATTGGTAAATATAAAATTTCCCATGGTCTTCGATGGGTCCGTAGACCTGTCCCTTCTTCAACTCAGAAAGTACAGCACCCGTCTCACCGAGACTGAACGCGTCGACCCAGTGGGCGGCTGTGTCGGTCTCTGCCGCTTCGAGGTCTTTCTGATCTTCAAGGTTGGTGTAGATAGCAATTGCCTGGTTGATATCATTAGCCGCGTATGCTCGCAACCGCAACTTTACCGCTTTGAGCACTTCATCATGATGCGATGCAAAAAAAGCATCCACCTCCGCCTGTGTTATCTTGACAGTGTCGGTGATCTCGTGCGCGAATCCGTAGGAACGGTAGGCATCCAGAACCATCCCAACGTTATATTTTACCTCCTGTGAGTTCTGAAGGCCAAGTTCACGTGCTCGCTGAACCAAAAAGTGGTTCTGTGCAATGAACCGCAGAGACATGTGGAGGGCATACGTGATGGCAGGGAGAGTGCTGTCGTCGGCGGCAAACATTGCAGTGGGAAGCTGGTTGAAAACATCCGCCAGTGTCAGGCTTCCTCCCTTGAAGGTAAGCAGCGGATCATATAGTTGTGATGAGAACTTCACGGTAAGCAGAGCCAAATCCTGAGGAGTCAGACTATAGTATGGATTGTACGAAGTTGGACTCTCCTTCTCGAAAATCTTCTGAATGTCGTATACCAGGGGGCGGAATATTTCATAGTTGATATCGACCGTGACATTCTTCATCACTTCCTCGACGTAATTGTTCCCAAGGTCTATTTCTTCCCGGTTCACAAGTATCTGCCTTATACGATGGAACCTGTCGAGGATCGAGCCACCGATGAACTTCTTGTTCGGTTCCCTGTGAAGGACCCTGAAGATCACGAGGCCGTCAACTGTGACAGTGGGCTTCGAAATGTAACCTATCGTATGGCCGAAGAATGCGTTTTCTATCGCTGCGGTCGATTCTCCATAAGGTATATCCAGTGTGTCGTGCCGAACGCCGAGGCTGTCTGCCAGCATGTATATCGTCATCGACGGGCGTCCTTTCATATCACGATACAAGCTCCAGGCACTCGCGCTGTCACTGCCAAAGTAGAAAGCATCCACAAGATATCTGTATACGGAAATCTTGAAGCCATGAAGCACGTCGGCGTTCGTAACGCGTCTTTCAGCGGGAGGGACAACTTCCTGTCTGAAGAGCGCGTCTCTCATGAAGATGTCGGTCATCTCCCTGCGAATCACCTCTTCCGACGCTGTGTATGGAACACCCGATTGCCTGGCCGCCTGTGCAAGGAGCTTCTCCGCAACCATCGAATACAGAAACCCGCGTTTCACCCTTTCGAGTGTAGTTGGATCATCCTTGCCCGGATAGATCGACATCTCGAACCGGTTGAGAAAGTCCGCGCTCGTTATAGGTTTTCCATCAACCAGCGCGAGTGTATCGAGTCTCTGAGTGCTTTCGGCTCCCCCTGAATAAGTTTGCGCATTCGCCGCACACACAAGCGTCAAAATTGCAGCACTGAGAAGGAGACAGGCTGCTGTTCGTTCAGAACCTGAGCGACAGAGTCGCATCATACCCTCCGTTTAGAACTCCGAAATTGAGTGCTGCACCTTTCTTGTTGAACGGCAGCTCCTCGACAAACTTTGCGCTGAAATAGCCGAGGATGGCACCGACAAAAACATCGCTCGGCCAATGGGCACTTTCCATCACTCGTGAAATACCGACGAGCGTGGCGGTAGAATACGCGGCGTAGGAGACCCATGGCTCATGGTAGTAATCCGCTATTGTCGTCGCAGCGGCGAAAATTGTAGCAGTATGACCGGACGGGAATGCGTCGTAACTTGCGATGCTCTTACTTCCATTGTCACTATGCCTGAAATATGATAACGGTCCGTTCCACCTCCCGCCCTCTTTGGTAGCCATACTCGGTCGTTCCCGGCCGAAGAGGTTCTTGAGTATCTGATCCGATATGCCGCTTACCAGGAACGACTCCATTCCGAGGTTTGCTACCTGGAAAGAGCTTTGGTCGCCGGTGACAAAATGATATGCGTAAAAGGAGCCGAACAGTGCGATGGAAAATGTTCCGAGTCCCATCAGGCTGACTGTCGGACTTACACTGGATAGCACCGGGCTACGCATCCTGATCCCGTGAAGATCTTCATACACCTCATCATCGGATTTGAAAAGCCCATATGTGATCGCGAGGGCACCTCCACCAAGTTCCAAGGGAATCCACGATTCTCTGACAGGTGGTCGAAACCCTATCGGAGCGCTGCTCTGCTGAGCTTGCTCAAATGAGATCGCGTCAGGCGAATCGTGTTTAGAGATAGGATTGGAAACATAGGCGGAAGAGTCTTTTTTTGTCGCAGCGGTTTGTCCGTACTTAACTTGCTTGTGCGACGGCAACACAAAGCCACACAGGAGAAGGAAGGTCATTATTTCACCATCACTATTTTGATTGTTCTTGAGAAACTTTCGGCCGATAATTTACAGAAATAAATTCCCGAAGCAAAGCGGCTCCCATCGAATACGACTTGGTGCACACCGGCGGGCTGCCCCTTGTGAACGAGATTCTCGATATGCTGACCGAGAACGTTGTAAATGTCTAACCTGACGTTACTGAATTCCGGCAACGAATACCTTATTCTGGTCGTCGGATTGAAAGGGTTTGGAAAGTTCTGTTCAAGTTCGTACTTGCATGGCATATCCTCGTTTTCCATCTCCACATCGGTAAGCTCGGGCACCGTTAGTCTTATGAGCGAATCACTCAGGATGTAAACCGCCGACGAGTAAGCCGGGAGAGTCGCAGTGAAACTCAGCGAACTGCCGTCGAATGCCATTGCCGATGACGAGTCATTGTAAACATCATTAAGGTAATACGTCACGCCATCTTTCACACCTCCCTCAAAGGCTATGTTGGCCGTGCTTCCGCTTGATGAGAGAGTCACAGTTGTGGTTGCGGGCTTACTATCGAAATTTTCAAGTGCAATTCCGTTCTGGTCGTCCAAAGGCCGCGTGTAGCCGTATATCCAACTGTTTCCTGTCGAGAGCAGGCAGAAACTCTGGGTTGAAAAGGCAGGAAAGGTTCCGCGAATCCATGCGAGTCGCTGATAGTGTGGCGCGAGTAGCGACTTGCCGCTATTATTCCAGTCGATAACTCCGCGGCGTCGGCGATCGAAATCTGAAATGCCGAGACCCCACCCCACCTCCTGGCCGGAATAGATCATGGGGATTCCAGGTATGGTAAAGATGACCGCTGCCATCGGCATCGTTTTCTCATATGAACCGTAGGAGTAGGCAATCCGATCTTCGTCGTGGTTCTCCATGAAACGCATGAACAGCGCATTCGGACCGGGAACGAATCCCATCTTTGTATCACCATAGTTTGTAACATATTGATTCAGATCCGTAATGCTCCAGGGATTGCCGAAGTTGAAGGACTGGATTGCGTTGTGGAGCAAGTTCCAGTCGTAGGCGGCGTCAAGCCCGCCGCCGATTCCCCGGTTGTGCAATGTATCGTCAGCATAGTTCACTTCTGTACCCACACCGGTGCCGGCGGTTTCACCAAGCAAAAATATATTCGGATTGAAGTGTCTCAGAAAAGTCCGGGTTGGCGTACCCATTTCATCTTCCTTGCCCAACCCTTTGTCCGCGCGGTTGTGAGGTCCCCAGTAAACATCGAACCTGAATCCGTCAACACCCATCTCCTGAATCCACCATTTGTAGACTCCATCCATATAAGCGCGCGCGTCGGGATCGTTCCAGTTGTAATTGAGAAGCTGGCTGCTAAAACTAGAGTAATAAAAGAATCCGTCAGCAAGACTTGATCCCTGGCCGTTGTTGTTGCCGATTATCGAATGAAGGTAGAAATCCCAGTAGAACGAATTTTCCCTGAAGAGTCTTGCGTCTTGAGCGAAAGGATGATTGAAACTTGTGTGATTAGGGGTTACGTCCAGTATGACTTTCAGCCCGAGATTGTGTGCTTGCTGAACAAATTCTTTGAAGTCCTGGTTCGTCCCGTATTCCGGGGCGACCGTATAGAAATCCACGATGTTGTAACCTGTTCCACTCGAATTGTCCATCGACTGATTATTCTTCATAACAGGCATGACCCAAGTAATGTTCACTCCAAGATCATGCAAGTACTGAAGTCTCTGAGTTGCGGCTTTGATTGTCCTTTCCGCGGTGAACGAGTTGAAGAATAACTCGTAGATTCTTCCCTTTTTCGCCCAATCTGGACTGGAAGCGTAAGTCGGAAAAGCCACTGAGTCGTTCGTCTCAATTGTGAAATAGGAGTGAGTTGTGTCACTCTTCCCATCCGGATCTCTAGCGACAAGAGAGAAGGAATAATCACCTGGAACCCTCGGCCTGGATATGGTTACGGTGGACAAATGCTGATCCTGAACTCCGCTTAGCGGTGCTGGATTAGTCGAATCGATCCCCCAGGTAAACTCCAGCCTGCTGCTCTGCGATGAATCCGGATCCGTGCTCCTCTCAGCAGAAAGAGTTATCGAATTCCCAGACGATGCAAAGCTAATCTCGGCAATTGGAGAATGGTTTACTTTATATGTCATCTCGAACGGATCCGATACTATCGTAGAATCCGAAGATGTAGCCGCTTCAGCCACAAACACATTTTCCCCTTCATGGAACGCAACCGGCGAAGAGAATTTCTCCGCGCTTACCTGCACCGTTGTCGTGTCCTTTTCGTCAGCGACGATGTCTACCCAATGGATGGATGTGTCTTCTACACTCCCATGAATGGTTGTGCCCGATTTAAGAGTGACGTATCCTCCACGAGTGAGAATTTGAATTGCGCCAGCCTGCACGGTGACACTTGTCGAATCCGTGGCTTGACCACCGTCGACGTTCTTCACGGACAATCTCAAAACCCTTTTGCCATTCGCAAGTATTACGGGTGAGATGAAGCTTAGAAGTTTCGAAGAATAGTCATACGCCGTGCCCGGTATCTTGTAAGCAATGTTATCGATCAGAATGACAAAACTTGCGGTATCGATCCCGTACTTCAATGACCGAAAAATATACGCTGATATTGTCGGCCGCGATGATTTGACTACGCCGGAAATTGAATTCGGTATGAAGTGAAAAATCGTCGGGCTGTTGACATACAAGACAGAGTTGCTGTTGTCCGCCGGATTCTGAATGGGGTTTAGAGGATCGGACAGCCATGTCGAACCATTCTCATTAAACTTGTACTGGTAGGCGCCAGGAACTTTGGCTCCCGAGATGGGGCCTCCGGTACGCAATCTACAGCTCTTTGACCAAATGCCGGTCTGCGGATCTTTAATCATCGCTGACGAATCGCCTGGCGAAATCCGGCCATTGGAATTGTGCCCCCACGCGTTGAACTCCCCTGGTACATAGACAACCGACGGATTTCCGGCAGGCTTATGGTAAAAGGTAACATCGACACTGTCCTGGGCACGAAGAGAATCCGCGAGTAGAAGAGGCAGTGAAAGGAAGACGGCAAATCTCACAAACCACAATTCGAAAATTAATCTCACTGAATCAGCTCCTGGTTGTATCTATTTGTGTGGAAGATGCCGCTTGCCTGAGAACAAACAAACTCCGGCCCACTTTTGCAAGCAAGCCGGAGCCTTAAGGAGAATGTGAACAATACTTTACTTAGTAAATGCCATCTTCTTTGTTACCGAGAAAGAGCCGGCTTGCAGACGGTAGAAATAGACACCGCTTGCGAGTCTGGCACCGTCGAAGGTCGCCCCGTAGTAACCTGCGCGCTGCTGTCCAGCAAACAACGTAGCAACTTCCTGTCCGAGAATGTTGTAGATATTCAGTGTAACAAAGCTATTCTTTGGAAGTGCATAGTCGATCCGGGTTGTCGGGTTGAACGGATTCGGATAGTTCTGGGAAATACTGAAGGTGGTCGGAAGTCCGTCAATGACCCGTTTGATTCCCGTGCCAGGATTATTGGGATCCATATCACCGAAGTGATTGTAGACCGACTGGTTCGCGCCTGACAGGACCAGCGTGTGGTTCACTCCGCTTCTAGATTCGTTGTCGATGAGGCTTCCGTTGCTCGTGACTCCCCCGATGGTAATAGTATCGTATCCATCGAACACAGCTCCAAACTTGTATTCGACGTACGACGAAACGCCCGGGCTGAATTTCCGGGTTATAGTTCATCTGTTGTCTCCTGCGAGACTGTCGCCGTGCGTACCATCATCATACATCCTATGCAGCTGCGCAGTGGTATCGATTGCACTGCTCTCATCAACGGTGTCCGTCATCGGCCAGCCGGACGGCGGCCAATTAAGAGGCGCAACGCTTCCCGTTATCCATACGCTCTTAACTCCAGTGACAGGTTTGAAGTTGATTCCATCGTAAGCCTTGTTCATGTCAACATGGAAAATCACTTCATCAGCGGCTGCATTCGGTTTTGTAACATGTAGATTCGGCGTCCAAGTAGCGGTCGTGTCTGCCGATGGGAACGGGAATGTATGGTTGTCTCCACTTTCCCATCCACCATTGCTGAACGGATCGGTTCCCGCTCCAAACAACTTGAACTGAACCTGCGCTCCGATGATCCCGGTGAACTTCAGTGTCGTCTCATACACATTAGGATTCTCAAAGCTCGGGGTCATTGTCTCGCCTGCCGCATATCCCCAGTTCAACGGCGGATTCCCACCAACCAAATATACCGAGTCTATCGCGGGATTGAACCCCTCCGCAATCATGTTGACCAGATTAGCCTGGAATGTGATGTTTATGGTAGTGACCACGCCCGGCAACTGGTTGTTGAAGTAGGAAAGCGGGATTTCCTGACTTGTCGCACTGGTTATGGTGTAAGCGCGATTGTTGGCCATGCTCTACCACGTGTCGGTAGATCAATTGTGAACTGACCTGCCCCCGTTTGTTGTACCAACGATAAGTTAGTGATCCGGTCAGGTCTGACTGCTCCCCATCTTTGATCCAAATTGAATAAGAACAAAATCGTGGTTAATGTCAAGTGACTACTGTCCTTTG
>JAJYIT010000016.1 GCA_021789975.1 Bacteroidota bacterium
TATGGTGAAAGTATGTCATCCGTCTCGATGGACACGAGCTTCGTCCATAGATACAGCCAGCTTTTTTTTCCTCTACCCTTACAGTTGGGAGATGTCTTTACGGCTATAGTCGATACTACTTCCGTTCCGTTTCTAGGAGGAGGAAACATAATCACAGCCCAGACTGTAGCAACGATAGACGCTTATGGCACATTGAATCTCCCAAAGGGTTCATTTGGAGCACTGAGAGAAACGGCAGTGACAACCACAAAAAAATACTATGCTGGAGTTTTGACCGATAGCTCCACAGCCTATTCGATCTCATGGTACACCAAGGAAGGATATGAGTTGACGGTAAGTGTCGATTCAGGTTCATCGGGGACGGTGATGGTGCATTCGCTGGGATTGCACTACCCTGGTAAGACTCCGGCAACTTTGATCGAAACGTCTCTCGGCCAGCCGCAAAATTTCACGCTTGCACAGAACTATCCGAACCCGTTCAATCCGACAACAGAAATCAGCTATCAGCTTTCAGCGGTCAGCAATGTCAGCTTGAAGGTTTACGACGTTCTCGGCAGAGAAGTGGCGACTCTGGTGAATGAAAAACAGAATGCCGGGAGTTATTCGGTCACGTTTGACGGGAGCAGGTTGGCGAGCGGAGTCTATTTCTACCGGCTCGTTGCCGGAAGTTTCGTGAGAGTCAAGAACTTAGTTCTCCTCAAATAGGAAGAATTGAATACGCTGGTTGAATGCCCCAGGAGTGGGACATCTCGAATTACCGAGTTGATGGAACAGAAAACGACAAATATGAACAACCCGAAGGAGGGAAAACAATATTAACATTATTTCAAATTCCTATAAATCGTTTCTGGTGCTCCCGGCTCTCACATCTTTTTGTATGGCTCAGTCGAATGTGTGGGTGGACGATATCGCCGTAACCGACACGAGCGTCAGAGGGAATCCTGTCGCAGTCGGTGAAGTGGCAATCGATGCGCCGAGTTCAGTGACCGTCGTCGTCAACTTTGATGGCCAATGTATCCCAAGCTTTGGTGATCTGATCGTGCTCGCCGCGAGCGACAATAGAAACTGGGCAGCCAACGACGGGAACGTTGCTGTTGAAGCAGAAGTGAACATCAATTCGAACGACTGCTTCTCGCATACCCGTGCTTACCAGGTTAACTCCGGACCGGATACGTTTTATGCGGTGGCTCAGAATTATGTAAACACTTCAGGGTCGGGTATGGCATCTATATATGGCAGTTTGACGGTGGAGTTCTTCCCTGGTCAGAACGACACCGACACGGTACAGCAACAAGGAATTCTAGCGGGGGCGTCAATCTTCGAGGCAACCCCGTGACACTAGGCCACAATGTCATCGATGCACCTGTTCCCGGTCGAGTGGTGGTACGCTTTGACGGAGAATGTTATTCCGGTGTTGTCGATCTGATCGTATTAGCCGCGAGCAACAACCATGAATGGGGATTAAACGACGGTAACGTGGGTGTGGAAGCGGTAAACTCCAATTACAACATCTCGACTTTCTCTCACACGCGAGTCTACAATGTGGTCACAGGCGTCGACAGCTTCTTTGCAGCTGGGCAGAACTTCGTGAACACTTTTGGCACCGGCATCGCTTCGGTCTACGGGACCCTCATCGTCGAATATTATCCCAGTAGCGTGACGGCAGTTACCGAAACTCGTCTGGCTCCTGCAAACTTCAGGTTGGATCAGATTTATCCAAATCCATTCAACCCGACTACAGAAATCAGATATCAGATATCGGAAATCAGCAACGTCAGTCTGAAGGTTTACGACATACTCGGCCGGGAAGTGGCGACACTGGTAAATGGCAAAGACACTGCCGGTAGATGCTCGGTCAAATTCGACGGAAGTCGATTGGCAAGCGGGGTTTGCTTCTATCGACTTATCGCCGGTAGCTTTGGGAACATAAAGAATATGGTCGTGCTCAAATGACGTGCGACTGTGTTCATAAAAATGCAACTGGTATTATGAAGACAACCACTTTAGCTACGCTGGCGTTCTCAGTCATCTTGTCAACAGCCACCGGGGCTCATGCTCAATGGGTGCAAACCGGCAAGTTGAGCGCCGGTGATGTACTGTCGTTTGCCGCCTCTCCCGCCGAGATAGCGGACACGAATCTCTTTGCGGGAACTTCTGGCGGCGTGTTTCTTTCGACTAACGATGGCACAAGCTGGAGTGCAGTCAATACCGGGTTGCCAAACCTTGGGAGCATTTATTCCCTTGCCGTCTCGGGCAAGAACCTCTATGCTGGGATTTATGTTGGCGGCGTGTTTCTTTCGACCGACGAAGGCCAAACCTGGAGTGAAATCAATGCCGGTTTGGGAAACAGTGGTGTCTTTTCTCTTGCCATCTCTGGCGCGGGTCTTTTTGCCGGGACTTATGGCGGTGTCTATGTTATGATCAGCCACGATACAAGCTGGACTGCAGCCAATAACGGTCTGACAAACACTACCGTCTATTCTCTTGCCGTCCTGGATACGGATCTCTTCGCCGGAACTTATGGCGGCGGTGTCTTTCGTTCGACAAACGGCGGGGCAAGCTGGACTTCAGTCAACGACGGTTTGATAAACAGTTCTGTCATGTCTCTTGCTGTCATGGGCACAAATCTCTTTGCCGGAACTCATGGCGGCGGTGTCTTTCGCTCGACAAACGGCGGGAAAAACTGGACCCAAGTCAATACCGGCTTGACAGACTCGGTAGTCTCCACTTTTGCAGTCTCGGGCACGAATCTCTTCGCCGGGACTTGGGGCGGTGGCGTCTTTCTTTCGACCGACAGCGGGACAAGTTGGACTGCAGTCAATAACGGTTTGCCATACAATAATGTCTATTCTCTTGCAGTCTCGGGCACAATTCTCTATGACGGGACCAGCGGTGGTGGTGTGTGGAAGAGACCGTTGTCAGAGATGATCACCGGAGTACACAGCTTGCCTCGCAATGCCCTTTCTAATTACCATCTTAGCCAAAACTATCCCAACCCATTTAACCCGACCACGGTTATAAGCTATCAGCTTCCAGCGGTAAGCAATGTGACATTGAAAGTCTACGACATTCTCGGCAGAGAAGTGGCGACGCTTGTCCACCAAAAGGAAGGGCCGGGCAATTACTCGGTCACCTTCGACGGAAGTCGGCTTGCGAGCGGAGTGTATTTCTATCGGTTGGTGGTAGGGAATTTGGTAAAAGTGAAAAACCTTGTTCTCATTAAATAATTGGAAGTGTGTCATGAAGCGAATTACTCTTTTAATTGCAATAATCTTCGCGCTTAATTTCAAGATAACCGAGGCCCAGTGGGTACAGACAAATGGTCCCTATGGTGGTACGGTCCTGTGTTTTAGAACGATGGCCAACAGTTCAGGCGGCACAAATATATATGCCGGTACACAGGAAGGCCTTTATGACCTATCGGGGAGCGGGTCAGGTTGGGTCCCGATAGGTAATATTCCAAAGGGGTCTTACGTATACGGTCTCGCTGTCAGCGTGTCGAATCTTTTTGCCGCGACTTCGAGTGGCGTTTACCTGTCCACTGACGAAGGAGTTACATGGCAGCTTGTGGATTTCGGATTGCCATATGCAGGGGCTACTGCCATCGCCGCTGAAGGTTCATATCTATTTGTCTCCCAGGGAACACAAGGTGTTTATATCTCAAGCAGCAATGGCTCGGTCTGGACCCAGGCGGATTCGGGTTTGATAAACTTGGGTGACAAAATTGTGAGGTGTTTCGCAGTCAGCGGCAACAACGTATATGCGGGCACAGACAACGGCGTATTTGTGTCCACCAACAACGGAACAAGCTGGGAAGAGGGTACGGGACTAACGATAACTGAAGGCGGTGATGTCACGTCGCTTGCGGTAAGCGGGTCGAATATTTTTGCCGGAACTAGCTTCAACGGAGTCTTCCTATCAACTGACAACGGGACGAGCTGGTCGCCGGTCAACGCCGGGTTGCCAAGCACCGGTATTCTTGCCTTGCTTGCCGTTCAAAACGGCTCAAATGGAACCAAATTATTCGCTGCCACAGACGCAGGTCTTTCTCTTTCAACTAATAACGGCTCGACGTGGAGTCGCTTTGGGAAAGGATTTCCTATAACGTCGGCCCAAACGATGGAAACCGTGCCAAACGGCATTGGAGGAATTACCATCTATGCCGGTACACAAAATATGGGTGTCTTCACTTCTACCGATACCGGCGCGACGTGGCAGGACGCGAGTGAGGGATTTGGCCTGAGTTACATCGGATCAATTGAAGCGATTCCAACCATATCCGGGGGTAGTCAACTGATTTGTGCCACCGGTGGGCAAGGCGCGTTCACTTCTTCGGACCAGGGGGCCAGCTGGGTGCCCGTTGCAGGATTGCCGGATCCTTATGTCACTTCATTTGCTACCACGAAAGACGGATCAATGCCGCCCACTATATATGCTGGAACAGTTGGCCAGGGAGTCTACGCCTCAAATGACTATGGTTCCACCTGGACTATCGATACCGCAGGCTTCGGATATTCATTCCCTATCGGAAGCAATCTAAACGTTAACTCTCTTATTGCAGTCAAGTACGGAACAGGGTCGGAGGTGGTTTTCGCGGGGACAAGTCCGGGGATCTATCGCTCCGTTAATGGTGGGAGCTGGACTGAAGACACTTCCGGTATGGAAGATGGGGCTTACGCGTTTTCATTTGGCGCCAGTCAAATTGGCAGCAACAAGACTGACATCTATGCCGGAATCAGTCGTGGTGTGTTTGTTTCAACCGATACTGGATCTTCGTGGAGCCCGGTCGATAGCGGATTAGTCAGTCCTGGCAACATTCGTCTGATCTATTCTCTGGCGACGTTGGTCGATGGAACCGGAGGTTTACACTTATTTGCAGGCGCAATAGACACCGGACTTTATGAGTCCAGCACCGACGGACAGATTTGGAGCAAGGTCAGTTATTCACCACTGGCAGACAGTCAGGTTAACGCTATGGCGGAGAGCGGAACTAATATTTTCGTGGGAACCACAAGCCATCTATACTTATCGGCTGATTTTGGTCTTACCTGGACGACGGTTGATTCCGGCCTCCCGAGGATTCCCATCGAATGCCTGTATGCGAACGGCACGGAGCTCTATGCTGGAACGGATGGCGACGGGGTCTGGCGCCGGCCGCTCTCTGAAATGATAACCGCAGTCAGCCAGAATCCGTTTGACAGCCACCCAAAATCCTTTTCGCTGGCTCAGAATTATCCGAACCCGTTCAATCCGACAACGGAAATCAGCTATCAACTTTCGGCAGTCAGCAATGTCACGTTGAAAGTTTACGATGTACTGGGCCGGGAAGTGGCGACGCTCGTGAATCAAAAGCAGAGCGCAGGAAAATACTCCGTCACATTCAATGGAAGTCGGCTCGCGAGCGGAGTGTATTTCTACAGACTCGCTGCCGGAAGCTTTGTGAGCGTGAAGAAGCTGATGTTGGTCAAATGAGAGGAATACCGATCCAGTTTAGAAGGAGGTTTGGAATGAGTGTACCAAAAAGAGCGAGTGGGTCATGGACTTGAGATGAATAGGCATAGTGTGAACAATAACCGGCGCCTCGAAATTGTATGGTTCGCAGGAACTTCGCACCATGGTGCACTTATCTGTATTCTATGGAGACGCGCCACCGCGGGGTTCGATCAGAAAGTGACTGGAACTGCTCATTTTTCAAATGCGAGGATTCGCATATGAAAAAGGCATTTCTATTTTTCACTTTCTGCTCATTCTTTTTGAGTCTTCTTTATCCGACGAGATCTGATGCTGGGTGGATACAGACCAGTGTAAACATACGAATGGACACTTGTCTATGCCTTGCCGTCAACGGCACGAATATCTTCGCCGGAACTTACGGCGGCGGCGTCTTTCTTTCGACCGATAACGGTATGAGCTGGACTGGAGTAAGTACCGGCTTGACGGACAGTCTTGTCAACACTCTTGCCGTCAGCCCCAACGGGGCAGGCGGCGCGAATATCTTTGCTGGTACCGAGGGTGGCGGCGTCTTTCTTTCGACTAACAATGGCACAAACTGGACCGCTGTGAATTCGGGCTTGACGAGCAGTCTTATCAGAGCCCTCTTCGTTAGCGGGACGAATCTCTATGCCGGAACTGAAGACGACGGCGCCTTTCTTTCGACTGACAACGGCACAAGCTGGACTGCCGTGGATTCTGGTCTGACGGTAAATTTAGTGGATGCTTTTGCTGTCAACGGGACGAATCTGTATGCCGGAACTGATGGCGGCGCCTTTCTTTCGACCCACAACGGCACAAGCTGGACTGACGTGAGTTCTGGCTTGACCAATCTTAATGTCTATGCTTTTGCCTTTAGCGGGGCGAGTCTCTATGCCGGAACTCATGGAGGCGGAACCTTTCTTTCAACTAACGACGGCACAAGCTGGACTAATCTGACTTATGATTTCAACGGTAATAATCCCAATGTCTATGCTTTTGCCGTTAGCGGCACGAACCTGCCTGCCGGACAGGCAAGTCTCTTTGCCGCAACCTATGGAGGCGTCTTTCTTTCGACCAACAATGGCACAAGCTGGACCGCTGTGAGTTCTGGCCTTTCTGACGCTAGTGTCAACGCCCTTGCCTTAAGCGGCACGAACCTCTTTGTCGGAACTGAGGGCAGCGGCGTGTGGAAGCGGCCGCTATCGCAAATGGTTACCTCTGTCAATCAGGCACCCACTGGCTTGCCGGAGAAATTTGCACTTTATCAGAATTATCCGAACCCCTTCAACCCGACGACAGAGATCAGCTATCAGCTGTCGGCAGTCAGCAATGTGACTTTGAAAATCCACGACATACTCGGAAGAGAGGTGACCGCGCTCGTCAATGAAAAACAAGAACCGGGAAGTTATTCGATGACGTTTGATGGAAGTCGACTCGCAAGCGGACTCTACTTCTATAGACTTGTTGCAGGCAATTACTCGGCAACCAAGAGACTTGTTTTGATGAAATGAATTTTGAAAGGATAAAGAAGTCATGGCTAAGATGGTACACATTTTCTTTGTATGCATGATGGTTGCCGCATTATCGGTGCCGCTGTTTGCCCAGTCATCGTTCCTGGATCCGACGTTCGGCATGGACGGGAGAGCTTTGGCGAACATTGCCGGTGGCGATAGCGATGGAGATGTTGGCAGTGCTATGGCAATTCAAATTGATGGAAAGATCGTAGTTGCGGGATCTTCGAGTGGTGGATCGTCATACAGCGCTTTCGCTGTCGCCCGCTTCAATCCTGACGGCAGTCTCGATGATGCTTTCGGAATCGGCGGCACTGCAAGGGCTTACATAGCCGGCAGCGATAGCGCAGATGACAAGGGATATGCTGTTGCGATTCAGCCTGACGGGAAAATTGTCGTCGCAGGCGAGTCGGAAGACACTTCAAATAACGAGACGTTTCGTCGCTTTGCGCTTGCACGCTTTAACTCGAACGGAACACTCGACAACACATTCGGCACAGGTGGGACGGTGAGGGGTTCCGTTACGGGTGGAGGGAACACTGACGTAGGTAGAGCTATTGCTCTCCTTCCCGACGGCAAAATCATCGTTGCTGGTTACTCAATTCAAAATAATTCTTTTGGCTTAGGTCCTCCTGTTTTGGCGGTTGCCCGGTTTAACTCCAACGGCAGTATAGACAGGACGTTTGGCTCAGACGGCTCGATTCAGGTGCCTCAGTTTGTAACATCGTCGAGGTGTTCAATCGCAGTTCAGCCGGATGGGAAAATCGTTTGTGCAGGTACAGCGCTCGTCAATCAGAATGCCGTCCCGGTTGCCTTCTCAGTTGCAAGGCTCGACTCCAACGGGACAATCGACAACACGTTTGGGTCTTCAGGGATGGCTTACACATTCATCGCGGGTGGCGACAGCACTGTGGATATGGGTTACTCCGTTGCTTTGGAGACTGACGGAAAAATTGTTGTTGCCGGTTTATCAGGTGGCACCATTCCTTCACCTACGGGAAACACTTCTATCGCCGTCGTCCGGTTTAATCCGGACGGGACGCCGGACAAAACTTTCGGAACAAATGGGACAGTGAGCTTTTCGCCGACCGGTCCGGACAGTACTTATGCGGCCGCTCATTCTGTCGCGATTCAATCGGATGGCAAGATTATTGTCGCAGGTCAAGCCGGATATTTCACTCCGGTGTCTTTTGCAGTTGTCCGATTCGATTCAGACGGCACAGTGGACCGAACCTTCGGCTCTGGAGGGATCGCATTAGCAGATTCCTTCACCGCTGAGGACGTGGAGGACGTGGCGAACGCTGTGGCAATACAATCCGATGGAAAGATCGTGGCGGCAGGAAATTCATCCGGTTACATTGTAGGCGGGGCCTTTGCAGTAGCGCGGTTTCTTCCATCAAACGCGACTGCAATAACAAAGGTCAATCCCGTACCGATGAGTTTTGCACTGTACCAGAATTATCCAAACCCGTTCAATCCGACGACAGAAATCAGATATCAGATCTCAGAAGTCATCAGAGTCAGTCTGAAGGTTTACGACATACTCGGAAGAGAGGTGACGACGCTTGTCAATGAGAAACAAAACCCGGGAAGTTATTCGGTGACCTTCGATGGTAGCCGGCTTGCCAGCGGGATCTACTTCTACCGGCTTGTCGCGGGCAGCTACTCAGCAACAAAGAAACTTGTTTTCATGAAATGAATTTAAAAGGATAAAGACGTCGTGACTAAGATGGTACACATTGCCTTTGTATACATGCTGATCCTCGGATTATCAATACCGCTATTTGCACAATCGTCGTTCCTGGATCCGACCTTTGGCACTAACGGGAGAGCAACCAGCAATGGTCCCTACGAAGAGGGCCATGCTGTCGCGATTCAAAGTGACGGGAAGATTGTTGTTGCGGGATATTCGAGCAATGACACGTCAAACCACGTAGACTTCGACGTCGTCCGCTTCAACCCCGACGGCAGTCTGGATAACACTTTCGGAGTCGGCGGCACTGCACTGACAAACATAGCCGGCGGCGACAGTTCGAGCGATAGAGCATACGCAGTGGCAATCCAGCAGGACGGTAAAATTTTAGTAGCGGGCCAATCCGAAGACACCTCAAATAGCCAGACGCATAGCCGTTTTGCACTCGCACGGTTCAATTCTAATGGGACTCTCGACAATACGTTCGGTGCAGGCGGGACCGTGATAGACAGTATCAGTGGAGGAGGCCTCACTGATGTAGGTGAATCCATCGCCCTTCTTCCAGACGGCAGAATCATTGTGGCCGGAGTATCGTACCCGACTTTCTCCGTACCCGGTGGTTTGGGTGCCGTCGGCCCTGCTCTGGGAGTAGCAAGGTTCAATTCGAACGGCACACCGGACAGGACTTTTGGCATGAACGGGTCGATTGAGGCCGCTCAGATCGGAGTTCCATTTTATGACCTTGCTTATTCGGTTGCAGTTCAACCGGATGGTAAAATCGTTTGTGCAAGCGGCTCGATTGTGAACGAATCGACCGGCCAAACGGCCTTCGCAGTAGTTAGGCTGGACTCCAACGGGACAATCGACAACACGTTTGGTTCTTCCGGAGTGGCATCCACTTTCATCGCCGGCGGCGACAGCACTGAGGATGTAGGCTACTCAGTTGCCGTTGAGTCCGACGGGAAAATTGTCGTTGCTGGTTTGTCTGGCGGTGAGCTTCCTTCAAATGCGGGAATCACATCCATTGCTGTCGCACGTTTCAATCCGGACGGAACGTCCGATCCAACTTTCGGCACGAACGGAACGGCGAGGATAAATCCAACCGGTCCGGACAGCTCATATACCGCCGGCTACTCAGTTGCCATTCAATCCGATGGGAAGATCGTGGTCGCCGGTCGGGGCGGTTATTTCGGTCCGGCTTTTGCCGTGGCCCGATTCGATTCTAACGGTACGGTGGACCAAACATTTGGGTCGGACGGAATTGCTCTTGCAGATTCTTTCGAAACTGACGACGCGGAGGATGTAGCGAATTCAGTTGCGATACAGTCGGACGGCAAGATCGTGGCTGCCGGATATTCAACCGGCAATGCTGGAGGCGAAGTCTTTGCCGTGGCGCGGTTTCTTCCCTCGAACGTGACGGCGATAAAGGAGATCAATTCAACACCAAAGAGTTTTGCACTCTATCAGAATTATCCGAATCCATTCAATCCGACAACAGCCATCACCTATCAGCTATCGGCCAACAGCCACGTGACTTTGAAAGTCTACGACATACTTGGCAGAGAGGTGGCTACGCTGGTTAATCAGAAGGAAATTGCCGGGAGTCACTCGGTGACTTTTGATGGAAGTCGGCTCGCGAGTGGAGTTTATTTTTACCGGCTTGTCGCAGGAAGCTACACGGCAACAAGGAAGCTCATCTTGATAAAATAGGAAACGATGACAAAACGCAAATCTTAACTCACCAACAACCACAACAAGTACCAAAGGAGGATAACATGGTACGGAACATTTTTATTACATGCCTTAGCTTGATAGCTCTCTCATTCCTTGCTCCCAGGGCGCACGCTCAATTTGCGTACCAGGGGAATTATTTTGGCCCGCACATCGGACTTAGCGCCGTCGGCAGTGCACTTACTCTCGGTCTTGATTATGAGCATGGCATTACAACCGTAGGTCAGGCTGGTCCAGGCATGATCGGGATAGGTGGCCTCTTCGACTACTACTCATATGGCGATGCAGGGCTTTATGGCTCGTGGACATACATTGATTTCGGTGTGTCAGGCAGCTACCACTTTGTGCTGAGTGACAAGAAATGGGATCCTTTTCTAGGTTTAGTCCTTGGCTATGAAGTCGCATCATGGAAGTGGAACAACGGATACAACAATTATATATCGTCACCCAGTGCTGGCGGGTTCACACTCGGCGGAACTGCCGGCATCCGTTACTTTTTCAGTCGCAATTGGGCAGCCGAAGCACGCGTCGGATTCGGGTTCTACATCCTGGCGCTCGGTGTGGATTATAGTTTCTGAACCCCGTACCGGAGCCAGTTTGAACTGTGCAACCGGTATGATTCTGATGCTCGTAACTAAATGTTTATTCACATAGGAGAATTACAAGATGTTAAGAAACAGAAAGAGTTTGATCCTGGTTCTGGTAAGCGGGTTTCTTATTGCCGGGTGCTCGTCGAAGAGCAGCACCACCGGGCCTGGCTCGACTGCGCCCCAGTTGAAAGCACCTCAATTCAAGGGACCCAGCTCAACTTCGGCGAGTGCCGATACCAGCGCGGGTGCGCAAATGGCCTTGGCCGCTGCAGCAGAATTCAACGCATTGTCTTCCGGCTTCATGGCATACTACGTCGGGAGCGGTACACACGCGGGGAATTCGTGGACGTGGACATATAGTGACAGCGGGCTCGTTGCAACTTGGACCGCGACTACGTCGTCAAACGGATACAACTGGAGTCTTGTCTTTAACGGTACATCAGGCGGTACCACTTACAATAATTCCACACTTCTCAGTGGCACCGAAAGCACCGACGGAAAGAGCGGTAATTGGACTTTCTATTATCCTAACTCCACTACGCCTGAAGCGGTCGCGAACTGGAGCACCGACGGCAGCGGCAACCTCACCGGTACTATCCTAGAATATAATACATCCGGCACTCTGACAGCCAAATGGGTATTTACGGACAACGTCGACAAGAGCGGCGAACTGGTAATATACACCGACAATGTGCTGACCTGGGACGTAAAGTGGAACTCGAATGGATCCGGAACATGGGTCGCATATGATCCCTCAACCGGTGGCGAGTCAAACTCAGGAAGCTGGTCTTGATAACCGTGATTGCCTTGCGGTTTCCAGTGTACCATCCCAACCGTGACGAAGAGCTGTTGCTCTGAAGCAAGAGTGAAGTCATTCCGGATGGATCCTGCCAATTCATTCGGATGACTTCATAGCGATCATGGAGTCGAGGAGGAGGAAAACCATTATGAGGAAGCCGGAGTGCGTTCTATTCGCGCTGCTGCTGGTGGCAATTTGTGAATCGGCAGTGGTGCAGACGGTCTGGGCACAGGATTCGTCAAAGACATTTATCGAAAAGAACATCTCCATCAGCGGTGTGGCAGGAGTCTACGGCCAACTTTACGGTGTCTCCGGTATCCCGGGCAGGCTCCCGCCAAGCCTTGCCCGGCTTTACTTCCAACCGACAGTAACTCTATTCAATTCGCTGTCGATGTCTTTCGACTTCCTTCTCTCCACTGAAGGCAACTCGGCGCGACAGAACATAAACCAGCTTGGAGTGAGTCCATCCTGGGGATGGGGAAGCGCTCACCTCGGTGACTTCAGCAGCATGTTCACGCCGTTGACTTTCGATGGTGTCCTCGTCAGGGGCGCAGGTGTCAATCTTCATCCGGGAATTTTTCGCTTCTCTGCTATCGGTGGTTTTACTCAGAATGCGGTCAACGGCGGGGCGTCTAACGGGGCCTATTCAAGGTATATGTACGGTGCCAGAATCGGAGTAGGGAAGCAACAAAGTTCCTACTTCGACTTGTCGTTTCTCAGGACACGTGACAATCCACATTCGTTGCCCTCTCCGAAACCGACGATAGTTGTTGTCGCGCCGAATGGTGGTGATGCTTTGCCGATCGGGAACATCGAAAACATTACGTGGGCATCGTCCGGAATTTTCGGAAATATTAGAATTGAGATTTCAAGGGATGGGGGCGCGACTTACCAGGTCCTCTTTGACAGCGTTGCAAATACAGGAACTCAAACGTGGATAGTCACAGGGCCGCCGACGACTCAGGCACTCATCCGAATAACAAGTCTGCAGGACTCCGTGTACAGCATCAGCCAGTATCCGTTCACGATCGGTGCCGGTATAGCCGAAGTGCAAGGGATTTCACCGGGAATACTAATGAACGCATTTGCCGTGACGCCGCAAGAGAACCTGGTCGTTAGTGCCGATACGAAGCTTTCGTTCTTTGGCAGCGCTCTTACTTTCGGAGGCGAGATAGACGGCAACGCATATACACGAGATATGAACGCGGCGCCGGTAGATAGCATCGGGCTGCCAAAGGTGCTAACGGGTATTTACACTCCACGATCGAGTTCAAATGCAGACTACGCTTACAACGCGCAGCTCGGTGTAAACCTGCAATCCTTCAATGCCCAGCTTGGCTACGAGTATATTGGGCCGGGGTACACCTCTCTTGGCGTGGCTTCGCTGCTCCCGGATCAGCGGCAGATCACGCTGGCGACAATGTTCAGAATTTCGCTCGTAGCAATCAGCATTAACGGCGCACATCAGAACGACAACCTGCTCGGACAAAAGAGCTACACGACAAACCGAAACCAGTTGGCGGGGAATATTAGCGTACCTTTCTCCCGACAATGGACGGCAACGCTGATGTCGAGCTATCTCGATATGACCAACAACGCATTGAGCGATACATTCAGGGTAGCATACTCGACTATGACGATCGGAATGACGCACACTTTATTTTTTGGGGTCAACAGTCTCCTCCAGACTGCGTCTCTGAGTTATGTCTTCCAGACTTCTGCCGACGGAAATCCGATGAGACAAGGGGACGGTATGACATCTAATTCGGCCAACCTGAGTTTGGTCTTTGCCCTGTCGAAAAACGTAAGCATTATGCCAGCATATAGTCTAAATGCTTCGAAAATCGGCGTCGCCGGATCGACGTCCACGCAGTCTTATATGATATCTGCGCAGGATAGGGCATTCCAGAACAGGTTGGCTACTTCTTTATCAGTGGGGATGTCAACTGTTCAAACCTCGAACTCCGTCCAATTAGCCGTTGCATCGACATACGGATTGACTGCGGCTGACGCCATAACCTTCAGTGCCACCCAGTCTTTCTATCATGGTACGGGAAATTTCAGCGAGCACACTATCGGACTGAATGTTTCGCACAGGTTTTGAAACATGTGCTTGAATGAACGCGGAGAAAGAAAATGAGAACAAAGATATGGCTGTTGGGATTTGTGATAACAATTCTGATTTTATCCTTCTCTTCGATCCAGGATGTGAAAGCGCAGACGATTTCAGGTATTACCGCTCAGCTTTTCGTGCAGCCGTTTCCCAGTCCGTACGTCAGCGATTGGCAGACAAGTCCCTCGATTGGCACGTTAACGATTCATAACGGCACAGGTAATTCCGAGCAGGTCTTCGTGACCCTCGTAGTCTCGACAAGCGCAGGGGCACAGGTAATTTCGGGGACAAGCTCCGTCATAATGCTACCTACCGGGGCAACCACGGTTCTTAACAATACCGATATACTTAGCGGGAACCTGACATACTATAATTCCGGAACAAAGTCACAAATCGTCCAGACCGGAAGAATTCCTGAAGGTATGTACACAGCTTGTGTCAGCATCACGGGTGCGGATGGAGTTCCGTTAGTCTCGAATGAGTGTTCCAATTTCACGATCACATATCCTGACCCTCCGCAGCTTGTTTATCCCTTTGATGGGGATTCAGTGACGACGACTTATCCGGTACTCCAGTGGACGCCAGTCCAGGTGCCGGTTCAATATCAGGTTCATTATGTCCTCACCATGGTGCAGATGCTTCAAGGGCAAACGCCGCTTCAGGCACTCTCGGCGGACGTACCACAGTATACGAACAATAATCTAATGACCACCACGCTGCAGTATCCGTTGAGCGCGCTGCCGCTCGTTGCCGGGAACACTTACGTGTGGCAGGTTCAGGTGCTGGACCAGAATGGCTTTCCTCCAGCGACAAATAATGGTAAGAGCCAGATATGGACATTCAAGTATCAGCAGTCACTGCCGGCTTTCGTTTACCACCCGAAGCATCTTCCGCCACCTCCGCCTCCGCCGGCCAATAAGCCGATTTTCACAACCACGACAATCTCCGGGACAATGTACGGCACATTTTCACTGCCACAGAAATCGTACCAGGGCTACCAGGGAATGGGATACCACAAACCGCAATACAGCAATTTCGGTTCAGGTAACTCGGGCGGTCAGCCGGGCTCTCAGCCGACGCCACTGGCTGACGCTACTTTGATACTTCGCGATGAATTCGTCTTTATCCAGCCGTACAATCCGTCCACGAAAACAATTCAGGAAAGCATCGCATCAGGATACGAAAACATGGGAGTACCTGTCGCATCAACGACGACAGACGCCAATGGTAACTTCGCATTCAATTTTGCTCAGACTCAGCCGAGTCCTGATACTCTGTCGACCGATTATCAAGAAACCTCTCCAGACGGCCGGGAACTCACAGGCACATTGGTGGAGATGTATAGAATAACTGTTCAGGATCCGTACTACTGCAGTCCGGACAACGGTATCGCAGTTCAATCAGGACAAACCGACAATGTTGGGTCGCTCTATGCACTTGCCAGATCATACTCTCTGAATGTGACACTTTCTCCGCCAGCTATCGGGATATCGCCTCAACAATTGAGCGGATTGTATGTCGTTCTTCTACGACAATCTCGTCCTATAGGAGTTCCAAACAACGAAGGATACCCGGCACCGAGTGTATCGGACTCTGCCTCCAATTCGTTCATCAATGAAAACTTGCCGAGTGTCCAAAACATGCAAGTTGTCGCGGAGGCTACTGCTGATCAGAATGGTCAGGCTACATTTTCCGACCTGATGGAAAACATGGGTCCGAACGACCAGTATTTCGTTTTCGCTATTCCAGGTCCTAATTCGAGCTGGAATTTCTTCGTTAACTACACCGCGTTTCAGTTCGGCAACGATGAGGCTCCTACGCAGTACCCAAACTACCAGGTAACACCTGCCGGATGGCGCGACCAGGCCGTTTTCAACAGCGAATACACGTCACCGACTGTCTCAATAACTCAGGCCATGGCGCTGGGTCAGACAGAAATAGAAGGCCGAGTCGTTCGTTCCGACAATCAAAATCAAGGAGTCTCAGGCGCGACATTGACCACGCTGCCGATGAGTGATCCTCCCGGCAAAATAATCAAGTATACCGGATTCTACGGATTCCACACGCTGAGCGATGGTTCGTTCGTAATACCGGTAACGTCAGGACTTATTTACAAACTTGCAGTGACCGATTACGGGTACGACAGCACGCTTGTGAATGTCAACGGCGGTGGACTCCTTGATAGCGGTCAGATAGCCAACGTCGGCACCATCCGCCTGCAACCTGGCTTGATGGTGTTCGGAAAAGTGGTGGATGAGAAGGGAAATCCCATCGAAGCGAATGTGATGCTCAACGGTGGCAATTATGCCGTCGCCACTCCTGCAGAGTGGCTCATGGTGGGTGGAGAACCTCAGACAGGTGGATCTGCCGGGAAGAATGGAGCGCCATTGTACCAGGTAGGAGGTCCTTCACCGGAGGTAGGTGGGCAATCTACAGGAGGAAACGGCCAGGGTCAAAATAACTACAACCAAAATCACAATGGAGGAAATGGGAAAAGTCAAAACAACAATACGAAGAATTCCAGTACTCAGACTCCTCCAACTATTTCATTGTTCATAACTCCTGCCGTTCCGGGACAGCAACAAATCATAATTGACCCCACGCCCTATGGCAACACTCTTTTTCCCGACACTGAAACCGTAAACATAAGCCCGGAGCCATGGCTTGGTAACAATCCAGTGCCGATCGGAACATTCACGCTGATCAAGAAATATCGGAGAATCAAAGTTGTTGTCAAATCAGGACTAAATGGAATGCCGCTCGACTCTGCGCACGTCAACATACAGAACGTCGGGGATTTGCTCACTAACTCGGCGGGGGTGGCCGACACGGCGTTCTACAGCTCGGGATCTTCATACGACATCACCGTGACCGCGCCGGACGGAAAAGATTTCGTGGCACAGTCGCGCAGTTGTTTAATACCGGAAACGAAGGATTGGACAGTGCTCCGCTTCAGGCTTCAGGCTGCCACTCAAATCTCTGGCAGGGTATATGCTGGAACAGGCAGCGTCCCGGTTCCCGG
This sequence comes from Bacteroidota bacterium, assembly GCA_021789975.1. Classification (GTDB taxonomy): domain Bacteria; phylum Bacteroidota; class Ignavibacteria; order Kryptoniales; family JAKASW01; genus JAKASW01. The sequence goes on from JAJYIT010000016.1 coordinate 16,932, forward strand.
TGCCGATGTGTTTCTTGCGCAGTCACTTTCATCGAGTCTTCTCCAGGTCAGAACCAAAACGAACAGGAGAGGATATTTTACCCTTCATGACGTACCGTTTGGCCGGGTGAGGATCGACGCCGCAAAGTCTCAATCCGACCTTGTAGGGGCGGACACGGCGCTTTCGATTTCTCGGATCGGTTTGAATAAAGGTAAAGGTGGAACTAGTTATAAGGCATCCATCAGCAACGTAAACCTACATCTCAGAATCTTCGAGGGGATGGACATAACCCAATTATTGGGCTTCCCAATGGAAGTAACTTCGTTGACCGAGAACGGATCCGTTGTCACTATCAGCGGAAATATTACCAGAGTGCCTTCGAACAATACTTTCGCACTCGCTCCGTCGGATTCGCAGTTGCTGATAAGCTTCACAAATGTCGCAATTGATTCAGGAAGTCAGAAGGACAGCCTCGGCCTGCCTTACGCGGTCCCTGAAAGATTGCCGCTTGTCACCGATCTAAACTCTATTCAACTGAAGTTGTACGGAAGCCTCGATGCTGTTCAGAAGAATAATGCAAAAGGTCTCGCGATAGATGTTTTCGACAGTGGCGGTGAGGTTGTTGACCCGACCTACATCAGCCCAGTTAACTTTTCGCTTTCGTCTGTTGGTCTTCCGAATATTTATCTAGAGTTGTCGAACGCCACCGGCGGGGCAGGCAAACTCTCGATACCAACAATTACGTCATCCGGCAAGGCTCCTCCCTTCAGTAGCGGAGGTTACTACGTTTCGGACTCGAGCGGCCACTCCTTAAGGTATATCCTGAACTCCCTAGTGGCTGTCGCCGATTCGAGCGTTTCTAAGGTGAATGGAGACAGCTTGATACTTGCGACGACAATACACACGGATCTTGCAGGTATAAAAAGTCCGTACAACGACATCGATCTGAATGTCGGCGATGTGGTACTGCACAAGAATAGTGTAAACGCAGTTTCGGGTAGAGGAGGTGTGAAGATCGATATTGACAACTGGGTCATAGACGGATTGAAGTGGTCCTTTGCAGGCGGAGGCATGATCATCGATAGTGGATTTGTTCAAACTCAATTAGGAAATATCTCGTTCGCGAACATGGAGGTGGATTCAAATCAACTCAAGTATCCGACCTTCCAGTCGCAAACTATTTTACTTGGTGGAGTGCTTCCACTTGCCGTTAACAGTTTTGTCCAGTGGGATTTCGGCATCGACAGTTCGAGCGGTCACTGGGCGCTCTCTGTCGCACCTCATCTTGGAGCCAACTACGGTGCGGCGTACATAAACGGACTTCCGGGCACCAGTGACCAGATATCCATCGACAACTTCAGCGTAACGAGCGACGGCAAAGAAGAATTCACTCCATCGAACAATGCAAGACCGTTGACTCTGTACCAGGTTGCGTCGTACACACCTTCGCAACTAAATGTTATGCCCGGTAAAGTCGAGGTGACGGGCAGTATGGACCTTCATCTCCCGCTGGTACCGGGTCAAACATGCGTTCTGGATTATTCGAAATCGAACGGTGCGCTTGTGTTTCAATACAGCAAGTTCCCGATCACTTTTGGTGTTGACACTGTGGTGAACGTCTCTTTTCCCGCCGACTCATCAAATCTTTGGGCGCTGGACTCTTCAGGCTTCCACGCTACCGGTACTGTATCAGAAAATGGACTGTTCAGTTTCAACGTCAAGTTATACAGAACTACAGACTCGACATCAATCTGGGCGCTGCCTGGTCAGACTTTCAAAGTGTCGGCGGATGGTAAGACATACCTTGCCGATGTCAATGGCTGGATGGAAGATCAGCAGGGCTCCTGGACGCCGTTCACTTTCAGCGGAAATCTGACGGGCGTGAACAATGCTAATGGTTCCGTCGTCATGGTCGCTTACGGGGATTTGATTGGCACCGGTGGAAAAATCACTATAAAAAACCTAAGCTCTCCCATCGGCGATATCACCATGGGATACGACCCTAAGACAAACCAGATTTATGGTTCGGTGAACATCGACATCGATCTCACCGGAGGAAACATGCTGAAGGGGTCGGCCACTATGTCGATTTCAAGCAACAACCAGTGGCTCTTCACGGTAGGGGGAGAGTTGGACTGGCAAAGTCCCAAGATAACTATCACCGTTGGTTTCATTCTTGGCGTTGGTGCCGTGGACGACAACGTTAAATCTGTGCTGCAGGATTATTCCTGGTATTACGAGAACTTTGACAGCCTGCCGCCCGATTTGCCGAGTGCTATATCCGGTTTCTTCTTCGAAGGTTCTGCGACAATGCCCATTCCCGGCATTCCTCAAGCGAGTTTATCTTTCGGTCCTGTCCAAGTTACTCTCGCGGCCCTGATGGGAGGCGATCTAACCCTGGCGATGACTTTCAATTCTGACACGGGAAATACTTACGCCGCAGGAGTAATTGTTTTTGCAGAAGTGCAGGCAGTGGTCAGTCTTGAGTTCCATGTCGTCTGTGCCTCTGTCAGTGCAGAATTGCTCGCTTACGTGGACCTCTCAGGAATGTACCACAATAGCAACGACTGGTATGTTGACGGCAAGACAGGATTGGAGCTCAGGGGGAGTGCATCGGCCGGAGTTGGGCCCAGCTGCAATAACACTTGTTCGGGAGGAGGAGGATGCACGATAGTGAGCCAGTCTGCCACCTTAGGTTTCGGCGTCGAGGGCCATTATGGTACAGACTATAAATCGGTGAATTTTTATTTTGGAGCGAGCCCATATTGAAAACGACGACATTATACTTCGCGCTAATTACTCTGTGGCTTTTAGGGCCGCAAGTAATCCTTGCTCAGCAAACGGGGAACACCATCGCGGCGGGAGGACCGGCAGGAATTTATGTTACGCTCGGCGGTGCAATCTTGAGCACGGCGCATCCCGTAGATGGTGCCGTGGCATACACAATCGATAGGCGTGTCTCCGGCCAACAGGTCTGGCAAAAGATAGCAACCGTGAGCGGCCCGACGACTCTTTCGGAGTTTCGTTCCAGACTCGAATTGAGCATGTCGGAGGTTCCACAGCCGATTCAATTGAAGTCAATACCAGTCGATACGCTTTGGCAATCGATAGAACGCTACGGCGAACAGGATTCGATGAAGATCTGGGGAGCAATTCTGGAAGTGAAACTTGCTGCAGGAACCATCTATCTCGACACAACTGCAACTAAGAAGAAATACTACCAGTATCGTGTCACGATGATCAAGAGCTCGCGACAGCCCACTTTTGTCATGATGTCGAACGTTGCTTTGTACCCGCAGTCCGTTTCATTGCCCAAGCTACACTTTGCCAGAAAGATCACGAGTCGGAAATATGTAGCAATCTTCTGGAGATCCACCGTGTCCTCCTCCTTCAATGTATTCCGCCAGACCGGACTCACCGGAGCTTATGTAGAAGTAAAACCGAAAAGGTATCTCACCTGGCAAAAGGATTCGGTTTTTCATGTAATGGATGATACACTGGTACAGCCATACCAGCTTTACAAATACTACCTGGTGCCGCAGGACTATTATGGAAATCCAGGTGCTCCATCTGATACGGTGCTCGCAGGCGCATATACATTTATGGAGACTCCTCCACCGGATTCTATGGGGGTCGCGAAAATGGATTCCGGTGACGGATTTCGAGTCAGCTGGAGACTCAAAAATCCATTGCCGCTCCGGTATTTGGAAATTTATAGGAGCCTCACTCGCCACAGTGGCTTTGTCAAGCTGGCAGATGTCTCGCCGCAAGCTTCGTACTATCAGGATCAAACCGCAAAGCCGATGACGATGTACTTTTACTATCTCGTCATGAGAGGACTTCTGGGTGAGTCATCTCCCAGGAGCGCGACAGTGTTCGGGCTTTACGTCAGCGATTTGTCGCCTCTTCCTCCGACCGTGACACGTGCGGTAGGATTTAAAGGCGGCGTTCGGTTGACGATAACGGCGACAGACAACCGTGTTGCCTTCTTTCACGTCTATCGAAACGACGGCTTTCATCGACAACTCCGGCTTATATCCGGCCTGTTACCGAAGCGAGATTCCATCACCTTCTTCGACGACACGAGCGGCGAGCTCTCGGGAAGTCTTCTCTACACGTACGCGGTGAGGGCGGAAGACGGAAGCCACATCCTCAGCGGGTTCTCAGACACGGTTTATGCTCGGCCGGTCATCTCTACGCGTCCGCCGACTCCGATGGGTCTGGCCGCGATGCGTGAAGGAAATGCGATACAGCTTTACTGGGATGACATGCAGACCTTTGACAACGTGCTGAGAGGGTATGTCGTTTACCGCAAGGTTGCATCGATGAAAGCGTTGTCGGAGAAATTCGAAAGGCTGACTCTTACCTCCCTGCCGACGAGCCAGAATCATTTCACGGACACGACCGCTCAGGTTGGCGTTTCATACAAATACGCAGTCCGTGCCATAGATGCCTTTGGCGGACGAAGTGCGCTGAGTGCCACGGCACAAGTGGGGATTCCGGCAGTCGCTCCAATTCCACCGGCAGGACTCACCGCGACATCCACAGGGGCCGGAATTTTACTCCAATGGGATCAGTCCCAGCAGCCTGACCTGCTCGATTATCGTCTTTACAGATACCAGCGCGGGCATGCACCGGTCCAAATTGCGACCGTGAGGCCGAGTCGAACTCTTCGTGATCTCGACACGCACACCGAGGAGGGACAGTTGTATTTTTACTTTCTGACTTCCGTTAATACGAAAGACGTGCAGAGCGGAAGAAGCCAGGAAGTAGGAATAAGAAGATGACCCCGTCAAAACTGTACAAATGTCCAGTTGCTCGAACTCTTATGGATATCTATGATGCCATCAACAGTGAATTGTCTCGAACGAAAAAATGTGAGTTTGAAGAAGGAGAAATTTGAATGAAGAACATTCTCAAAATAGGTCGCGCGCAGAATTACTTTCTGATTCTCATCTCTTCGGCGGCAGTTGCGTTCGCTCTAAGCGGTTGCTTCGGAGCTTACAATGCACTTGGCCTGCATCTTTTCTCGATCAACGTGAAAGTCTTGGGCCCGAGCAATGCGGCACTTACGGGCGCAGTCGTCAGTTGCAGCAACGGCGAGACGGTCACTCTCGATTCGACCGGTATTGCGAAGCTCAGTTTCTCCGACGTCGGTCCATACTACATCAGCGTCCGGTACCAGGACAACCTGGTTGCATCTTATAATATTTCAATGCCGTCCGACGGGGGGAAAACGCTGACCGCGAACTACGTGCCGGGTAATGCATCGGCTGGTGAAAACGTCGGTGCCGGTGCGAACTATTTCGGTATGATGGGTGCGAGACTCTATCCGATGTTGTTCCAGTACGTCTTCAGCGCATACGGTTACAGCGTCGAGCTGGCGAAATATAACCCCGGTGAATATACCGAGTGGCAAATCACTGTCGATGGCAAAGACCAGATGACAACTCGTAAAGCATATCTGACCAAACTGTCCAATGGCGAGCAATGGTGGCAGGCAAGCTTTGTTGCAAACAAAGATTCGATGTTGATGGAAGTTCTCTTCAGCCAGCAAAAGCAGTCGATAAGGAGAATGCGGGCGAAGTTCGGAAACGAGTCTCCAAAAGAAGTGCCTGTTACTGAGGGCTGGTATACGTCGCCCATGCAACTCACGCCGGAATCGATTGAGGGTGCGGTCGTGAAGAAAGGTGTTAGTCTTACCGTCCCCGCCGGAACGTTCACCTGCGACCAATTGGAGTTCGGACTCGCGCAGGGATTCACATTGCGAATGTGGAGAACCGCCGGTGTTCCCGGAGGCGTCGTGAAATACGAGATGGTCGGGTCGAACGGCAAGAACCTGTACTCAAGCGAACTCACTGCATACGGATCCGGAGCTACGACAGAGCTTGGTTCCTACTAGTGTACGGCATGAATGATGCGCGTGGGCGTTGTTGGTGCGTGTTTTGGAAGAGCCATTGCCGGAAATGCTGTCAGGTTTAGTAGTAAACTTCTAAAAAATCTGGAGCAGCGAAATGACATCGATCGAAGGTACACGAAGAATCGTCGAGACATACCTTCACCGTCATGATGTCTCGATAACAAGTGACGATAGCGAATTCGTCGTCATGTCTACCGGACAGGAATCGAGATGACGTGCGGCGATAGAAGGGCTGCTGGATTACTTCCACAACAAAGCATTCAATGCGCAGTTCGGTCAAAATGATTTAGTTGTCGGTGAAGGGAAGGCAGTTGCCGAAGGCGACTTCCATGGGAAGCAGAATGTGGAATTTGCCGGGATACAACCGAGCGGCAAAGAAGTACATGTACCACTATGTATCAAGTATGATGTTCGAGACGGCAAGATAAAGAGAGCAAACATATATTTCGAAACTGATGCGCTGAGGGCACTGCGCTAGCCTTTCCAAGTTAACTCTCTATAAAGTGCCAGAAGCGAGTCTGCGACTCAATTTGAGCAGCGGGCTCGTGATTAACCGCACCCACAGTCGACCAGCCGCCGCCAGCGCGGCTATCTGTGGGTGCCTCATTTTTTTCCAGCCAAATGACGCGAATACTTGTCACGCCGAAATTTCATGACACTTATCTTCATTTGCCCCGGCGAATCTATCCTTCTCACGCAAAACTTGCACGAGTTCAAACAACCTTTGCACGCTTGTCTGTGATTTCACTTAGTATGCCGGTCGTCTGGAGCGGCACAAACATTGTGCTCTACTTGTCCGGTTGGTTCTACAGAAAAGAGGGAGAAAGACATGAAACGTGGTCTTGGAAGATTCATCACTTTCTGTGCGGTCCTGCTGGAGGTCGTCGTTGCCGCTTTCCTGCTCTTGGCAATCCTCACATTTGCTGCCTGAAGTCGGAGAGACTACTGCAATAAAGAAGATCTGAGTAATAGCCGGCATCAGCGATCAGTATCTCCCGGCCGTTCAGATATTTATGCCGAACACCGATCGTGCGAGCAATCCGAAGGAGTAAGTCACCCCGACAGCTAACAACAGTATGACAAGGTTGGTTATTATTCGTCTCGATATCTGCATCCCTGACAGAAATGCGATCACCGTCGAGATGATGAGCATTGCAACAATGGCAGATGCAGATGACCAGAAAATGCTTGTAGCACCGAGAAGAACCGGTAGGACCGGGACCAGCGCCCCCACGCAATAGGACACACCTACCACTACCCCTGATTGCAGCGCGCTTGTCCTCCCTCTTTCCGTATCGGCGCTCAATTCCCCAAGGAATTCCTTTTTTGCCTCTTCGATCTTCTCCACCTCTCGGCCCGAATTGACCGCGCCGTATGCGCCTGCCGCCATAGAAATTGAACCCGCGACTGCCACTGCCACACTTGCAGCGAGAACAGCCGGCGCACTGGATAGGGCAGCGAAGAACCCGGAGACCGCACCGAGGATCTCCACGAGCCCGTCGTTCAATCCCAGAAATATATCGCGGACACGTTCCGGGTGAATCAATCTTTCCGTCGACGAAGACACGATTTCATCTTCGTGCTTAAATTCATCCTCGAGAATTTTCTTAACCGCATCACCCATCGGCGTCCCGCGATACTTCTTCCACACCGCGATGTATTTCCGAACTCCATACACCTCTATTGCTTCGAGCACCAGATGAATTCCTAGATCGCCGAAGATTCGGGCGACCAAACCCAGTATCGAGAGCTTGATCTTCCGGCGAAGGTCGAGTCTATCTAAATCGAGATGAAAGAAATCCTGCCAGAAAGCGAGATGCTTTGTCTCTATCGGTATGATCTCATCAAACATCGGCAGCAAGCCGGCGGGAGCCGCCCCGCGAATCTTCTTGTAGAGAGTCAGATCGAACAGCTCATCGAGCACAAGCTGGGTACCTAATCTCTGTTCCATGATAAAGAAACTTAGGTGGTGGGACCGAAATAAACAAAGGGTCTGTCCCGATAGTAACTTGTAACTCTTCCGCGAACAATGGCGTATGGTCTAAGGTAAAATGATCAAGGAGGCTGACACGGAAAATTGTTTAAGACACCTGGCGATGCTAAGTCTGGCAGGAATACTCTGGGTGATGGCTATCCTCCTTCCCGAACAGGCCCACGCATATGAATCCGTCAATCCGGGAAAGTATCATGTTAAAGCTCTTCGCATAGAGCGAGACATCGCGCTGACCGGGAAGCTTTCCGACCCGCTCTGGAAAACCGCCATACCGGTGGAAGTCGACTGCGAGATACAACCTGGGGATAACATCCGAGCTCCTCAGGAAATGCAGGCTTTTGTGCTTTATAACTCCAGATACATTTATTTCGGATTTCGCGCAAACGACTCGGACGCTAAGTCGATTCGTTCACATATGGCCGACCGCGACAAAATGACGGACGATGATTTCGCGGGTGTAATTCTCGACACTTACGGCAACGCACAAAGCGCCTATGAATTCTTCGCGAATCCCTTTGGAGTTCAATTTGATGCTATGAGGACTTCGAACAGTGAGGACGCGAGCTTCGATTGCCTCTGGTACTCTTCCGGCAACATAACGGATTCCGGGTACACTCTGGAAATCGCAGTACCATTCAAGAGTCTTCGGTTCCCACCGTCGAAGAAGCAGCATTGGAGAGTCGAGTTCTTCAGAAACCTCCCACGCGACACGCGCTACCAGGTAACATGGACGACGCTCGACCGCAACAATCCCTGTCTCATGTGTCAGACCGGTACAATCGATGGAATCGAAGGCATAACTGCTGCCAACAATGTCGAGGTATTACCGTATGCCGTTGGCGTACAGACCGGATCTAAAGGAGATGCCGGTGATCCGGCATCCAGGTTCACCGATGGTCCTCCAACCGGCAAGGTGGGCGCCGGGTTGCGGTACGCTCCTTCTTCCTCCTTCGCATTGGCAACCGTGGTCAATCCCGATTTTAGCCAGATCGAATCCGATGCGACACAAATCAGCGTCAACAACACCTTTTCAATCTTCTATGCAGAGAAGAGGCCCTTCTTTCTCGAAGGCGCGGATCTCTATTCCACGTTGGCCAGTGCTTTCTATTCACGGATGATCAATAATCCCTTGGCGGCGGCTAAGCTGACCGAAATATCCGGCGGATTCTCCCTTGCCTACCTTGCGGCTTATGATAGGGAATCACTATTCATGATACCGGGTGAAGAAGGGAGCGATTTTGTCGGGACTTCTTTGAAATCTCTGAGTAATGTCGTTCGCGCAAAATATGATTTCGGGAGCGAGTCTTTTGTCGGTGCTTTATTGACGACGAGGAATTTTTCCGACGCCCATAATTATGTCGGTGGCGTTGATTGGAGCTTTCTCTTTGGCGGAAACTTTTACTTTGTCGGGCAGATGCTTCTGACCTATACCCGGGAAGTAAATGACACGTCAATCTTCTCCAGCGACCGGCGCTTCGGCTCGAGCGGGTACGATGCAGCGTTCAACGGACAGAGTTATTCCGGTTCAGGTTTCCAGACTGATTTCAAACGGAATGCCCGCGACTACAGCTTTGATTTGAGTCTCACGAGTGCGGCTCCGACTTTCCAGGCACAGGACGGCTTCATCACCACAAACGACTTCCGGAACGTCAGTCTCTGGCATGGTTACACCATATACTTCGAAAAATCGTTTGTCGAGAACGCATCGATACAATCAACTTCCGGAGTGGGGTTCAATTTCGATGGCGCCCGGAAAAGCGAATGGACTTCCATCCAGGGACAGGCAAATCTCACAGGTCAGACTTATGTCTGGATGGCGTACTACCCACTCCAGGAAGAGATATTCAACAGTGTCCACTTTCACAAACTGTACAGGACAGAAGTAAGCGTGTCCACAAATCCGGTCGGAAGTGTCGCCGGGAATATCTGGGTACAGGTCGGAAGGCTGATCTACCGTCAAGACGATCCTCAGCTCGGAAGAGGATACAACATTTCGGGTGAGTTGATACTGAAACCGTCAGCAAAAATTGCGCTCGACCTGACGTATTCCCGTTCCCGCCTTTGGTCGTACCACACTTTACAGCTCTTCTATGATGGCTACATTGCGAGGAGCTCATTTGTATATCAATTTTCACCCGAGTTATTTGTCAGGCTGATTGGTCAGTACGACCAGTTTGCCAGACAATTTCAATTTGATCCGATGTTGAGCTACAAGCTGAATCCCTTCACAGTCTTCTACGCAGAATCGAGCCACAACTTTGCGAGGTTCGATCAACCATACGGGGTTGAGAGGACCGTTCAGCAGTTTTTCGTGAAGCTTCAATACCTGTGGCAGAACTAAGCCTTGGGTCAGGCATCGCAGATTACTCGGCTGGTGGAGTGCCGGATTGATGTGGAAGTTCAATCCACTTCTTCGATAATCCACCATCCCATCGCTCCTTTTGCTCTGGTTTGATTCTCCCTCCTTCAACTTCTAAATTACTCAAGATGTCTTCAGGAACCAGAAGTTTCACATTGGATGAAGCGCGATCGCTGCTCAAGGACTTGCTGCCGGATCTTGCTGAGGTTGTCCGCCTGAAAAGGGTTCTGGACGCCAGGAGGTATGATATTTACCGTCACCAATATTTCGGCGGGGCCGGACCCAACGGCACCGGCAGCTACCCACGCGAGCTTGAGAGCCTTGTGAAACTGCTCCGAAAATTCGACGAGGAAGGAGTTCTCGTAAAGAGCCTCGACGAGGGTCTCATAGACTTTCCACATGTCAGGGAAAACGGCGAAGAGATTTTCTTGTGTTACAAGTTAGGTGAGGAGAATATTCTATTCTGGCACCCGATGGAGACGGGTTTTGCCGCACGACGAAAAACATCTGAACTATAAACGGAGAAATGATGAACCCGTTGAATAATGTTGTAGTATCAACCCTTCAGTATGCCCCAAAAGGGTTTGTGAAGCGGTTCGCAATGCGTTACATCGCAGGCGAAGGAATAGAAGATGCAGCACGAGTTGTAAGGGTGCTGAACTCCAGGAGCTTATTGGCCACTATCGATGTGCTTGGCGAAAACGTGACAAAGAAAGAAGAGGCGATTGAGTCGACAAAAGCAGCTAAAGAAGTACTTCATATGGTTGCTAAGAACAAACTCGATTCAAATCTGTCGATCAAGCTGACACAGTTTGGACTAAACATAGATCCCGATTTTTGCTTTGAGAATGTCAGGGGAATCATGGACGTTGCCCGCGGCTACGGCAACTTCGTCAGGATAGACATGGAGGATTCTACCGTCATCAGCGCCACTCTCGGGTTGTACGAGAAACTTCGGAATTCCGGATATGAAAATACCGGCGTTGTTATTCAGGCATACATGAAGCGAAGTGAGGAAGACATTAAGCACCTGATCAAGATGAACGCGAACGTAAGATTATGCAAGGGGATCTACATCGAGCCCGACGGAATTGCTTACAAGGGGCGGGAAGAAATTAGACAGAATTACACAAAACTCCTGAACATGCTTCTGGACGGTGGAAGTCGCGTCGGAATCGCGACGCATGACGAAGTGCTGGTGAAGGCTGCATACGATTCAATCAGGCGCATGAAGCTCAGTAAGGACAGGTACGAATTCCAGATGTTGTACGGTGTTCGACGCGACCTGCGAGACAAGATTGTCGCCGACGGACATCGGCTCAGAGTATACGTACCTTTTGGGCCGCACTGGTATGCTTACTCCATGAGACGATTCAAGGAGAACCCGCAGGTGGCCGGGTATGTAGCGAAGGCGATACTTGGCTTCGAGTAAGCCCAAGGAAAAGATTTGGACACTGATTTTCACGGAACGGACGGATAACCTCGGACTCCAGAAATTCTAATTAGCACTTGATCGGTCGAGATCCGTCGTTTGAGTGACGATCCGCGTTCAAGTGCTTTGCTATATTGCGGCTGGAGATCAAATGTCCTGACAAGACGGCGCAAGCCTGAGAAGTTGCATCGTTTCCGCACAGCTTGTAATCCATCGCTATTAATGCTTGCAGTCCCGCTTCTTGCTTTATTTCAGCAACTTGTAGAAATTGATTCGGCTTTTAGTGCTTAGTGAACGTCTACGGTGAATCTAAGAACCGAGTCGATGAGTGATGCGCGGTTGCGGAGGGTGACTCGATAGAAACTTGATAGGGAGTTCAAACGGCACCTGCAAAATTGTCAGAGGCTGAAACTCGTTATAGCCTGATCGAACCGGAGCTTAAGAATGCGGGATGGAATCTTAATGACCGATCACGGGTCAGAACAGAAATCCCTGTGGACGGGTACGATGCAACTCCACTCAACGGCTTTGCCGATTATTGCCTTTACCGTTCCGACGGCGACGTCCTTGCCGTGGTCGAGGCGAAACGCACGAGCAGGGACGCGCGGGTGGGAAAACAGCAGCTCCTCCAGTATTCAGAAGCAATCGAAAAGAAGCAATCCTTCAGACCCTTCGGCTTCATGGCAAACGGGGAGGAAATCTTTTTCTGGGACAGCGAGGTTTCTGCGGAAAGACAGGTGGCGGGATTCTTTTCACGCGAAAATCTCGAAAGACTCCTCTGGATAAAACAGAATACGAAGCCTCTCAACAGTGTGCAGATAGACAGCACTATTGTGGAGCGCGCATACCAGACCGAAGCCATAAGGCGCATTTCCGAGGCAATCGAGTCGAAGAAGAAACGAAAAGCCCTTCTCGTGATGGCGACAGGGACCGGCAAGACCCGAACCATCATGGCACTGATCGACGTCTTCCTCCGTACCCATAATGCACAGCGCGTCCTCTTCCTTGCCGACCGCGATCCTTTGGTGGAGCAGGCACTGACGGACGGTTTCAAATCATTTCTGCCGAACGAGTCCCGCGCCCGCATCCGCACGTACGACCTCGAAGAAGCAAAATTAGCTCGCATCTGCGTTTCGACGCTTCAGACATTGGAGCTCTGCTACGACAAGTTCACTCCCGCCGATTTCGACTTGGTCATCACGGACGAGTGCCACCGTTCCATCGGCTTTCCTGGAGATGTTCGGGGATCCGGCGAGCAATCCGAAAGGATGGAAAACTATCACGCTGGGCGACGCAATTGCGTATTTTGAATATGGGACATCAGTAAGATCCAATGATAACAATAGGGGTGTTCCAATAATTGGCATGGGCAACATTACGTATGAGGGTAGACTGGATTTTAACAACCTAAGATATGTTCAACTTCCTGCTAATGAGTTTCAAAAGTTGAAACTTGAAAGAGGAGACATCATCTTCAACCGAACTAATTCAACAGAGTTGGTTGGGAAGACAGCATATTGGACTGCCGATTTTGATGCTGTCATCGCGTCTTATTTGGTAAAACTAAAGTTATTTCCAGAGTACGAGCCTGCTTGGTTCTCAGCACTATTGAATACTCACTATTTCAAAAAGCTCTTTGCTCAACGGTGCAAGAAAGCCGTGAACCAATCCAACATTAGCCCAACTCTGTTGAAAGAATTTCCGATGTACCAGCCTCCAACAATCGAACAACAAAAATTCTCAGGACTTGTTGAGAAAATTGAGTCACTTCGAGGAAAGCAAAGTGATTCTGAAAAAGAGTTAGACAACCTTTTCAACAGCCTCATGCAGAGGGCATTCAAAGGAGAGCTTGTGTCTTGAGCAACGTCGATTAGAATAGTCTGCCGGAGGTCTGCGAATCTTACGAGTCCAGGACTCATGAAAGACCTCTTCGAGACGGCATTCCACTATTCCCCCATTCCATTATTCCATGGTTCCAGCTTTCCATCGTCCCGTCGCTCTATTCCTCTCGCCTCTTAAACAACCACGCTCCGTCCCTTTCATTATTCCAGGCTTTCGAATTAGATTTGAGAACAGGACGAAAGCAGATTCCATATGCTCAACAAATTCGAAATCATATCAGGATATGAACCCGCCGGCGATCAGCCGGAGGCAATCGAGCAACTGACCGAAGGTCTGAAGTCAGGTCAGAAGTTCCAGACGCTGCTCGGCGTCACCGGCAGCGGCAAGACTTACACGATGGCGCAGATTATGCAGAGAGTCAACAAGCCGACTCTCGTTATCTCTCACAACAAGACGCTCGCCGCGCAGCTCTATGCCGAATTCAAACAGCTTTTCCCCGACAACGTCGTCGAGTTCTTTATTTCATACTACGACTACTATCAGCCTGAAGCCTACATCCCGCAGACCGACACATATATTGAGAAGGATTCTTCGATAAACGATGAGATCGACCGTCTCAGACTCCGGGCAACAAGCTCGCTTCTCAGTGGCCGTAAAGACGTAATTGTCGTCGCCTCTGTCTCCTGCATTTATGGTATCGGCTCGCCGGCAGACTATCGTCATGAAGTCGTGGTAATAACGAAGGGCGAGAAGATGGGGCGAAGACATTTGCAGGAGATGCTGATAAAAAGTCTCTACTCCCGAAATGACGTCGAATTCCTCCGCGGCACTTTCCGCGTCCGCGGCGACGTGGTCGAAATATTCCCGGCATACGAAATAGAAGAGGCCGTCCGGGTCGAGTTCTTCGGCGATGAGATCGATTCGATAAAAACATTCGATCCGTTGACGGGAGCAGCCGTCCTGGAGATGGATGAGGTTAGCATATATCCGGCGCGTCACTTCGTGACGAGCGAAGAAAATCTTGAACGGGCGATCGTCTCAATCGAGGCAGAGCTTGTCAACCGACTTACCGAACTTCGCGCACTCGGAAAGTATCTGGAAGCTCAGAGAATCGAACAGCGGACCAGGTTCGACATCGAGATGATGCGGGAAGTCGGATACTGCAACGGCATCGAGAATTATTCCAGACACATCACAAACCGCGAGCCCGGTCAGCGCCCTTATGTACTCCTCGATTATTTCCCCGAGGATTTCCTTCTCTTCATAGATGAGTCACACCAGACGGTCCCGCAGCTTCGTGCGATGTACAACGGCGACTGCTCGCGGAAGATGACTCTCGTCGAATACGGTTTCAGGTTGCCATCCGCACTCGACAACCGTCCGCTCAAGTTCAATGAATTCGAAGCGATGATAAAACAGGTGATCTTCGTCAGCGCGACTCCCGCTGAATACGAGCTTGAGAAAAGTGGCGGCGTCATAGTCGAGCAGGTGATACGACCGACCGGCATCGTCGATCCTGAAGTTGAAGTCAGACCGGTTAAGAACCAGATGGATGATTTGATACAGGAGATCAGGGAACGGGTGAAGGCGAAAGAACGCACGCTCGTAACTACGCTGACGAAAAGAATGGCAGAAGACCTGACCGAATATCTTAGGAACCTGAACATACGAGTGAAATACATTCATTCGGACATCGATTCCCTCGAGCGCGTCTCGATCTTGAGGGACCTAAGACTCGGCGAGTTCGATGTGCTTGTCGGTGTGAACCTCCTTCGTGAAGGGCTTGATCTTCCGGAAGTCTCACTCGTAGCAATCCTCGACGCAGACAAAGAAGGGTTCCTGCGATCAGAGAAATCTCTTATCCAGACTGCGGGCAGGGCCGCAAGAAATATCGGAAGCCGCGTTATCCTCTACGCAGATTCGGTCACGAAGAGCATGAAGCGGATGATGGACGAAACGAGCCGCAGGCGAAAGATTCAATCCGATTACAACGTGAAACACGGCATCAAGCCGAAATCCATTGTCAAGACTACGGAAGAAATCATGGCATCGACCGCCATAGCTGATGTGAGGGCCGAGGGCGAAGAAAGAGTCCGTCGTCTCCAGCAGGCAAGTGTCGCAGAAAAACCCGAAAAATATTTGTCCGAGCAGCAGAAGAGGGATCTTGTCGACAGGCTCACGAAGGAGATGTACCAGGCGGCGAAGGATCTCGATTTCGAGAAAGCTGCGGAGCTCCGTGACGAGGTCCATAGATTATCAGGGGAAAAATGACGCTTGCGGCGGCGGCTGAGGGAATTGCGGAGGCAATCGAAGACTTTATTTACCCCCATCTATGTTCAACCTGCTCCGGCTCGCTGTCAAGGCATGAGAGATATGTCTGTTCGCGGTGCTGGGACAGTTTCGATAGAGTTGTTCCGACCGAGACCATTATCCAGGCAATCGAATCCAAGTTTCTTGTGGATGAGGCAGTCGATCTCGTCGATTCGGTGTTTCTCTTCGAGCAGGATCCGCGTGTTCGGATGGCCGTCCATCTTCTCAAATATGATGGGGCGGAAGCGATCGCGGACAAATTCGGAGTGTACATTTCCAAAAAAATAGCCGGTGATGAGAGGTTATCTACCTGTAGCGTGATTGCTCCTGTGCCCCTGCATCCCGTGAGACAGCGAGAGCGGGGTTATAACCAGAGTGACCTGATTGCACGCAGCGTAGGGAGAAATCTTGAAATCGACAATTTACCGAACCTGCTCATACGAACGCGACAGACTCAATCACAGACACTCTTCGATGCGGAAGGGAGAAGTCGAAACATACACGGGGCTTTTGCGATCGGGCCGGAATTCCACAAGAGAATTTGCGGTGTGAGAGTTCTCCTGATAGACGATGTAATAACAACCGGATCGACAATTAAAGAGTGTGCGTCAACTCTTAGACAGGGCGGTGCGTCAGGTGTATGCGCTGCCTCCGCCGCAATAACTGTCTGAGACTTCCGGCGACTATTTCCGACTTAATGCCTCAGCCAGCTCTACGATTGAATCAAAAGTGAAGTCAGGGACTATCCCGAAATGTTCCCCGTATGAATCGTTAAATCTACCGGTCTTCACCAATATTCCCACGAGACCCGCATCCATCGCTCCCTTGATGTCTGCCTCGATGTCGTCTCCCACCATGGCAAATTCCCCGGACAGCCACCTCTGATTTGCTTCAGTCCTTATATCGTGGACGGCGAGGTTATAAAACTGTCGCGATGGTTTGCCGATAATCTTTGCCTGCTTGCCCGACGAATACTCCAGTGCTGCAACGAAGGCACCTGCGTCGATCTGTAAGCCTTCACTGTTTCGATAATACCTATTCTTCCTCAAGGCAATGAGCTCAGTTCCACCCATCACCAGTTTGAATGCCTTGTTGAGCATCTCATAATCCATCTGGCTTCCGATGTCGCCGATGATGACATAGTCGGGGTTCCGGCCGGAACTCTCTATCTCTTTGAATTCTTCCAATAATTCAGGTGCAACCACGAAGTTGCATTTTATACCCTCGAAAGTCTTCAGCAATTCCGCCGCCGCAGATGCAGCAGTGAAAATCTCTTCAGCGTCTGTCTCGATGCCAAGACTGCGAAGCCTTTCCGCAATTGATCGACGAGAAAGCTTCGTCGTTCCGGATACAAATCTGAAATTGTATTTGTTTTCCCTCAGACTCTGAACAAATTTGCTCGCGCCTGGCAGAAGAACATCCCCAACCATCAGTGTCCCGTCCAGGTCGATCAGCCATCCCTTTAAATCGTCAAGTGATTTCAATTTCCTGTGTGTCCACCTTCTTATTTCTCATAGTACCTTGATGAATTGAACTCTAAGTTACTGAGTTGCCGTTGACTTTTGCAAAGATATTTGGAGTAGAGGGAGATGATCTCAGCCATAGATCGGGCTCTTCCTTCTAACTGACCCTCCCCCTTCCTTTCGCGAAAAAGAGAATGTCGAGAAGAAGATCTACTGCTCTGACGCGTCGATCTTGAGTCCACCGAATTGAATATTCATGGAAAGACTCCTCGATGCAGGCGGTGAGTTCGGAAGTAGAGCACGATAGTTGAGCAGTTACGACAGTCTTCACTGCTTCCCGGTGGGGGACTACATCGTGGAGTTCTCCTTAGTCCCTCACATAAAACGGCTGGCCTTCAATTTATTGAAAGCCAGCCTCCTTGCACTATTTCAAGGGTTCAGCTGCCGCGTCGAAGTATTTCAAAATGACTTACCAGCTTTCAAGCTGTTTGCCATAAAGCAAAAGTTTGCCGGTTATATGCTGTGTGCTGTCCTGTATTGTCCCATCCGGGCCTATCATCGGAGAGTGACAAAGGAAGCAGGTCTGCAGAGTCTGTCCCTGGTGGATCGGCGTGTTAGGTGGAATTCCGTGACACGTTCCGCAGGCTGCCTGGCTCGAACCTCCGTTCCATGCAGGTGAGTAATTGTTTCCACCTGTAAAATCTCCGTGACAATAAGTGTTGGAACATTTTAGAGTTTGAGGATCGAACACGGGGGTGGGCTGCACCGTGACCTGTGTGCTGTCGTAGAAGCGACTTCCCGGCGTATTAGTCGGCGTAAGTGCGATGGAAGAGAATTCGACAGTTGCAGTCCCGGTCCCGGCAGGGTGTATTCCTGGTCCCGCCGCCTGCGGCACAATGTGACACGTCGTGCAACTCACCGGGATCGAAAGGCTGCTGCCGGCAAGGTGTATCTGATGGGCGCCGACTCCTGGAGCAGAAGTAGCCGTGTCGCCCGAAAGATCCGCGGGCGGAGCCGGGTTCAGTGAGCTGCCGTGGCAAGTGTTGCAGGACAGCGGCCCTTCGGGTCCATTGTGACACGAATAGCAGGAGGTCCCCGTAGTGCCGCCCTTCAGGTCCTCGCCGTGACATGTCATGCACGAGGAGAGATCCCATCTGTTTTGTCTCAGGTAAATACCGTGAAAATTGGGCGAGCTGACCTCTGCCCATCCCGTAGGGTGAAATCCTACCTGATATGTCGTAGGTGCCAGTACGTTATTCTGTAGCTTGCTGCAAGAGCTAAATGCCAAGCCTATGGTAATGATTGCACCGATAGCTGAGAGTTTATAGCCGATAAATGATATCCTTTTCATGTTCATCTCCCCGGATTGCTGCCATGGCAATATCCACAGAACCCAACTCCCGGTTTACCTCCCGGGTGAGCGTTGGGATCGGTGTGACAAGTGTAGCATACAGCACCTGGATCAGTGTGCCAGCTTCCATCAACATCGTGCATAAAGAACGGCGGGTGAGTCCTCGGATCATCGCCCTTTATACCGTCTGGGTCTGTATGGCAGGTAATGCAAACCGGATCGGCGCCCTGTACGTCGTGGCAGCTTGCGCAACTCTCGATGTCTCTCCTCGCATATTGGGCATGTCTTCCGCCGCCGCTGCCTACACCTGAGGTCACGAAATCGCCGCCTAAGTGCCAGATCGGCTCGATCCTTGCTCCGTTAGCCTCAGAATTATGACATTGAACGCAGAAGGTCCTTTCATCGTGGCAGGTATAGCAATCGCTCTCTCTTCCCACTGCTGCGACACTGTGTGTGAATCTCCATCCTTCGGGATGGACCCGCTGAATGGTAGTCGTCTTGTGGGTAGTAATCGGGGCAAGAGAAGGAGTCGATGGGACATAAAGTTGACCAGGAGTCAGATCGTTTGCAAGATTTGAAGCGTCGTGGCATTCCTGGCAGGATGCTGTTGTGTGGCATGACTTGCAGCCGTTTTGCGTACCCAACATGTTTGCGAACTTTCCATGTCGTTTGAGGAAATCAGGTTCTTTATGTGACATCGGGACGAGATCAGTAAGGTCTCTGTGGCAGGCATCGCAGCCAGCCGGAGACGAGACGATGATAGTATCTGCCTTGGCGTCAACCGTGTCCGACTTCGCGATGGTGAAATTTGTTTCGACCTTCCCGTGGCACACTGTGCATTGTTCCATCTTAGGTAACCCGCCATTGGGTGCCTTTTCAGCATAGGTGACACTGTCAACTCCCTGATGGCAAGTCTCGCATGCCAGCTTCAAAGTGCCCGCGTGACGTTTGTGAGAGAAGAAAACCGGGCTGGGTGTTTGAACAAGATCTCTGTAAGTCGTCGAGTCTGCACTGGTGTGGCAGAAAGTGCACTTGGTCGAAGACTGGTCGTGGCACGTATAGCATGTCTGCATCGTCGGCATCAGGTTGTCGGTAATCTTCGTGCTGGAAGTGACGGTGGTGTGGCAGTCTGTGCATGCCGCGCCGACATCGTTAATATGTTTTGTGTGTGAGAACTTTATGATGTCCTCATTGGTGAACTTAGCGTGACCTTTTTGCGCAAATACGTTTGAAACCGAAAGAAGCGCGAGCAGGCCGGCGGTTCCGAATAATCTCAACTTTTTCATCCGCGCCTCCGTCAGTTTGAACCGAAATTATTGAAGAAATAATAGTTAACCAGCAAGTACGCTCTAAAATCATTCTTGTAGACAGGATTCTGATAATACTGTCCCTGCAAATTGATGGAAAGAAGATTTATCGGACGGTAGGTTACACCAAGCGAGCCGCTGTACAAGTTGCTGGCAGGGAGAGATGTCTCCTGAAGTAGTTTGTAGTTTGTTGCAGAGAGAGACGCCAAAAGAATTAGTCTCTGACTGAGAAGAGGGTACATGAACTGTGCATTCACTCCATTAAGATTTCCCGCGAAACCGTCGTTGTGTGAAAAATTTAGCGAGAACAGGTAGATGTTCGCTCCTATTGAAAATTGTGTCGAATTGTCGCCGGTGTAATAAACTTTGCTTAGAGTTCCAAAGACATTGATACGGCGATTGAAAAGGTAATTCAAGCTGACGTCATACTCGTCGGTTCCACTGTGGTCGAACACTGAGAAGATGGAGTTGAAGGGAAGCCGTTCTTCCCTGCGGTAGTACTCGACATTTGCCGCGAGAGAAGTTATGGGAGAATACCTGAAAGAAAGTTCGGTGCGGTCGAAGCTCGCGAAGTTGAGGTCGTAATCGACTCTCGCGTAGCCCGACACTCTGTCATTGTAATAGAGCACATTTCCGGATACGTACTGTGTGGCTTCTGCGGTGGGGTCTATGTAGACGCTGTCGCCGAAGCCGGGAGTAGTGTGGACGTCGGTCAGCCTGTATGTATAATAGCCGGGTGGCTTAAAAAGCTTGTTGACATAGGCGCCGCCTATTTTGAAATTGTCGATCGGCGAATAATAAGCTTCGCCTCCGTAAAGGGAATTCCCTTTGACATCGGAGCTCATTTCAAATCGCTCATCGACCGGGGGCAGGGCGCCGCCGAAAGCAAGCACGGTAACCTTGCCATCGAGAAGACCCGCTTTTGCACTCAGACCATCGAACGATGAGACTCCAACCTCACTGAATATAGGTTGTCGACCCAATCTTAGATCGAGGACCTTTCCGATGTTGCGAGCTTCAAAATAGAGATTACCTGCGCGAAGTAGCGGATCGCTCGGAAGCTTGGTGACAAAATCGTTTGTTGCCAGGATATATGTGTGGAGCTGGTAATCTCCGGATCCGAAATTCAGCTGCATGGCTTCGTAGCCCAGCAGGTTCATCTTCGATGCCCCGGTAGTGTCGTACTGCTGGTAACTGTAGAAACTTGTCATGAACCTGCCGCTAAGAGACTGCGCGCGGGATTCACCGAAGAGAGCCAGATATAGTCCCACGCAGAGAATCGCAAGCGGGATAGTTTTTGCCTTCGCGCCGATTTTCCGCTTCACTTTGCGCGGCACAGTCGACTTTGTGGCCATGGGATTTGTGCCATATGACCCGATTGACTTCATAATTAAAACGAGCCTCCAGTTGCTCCTATTGGTCCTTTTCTGCGTACCAAGATGATTCCATTCCGTTCACCCGCCTTCATTCTTGATAACAGGTAAATAAGAAGACGAGGAAGAGGGTCTCCACCGCAGTTTCGGTCGGCCGGCAACTGCGGTGGAGTAATTAAAGGTCAATTATTGCTTTGGAACAGGGTGAGCTATCTGTGACCACATGCTCTTGAAATCGAACGACTTGAATGTGGGGCTCTTTTTGTTGTGGCACCTTTCGCAGAGCTGTTCCGCGGATCCGTCGCTGACGGAGACAAGGACGAGTCCGTTTGCGACTGCCTCTTTCTCATTCTTCATTATGTTCATCTTCATGTAGTCGCTGCCCGGTCCGTGACAAGCTTCGCACTGGACGCCATCCTGTTTGTTGAATCTCGGTCCGATGAGAGAAGCTTCCACGCCATAAGCGGTCTGGTGGCATTGCAGACATTCCGGGGCCTGATCGGGACTTCCTTTGATCCCTTTCTCCTTCGCAATCTTCAAAGCCTCCGGGCTGGTCAGGACTTTCATTGCCTGCGAGTGTTTGCTTGCCTGCCACTTCTGAAATTGTTCACCGCTCTTCGGAGTCCTGTGGCACATGGCACAGACCTCTGCGCCAACGTACTTGTGACTCGGTGCGGCGGCCATCGAAACTGCAGTCATCATAAACACTGCCATGATGACTAATGCTGCATTCTTCATTTGATTACCTCCGTTTGATTTCATAAGTATAGTTTTTATTTATGGTTCATTTGCTACTTCTGGTATCACTCAGTTCTTCCTGGCACACGCGTCGCAGTAAGTGCGAGTGGGGGTCTTCTCTAATTGTTCCAGTCCTATGAAATTCGAACAGCTCTCGCAGAAGCCGAACGTATCGTTTCTTAACCTGCCGAGAGCGAGCTCCAATTCTTTTAGCTCAGTCTCGTGTTTCCGTGCCATTTCACACCTGTAATCGGGTTCAGCTTCGCATCGTTTGAATTTCAGGTCACACGTGCTGCAGATGTACCTCTCGCCGCTTTCGAGGTCGACGACTTCATCCGGTCGATCGTGCATAACCTCAAGTAGAGAGTTTAGCTTTCTTTGCAGAACAGACTCAAGTCGTGCCTTTAACTGGCTATTGATCTCGGCTTTCCTTTTCATGTCGTATCCTCCTGATAAAGCTGATGGCTTTTCCATTATCATCCTAAGGCATGCTTCTCTGAGACATTTGCGTGGTGGTGCTATCGGGGTTGACCCTGAGACCCGCTATAAAGGCAAAGATCCTTCGCGCCAGACTCTGCGAATATGGGAAGTTGTGGGCGCCCATCGACCCTTCCTCTTGGAATTTTCCTAAATCTGTCTCAATGGATTTGAGCGAGTCTAGCCCTCCTTCTGAATGCGTTGCTTCATAATATGCAACCATTTGGGGAAAAATTCGATTCCACCGAGCAATCACGCTTTCAATTCTCGCCTTTTGATCACTGAATTTCTTCACTGCCGGACCACTATGACAGTTGGAGCATGCCTGTGCAGCAGGTATCGTCGGATAATTTCCTTCCGCTAGGTGACAGTCCGAGCAGGCAATACCGGATGCCGACATTGAGTCAGGCGAGGCGGCAAGAACCTTCCCGTTGTAAAAGTTAGCCTGTAAGCTGTGGCAGGTTTCGCACTTCTGATTCTTGCTCCGATGATGACAATTTGTGCAGGAGCTGGCGGCGCTTGTCAACTTGCCGTGGATCGATGAAGATGGCCCGACATTCAGGTGACAGTCCACGCAGGTCCTTGCAAACAGGTGGGGACCGTGAGGAAAAGTCTCACCGTTTACATTGACGCTGACGTTCTCTATTCCGAAATGACACCTCAGACACTCAGAATTTCTCTCGTAGAGAGACTCGACCCCGGGATTCTTGTGAGCTACTTTCAGCTCTTTCTCAGATTCATCCAGAACTAAATTCACATATCGGTTGTTGTGGACCCCGAAGCTTCCATCCCTGATGACAAGCTGCAGGTTTTTGTCCTGTGGAGGCTCTTTTCCTGTAAACAAATACTCTTTTGATCGCGCAAGTTCGATATTGATGATCCGCGTCTTTACATTTTCCTGCCACATTTTCACCAGCGCGTCGTACTTCCTATCATGGCACGAGATGCAGGTCGAGAAGGGTGGGACTTCTCCGGTCCGCATTGATCCTGACAGAATCCCGCCAACTCCGGCAACGCCATTTCCTCCAGGCATCGAGCTATGGCATCCTTCGCATGTCACATCTGACAGGAACATCGGATCCGGGATCACGGGGACATCTATTCCGCCGGACCCCGAAAAGACCATCTCCTGAACACTATGATGGTTCCCGTGACATTGCTGGCAATCGGGAGAGAAGACATCATACATCTGAATCTTCCCATGTTTGATCTCTCCATGACACTTGAAACACTTGATGTCATTCCTGCCGACATGCTCGTCGTGGATGGTTTTCATGTCTGGAAAAGTATCTGCAACGCTTACATGGCACTCCAAACATTTGTCTCTTGTAACACTTGCTGTGCCTGATGTGACGTGCAAATGACATGTCTGACAACTCACTCCACTCTTCAGGTACTTGGAATGATTGAAAGGCGTGTCCCACACATAGATATCGTTCTTCGGCGGACCATGGCACGTGTTGCATCCGCCGATCGGTCCCCCTCGCATGTCGGCACCTGCAAAGTGGCACAGGATACAGATTTTGGTCGAAACTCCACCGTGTTTGCCCTGCACTAATTCTGAATGGCAAGTCTGACACTTGAAAGAGAAATTGACATTGGTCTTGGATAGGTGGACCTTGTGGCTGAAGGAGATCCTGCCATTGTCGAATTTGATCGTCTTGTAGAAGTCTCGCGTTTTGTGGCATTGAAGACAAGCGCCATCGTTTATCTTGGACGTGATTTCTGGAGAGTAGGCGCCGATGTAGTAACGGAAAATTTCAGATGCTAGTCTCAATTTCCCCTGCAGGTAGTTCCCGACGCCGGGTGCGTAATGACATTTCCCACACGGCACCTGGTTGTGCGATGATGTCAGCCAATTGTTGTAGTACTGCTCCATGTAGTGACATGAAGCGCAGAACTTCGGATCGTCGGAAGCTCTCAAAAAGAGGACGAAGCCGTATACGATGAGGAGAGGCAGGGCGATGGCTATCGCACGCCTGAACTTTTTCATCTTGGCACGTCCTTCTTTCGTTGCGCCTCGGTTTTAGTGATCATCTGCTCATATTCGAGCGGGTGATCCTTGATCATCTTCTCCTTTGAAATGTTCCCGGTGAATATTGTCGGGTTAAAAGGGAAGACCTCGGGATTGAAATGTACGTTGTACCAGTGCCACACTACGATTGCGAGGGTCGCAAGCATCGCCTCATCGGAGTGGACCTCCGTAGCAATGTCGAACATGAACTTCGGGACGATGCCCAGGAAGAAGTTGTTGAACCAGAGGAGCAAACCCGATAGGATCATGATGACCATGCCCCAGTAAACCGCCCAGTAATCGAACTTCTCAACGTATGAGAATCTGCCGTACCTCGGCTTCTGTTTCGAGAGTCCAAGCAGGTACTTGATGTTCTGCACGAAATCTTTCAAGTCTTTCGGAGTCGGCAGCAGCTGCTTGAAATCGTTTCTTCCCGTCCTGGTGGCGGTGATGAACAGCACGTGCCAGACGGAGACGATGATCAGAAGTGTCGCTCCAACTCTGTGGATGACTCTGGAGACCGCTATTCCCCCCGTCATCTCGAAAAATATTTTTGCCACCAGTGTATCATGGAACTTTATCGGAAGTCCGGTGATAATCAGAATTAACACCCCGACGGCGAGCGTCAAATGCTGGAGTCTGAAATTTAGTCCGAACCGGAGGAAATACTCTCTCCTGGACTTCTCTTCTTTCCGAACTCTTTCTTCCTCCTGCCTACGTTTGTCTTCAACATGCTGCCGGATCCTCTCGACGAGCTCGCCTTTGAGCACAGCTCTGAATTTCTCGTCGAGTTCGACCTTCTCTTCTTTCAAGAGTTCACCGATCATTTTGTCGGCGGCGTAGTCTAACCTTGCGTCGGCTTTATTCATGCCTTGCATGCTTTCGTCTTATGAATCCTGAAAGATCGAGCGCTATGTGTGCAAAAAGGAAAACCAGCACTGCCAATGTGAACCACTTGAAAAAAGTATAGACATAGAACACAATCCCAGCGCTTCTTTCGCTCGGTATAATGTGGACTTTTCCCTTTGCAACGTTCTTATCTGCGTGCGGGTGGCATTTACCGCATGTTTTCGGAAGATTCTTCGGATTGATAGGAGAATTCGGATCACTCGCCGGAAGTATGTCGTGGTGACCATGACACGATGTACAATTCGCCGCTTTGACCATCCCGTTTTCAAGGGCAATTCCGTGGAAACTCTCGCTGTATGCTTCCGGTTGTTGAACAGGTACGTCAGCCCTTGCCATCAGCAGGGTGTCGGCGTGGCACTTCGCGCATGTGCGGACGACACCTTCGGCACTCAGCGCCGACCTCGGGTCGCTCGGCGGAAGTACGTCGTGTTCCTGATGGCAATCAGTACAAACCGCGGCACCGAGCATTCCGTTCTCCAATGCCTTGTAATGAATAGACTTGCTGTACGATTCGAATTGTTTGATGTGGCAGCGGCCGCAGAGATCCGGGATATTTCTGCGATTCGTCTGTGAAGTCGAGTCGGACGGGCTCTTCACGTAATGAGTCGTGTGGCACGTCTCGCAATCCGGGGCATTTGGATTGCCTTCAGCCAACGCCTTTGCATGAATACTATCTTTGTATTTCTCAGGCATCCATTTTACAGGAGCACCCACAGTGTTCCCTTCGAAGTGGCACTGGAGACAACTGACTTTCTGGGGTCTGATGAAGTGGGGAATGACTTTGACGTCTGTGTGGCACTGCACGCACGTGAATTTCCCGTGGATAGACGCTGAGAATTGCTTCGGCGAGACGTAAAGAGATTGGAACTTCCCGTCCTCCATCACGCCGAAATCCTTTTTCCCGTGGCATAGGAAACAGCGTGTGTTCTGGGGCGACGAGCCGATTTGGAGGAAAGCGAGGAGGATAGTCAATAGCGCCGTCATATTAATCCTCCTTTCCCTCCGCATGTTTTGCCTCCGAGTCTCTTATCATCGACTCATATTCCAGAAAGTGGTTCTCCTTCATCCATTTCACGGACACGTATCCGTGCCAGAAAGACGAGTTGGCCGGGAAATTTGCGGGAGATAGGTGGACAACATACATGTGCCACAATACCAGGAACAGAATAACGAGCGTGGCCGTACCCCCATGCAAGGCAAACGAAACGTCGAAAGCCCATTTCGGCAGGAATGCGAAAAAGAAATCATGGAACCACATGACCATGCCGGATAGGAACATTAGAAGAATGAACACGAAGAAAGCCCAGTACTGGATTTTTTCGCGGTAGGAGTATCGTCCAAAGGCAGGTCTTTCTGCCCGTTTCATGAGGTCGTACAGGATGCTATTCTTCAGATCGACGAGATCGTTCCGGATCGGCAGGAGGCTTTTGAATTCTCGCTTCCCTTCTCTCGTGAAGGAGATGTAGATGAGGTGGTAAATCGCCGTAGCGAAAAGAAGTACTGCCGACAATCGATGAAGCGCACCTCTTGCCTGAAAACCTCCTTCCAGGAATATCAGGATCTTTCCCCAAAGAGTCTCGGAATATTTCATGGAGAATCCGGAAATCACCAGCAGCAGAACGCTAACCATGAGGAGCATGTGCTGCACGCGCCAGCTCCGAGAGAAACGCGGTATCTTATCGTTCATGGCTTCCCTTTCAAATCGCTATTTCTGATTTTCGTCTCCATTCTGTACCACTATCTCGCCCTTTTGTGCCTCCCTGAGTTTCTCCAGCTCCAGAGGATGCTCTTCCTCCATTTCCTCTTCACTCAGGGTGCCTGTGATGCATGAGACGTTCAGGGGATAAATGTCGGGGTTGAAAATGACTGCATAAAAATGCCAGACGAGTATCGCAAGACTGGCAAGTATTGCTTCATAATAGTGGATCAGGATTGCTGCGTCCATGCCAAGCAGGGTTATCAAGCCCAGGGAAAAAGTATTGAACCACATCAATAGCCCGGTAACTGCCATCACAGCGGTCCCCCATATCAGGGCCCAGTATTCTGCCTTCTCTGCATAAGTGAAGCGCCCAAATAGTGGCCGCTCCCGGCTCAGGCCAAGGTTGTACTTGATCGCTGCCGCGGCATCTTTCGCATCCTGAATCTTTGGTGCCATATCCTTCATAAACTGCCTGCCTCGCTCCGTGAATGTCACGTAGTAGATATGGTAGAGTGCATCGGCAATCATTACAGACCCCGCAATTCTATGGATCAAGCCGCGGAGATTTGCAAAATCGTTTCCGGCAAGATCCCTTACGAGCGTCACCCACCAGGAATCAGGGAACTTGAGCATAAACCCTGTGAGAACTAAAGTCAGGAAGCTCAGGAGAAGCAAAAGGTGCTGTATCCGCTCGCCCACTGTCATACGGACGTAAAGCTTCCTGCCCGACCTGGCAGGATAAATCCCGTCCCTTCTTCCTCGGAGTTTTCTCCTCGACTTGGCTACGAAATCGACGATGTTGTGCAAGAGCATCATGCCGATTATCGAGATGATGAGAACAACATAGACCTGAGAGAGCCAATAGAGAAGCGGTTCCCGCCCCGAAGTGGGGACAACGTGAATCGGTGTAGATGCAAAACGGATTGTGGCGCCCTTATGGCACCTTCCGCAGGTCTTCGCAAGGTTAGCTTTGTTTATGGAAGACAGGGGATTGGAAGAGGGAAGTATTTCATGGGCGCCGTGGCAACTCGCACAGTTCGCAGCGGTTGTCGAACCTTCTCGTACTGCCAATCCATGGTAGCTGTCCATGTAGCTGCCCACTCTATCGGAAGGCATCCCATATCTTTCTGTCAGCCTGACCGATGAGTGACATTTCGAACATGAGACAGCGATGTTTGTCGAGTAAACGGTAGATTCCTGATTGCCGGGAGAGAGAATCTGGTGGTCTCCGTGACAGGTAGTGCAAACCGGAGCGTTGTTGTTTCCCGACTGCAGCGCCTGCCCATGTATGCCCTTAAAATATTTTGCAGCGACATTCTCATGGCACCCGGCTTGGCCACAAGTATTGGGAATATTGTTCCTGAATACTTTGGACTTGGGGTTTCCTGGAGGAAGCATATCGTGTGCCCCGTGACAGTCGCTGCATGTGGCTGCTCTCAAGTCTCCCTTGGACAACGCAACAAAATGGACGCTGTGCTTCAGACTTTCAAAAAAAGCCGAAGACATACCCACCATCTTGAGAACGGTCTTGTTATCCAGATGACACTTCAGGCAAATCTTAGGTTCGTTCTGTCTGCTTACGGGCGAGTTTTGATTGCTGATTGATTCGATACTGTGTTCTTCATGACAATCTGTGCAAACAGGAGCTACACTCAGGCCCTTTTTGTATGCCAATCCGTGAGACGATCCCAGGTAGTGTTCCTTGACATCCGCATGACACTTCCCGCATGTCGCAACTATGTTGGACCTGCTTACCGGAGAAGATGGATCACTCGCCGGCAGGATCGTGTGCGACCCGTGACAATCCACACACGTAGCGCCTTTGCCATTCTTCTTAAGCGACTCTGCATGAATGCTGTGCTGGTATTGCTGTACGAGTGACGTGAGGGCGGTGCCATTCTCCGACTTCACGCCATCAAACAGCTTGGTGTTAGAGTGACACTTATAGCAGCCGTTCTGAGATATCGCTTGTTTCGACAATTCCGCCGAGTGGGCTGTGTGACAGGATACGCAGGTAAGCCTTCCTTCTGCGAAAGGTTTTGCATGGATACCGAGGTTTATTTGGCCGACAATTCCTTGGTGACATTGTGAGCAGAGCGAGTCTATCTCGACGCCCCGCAGAGATGACGCTACGGTCTTAACATCATGTGCTTTCTGGTGACACGTCTGACAAGTGAATGCCTTGTGGCCAAGAGTAGCTTTCCTATGCGCAGATGTCAGGAAAGTATTCTGGGCCGGGTGGCAGGATATACATTTATTGACGACTTGTATCTTCGCGGCAGGCTGGATACCGTGTGTGCCGTGGCAATCCCAACACTTGAGAGAGGAGTGGGCTAGATGGTATTCGGATCCTTTTGGTGAGTGGAGGTGGACGTCGTGGCACTGGTTGCAATCAACGTTTGGAGTAGTCTGCTTATGCGGGACATCATTAGCATCAAATCCCTGGTGGCAATCAACGCACGCGAGGCCGGCGCTACCATGGACCGATGAACTGAACTGCTTCTGGCTTACGTAAAGGCTCACAGTCTTGCCGTTCACCTGCATAGTCAGAGTCGAGTCGGAGTGGCAGGTCAGGCAGTCATCGTTCGAAGTAGTTTGTGCCCGGGTTCCTTGAGCAACGATTACACTTAAGACTAAAATTATGAAGAAGAAAGCAACACGTTTTTTCATTCGGTAGAATTCAAGGTAGCGTTTTATCATTCATGGCTGATTCACAAGACAGACAAAGCCTTGCGGTGGGGTTCAACTTCAAAATGTCCGGTTGGATGTCATGCCTGCAAATAACGCATTGTCCGTATACACCTTTCTCAATCCTGCGTAAAGCGAATACCAACTCGTTTATTTCCGAAGTATCGAGCTTCGATGCAGCGGCGAGAATCTCTCCTCGATTACCATCAACTTCCTGGTCGAACTTGCTTTTCAGAAGCTCTCTCATCTTTGCCACTACGAGCTCATCATATTTGGACATTTCATCCCACTTCATAAGAATGCTATTTAGCGATCAAGGAGTGTGCCGTCTTTCATTCGAGTGAATCTTGAAAAGACTCAAATTTTCCCAAGAATGTGGACTATTGAGGAACTGTCCTTTTTGTTTTGCATTGAGATGTGGTTTTATGGCACATATTGAGCAAACTTTCCACAGAAAAGAAAGACCGCTGCCCAAGTCGGAGTTCCAGTCTTAGGCAGCGGCAGGAGGAGGAAAGAGGAGACCATGTGTAACAAAAAACTTTGGGCCGCCGAGATATGGCAGTGCCTTCCCCTGAGCGAGTAGCATTTTAATAAATCAGCAGCCCAAAAACCTTTTGATCGTCCGGTGCATGAAACACGATCCCGCCTTGCAAAGACATATATCTCCGAATGACGGGGACCTTCACCGAATGCCGGGAGACGCCTCGGAGTCAGACGGATTGTGCGGCGGATCTCTTCGTATGTCTGAGAGTTCTCCGGATCGCCGCACTCAATTGCTTGAGATTGAGCGGTCGTTCCGTGAGCACAACGACATTGCCCTCGTTGAGCACCGTGTCTTCCTCACAGCATTGGACGACAAGAACCTTAGGGTTCTTTCTTTTCAAATTTTCAAACAAAACTTTTGAACGACTGAACTCGCGAGTTGGAGCATATATGACCAAGCTGAAGCCATCTGTTTCCGGCTTACCTTCGTTCAGTCGATCTGTCCTGTAACCTTCTTTGGCAAGAAATTTTGACAGGAGATCATACATTGCATCTTCGTCCGTCATGATCCCGACAGCCAAATCGTTGCCAAAGGTTTTCATCACGTAGTGTAGCTTCAATAGCCGTGCCGCTGAACAAAAATGCCAAAGAGTTCAAAAGAGCGGGGTTTTCCACCAAATCCGTCCATTGCGTCCGCTCCTTTTGTGAGATTTGCGTCATTTTTCCTGTCTCCAAAGTGGAAAATTTCCGCACTTGAAGAGGCGGATTGGTCAGGGATTACAGTTGAAAGCCCAACTCTGGATTCCCTGAGAGTCTCGGCGCATTCGGCCGAATGTTTGATCAAGATCAAGAAGAGTGATCAGGAAATCAGTACGCCTCGGAATCCGTAGATGGAGCATTCCTTCTGACGACCTGGCAACATGGTTTCGCTGGCTAACCGGTCCAGTGGTCATCGGTCACTCGAGACAATCGCGGACTATTTCGGAATGATTTACTTGGCTTGGGTTCATTGCAAATTAGCACCAGCTTTGTAAACTTATGACTAGAAATTAATGAGCAGCTTAGATGTTCAGTACGCTTAGAGCCAAGGTAGCCGCGGGCTTCACGGTTCTCGTGATCATAAATATTATTGTCAGCGCGTGGTCGATCTATAATTTCAACCAACTGACACAGGCCGTCTCGACGATGGCCCGCCAGAACTACCAGAACATCGTAGCCACACAGAACATGGTCGTTACCCTGGAGAGGGACAACAGTGCTCAACTCCAGATGCTTAACGGCTATGTCGAGTCGGGGTACCAAAGATTCGTGGACGACAGCACGGACTTTTTCATATATTACGGTCAGGCATTGGTGTCGAACGCTTCGGATCAAGGCGCCGAAATCCTTAGAGAGATAAAAAGTACATACGGTAAGTATTCGGAAGCAACAGCAATCTTCAGGGAGATACTAAAAACAAAAGGCTACATAGCTTACGGCCGGAGTTTCCACTTCAACAAGATCCTTCCGCTCTTCGACAAGATCAAAGGCGAGTGCTTTCAGCTCTTCGACATAAACAACAATTCTATGTCACGCACCGTCATCCAAGCGGGGGAAATATCCAATCGAGCAACCGTTGCAGTCGTCGGAGCCGCGATCCTTGCCATAGTGCTCAGTATTATTGCCAGCTGGCAGTTTTCCCAGTACATACTCGAGCCGGCAGAGAAACTGACCAGCACAGTCAGGAAGATTGCGCGCGGATACCTCGATGTGAAAGCAGACATCGATTCAAATGATGAGATAGGCGAGCTGAGTCGCGAATTCAACAGGATGACCGAACGGCTCAGGAAGTACGAAGAAATCAATATCGGGAAGTTGATATTCGAGAAGAGAAAATCAGAAGCAATAGTCGGGACTATATCCGATCCTATCGTGGTTGTCGACCGCGAAGGAAAGATCGTATTGATGAACCAACTTGCCGAGAATATTTTCAACGTAACGGAGGATGCGGCGATTGGTCGCGACTTTCAAGAAGTGGTACAAAACAAGGAGCTTACAAAATATCTCTCCGGGTATCTTCGGGAGGAGAGTTCCGTGAATATCCCGCCGTATTTTGAGCTGCCGTTCGACGGCGAAAACCGATACTTCAGAATACGACTGAATTCATCCAGAGATCAATCGGGAAGGTTGACCGGCGTTGTCCTCATCCTTCAGGACGTCACACAGTTCAAGGAGCTGGACAAACTTAAGTCGGAATTCATGGCTCGCGTTTCACATGAGTTCAGGACACCGCTGACCTCTATAAACATGACGCTGGACATACTTAAAGACGAGCACATGGGGCACGTCAACAGGAAGCAAAGGGAGCTTTTGGTTGCTGCGAAGCAGGACGCCGAGCGGCTGACGAAACTTGTTCGCGAGTTGCTTGAGTTGTCGAGGCTTGAATCTGGCAAGATTCAACTGAAAGAAGACAGAATCGATACAAAGTCTCTGGTAGATTTTGCATTGCAGCCTGCGCTGCTTCAATTTAAGGACAAAAAGGTGAGCCTGACTGTAAACGTCGATCCGTCGATCCCCGAGTTCGTTGCTGATTTCCAACAACTCTCGTGGGTGATTTCAAACCTTGTTACCAACGCACTGAGATTTACCGATTGTGGTGGAACGGTGACCGTAGATGCGACGACCAATGGCGAGGATCTAATAATGTCTATCCGCGATACAGGCTGCGGAATCGAGCCTGAAGAGTTGGGGAAGATATTTGATAAGTTCGTTCAATTGCGCGATTCAATATCTCCTTCTCCCGGATCGGTCGGACTTGGACTGGCTATAGCAAAGGAGATTGTCGAGTTCTTTGGAGGACGGATCTTGGTCGACAGCGAAGTAGGTGTCGGAACCGTCTTCACTTTTTCGTTGCCGATAAAGGACAGGTTGACTCATGGGACATCATCTGTGACCCATCCGAGTGCGGAGACTGTGACGGAGCACGCCGCATGAAAGCAAACGTACTCCTTGTCGACGACGAGCAAAACATACTTCGAACCATGAAGATATGCCTGGAGTCAATCGGCCTCGACGTCACTGCAGTTTCGAAACCCGACGACGCACTAAAGGCTGCGGGGCAGACTCAGTACGACATCGCTTTCTTCGATCTGAAAATGTACCCCATCGATGGGCTCCAACTTCTCACGGAAGTGAAGAAGCTGAAGCCGGATATTATTGTGGTTATAGTAACTGCCCACGGTTCGGTAGATACGGCAGTCAAGGCAATTAAGCAGGGAGCATATGACTACCTGCAGAAGCCTTTCGACTTCCAGGAGCTTCAACACTTCGCACAAAAAGTGTATGATCATTTCAAGCTCCAAAAAGAGTTGAAGAACTTACAGGAGCAACTCTACAGGTACGAGGCAGCGGAGGACATAATAACTAACGATTCCCGGATGGTGTCTCTTCAGAACCTTGCTAGAGAAGTGGCCGAGACGAACATAAGCGTGTTGATTCAAGGCGAAAGCGGAACCGGCAAAGAATTGTTTGCGAGATATATACACCGCCTCAGTCCCAGGAACGGCGGACCTTTCATGACGGTGAACTGCGCTGCGCTCTCAGAGAGCCTGCTGGAAAGCGAACTCTTCGGCCATGTGAAAGGCGCATTCACCGGCGCTGTCCGTGACAGGCAGGGGCGCTTCGAGGCAGCCGAAGGTGGTACGGTCTTCCTCGATGAAATTTCTGAGATACCGACGACGACGCAGGCAAAACTGCTGAGGTTTTTGCAGAGTAGAGAATTTGAGAGGGTTGGAGACACTCAGACTCTAAAGGTTGATGTCAGATTCATCGCCGCCACGAATCGGGACATAAAGCAGGAGCTGGCTTCCGGCAAATTCAGAGACGATTTGTACTATAGAATCAATGGCGTGACAATTAGTCTGCCGCCCCTCAGAAATCGGCCGGACGATATTCCCCTATTGATCAAACATTTCATAAAAAAATTCTCTCCCGATACTCCGCCGGAGATAGATGCAGATGCCTTCAGTCTCCTCACCAACTACAGATGGCCCGGTAATGTCCGCCAGCTTGAGAACGTGATTGAAAGGGGAGTGCTCCTCGCCCACGGTCGGAAAATAGAAGCGTATCACTTGCCCGATGAGATACAGAATCAAGAATCGAAACGCCTCGTATCGCTGGAGCACCTTGAGAAAGAACATATAGCGCGCGTAATAAACGAAACCTCGACAGTTGAGGAAGCCTCTTCAATTCTTGGAATAGATCCCGCAACTCTGTGGCGGAAAAGGAAGAAGTACGGACTATAATAGTTGGTGGGTGATGATTTGTCGGTCGAAGAAGGTTCGATTGCCCGACCGTATACTACTTGCTCATCCCCGGTTCCTCGCACGCAGTTCCGAATGTGAAGGCGTAGGCGGCAAACGAATCTGAGGATGGTTCAAGTGCGAGTATGTGTCTGCCGTATTCCTTATTGTTGATAAGGTAATACATGCGAGGTTGGGTCACCTCCACGTATGTTCTTCCGTCTTTACCGACTTTGATGTCGCGGCCTCGATTCTCTGGAGGAACCGGTTTGCCGTCCTGGTACACGTAAAGTCTTCCACCGCGATCGGTAGAGGTCGAATTTGCCGTGCCCGCCGCTAACGCGCCTTGAATATCGGGGTTCAATACAAGGTTCGCCTGAGCCGCAATATAGTCTATCAGAATCTTACCCGCTCCTGCTGTGCCTGCATACTTAACGTACTGGAGCGTTGCATCCCATTTGCCCTGAAGGTAGAACCTGTCTTTTTCCATCTTATAAGGCAAAGTATATGTAGCAGATGTGTCCTTCTTGTAGCCCATCTTGTTCCCGATTCTTCCACGCTCATAACCTAAGTATGTCTCGGGAGTTGTTCGATAACAAACGGCTCCCGGTGCATCGGTAGGTCTGATGGGTGCCATCAACGGCGGAAGTGCCACGTCCGGATTAATCTCTTTCAGAAGCTTCTGTATTGAAGCTTCGAAGTTGCCGTAGTTTCCCTCACCGAAATGAAGATATCGTAGTATTCCGTTTTTGTCGAAAAGGTATTTTGACGGCCAGTACTGGTTTCCGAAACGGTCCCAGATTTCATACTTATTGTCAAGTACCACCGGGTAGGTTATGCCGAACTTTTCTATCGCCCGGGCAACGTTTGCCCTTTTCCTCGCGAACGAAAATTCAGGACTGTGCACACCGATTATTACAAGTCCATCTTTCCTGTATCTCTTGTACCACTCCTCGATATAAGGCAATGTCCGAATGCAATTAACGCAGGTGTAATCCCAGAAATCTATTAGTACCACCTTACCCTTGAGATTCAAACCGCTGTCGGGACTAACGTTGAACCAATCCTTTGCCGGAAGGTTGGGCAGTGGTGGCATTACTATATGCTTATAACCGTAGTCAGTCAATTTGTCGGCAGGGCTCTGATCCGCCTGACGGTTCCCGATTTCCCTGGTTGCTGCCTGGGTGCACCCTCGCGAGAGAAATATTGCCGAGAATATAATCAGTGGAATAGATAGGAAGTGGGATCTCATCATTTGCTTTCCATCTTTAGATGAGATAACAAGAGTTCTAATGATAAAGATTCCCTCGGGTACACGGTCTCACGACCCCGTCATGCCGCGGCTGATAAGAGAAGATACCCGAGCTAACAATCCGGACTAACTGATTTGGCCCCGGAAGAGTCGCTGTTTTTACAAATGTCTGTCAATGGATCGATGCACCTTTGATCATGGAACAACGAACTCGTGCTCGTGGGGCCGGATGGTCAGGACAGGGCAGGGCGCTTTCCTAACCACCTTGTCTGCAGTGCTCCCAAACAAAACGTGATCCATTCCGGTTCTACCGTGCGATGAGATCACGATCAGGTCTACGTTTTCCTGCTTTGCGACGTCAATGATTTCTACAAAAGGCTTTCCGGTCTTTATCAAGGCGACAGCGTTTATTTCGCTCGGTACCTTTGTCGTTATCACTTCACCGAGTTGTTCCTCGCTGTGTTTGCGGATCTCCTCTTCCATCGCGGGAATACTGACCTGTCCGAAGCTGAAATCAGCCGGGTAGACAATCGGCTCGACCACATGAAGAATTATGAGCTCCGATTTGAAATGTCCGGCAAAAG
Organism: Bacteroidota bacterium; assembly: GCA_021789975.1. GTDB lineage: Bacteria > Bacteroidota > Ignavibacteria > Kryptoniales > JAKASW01 > JAKASW01. Next base: position 53,386 of record JAJYIT010000016.1, read on the forward strand.
TTACCGCATATTTTAGTGCATGCAGGGAATAATCTGAAAAGTCATGCGGCACAAGTATCTTCCTAAGATTGACGGTAGACATAACCACCTCCAGGATTACTTGTTATGGTTTCTTTCTAATTCAGCACTGAGCTTTCCTAACTGCTCATCCGTAAGTCTCAGGCGTGTACCGATAATTTCGCCGAGCTTGAATAGTATTTTGGTCCCTGCCTTAGGCGAACGACTAAGCAAATCTAACAGGTCGGGTCTGAAGAAGCCCATTACTTTTGATTCGGTCTCGGCGACCGCGGATGCACTTCTTGGCGACTCATCGAGCAGCGAGAGTTCCCCGAAAAAATCACCATCCTTCAGACATGCCAGCTCCTTAACCCCGCCGGTGCCGTCCGAGTATATTATCCGGATCTCGCCACTGATTATAACGTACATACCCAGACCGGGATCACCCTGGGCGAAGACATATTCTCCCGCCCGGTAATTTCTGTGATGGATGATCGAGCTTACTTTAAGAATCTCTTTTGGGGCAAGCTGGGAAAAAATCGGAACGCTTGAAAGCAGGTGTTCGACCGAGGAATCTTCTTCACTTTGCTTTTTGAAGAAATTTTCCCAAAGACTGTTGCGAATCGTTGACTGTTCCGTCATGGGGTCGGGGATCAATCAGAAATAAAAGTCAGCCAATCGTGCTTGTCTTCTCCATCTCTCACGATTTTGAAATAGAGCTCCTGCAGTTTGCGGGTGACAGGACCCGGTTTGCCGTTGCCTACTTTCATCTTGTCGACCGATCTAATAGGGGTGATCTCCGCTGCCGTTCCGGTAAAGAAGGCCTCATCGGCTGCATAGAGAATGTCTCGAAGCATGGTCTCTTCTTTAACTTCGATGCCTGATTCATCGGCGAGCTGCATGACCGTAGTCCTCGTGATGCCTGGAAGTATAGCTGCATGCAGCGGAGTTGTAAAAAGCCTGCCATCATAGACCACGAAGATATTTTCGCCGCTTCCTTCGCTAATGTATCCGTTGGAGTCAAGGGCAATTCCCTCGGTGTAGCCGTTGGAAATTGCCTCCAACTTGATCAGCTGGGAATTCATATAGTTGCCGCCGGTCTTCGCCATTGTCGGAAAAGTATCGGGGAGAGGCCGCCGCCAACTGGAGACACAAACATCTATCCCGTCCTGGACTGCGCCGGTGCCGAGGTACTGCCCCCAGTCCCAGACTGCTATCACTGTATCAACAGGGTTGTTCATCGGGTTTACACCGACATCGCCATATCCGCGGAATGCCACCGGGCGGATGTAGCATGCGCGCATCTTGTTGGCCTTTATTGTCTCAATAATTGCTTGTTGCATTTGATCTTGAGAGTATGGTATTTCTGCCCGGTATATCTTAGCGGAAGTGGTAAGCCTATTCAGGTGTTCCTTGAGCCGGAATATCGCAGAGCCCTTCTTCGTGTCATAACATCGAATTCCTTCGAACCAGCTTGACCCGTAGTGAATCACATGGGATAATACGTGGACCTTAGCATCGTCCCAGTTGAGAAGTGTTCCATTCATCCATATCTTTTCGACCTTCTTTACTGGCATTCTTCCGAACCTCCGATTATATATCTTTCCTGTAAATTCTATATGTCTTGTACTTCTCGGCATTCAGCAGATCAGCACTTCGGTTCATCATCAGGTTATCTTCCAGGACCCATGAAGCCTCTCCATCATAGTAACCGAGCTTGATTGCCCGTTTCGCGGTCTCGTGAAACAAAACTGCTGCTACTCCGGTTTGCTGATAGCTGTGAATAACACCCAGAACCATGATTCGTACCCACTTGATCTGTTTCTTTTTGGTAAGAAGGTGGTACACCCCCGGAAGCAGGTGGCCGTTTTTGTTAAACTTAAGGGGGTAGTTAATATCAGGAAGAGAGAGAGCAAAACCTATCGGCTTGCCTTTGACTTCGACGAAGATGGCGAGTTCCGGTTCTACTACCTGCTTCAAATCCTCGGCAAGGAAGTCGAACTCGTCATCCGTCATAGGAACAAAGCCCCAGTTCTTGCTCCACGCTTCGTTGTATACTTCTTTCACCCTCTTAATCTCTTCGTTAAGCTTCTTCATATTTATGCTGCGAAAAGTCAACTCCTCTTTACGTGTAATCATGCCTGTCACACGCTCAAGCTTTTCAGAAAATACTTTATCCTTATTCACATGGTAAGCGAAAAGGTCCTTCTCCTTTTTCAGACCGTAACCTTCGTAAAGGGAAAGATAATACCTGGGATTGTACGTCATCAAAACCATGGGACTGCTGTCGAAGCCTTCGACCAACAAGCCGACTTCATCATTCGTCGAAGGGTTTACAGGTCCTCGCATGGAGCCGAAGCCCTTTTTCTTGAGCCATTCTTTGGACGCGTCAAACAGGGCGTTTGCAACTTCCTGGTCCCTGGTAGATTCGAAGAATCCGAAGAATCCAATCTCTTCCTGTTGAAACTTATTGTGGTTGTAATTCACTATAGCGGCATTCCTGCCGACAATTTCGCCATCTTTTCTGGCAAGAAACAACTCGATCTCAGAGTGCTTGTAGAACGGGTTCTTTTCCGTATCAAGCAGTTTCTTCCGGTCCATCAAGAGCGGCGGGACCCAGTACTTGTCATCCCTATAAATCTTCCACGGCATTTTTATGAATGCCATAAGGTCTTTCTTGTTTCTTACAGGCTCAATAGCAACTGTGCTCATTTTATCCCTCTTGCTTGTCCTTCCTCAAACTCCTCGATTGCAAAACCGGAGTCCCGCCTATGCGGTGATCCCTAACTCTTTTCCAATATTCCCGAAAAGTTCTACGATCTTGTCGAGGTGTTCCGGCTTGTGAGTGGCCATATAGCTGGTCCGAAGCATTTCCATTCCTGGAGGAACACCGGGCCTAACAAATGCATTTGCATAAACACCGGCATCGAAAAGCTTCTTCCAGAATTTTAGAGTTGGCATGGTGTCGCCGATTATGACGGGGACGATAGCGGTTTTATTCTCCAGGACTTTGAATCCCAGCTGCTTAAGTCCCTGGCGAACGCGATCGGCGTTGCTTATGAGCCTGTCGACGAGCTCCGGTTCCTCTTCAAGTATTTTCAAAGATTCAATAGCTGCCGCTACGGAGGAGGGGGTAGGACTCGCGCTGAAAATGAATGCCGGTGAATTGTGCCTTATGAAATTTATGACAGACTGCTCGCCTACCACAAAACCACCCAGGGATGCAAAAGTCTTCGAAAAAGTCCCCATGACCAGATCGACTTGATCTTCGAGTCCAAAGTGGCTGGCAGTTCCGCGGCCCCCTTTTCCGATGACACCAACCGCGTGCGCGTCATCGACCATCACCCTCGCGCCGTATTTCCTGGCAGCTTCTACCATGCGCGGCAGGTCGACGATGTCGCCCGATGTGGAGAATACGCCATCGGACACTACAAGCTTAGGGGCGTCCGCAGGCAGCTTGGACAACACTGATTCAAGATTCCCCATATCGTTATGCTTATACCTGGCAAGATCGGCTGTCTGGCCCTTCGAGATAAGAGTGCCCGTAACTATGCAAGCGTGATTGTCTCGGTCCGATATTACGTAATCGCCATGTTGCACGAGAGTGGAAATAACTCCCAGGGCGGTCTGAAACCCGGTCGAAAAAGTCATGCATGCTTCTTTGTGCATGAATTTTGCGAGACGCTCTTCCATTTCCACATGCAAGTCCACTGTTCCGGTCAGGTATCGGGAACCGGAGCAGCCGGTCCCATACTTTTCAATTGCTTTCCTCGCCGCCTCCTTGACCCTTGGATGTGTTGTTAGCCCGAGATAATTGTTTGAACCAGCCATGATCACTTTTCGACCGTCGATCATGACAACAGGTCCTTCATTTTCCTGGAAAGGATGAAAGTAGGGGTAGAGTCCCGCCTTCTTAACTTCATCAGCAAGAGTATAGTCATAGCACTTTTGGAATAAGTCCAATCGAGTAGGCCTCCTTTGAGTAGATGCAGAAATAATTTCCATGAATTGATTCAATATAAAAGACAGGTCACAAAAATGCCAACCTCAGACGTGTAGCTACAACTCCCCGCGCGCGCTGGAGTTCTGGTCTTGAAAGGATTGTTGATTCGTCAGCCAGCGGTGGATAACTTTCATTTGTGCCGGGTTCAATCTTGCAAACACTGTCCGGTTTCTTAGTTCAACCGGACAAATCCACGGAGACTCTAATTGACTCTTGATGATATTTCTATGGTGATCGTAAACTACCGCACGCCGGACCTTCTCGAGAAGGCAGCCGATTCGTTTCGTCTATTCTATCCGAATGTAGACCTGGTCATCGTCGACAACGGTTCCAACGACCGGTCCCTGCAAGTGATCGAATCGCTGGTGGAGTCAAATCCTGAGGTGACTAAGTCCATATTGCTGGATAGAAATTTCTTCCACGGTCCCGCGATGGATCTCGCGATGTCCAGGCTGAAGAGGGAAATAGCCTTTTTCCTGGACACGGACACGGAAACTGAAAGCGGTGGATTTCTTGAGCTGATGCTTCGTGAGCTCGAAAGCGACAAAAGAGTTTACGGAGTGGGAAGGGTAGACAGAGTCAACAGGCGGGGTTTTGCCGATCCTGGCGGAACAGAAGTAATCCTTATAACTGCATACATGATGCTGAGACGTAAGATGTATTTTGATCTCCCGCCATTCAAGCATCATGGAATGCCTACGCTTGAAAATTTCTCAGCCGCTTCTGCGAAAGGTTACCTGCTGAATCAATTTGAAATCGATAGGTATATCAAGCATTTCGGAAGGGGTACCGCGTCGAGATTTGGGTACAGCCTCGGGTTACGGGGAAAGCTCAATTTGGTACTAAACAAATTCGGGCTGTAGCGGGATCAATTGCCAGAAGGCGGTGGCTTAGTGGCGTATGAGAGCGATCTTGGATATCGTGCTCTGACTTCCGTCTGACGAGTGCGCCACGACTATGTAAATGCCGCTCGGAAGGAGGTTGCCGCTCTGATCTGTGCCGTACCAGTATGCAACGTTCCCACCTTGCGCCTGAAACTGATTTACAAGCCGACCATTTACCGTGAAGATCTTTATCTCGCTGTTCGCAACAAGGTTTTGAATTTGAATCGGATCTCGGAGCGGGAGTTTTGCGGGATCAGGGAATATCTTCAGCTTAGAGAAATTTTGTTGAGGCTGAACGATCCCTATATTCAATTCCGTAACCCCGTCAGGGGTAGCGAAGTAAACCTTTCCGTTTGTACGGTCGCAGGCCACGGAGTAAACAGTGTTGCTCGGGAGCGGACTGTTCGAGTCGTCATAAGCAGCAATTCTGGTAAATCCGTCGCGCGACATCTCGTAAACTCCGGAGTATGTCGCGACCCATTTATGATCGAGAGCATCGTAGTCGATGGCTCTGATATTCTGGTCGAGAAGCGGGTACACATACTGAATCGTCAGAGTAGGTGGGGAAGACGACGGGTCATAATAAATGAGATCCATTCCGAGGTCCGTTCCCACCCAGACGTTTTGATCGCTGTCCACGATGACGTCGTTCACATGGTTGCTAAGTAGCCCATCGCTTGTAGTGAACAAATAGGCTTCAGCGTTAGCAGGATTTGAAAGCGGGCCGTTCGGATTGTAATACATTAGCCCGTGGTAATTTCCTTGTTCATCCCCCTGTCCGTCTCCGATCCAGACTCCTCCCAGCGCATCGATAGCTATCGTATTAAACCCGCCGGAGAATGGTCCGGTCTGGTTTCCATAATTGTACTCGTGCCACGTCGAGTCTTTTGGTGAAAAAACAGTGAGAACATTGCCGTTGTACGCGAGCGGATTAGTGATCCATATGTTCCCGTTCGCATCACAAGCTGCGTTGCCGGCGAGGAGGTATAGCGGCTGTTCCTGCACGCCCACAAGCCCCGAGTTTGTGGAGTTGAAAACGGTGACGGAGTCTCCTTGCAGCATCGTCATGCCATAACCCCAGGAACCCAGAATGATTCTGTCTCCACATACCGCACTTACTCGATAATATGTCGAATCAAGCGGCAGGGACGGGATTAGAGCTTTTGTGTAGTTTATCCAGTCGGAGCCATTGAACTCCATGAATGCCGCACCGGTATTCGCACCCGAACTGGTTGAGCACCACAGGTTACCTTTGTTGTCAATCGCCATCTGGGTGATCTGGTTTGTAGCCGGACCAGGTGGAAGGATTCTGTTTGTGCTTGAGCCGATGGCCAAGATCCCGCTGGATGTGGCTGCATAAGCCAGCGTGTCGGAGTAGCTTGCCACGTCATTTAGTCCGGAACTCGAATATATTTGGTTGAGGGTCAGGTCTGAGTTAACCTCATATAATCCGGACGTCGAATTCACCAGCAAAAAGTTTTGACCGGCGGTCAGCCCGAGGACAGGTGAAGAGAATGACGCCACTTGCTGGAAAGTGACTCCGTCGCTGCTCATAAACAATCCCTGGTTGGCGCCTATGAAAAGTTTCCCCGCGAATACCGCGAGCGCATTCACGCCGGACGAAAAGCCTGCACTGTCGATATTGTTCCATTGATCGGGCGCCGCTAGATTGACAGCGGACTGGGGACCAAAAGAAATGCCGAATTGACTGGCAACATAAATGTTGCCATGGTACACTGTTGCGGCGTTTGCCTGGACTGTGCTTTGGTTCGGCACGAAGTGGGAGTAGGTGTTCAGGGACTGGAATGTTCCGCGCGAGATCAGGACGACACCGAATGGAGTGCACGCGAAAAGAGTATCGCCCGAAACGTCCAGGTTTGTGATTTCCTTCGATAGGAAGCTCGAGTTCGTTATATCTCTCTGCGACCTTGTAACTTCGCCTGCAGAATTTACTTCGTCGATTGACCCGTCGGATTCTCCAACGAAGATTGATCCGCCACTGTCGACCGCGATAGCAGTAGCAGTAATGTTGGACAAACCTTCGGTTGAAGTCAGCTGATTGAAAGTACCGGTTTGCGGGGAGTACGAGAAAACTCCGCCTGTGGTAGCTGCCCACACTTTACCGCCCGTGACTGTAATTGCATTTACATCATACATGCTGGAGTAGTTTTTCCACGTCAGAGTCTGAGCCGATGCAACACCGGTCAACAGCGCGGTGAGAATAAGAATACTTCTAAACATGGGGTTCGAGTCTATTTCGCGTGATTCGTGGATTGATGTCTCCCGTTGTTGAGAACATGTTAGATCAACTTGGACAGGTTAATCATTTCAATGACTGAAACTGCGGAGTCAAAGCCCTTATTGCCTGCTTTGCCCCCGGCCCGGTCAACCGCCTGATCAACAGAATCCGTCGTGAGTATGCCAAATACAACGGGGACTGTGGAGTTCATAGACAGCGCGCCTACACCCTTGGAAGATTCTCCTGCAACGTAATCGAAGTGAGGGGTCTCGCCCCTTATTACTGCGCCAAGGCAAATCACCCCGTCATGTTTCTTCTTTTCCACGATTCGCCTGGCAACTGCGGGTATTTCGAAAGCTCCCGGACAGCGGTAAACATCGATGTTCGATTCCGAAACGCCGTGTCGCACAAGCCCGTCAAACGCACCCGACAATAACTTGTCCGTTATGAACCCGTTGAACCTGCTGATTACGATCGCGATTTTCAGGCCGCTTCCATCAAGCTTACCCTCATAAGTTGCCAATCAGCTCTCCTTTGCTTTTTGATTTTTTCATGATTGCGCTCTTCATTTGGTCAAACCATTCCTCCTCAATGAAATGAGTGCCAAGATTTGAATCGTCGTTTTTCAAGCCTCCGTGAAAATCACTTCCGCCGGTCTTTAAAATGGAGTTTGAATCTGCAAATGTCCTGAAGTATTCTACCTCCTCTTGGGAATGAGAAGGATGAATTACTTCAACGCCGTCAAGCCCGTTTTCCAGCAGAAAGTGAAGAAGATCTTCGGTGACATAGTGCGAAGGATGGGCGAGGATTGCAAGCCCACCTGCGTTCTTAATCATCGCAATGGCCTGGTCCGCAGGAAACGGATGGTTTGCCTCGTAAGCGGGTCTTCCGATGCCGATGTATTTATGGAAGACTTCATCGTAAGTCTGCGCGAAGCCTTCCTGCACCATCGTGTTTGCTATGTGCGGCCGGCCGACGGAATTCCAGACGCCGGCGCGGTCCAGTACTGACTCAAGCTTGAGCGGGATTTTCAAGCGGTTAAGTTTCGCCACGATCCTTCCGGCTCGCCGCACTCTGGCCTCGCGCAGGTTCTCCAGGGTTGAAAGGAAACTCCGATCACTATAGTCGATGAAGTATCCGAGGAAATGAAGTTGAAAACGTTTTTGCCTCGACGTGACCTCTATGCCTGGCACGAACTCCAACCCAGAAGTCTTGGATAGCTCGGTACCTTCCTCAAGGGCGGATACGCAGTCATGATCAGTGATGCTGATTGTTGAGATGCCTGCCTGTAGCGCCTTCTCCAGCAAGGCAGGAGTTTTCAGTGCCCCATCTGAATATGCGGTATGTGTATGAAGATCTATTTTCCCCGTTTTGCCCAGGTGATTCTCCAATGAATCATCAGCTGAACTTTTGCCTGAAGGTCTCGTAGTCCAGCAAGTTTATCATGCCGCCATTGACCTCAATAAGTTTCAGCTTCTCCATTTTGCTAAAAGTTCGCGATACAGTTTCACGCGTGGTGCCGGCCATGTTGGCTATTTCCTGCTGAACGGGCAGGTTGTCTATCTCGACTCGTCCCTGCTTGATCCTTCCCCTCTCGTCTGCAAATTGAAGCAGGACGTAGCCTACCCTGTGGTACGCGTCTTTGAGCGACAGACTCTTTATCAATGCATCCGCTCTTCTGAGACGAACGGTTAGATGCCTCAAAAGGGATATGGCTATACTCGGGTATTCCTCCAGGAGCGAAAGGAAATCTTTCCGGTGTATCATGAATAGGTCTGCGCTGTCGAGCGCGATGACGCTCGCAGAGCGGGCCTCGCCGTCCAACAGTGCCATTTCTCCAAAGATGTCGCTCGCTCCCAATATGCTCAGAATGACCTCGCGCCCATCTTCTCCGACCCGGACGACTTTGACTTCACCCTGAATGATGACGAAGAGTGCCGATCCCGATTCCTCTTCCATCAGGATGACTTCGCCCTTCCTGTAAGTTTTTCTCACACCACATGCAGTGATCCTGGCGAAATCTCGTTCCTCCAACCCCTCAAAGATCGGAGCGATTTTAAGAAAGTCAGCGGCTTCTTTCATAGCAGCGCTCCCATGTTTGTTGTTCTCAATTTCACTCCTCCAATGAACCCTTAGGGTGATTAACCACTGAGAATATAGAAGCACCCCGATAGAAAGTCAACGGCAAGAGATAGCTTTGAAGCAAGGGGTTGTTGGATTACCGAATTAATGGATTATTTTATACTGTTGGAAGATAACCGGCAGAATCAGAATGGAAACGAAAAGAATTTATCTCGATTACACTGCGACTACCCCCCTCGACCCGCGGGTGCTTGAAGCAATGCTTCCTTACTTCAATTCAACGTTCGGTAATGCATCCAGCATCCATTCATTCGGGAGGGAAGCGAAAGCCGCACTCGAAGGAAGTCGTGAGAAAATTGCGGGGTTCATCGGAGCAAGACCATCGGAAATCGTCTTTACCAGCGGTGGTACTGAATCGGACAACGCCGCCCTGTTTGGTGCGGCAAGTGCCGGGTCCGACAGGCGGCGAAAACAAGTAGTCGTCTCTTCGATCGAGCATCACGCGGTTCTCCACACTGCAGCAGCTCTCCAGGAACTTGGCTTCGATGCCACTTTTGTTCCGGTAGATCGTAGAGGTTTTGTCGATCCGGAAGAAGTGCGGAGGGCGGTCCGCGACGATACGCTCATCGTCAGCATCATACACGCGAACAATGAAATCGGAACGATCCAGAATTTGCCGGTGATTGCTGCGATAGTCCATGAGAAGGGCGCACTCTTTCACACGGACGCGGTGCAGTCATTCGGCAAAATCCCGTTTAGCGTTGCCGGCAGCGGGGTCGACCTCGCGTCTTTCAGTGCGCACAAGATATATGGACCAAAAGGTATCGGAGCCTTGTTTATCAAGCGGGGAATTGAGATCGGGCCGACCTTTCACGGCGGGTCACAGGAGAGGAACCGTCGGCCGGGAACCGAGAGCATTCCCCTCATAGCGGGTTTTGCAAGAGCCGCTGAGATTGCCGTTGAGGAAATGGAAATCGAAGCAAGAAGGCTCACCGGCTTAAACAAGATGATGCGGAAGAATTTGTTGAAGAATGTTCAGGGCGTTATCTTCAACTCGCCTGACCAAGATGCACTCCCGAACATCCTTAACGCATCCATCGACAGTAGCAAGGTAGAGATCGACGGCGAAGCGCTGATCATCAGTCTGGACCTGGAAGGAATCGCTGTTACGAGCGGCTCCGCCTGCAGCTCGGGCAGCCTGCAGCCGTCTCATGTAATCAAAGCGCTGGGTCGTGACGATGCAACGACGAAAGCAACTGTGAGATTTTCGTTCGGAAGATTCACCACTGAAGAAGACATCGTAAAGGCATCTGAGATCTTTGGTAAGATAGTCGCAAGAACCGGGAAGGTGCCAGGGTGAACCGCAACCCTCAGTTGGTTCCCGATGACCAATCGGCTTGTGAACAATGGAAGATCGGCATTACAGGAACGGTCTGGCTCCAAGTGACCGGCCCGGAGGATTTACTGTCGCTTGGTACACATGTTTGAGGAAAACCGAGTGAGACCTACTCGATCCGTTTCATCCCCGTGCAAAAGAATCCGTCCATGTCGTGTTTGTGTGGATATGTTGCCATACAACCGTCCTCGATAAGTTCGGGGTACTTCCTGCCGAAATCAGTGTCCGATAAATCTAATCGTTCGAACTGCCGGTTCGACTCCAGGAAGAGATCTGCCACCGACTTGTTTTCAATTTCGAACAGGCTGCAAGTCGCATAAAAAAGAAACCCGCCGGGTCTGACAAGCCGGGAGTAGTGTCTGATCAACTTCTGCTGGCGATCAGCATACTCTTCGCTCAACTCGATCGACAGACGGAATTTTCTGTCCGGGTTTCTCCTGATAGTTCCGCTGCCGGAACATGGCGCGTCGATCAGGACTTTATCCGCGGATGAGATAAGTTCCTCGGCTTGATGAAGATCATCCTGAGCCACTTTCTTTACTTCGATGTTTGGAATGCCGGCTCTCTTTGCACGGACTCGAAGATTATCGAGACGATCTTTGTCAACATCCAGAGCTATGATATTTGATTTCCCGCCTGAAAGGTAGGCGAGGAGCAGGCTCTTTCCGCCCGCTCCTGCACATGCATCGACTATTAACTCTCCAGGCTGTGGATCGACCACGAATCCCACCATTTGACTTGCCTCGTCTTGAACTTCGAGCAACCCGCTTCTGTATAGAGAGATCTCGTTCAAGACTACCCGCTTCTTGAGATAAATCCCGATTGGACTATATTTAGAAGGAACCGCTTCGATCCCGTCGTTGTGAAGTTTGGCGACAGCTTCATCAGCAGTAATCCGTCCGGAGTTCAATCGGAGACATACGTTCGCTTCATGGTTCAGCGCTTCCATTAGTGGGATCATCTCCCCCCGGTGATCCTTGGGAACGTAGCCCTGGAAAAAGTTCGGGAACGAGTAGAGCAGGGGAAGGAGGGAAGCATCGGTACCGATTTCTTCGAGCCTCCTTTCCGCGCACCCACGAAATCTGTCAAAGTCTAAATCGCTCCCTGCCGCTCTGTATGACTCAAAAAGCTGCGAGTAACCCGATAAGACCGAATCGTTTGTTTGTCCCAATCGAATCTCGTTCGCCAGAAATAATCCAAAACCGATTTGAGTAATCCCACAATGATTTACCAAATCTTTCAACAAGAGGAAATTTCTAACAATAGTGAATGTTCGGTCGCTTATCCATTTTCTGTCGTGAGATCCGAGATACCGCCTTTCTTTGTAGAAGTCGGCGACAACTTTATCCGCGGGGAGTGAAGATCGTCCGATCTTTTCAATCAGCTCGATTACGTGTCCCGCAAGTGATGAAGGGGTCATGAGCAGAAGGTTGCCATCCTCATCGACGCTCCTTGTAAATCAGAAATCCATATCGAAGCCCCCGGTCTGTGGCATAGAAGCTCTTTTTTCCCGCGAGTTCCAGAACTTTCAAAAGTATCAAACACCCTGCAAGCAGGACGTCCTCTCTGCCCTTCGCTGCGGATGTGAGATTTCCAATTTCTGCAGGCGTCTTATCCCTCAAAAACGCAAAGACTTTCGACAGAGAAGCGAACGATATTTCGTAGTTGTCAACCGCTTCCGGCGTGAAGTCGAATTTGCGCTGCTCGATCAAAGCGAGAGTGGTTGCGGTCCCGGCTAATCCGAAGACTTTTCCAGGGGAGGTCTTTGAAAATGGGAAGACCGCAAGAGCGTCTTGGACAAAGTCTGATGCCTGTCCGATCTCACCGTCGGTGGGGGGAGTGTGTCTCAAGAACAGCTCGGTGATTCGCACGGCCCCGACATTGATGCTTTGGGTGATTTCTGGTGTATTTAAACCGTAGCTTAGTTCAGTGCTGCCGCCGCCGATGTCGATTACAAGTGAATTGTCATCGAAATGTTCGGCGGCGCTAAGAGCTCCCATGAAGCCGAGCTTTGCTTCGGTTTCTCCGTCGATGACTTCCACGTCGATTCCGAATTTTTCCTTTGCCGGGCGAATGAACTCCTCGCGGTTAATGGCATCCCTCATTGCGCTGGTAGCCGACGCAACTATCCTGTCAACCTGGTGCCTCTCTGCTATTTCACTGTACCGTTCAAGCACTGCCAGCCCTCGTCGGATCGAGCCCGGTTCGAGTCTCCTCGTAGACGAAACGCCTTTCCCAACGCGCGGAACTTCGTAGTAGTCCTCTACCCGTTTGATTTTCCCGTTGTTCACATCGGCAACCAGCATAAGGATGGTATTCGTTCCGATGTCGATTGATCCGTATCTCATTTAGCTCTCTTCCACTGATGTAGTGATAGGTCCGATACTGTCATGTGGATCAAGATTCCTATGTACTATTGTCTTCCGCCGCGAAAGCAACAGCTCCGATATCGGTCATGTATTCTAAGATTCCTATGTACTATTGTCTTCTGCCGCGAAAGCAACAGCTCCGATATCGGTCATGTATTCTAAGATTCCTATGTACTATTGTCTTCCGCCGCGAAAGCAACAGCCCCGCTATCGGTCATGTATTCTAAGATTCCTATGTACTATTGTCTTCCGCCGCAAAAGCAACAGCCCCGCTATCGGTCATGTATTCTAAGATTCCTATGTACTATTGTCTTCCGCCGTTAGAGCAATAGCCCCCACTGTTCACGTATTCCGAGATTCCTTTTTCATTTGGAGAAAGCCAGCGCAGACCACTCCGACTCGTGCATAGTCTCGACCAGCTTGAAACCGACTTCCTTAAATGATCGAACTACATCGCTTTCATCCAGGGTGAGAATGCCTGCGAGGAGTAACTTCCCCCCCGTCTTGCATTGGCCGAAAAGTTCTTCCCTTAGATAGAGCAAGGTGTTCCTGTTTAGGTTTGCCGAGACAAGATCGAAATCTCGCTCATTGACTGCCGCCAATTCCCCGGGTACTATTTTGATTTGTCGGGATACCTTGTTTCTCTCGACGTTTTCCCTTGCGTTTTCTATGGACCACTCGTCCTTATCGACCGCCACGCACATGCGTGCACCGAGTTTCACGGCTGCAATTGCCAGTACCCCTGTGCCGGTACCGAGGTCCAGAACCCGTTCCTTGCCCTTGATATACTTGCTGAGCATCTGTACCATCATCCTCGTAGTCTCATGATGTCCTGTTCCGAAAGACATCTTTGGATCAATCTCTATCACTATCCGCGCATTACCTGTGTAACTCTTCCAGCTTGGTTTGATCACGATATCGTCAGTGACTTCAACAGGCATGACCGAATCTTCCCATCGCTTGTTCCAGTCCTGATTTTCTATGACAGAGACATCGATAACGAAATCCCCGATTTTATTCTGCAATTTCAGACTATTTAGAAATCTTTCGACGTTGGTTTCGAAAACCGGATCCCACTTGGAGGATTCGAAATAGCATGATACACCGTCGCCCTCTTCCACAAAGCCTTCTGCACTGACATTACTGAGAAATCCGACAATGAGCTCGTTGACGGAAACATCAGTGGAAATCTTGAGTTGATAAAACTTTTCACTCATGATACCGGCACAGGAATTTTCTTATAAATGTCTTCTAGCAAAACTCTGCCTACCGCCGAAAGGCTTTCGGGGCTGCATTTGTCGGGTGTATCTTCAAGCGTGTGCCAGTACTTGTAGTTGAAGTCGATCAGATCGACTGCTTTGAGTCCGACATTGTCCAGTGGAATCTGATCATCGTAAATATCCTCACCGAGGGTATCGACGAACTGTGTCACGCCCATTTCTGCGGCGGTTTTCCATATTAAGTTGACAATATCCGGAGCATATTGGACGGAGTAGCCTTCCTTCGGTATACTTAGGTCTTTTTGACCGATCATGTCCAGGTTGACCGCGAAAATAGGGTAGTACGAAAACGGTTTTGTTGCAGCCCAATATTTCGAACCGAGGCAATAATAATTCAGATCGCCTTCCTTGCCGTAATCTTCACCGTCCCACAAGACTATGTCGACCCCGATTGGCGGAGGAGACTGTTTAAAGTCACGAGCCATCTCGAGCAGGACGGCAACGCCGCTGGCGCCGTCATCGGCTCCAGGAATGGGTTTGTCCACTGCACCACCCGGTTGGTGGTCTGCCCGCGGTCTCGAATCCCAATGCGCAGTCAGCAGGACGCGTGTCTTTGCACGTGTATTGAAACTTGCGACCACGTTTGCGAGGTGGAGCATAACCCCGTTGTAGCCGGGGACGTTGAATTTCTGTAGGTGTACTGTGTCCGCGTACTCACCAAGTTTTCGGTTTAAATAGTTGAGGCAATTTTTATGGGCCGGTGTCTCGGGTGCACGCGGGCCGAAGTCCACTTGTTTAACCAAATAGCTGAATGCAGAGTCCGCGCTAAATTTGGGTACCGGGACGTTGGACAACTGTGCGGCCTGACCGGAAAGTGATGACATCTGTTGCATGTTTGTTTTCTTTGAACAAGATGAAATGGCAATGCTCACTAGAATAATTATGAGGGTCTTTTTCATGGAGAAGTTTAAACGAATTGACGGGAAAATCCAAAGATTGCTTTTCTCTCCTTGTCATCATATTTTTGTTAGCAAAAATCCATGAATAACCTCCACGTTATTGAACACCCGCTGATCAAACGGGATCTTACACTCTTGCGCACGAACACGACTTCGAGCGAGGATTTCCGGATTGTGCTCAAGAGGATCGCGTCGCTGATGGTTTTTGAAGTCACCAGAGACTTGAGACTGGATACCACGCGTATACAAACACCGCTTGAGAAGACCGAAGGCCACCTGATCTCGGATGAAGTCATACTGGTTCCGGTGCTCCGTGCAGGTCTTGGAATGCTTGAATCGTACCTGGCATATATTCCGAATGCCAAGGTCGGTCACATAGGCATGTATCGCGATGAGACGACACTCAAGCCCGTCGATTACTATGCCAAGTTTCCCCCGAATCTATCACGAAGTGTCGTCATCGTGATCGATCCGATGCTGGCCACCGGCGGAAGTGCCTCTGCTGCTATCGCATACCTGAAGGAGCGCGAAGCAAGGAACATCAGACTCAACTGTATTGTTGCTGCACCCGAAGGGGTTGAACGCGTCGAAAAGGATCATCCTGAAGTTAAGATTTATGCTGCAGTTCTAGACCGTGAACTTAATGAGAACGGGTACATCCTCCCTGGTCTTGGCGACGCCGGAGACAGGATCTTCGGGACTTGAGTCAGCTCGGCGCCCACTAACATCGTCCCTCATGCAAACTCAAGATGACCAGAATGTCTATCGTTTCGGAGACCGCGATCTCCCGTCGAATGAGACGACGAAGAAAAGCTTGCAACAGTATTACGATCGGTTTTACGAGAGTTCTGAATTCCGATATTATGATGAACGCACGACGAAGAGTTTCCTTCGCGCTTTATTGAGAAGAGCCGGTGTGCCGGATAATTCGCGAATTCTCGATGTAGGATGTGCCACGGGTTTTTACACGGAGCAGTTTCGGGACATCGGTTCGCGCTCCGTTGGAATAGACATAAGTCGTATCGGTGTACTCAAAGGCAGGGAGAAATATTCCGAGACTCAACTGGCTGCAGGCGATGCATCCAAAATGCCGTTCAAGATGAATTCTTTCGACGCAGTATTCATGCTCGGCTGCAGTTTGACAAACACGAGAGACTTGCAGGCAATTCAGTCTTATCACACATACCTCACCGGCTTTCTTAGAAATGGGGGAGTGGTTATCTCAATCGGCGGATCTGATTTCTCAGGAAACACGGCCCAAGGGTCTGAGTGGATCTACCATACGTACGAGCAAATCCGCAACTTTGTGAATCGAAATGAAGTGGACGCCGAAGGGCCTTACATAACCAATCTGAAGCTTGTATCAAAGATCGGGAGGATCGGGATAAGCAAAACGCTGACTCGGTTCCTTCTGAAGTTGCCCGGTTCCCGAAGGTGGACGTTGATCTTTTTTATAAGAAAGAAAACGCACTAGCCGGCGAAAATCCTACCGCCGATGTAAGTGGCTACGGCTGCAAGCCCGCCGATAGCCATACTCTCAAAGCCGCTTCTCATAGAATTCTTTCCCGTCACGATGGTCTTGGCGGCGCCTACTCCGAAGAGAACCGTCAAAGTGAGAATACCACTTGCTACCAATCCGAGCGTCGGGCGCATAAACAAGTAAGGGAGGATAGGCATCAACGCACCGAAAGCGTACGCAAGTCCGGTGGCGACTCCAGACTTCATTGGCGACATGGTCTGGTCCAGCGACAGGCCCAGTTCTTCCTGCATCATAATGTCCACCCATCTGGACTTATCTGCGGTGACGTGAGATACTATCTTTTCGAGGATTTCTCCTTTGAATCCCTTTGAGATGTAGATCTCCCTGATCTCTTGTTTCTCAACCTCGGGAAAGTTATCGACTTCGTATCCTTCCCGGTTCATCTCACCACGATAGTATTCTATCTGAGACTTGGTTGAAAGGTATGCGCCCAGCGCCATTGAGATGGTGCCCCCAATGAGTTCCGCCATGCCGGCGATGAAAATGATGTTGCTCCTTACGCCCGCTCCGTTCACACCCGATGCTACTGCGAATGCTGCAACCAACCCATCGTTGGCACCAAAGACAAGCTCGCGTACGATATTCCCGCCGGGTATATGCATCGATTCGGTATGTCCCGGTGAATCTTTTCCCTGGAGTATTTTACCTCGCCACGTCCACTTTGCCATTCAATAAACCTTTCTTTGAAAGTCATTGTAGAATTAGATAGCTGAGATTTCAATTCACGGATTAATGTAGAAACAAAACAAGGTGGTTACCAGTTAAATTTTAAAAACTTTCGCATAGGGGAATCGATCACGACATAGATCGCCGGCTGGATTTTGCCTCAGAATGGAGGAACAGATCACAGATGGTTTTGTTCCCGTTGCAAGTGTCTTCCCGAATTATACCGGGGTAAACCGGCATTGCACTCCGGCGGCGCGCTAGTTTTGTTGACCGCGGTTTTCCTGCGCCGGATTCAAATCGTCCAACCTTTTGAGCCTGTAGATTAAAGTCGATGCCATCCAGCTTAGGACGAATATACCGACAATGAAGTAGCCCATAGTTCCGAAGTCTTTGCTCAGTCTAGAAATGAATTCCCAGAACCAACCCGTTAGCTCAAGCTTGTTCACGATGAGCCCACATGCTTCTACGCCACCGACGAAAAACGCTACGAGTATAGACACAAAAGTGATGGTGAGATTATAGTAGAGTTTTCTGAGGGGCCTGACGTACGCCCATCCGTACGCCGCGAGCATCAATATTCCGTCTGTCGTGTCGATGAGCGACATGCCTGCGGTGAACAGTGCGGGGAAAAGAAGTATCGACCAAACCGGCAGTCCTCTCGTTGCTTCGGCCGCGGTTATGCCGAGAAGACCGATTTCTGTCGCCGTATCAAAACCGAGTCCGAACAGGAATCCGAGCGGGTACATGTGCCAGCTCTTTCGGATCGTCCTGTACAACGGCCGGAAAAAACGCGCGAGAAAACCGCGGTTCTCCAGGAGCTCGTTCAAGGATTGCTCGCTATATTTTCCACCGAGCCTGACCTGTCTGAAAGTTTTGTAAACGTCGCGGAGTATTACGGTGTTCACCACCGCTATCGCGAATAGAAAAACCGCCGAGACGGTAGTGCCGACTATTCCTCCGACGCTTCTAAGCTCCGGCAATCTGCGCTGCAAAGTCGCTGCGGCAATTGCTATGACCACCGAGGCAAGCACGACGACTGTAGAATGGCCCAACGAGAAGAAGAAACCAACTCCTACCGGCCTCCCTCCATCCTGCATGAGCTTTCTCGTGACATTGTCTACTGCTGCTATGTGATCAGCATCCACCGCGTGCCGCAGACCGAAAGCGTATGCGATGACCGAAGTGCCAATGAGAAGTGGAAAATTGCGAAAAGTCATCAGAGCAGCGCCCCAGACTGCCACGTTCACACTCAGAAGCAACGCGTACAACCCAAGAATTTTATTGCGTAAGTTGTTCTCTCCATCATCGAAGAGACTCAGTAAACGACCTATCATCGTGCCCGGCTAATTCCTAAAGTTGCTGTTGATGAAAAAGACAACCACGTCTAATCTAAATTACCCGGGCGGGTCGTTCAAGGCGTTTCCGTCCCCGAATTCACGTGCGTCGTTCGCCTTCATACAACTCGTGTCGTTGATAATCACCGGATCATCCGAGTATATTGTGCGGAAGTTTCTCTCCATTCTTACAGAGGGACTGATCATCAATTCCGCTTCAATGTCAAAAGGCTTATACTCAAGATGGTACAGGTGTAATTATGACTTCATACATATCGGATCTCGTGATACAGATAATCAGATACCTTGGCTACCCCGGTATTTTTATTCTCATGACTCTGGAAAGTGTCAACATACCGATACCCTCCGAAGTGATCATGCCTTTCTCCGGTTTTCTTGTCCAGAACGGGACTTTCAATTTCTGGGTTGTAGCTCTGGTAGGCACGCTCGGTAATGTCGCAGGATCCCTGCTCTCCTACTATCTGGCCGAGTGGATTCTCTATATAAGAAACAGATATAAGTTTTTGCGTTTGTTGCTTTCTGAGAAACATCTGGAGAAGACCAACATATGGTTTCGCAAGTACGGTTCCTATTCGATATTTTTCGGTAGAGTGGTTCCTGTCGTGAGAACTTTCATATCTCTTCCTGCTGGCATCGGCAAGATGAATGCGGCCAAGTTTACTTCTCTCACGTTTCTAGGCTCAGCTTTATGGTCAGTCTTCCTGACGTATATTGGTCTGCTCTTGGGCAGCAACTGGACGAGGATCCAGCGTTACTTTCACCAGGCTGATTATGTCATATTGATTCTAATCGTGGTATCCGCTCTCTACTTTTTGATCAGAAGGAAGAAGAGCAGGGTAGATGATGGAGACAGGGGAGAGGGGCCGGTCTCTTGAATTTTCCTCTTTAACCTTTTGAATCCGGAAGCATCTAAGAACTGGTGTGCATTATTGACCCTGAGCATATTCAAACGACCTCGTTTAGCAGGACGGGGTCTGAAAGGAGAATCGTTATGAGAAAGATCGTGTTGCTGTTCGGAGTGCTTCTGATTGCAAGCTCGGGATTTTGCCAGGGGATGGGCCAAGGTCGTCCATATTATGATCAGTCGAAGGTCGTGACTATCTCAGGCACTATCCAGAGACTCGATACGATAACAGGAAGGATGGGAAATTTTCATTTGATTCGTCTCACCGTGAGGGACTCTTCGGGGACCACTTCGGTAAATGTGGGACCGAGCAGCTACCTGGATGAACAGAAGGCATCGTTCAAGGTTGGTGATAAGGTAAAGGTTACAGGTGCCCGGATGGCATTCAATGGCAACGATGTGATCTTTGCTGCGCAGATCGAAGATGGCGGCAAAACAATAAAACTTCGAGACGAATCGGGGCGGCCGCTTTGGTCCAGGGGTGGAATGATGATGAGACAACGGTAGTCGGATGATCGCGTGACGCCGAAGGGATGTCTCTCTTTTCGGCGTGCGCCATTTGAATTTTGTATTGACCGAAATTGCTTACTCATTTGACTTCGCTGGAACTTACCTGACCGACAATCAACTTTGTCTTTCATCTGGAATTGACAGATCTCTAATCGTCGGATCAATCCTTGAGCGTGATAGACTGAGGTTGTAATCGTTTGTCTTAGATGCCCATAAGTCAGTTTGAAGTGAATTATTATTCATCTTGTAGTGCCACATTGGCAAGCCTTCTGGCTGTTCGATCGTTCCACAGTTTTGATTCCCCAGGTTCCCTAACCATCCATAATATGCAGAGTGATGCGATTTCATAATTTCCTCCGCCCGGATCGTTGCGAGCCAAGGTAGGATGGGACAATCCCTCATTTGGTGTTCGAAACATTAAGGAATCGTTATTACGAGGTGTAGGGGGAAGAGAATCCCTTTTGATATGGAAACAAGAGTGATAACTTAGAAGCCGCTTACCTTGTCTCCCAATAGAACAATACCCGGACTGCCCCCCAATTTGTCACTCCGGGACAACAAAAGAATCAGTGTACCAGAAAGATTTTTGTAACTTACACTGGGTCAACGAGTTATCGCCTTGACTTTTCGGCGTGTTTTTGTTATTATTTTACGAATTTCAGCGGAGGTCTATTGGCCAAAAAGGAAAAAAGGTTGATCTACTCCAGAGGGAGATCAAAAACACTGTACTCTCTCCCTCAGGATGATATTCTCCTCGCTGAATTCCGTCCCGATTTGGCGGTTGACGGTAAAAAGACGTTCAAGATCAAAGATAGACCCAGGATAGCTTCGGAACTTCAAGCTTTTATTTTTGCCTACCTTGAGACGTATCAGATCCCTACGCATTTCTTCAGCCAATCGGGCGGTGAACTTCTTGTTAAGAGGCTTAGCATAATACCGGTGGAGGTCACAGTACGAAATTCGGCATCCTTGTCATTTTCCAAGCACTTCAAACACTTCAAGCCCAAACAACAGTTGGATTTTCCTATCTTTGAATACGCATTGGAGGATGAATCCGGGGAGCATGCCGTCAACGATACGCATCTTTATGCGCTCCAAGTAATAAGCCCCGAAGAGTATCGGACCATGAATAGACTTGCCAGCAAGATCGACGCTGTGATGAAGAGTTTCCTTGAGAGACGTGGTTTTACGCTTGTCGATATTACTTTGAAGTTCGGAAGGTACAGAGGTGTGATAATGCTTGGCGATGAAATATCACCGGAGAATTTTACTGTAATAGATAATGTATCGGGCGAGGAGATTTCGGTGGCTTCTGCACGAGACTCCAGAGAAGCTTCCAAACAATACCAGCTCGTCTACGATCGCATCCTGCCTGCCCCTAAGGGGCCCTTGTCGAAAAGTCCGGTCGGGCATTCCAGCGCGAAGCGCAGAGCATAATCGCTGATGTTTCCAAGAATGACCGAGTACGGTTCGGGCGTAGTCGCCTACATCGTGATTTTCTCTGTAGCGATAGTACTCCTTACCTTTTTGATCGTGTCGCTTCCGGTAAGAATTGTCCTGGTCGCCCTTGCCGCTTGCGTATCGGGCTTCACTCTCTTTTTCTTCCGGGATCCCGATCGCACCCCCACAATCGGCGGTGACGAAGCTGTAGTATCGCCCGCAGACGGGAAGGTAATCTACGTCGGAGATGTTGAAGAGAAGGAGTTTCTCTGCTCGAAGGCAAGAATGATTAGCATCTTTATGTCGCCGGCAAACGTGCATGTCAACCGTGTTCCAATCAACGGGACAATCCGGTTTCTTAAATATGTCAAAGGAGAGTACCTGGTCGCGTTCCACGAGAAATCGAGCGAGAGAAATGAAAGGATGCTCATCGGCATAGAGAACAAAGGCCAGCGGGTACTTTTCAAGCAGATTGCCGGTTTCATCGCACGAAGGATTGTCTGCACTCTTTCTGAGGGGCAGAGTGTCAAGGCCGGCGACAGATTCGGTATGATCAAGTTTGGGTCGCGCGTCGATGTTTTTGTTCCGCTCAATTGTGACATCAGGGTAAAGCTGGACGACAGAACATACGCGGGAAGCACACTATTAGGAGTGTTACAAAATGAATAGAAGAAGAAAAAGAAACATCCATATATCAAGGGCAGTTATTCCGAGTTTCTTTACTATACTAAACATGTTCTCGGGGTTTCTGGCAATACTCTCGTCTGCTGAGAAAGATTTCATTTCAGCGGCGTGGTTTGTGATATTGGCGGCGGTATTCGATGCGCTCGATGGTGTCATGGCCAGATTGACAAGGAGCTCCAGTGAATTCGGAGTTGAGCTGGACTCGCTGTCCGATCTTATCTCGTTCGGAGTCGCCCCATCATTTATGCTGTACAAACTTGGTCTTCATTCGTTGGGTTCGATCGGTACTATAGCGAGCGCAATGGTGATGGTGTTCGGAGGGCTGCGTCTTGCCCGATTCAACGTACAGCTTGTCGGGTTCGATAAGGATTATTTTAAGGGATTACCGATCCCTTCCACCGCGATCACAATCAGCTCCTTCGTGCTGCTCTTTTATGACAGATATTTGGGCCAGTTAAACGCTAACGCGGTTCCACTGTTACCGGTGCTTGCTGTTGGACTCAGCCTGTTGATGGTCAGTACCGTTCGCTACGATACGATACCGAAGTTGAGCAAGCGAGGTATAAGGTCACACCCGTTAAGGTTCTCAGTCTTCATTACCGGTCTCGCGATTGCCGTTGCAAGTCAGGGAAGAGCTTTGTTCTGGCTGTTCCTTCTTTATATTGTGGGGGGACTTGTTCGGTGGCTGTACGAGCACATAAAATCGCTCCTGACCTCAAGAAGGCACGACGAAACGGATGAGGACGTGGAACTAAGCAGCTTTGACTTATAAAAGGAGAAGAGCTTGTTCAAGGCGAGGATAGAGGTTACACTCAAAGCTAAGATACTCGACCCTCAAGGAAAGGCGATAGAGAGCAGCCTGCACAACCTGGGGTTTCTGAACGTGAGTCGGGTAAGGACCGGAAAGAACATTGAACTGTTCGTGGAAGTCGCGACCCTTGACGACGCCGTTTCCGCCGTGCGGTTGGCGTGCGAGAAGCTTCTTGCCAATCCGGTGACCGAAGAATACGAGTCGGAGCTCTTCAGCGCAGACGGGATATCACTGGCCCGTTTCTCGAGCCGGGATAAGTCGCCTCGCAGCGCTGAGAAAGCAGAATGACTGTGGCACGACAGGTCGGTGTCGTTGTATTTCCTGGATCCAATTGCGACAGAGATACCTATAATGCTTTCGGCTCAGTGCTCCATCAGAAAGTCAAGTTCTTGTGGCATAAGGACACGAGCCTCGACGGAGTTGATGTGGTCGTCTTGCCGGGTGGATTTTCGTACGGTGACTATCTGCGCTCGGGTGCAATAGCGAGGTTTTCGCCGATAATGAATGAGGTTAAGAAATTTGCGGACCGTGGCGGCATTGTACTGGGCATATGCAATGGTTTTCAGGTCTTGGTTGAAGCTGGGATTTTGCCCGGTGCTCTGGTAAAGAATGAAAATCTGAAATTCGTTTGCAGGCATGTCTATATTCGAGTTGAGAACACCGAAACTCCTTTCACCTCGCAGATGAAAAAGGGGCAGGTTCTGAAAGTACCGATTGCCCACGGGGACGGGAACTTCTATGCTGACGACGACACTTTGAAGAGATTGCAGGACAATGACGAGATCGTGTTTCGATATTCAACAAGCGCGGGAGAGACTACCCGCACCGCCAATCCCAACGGGTCGCTTGACAATATTGCCGGCGTTGTGAATCGCCGTCGAAATGTCCTCGGTATGATGCCGCATCCGGAGCGTGCGAGTGAACAGATCCTCGGAAGTGCAAGCGGTGTCATGGTTTTGAAATCGGTGATCGAAAGTCTAAATTGAGGGGAAAAGGAGGCTGCCATGTTCGATTCCATCGGTCCGACTGAATTAATCATCATCATCGGTGCGTTGCTGCTTCTGTTCGGCGGGAAAAAAATACCTGAGTTGGCGCAGGGCATCGGTAAGGGAATTAAGGAGTTCAAGAAGGCTGTAAAGGAGCCTGAAGAGAAACAGGAAAAAGAAGTGGACAAGAAGGACTGAGGGGGAGGTAGTCCTTAAGCATGTTTGAAAATATCGGAATCGGTGAACTTTTTCTGATCATCATCGTGCTGATAGTCTTTTTCGGCCCGAGACGCATTCCGGATATCGCTCAGTCAGTCGGAAAAGGATTACGGGAATTCAGGCGGGCTATGAAAGACGTCCAGGATGAAGTCGCCAGGACGATTTACGAGACACCGAATCAAGATAAAGCGGGCAAGAAGGAAGAGCGCCGCTCATGGTTTGCAGATACAAATCGCTGGCGTGGAAAGGTGTAACATCTGGTCTGGGGCGTGAGGATTTGATGGTCTGCGATGAGCGTGGGGATCCGTCAAGAATGGACGCATCGGAAGAATCGCAAAGCCTAGTTCGAAACATGAAGCTTAATTGAGCCGTTGAGTCTGACGAATGGCGAGGAATCCACAATTTTGTTGCACACCATTTGACTTTCATGCTATCGTAACAGGGGTTAAATTAACCCAGCTACGATGAATGCAGCAGAACGAATCGAAATAAAACGTAGGTAAAGACATGCTAGAGGATCTCTTTAGCTGGGACAAGCTACTTCTGATATTGATTGTGCTCATAGTCTTCTTCGGACCAAAGCGCATTCCCGAGATCGCCCAATCGATTGGCAAGGGTATCAGGGAGTTCAAGAAATCAATGAAAGATGTCCAGGATGAGATTTCGAAATCTGCGGATGATGCTCCGGTGTCCAGATCGAAATCGATTCAAGAGCCGACGATGAATCAGGACATCAAGCAGGAGCCGCAAACAAAATCCGAGATTAAGTCCTAAGCCCCGCCTGCTTCCCACAGTCTCAGCTTTGTGATATAAGAAGGATAGCCGCACCATCCTGAGAGGCATACCATGGCCTGGTGGCGGTTACCCGGAAGAGACTCTTGCCCACATTGCGTGTTGATTCCAGCTTTGAAGAAAGCCGCGATAATTTTAAATTAATACGCTTCCAGTTTTTTGAAACTGACCGTTCATACATTGATGATACAACACCGGAACCTGGGCGGGTTGAACCGCGGTAAATTCCGGAGAAGGACAATATGCTTGAAGACCTGAGTATCGGGAAAATTCTTTTCATACTCCTTGTCGTGCTGATTTTCTTCGGACCGAAGAAGATCCCTGATATCGCGCAATCGATCGGAAAGGGAATAAAAGAGTTCAAGAAGGCGATGCATGATGTATCCGACGAAATCAAGAAGACCACCGATGATGAGGCGAACCGGAACGAAAGCCGGAGGCAGACCGGGCCACCGACTGATGGCGGACACGGCAGTTCCTCGACCATAGATCAAAACCCGTAGACAGATTGACCGGCACATATAAGAGTTTTAGACAGAGTCTTCTTAGAGGGGAAGTGACTTGCAGGAGTGAAGTCGAGTCGTACCTCGGCTCGGTAAAGTCGCGGGGTGATCTCAACGCATTCCTTCAAATATATGATGAGTCGCTGGAAGCTGCCGACCGAGTAGATGCGCGGGTGAAGGAAGGCAAGGGCGGGAAACTTGCCGGAATGGTTCTCGGCGTCAAAGACGTCATCGCAGTAAAGGGGAAAAGGCTTACCTGCGGCTCCAGGATTCTCGGTGATTTCGTTTCCGTTTATGATGCGACGGTGATAGACAGGCTGTTGAAAGAAGATGCAGTAATCATAGGTAAGACGAATATGGATGAGTTCGCGATGGGCTCTTCCACGGAGTACAGCGCTTATGGCCCGGTCAAAAATCCTTCTGATACCAGCCGGGTTCCCGGCGGCTCGAGCGGCGGCAGCGCGGCTGCAGTTGCAGCGGGACTGTGCCACGTTGCGCTCGGTACCGATACGGGCGGCTCAATCCGGCAACCCGCCTCTTTCTGTGGTGTCATCGGCCTTAAACCTACTTATGGCAGAGTGTCGCGTTATGGACTCGTAGCCTTTGCATCGTCCTTCGATGTGATCGGACCATTTGCAAATTCAATTTATGACGCTGCCCTCGTCCTGGAAGTCATAGCCGGACATGACCCTCTTGATTCGACTTCTGCAAATGTACCTGTACCATCTTATACCCAGCTCCTTGAGCGCGATCCAGATTCTCTTAAGGTCGGAGTGGCCAAAGAGACGGTAAGTTCCGGACTATCTGCGGAGGTGCGCCAGGCAGTGGAACGACAGTTGGACATTCTCCGTTCCGCCGGTGTGGAGATAAAGGAGGTATCTGTTCCTCACCTGGAATACTCGATCCCCACTTATTATGTACTCGCCACGGCAGAAGCGTCGTCAAACCTGGAAAGATACGACGGTGCTCGTTACGGTCATCGTTCGAAAGACGCTGATGAACTCGAAGATCTGTATGTTCACTCTCGAACCGAGGGATTCGGACCGGAGGTTAAGAGGAGGATAATGCTCGGAACGTTCGTACTCTCAGCCGGATATTACGAGGCGTACTACAGGAAAGCCCAGAGGGTCAGACGGATCATAAAAGAAGATTTCGATAAAGCTTTCAATACAGTTGACGTAATTATTACCCCGACGGCTCCGACGACTGCGTTCAAGATTGGGGAAAAAACGTCGGATCCGGTTCAGATGTACCTGTCGGATATCTTCACGGTCTCCGCCAACCTCGCGGGAATACCGGGCATTTCAGTCCCCGTCGGCAGAGATGCTGGCTCCATGCCGATCGGCGTTCAGCTCCTCGGGAGGCAGTTTGAGGAAGAGACAATTCTGAACCTGGGAAATTTCATCGAACATTCAATAGGAAATATGAGAGAAACGAAATGAGCATTTTAGTCGACAGATCGATCCGTCTGGTTGTTCAGGGTATCACGGGGGGCGAAGGGTCCTTCCACACAGAGCAAATGATTGCATATGGAACAAAGGTGGTTGCCGGAGTTACTCCCGGCAAAGGTGGTGCGAAGTATCTAAACGTCCCCGTCTTCAACACAGTTGCCGAAGCGGTCGAAAAAGAAGGCGCGAATACCTCCGTGATATTTGTTCCGGCGGCTTTCACTCCTGACGCAATCGTGGAAGCTGCAGATGCGGGTGTAAAACTCATAGTCTGTATCACAGAAGGCATACCGGTCAAGGATATGATCGGCGTCTATGATTACCTGGCAAAGAAGAAGGTTCGAATGATCGGGCCGAATTGTCCTGGCGTGATCTCTCCCGGAAAGGCAAAAGTGGGAATCATGCCGGGATTCATCCACAAGCAGGGCTCGGTAGGACTAATTTCGCGAAGCGGAACGTTGACCTATGAAGCGGTTGCTCAAGTTACTGCCCAGGGTTATGGTCAATCTACATGCGTCGGCATAGGTGGCGACCCCATCATCGGAACAAGGTTTGTCGATGCGCTTGAACTTTTCAAGGATGATGACCAGACAGAAGCAGTCGTGATGATCGGCGAGATCGGTGGTTCAGCCGAGGAAGATGCCGCTAATTATATCAAGAAGTATTTTGGCAAGCCCGTGGTCGGATTCATTGCCGGCAGGACAGCCCCTCCTGGAAGAAGGATGGGGCATGCAGGTGCTATCATATCCGGCGGGCATGGTACGGCCGACGAGAAAATGGCTGCGATGAAGAAAGCGGGCATCGTTGTCGTAGAAAGCCCGGCGCTCATCGGGGAGGCGATCGCCAAAGTCCTGGGAAAGAAATCGAAAGGAAGAGCTTCCGTCCTTGTCTCCAAGACTGTTCGATCACGTAAGAAGTCAAAGGCGACAAAGACTTCCTCGAAGTCAAAATCAAGAAACAAGAAAAGATAAGAGTGGGAAATGAATCGTACTTTAGCAATACTGAAGCCGGATTGTGTAAAAAGAAATTTAGTTGGTGATGTTGTCGCGAGAATACAGAAAGCAGGTTTCAAGATACTAGGGATGAAAATGGTCCGGCTGACCAGGGAAGCTGCCGGAGAATTTTACGCCGTGCATCGGGACCGGCCCTTTTATGCAGACCTCGTCATCTTTATGACATCGGGAGCCTGCGTTCCTCTCGTTCTCGAAAAAGAAAATGCATTCGAGGAATTCCGGAAGCTCATCGGTGCGACGGACCCGAAAGAAGCTCTTGCCGGTACTATACGGCGGGACTTTGCTGAAAGCAAACAGGAGAATATCGTGCATGGCTCCGACTCTCCTGAAAACGCGGAAAGAGAAATAGCCTATTTCTTTTCCGAGCGCGAGCTGGTCGATCTTCGCTGACACCGGATTCGGACTTTCAGTAGTGTGCCGGGTTGGGTCGCCATTCGGTTGGAAGAATTTAACCGGTGAGATCGCCCGGCGCCCAAAGATGTAATTGATTATTGCGAATCCTTTGCGTTCAATGCGAACTTGGCGGTTGGAAAATCACTTGGGAATATTGAAGAAGGTCGGAGGCGAGAGATCGCCTGCTTTTCGGAGTGTTGCTATTGGCTCTCAGGAGACTTGAGAGGATCGATTCACGGGTGGTTCTGAAAAACCCGTACTGGGAGTACCGGCTCGATCATTACACTTATTCGGGAGGTCAGGCAGGGGAGTACCACTTTCTTCATACCCCGGGTGCAGCGATGATAGTACCGGTCGATGATTCGGGAGAGGTTGTCGTAGTCAAACAGTTTCGATATTTGTGTCAGAGGGAAAGCATCGAGTTTCCTGCCGGTGGAGTAAAGGATAATGACTACCTGCTCACGGCGAGGAACGAGCTCGCAGAAGAAGCACAATTCGCCGCGGAAAATTGGGATGAAGTGGGCGAGTTCAATCCCTATAATGGCGTTGCAGATGAAATCTGTAAAGTGTACCTTGCAACGAAGCTAAGCCATGCTGTCGCTGAAAGAGACCCATCCGAAGAATTTGAAATATTGAAGTTGTCTCTGTCCCGTTTCGACGAGTTGATTGAAGCGAGGGTAATCTGGGACGGGATGACTCTCGCAGCCTGGTCGCTTGCAAAGAAACATGTGTCGAAATATTTGAAGAAGACGGTTGGGTGAAAGCTAAGAGTTTTGAGAGCTGCGGGTTGGTTAGGTTTGCGTAACCTCGGTGCCCTCCGGAAGTCTGCTATCTAAGGAGAATTGAAAAATGAGAACCCTTGTTATTTCGGCCGGATTTTTAGCCGCTCTCACTTTGAGTATCTGCCTGCCGGCAATTGCTCAGGTCAAGGCCGGCGATGATGTGTTCGTCTCGAAGTATCTTGAATTGATAAAAGGCAAGACGGTTGGTATCATCACGAACCAGAGCGGTAGACTCCAGGATGGAAAGTATCTTGTAGACGTCCTCGCGAAAGTTCCGGACGTCAAAGTCGTTGCCCTGTTTGCTCCCGAACACGGAATTAGGGGAGTGGAATCGGACGGGGCTGCTATCTCGAACGGCGTCGATGCGAAGACGGGAATACCGATCTATTCTTTATACGGAAAGAACAAGATGCCGACCCCGGAGATGTTGAAGGGGATCGATGTTTTGATTTATGACATCCAGGATGTGGGCACTCGCTTTTATACTTTCATAAGCACGCTCGACTTGTGCATGCAATCCGCGGCGGAGAATCATGTCAAGTTCATCGTGCTTGACAAGCCGGATATGCTGAGGCCGGACATGGTGGACGGTCCCGTTTTGGTCGACTCGTTGAGGTCGTTTGTGGGCATTCAGCCCATACCGAGTGCATACGGAATGACCCCCGGCGAACTTGCAACGATGTTCAACAAGGGGCACATGTTGAAAAACGGGGTGGAAGCCGATCTTAGAGTCATTCGGATGGAAAACTACCGGCGTGACATGTGGTACGATCAGACAGGCTTGAAGTGGATTACTCCGTCTCCGAACCTGCGCGATATGAACGCTGTTGAGTTATATCCGGGCATGGTTCTCCTTGAAGCGACGAACGCTGCGGAAGGACGCGGGACGAATCTACCTTTCGAAAACATCGGCGCCCCGTACATAAATTCCGATCAACTTGTCAGATTCTTGGATGAGCAGCATGTCCCGGGGATCGAGTTCAAGCCGACTGAGTTCACGCCGAGGCCGCTGCCGGGAGCGAGTGAGCCGAAATACAACGGCGAACTGTGTCACGGCATAATGATGACTGTTACGGACAGAAATGTTTTCAAACCTGTAGAGATGGGAGTCACTCTCATCTGGGCCCTTCACAAACTGTACCCGGACCAGTTCAAGATCAGGGACGCCGGGTTCGACATACTGGCCGGGACTACCACGATCCGTACAATGATTATGGCTGGCGACACACCTTCTCACATTATCTCATCTTGGCAAGCTGGAACCCGAAAGTTCGAGAGATTTCGGGATCGATTCCTGCTTTATAAATGAGGCCTCTCTCGCACTTCTTTTTGTGCGGTCTGGGGCTGTTTCTCATTGAGTGGACGACAGCCAATGCGAATCCTGTTTTCCCTTCCGATTCTACTCAAGCGGTAAGAAGCGACAGCGCAAGATCTATTGCACGCTACCTGGTTCGACCTGTTGAAGCGTCGGGATCTCTAACTGGAGAACCCTCATATACAATCTCCGATTCCGAAATGACGTGGAACGACTATACCTATTCCGGTCAGGTGCTAAGAGAAATACCCGGGAGCTTTCTTGCGGACATGGCACAGCCCGGCGATCCGTCGGAACTCTATTTCGATGGCCTCGGCAGCGATCATGTCAGGTATCTCATGGACGGCATCGGGCTGAATGAGCCGACCACATCGACAATGAACCTCTACCAGTTCCCGATGGAATTTTCTCATGAGGTGGAATTCCTTGATGGTCTCCGGGCCCCGATTTATCAGTACAATGCGACGGGAGCCCTCGTGAATTTTCAGACTTACCTGTACAGCGATTCGGTCCCGTATTCGAAAGTCAGACACGTTGAAGGACCCTACAACTACTTAATAACCGACGGAATATTCTCACAGAACATTGGATTCAATTCTAACATTAATCTTGGGTTCGAGCACCAGACGACTGATGGCCGCTTTGCAAATTCAGTTTATGACGGAGTGGACATCCGCGGGACCTACAGGTACAGTTTCGATTCAACCAATCAGATCGCCGTTACCGATCTTTATTACAGAACAAAAGGTGGAATGACCGGCGGGGACTTGCCATACAATTCGGGCTTGGGCCTTTTCGATCAGCAATTGAGTCCCCTCAGAAGTTTGCACGGAAACCTTACGTACTGGCAGCATCACTTCCAGGTGGCTTACGCTCATGGTGATCCGAACGACTCCGCAAGTTTTGTGACTGCCACCGCTTTTTTCGATTATTACAACTTTCAATTTGGGGACGTGTCCATCCCCTATTTCTTTACGAACATAAGCAGGAGGTACGGCGTCAGCGTTCGCGGCAGCGAAGCGATCGCTTTCACGAGACTGAACCTTGGAGCTGAGGCAGTCCGTGATGAGACGACTTACAACAGTTACGCGAGCATCCCCACTGTCGGCAGGTTGTCGGTTTATGGAGATGACGAGTTTACGCTTCTCAATTTCGTGAGTACAGGGATTTTCGGCAGAGGAGATTTGGTCTCCGGCAAGTTCTACCCGGCACTCGGTGCGTCCTTCGGGCTCGGGAACGATATCTTCAAAGTGGACGCCGGCGGCGTCATATCGAGTCATGTACCGTCACTTTCGGAGAGATATTTCGTGACGCAAGACTTCACAGGAAATCCAAACTTGAGATCGGAAACCGACAGGCTTCTTCAAATCACGGCGACGGCCAGGCTCGGAGACTCGTTTGAATTTTCGGTGAAACCGTATCTGCGGTTGATCGACAACCCGATTTATTACCAGGCGCAGTATTCCGGCCAGCCTGAATATCCATCGATCGCCGCGGTAAATCTCGACACGCGGAAAATTTATGGCGTAGACGCGAAGGTGAAATTCTCCTTTTGGAAATTTGGCGGCGAGGGCGGATTGAATTACGTCGAAGAACGCGTGAACGGGAACGGGGTGATGACGCTGCCTAAATATTTCATGTCGGGCGAATTGTATTTCCATGACATTCTTTTCACGGGTCATCTTAATTTGCGGCTTGGTATCAGAGGTAAGTACATGACGTCGTTCATGGGGAGCGAGCTTTATCCGGTGGCGCTGGTTTACTACCCGGCCAAGTTGAATATCTTCGGACCGTATGGGACTTCGGATTTTTTCCTCCAGGCGAAAATCGGCGATGCGGTTCTCTTCCTCACTGTATACAACCTCACGGGGGAAAACTACGTCATGACGCCTGTCTATCCCGCCCTCAACAACACGTTTGAGTTTGGTGTCAACTGGCCATTCCTGAACTGAGTAGATTAGATCCTCACTTGAAATCGGGATGATGCATGCAAAGCCGGAATACTGCGTTTTACTCCCTCATCGGTCACCCGGAATCGAGAATAGCTCGCGCAGCTAATTTTGCCAGTCCCTCCATGGAATCGTTTCAATTTGGGTGGCATTCCGGAAAAGAAACTCAACTGCAATGCTCGCGCAGTCCGCAAAGATACCTTCGCCTTCAATTGATTTTCCCCGGCATCCCTCGCCAACCTGGCCGTTAGGAAATGACTCAAGATCCTTGAACAAGCTTTTAACCGAGTCACTCCCCCTGGTTTGAATCTCACTCCTTTTCTGAATAAAATAGGTAATCAGAAATTTGCAGACTAAGTACTCAGTGATTGTCTAGTTCGATGCTGGACCTTAACAAAATCTTCCCTTGGCTTTCGATCAGAAGCAAACTGATCATTGCATTCGCCGGCCTCTCCATCATTCCCGTTCTTCTGGTCGGGTTGTACGGCATCAATTCGAACACGAAAGCGATGAAACAGGTCGCCGTGAAAGACCTGAACCACGATCTTTCGATGGTTAGAAACAGGACTGCAAACTTTATTACCGGAATTGCGGGTGACATGAGAGTCCTTCAGAATTCATTTCTCACTCATGAATTGCTTTCCGAGCTGAACCATCGGGGTCACGTGACCAGTCCAAACGTGGTTCATCTCCTTGACCAGGAATTTCTGTCCCTTGCACAGACGAGAAGGCTTTATTACCAGATCAGAATAGTCGATAATCTTGGGAATGAGCTTGTGCGCGTCGAGTCTGACACTCCGTCCGCTGGCTCAAGGTCATTTGAAATTGTTAGTCCCGCAATGCTCAGTCACACTCCCGAGGAGTATTACGTTCTTCTAGTCGATAGTCTGTCGGAAGGGCAATTTGCTGTCGTGCCGGCAGAGCTTTCGGCT
This sequence comes from Bacteroidota bacterium, assembly GCA_021789975.1. GTDB lineage: Bacteria > Bacteroidota > Ignavibacteria > Kryptoniales > JAKASW01 > JAKASW01. Next base: position 86,777 of record JAJYIT010000016.1, read on the forward strand.
GGAAACGACAGGATCGTTCCCGTCATGAGCTTCGCGATGCCTCTGTTCTATGATGGCAGGAGGGAAGGAATGCTCATAGCCGATGTATTCGCGGGAGACTTTTTCAGCGCGCTAAATACGTACCGAAGTCTGAAAACCGGTGAGATCATCGTGTTGGTCGGCGGTGACGGTCATTACCTGTACCATTCGGAGGAAAAAAACAACTGGAATCAGTTGCTGGCGTCAAGGAACAGGTACAATCTGAATCACGATTTCAGCGTACCGGTGCGGGAGGCTATTTTGTCCGGGCATGATGGAACAGTAACCACACGTGGCGGGGAAATAATTTCGCATTCACCTTTGTTCTTTCGAGATATGCCCGGGTTCGAGGCGGCCAGCAACGCTGCGTTCACTATGCCACTGTTTATCTTCGACGCTGTGCCACTGTCCGTAATTATGGGTCCCGTGCATTCGTACGAGCTGGGCTTTGGCGGCATACTGTTGCTGATTCTCGCAATTGCGACAGCGCTCAGTGTTGTCGCAACACACCAGTTTACCGAGCCGATTGCCGATCTCCAGGAAGGCGCAGACATCATCGCAAAAGGAAACTACAGTCACCGGGTGAACGTGGATACGCGCGATGAAATAGAGGACCTCGCGGAGAGATTCAACCAGATGGCTGCTTCGTTGAACGCCCGCGAGAAAGAGATAGAGGAATACCGTACTCATCTTGAGGACACGGTGGAAGCGAGGACAAGCGAGCTTTCGACTGAAAAAACCAAACTGCAGGCTATTCTTGATAACGTCCCGAGTGCATTTCTTTTGCTCGACAAGGATCTGAAGATCCAAACGACGAGTTCAGCATTTGCCCGCATAACCGGGTACAGCCCGGAGGAAGTCCGAGGTAAAGACTGCAGCACGATCTTCGGCACGAACGGCATTTGTGAGCGATGTATTTGTCGCGACGCCCTTCAGAGCGGGAGAGTCGAGTCCCGCGTCAGCCAGAAGGCAGAAGGGAAGCGAAAAGAGAAGTACATCGAACACTTGGCAATACCAATGAAAAAAGGCGGGGAGGTCCATGCCGTGCTCGCCGTGATGACTGATATTACAAAGCGCAAGCAGTTGGAACAAAGGTTAATCCAGACTGAGAAGCTTGCGGCGGCGGGCGAGATCGCCGCCCTGATCGCACATGAGTTCAGGAATTCGCTTACTTCCATCAAACTGATTCTACAGCTTCTCAAGGAGTCGAACGGATTATCCCGATCCGAAAAGAAATCTCTGGGAGTGGCACTTAACTCGGCGGGTGATATGGAGGGTGTGGTCGCCGAGCTTCTCAACTACGCCAAACCTGCGCCTATGGAGTTCCGAATGGCCCGCTTGCAGAAAATACTGGACGACAGCCTCGCATTCCTGGAGATCCGATTTCAGAAGGCCGGCATTCGTGTGGAAAAAGACGTCGATGCATCCCTTCCGCCGATGTCGCTCGATGTCCTGCATTTGCGTGAGGCTGTTATCAACATCCTCGTAAATGCCATTCAAGCCGTCGATCAGAAGAAAAAGGGTTTACCTGATGCTTCGTCCGAGGAAAGGCAGCGCGGCCTCATAAGGGTGACACTTGCAAAGAAAGTTCTCAAGAAAACTCTGATCGACTACCCATCGGTAGATGTCGATGAATACCCGGCGGCAAGATTGGCGGGAAAAGACGGGAGGGAAATAGTCCTGCGACATGGCGCAACCTGCGTTTTGCTTGAGATAAGCGATTCCGGCATCGGCATCGAGCGAAGGGACATTGCGCGAGTGTTCGACCCGTTCTTCACCACAAAAACGAACGGCACCGGTCTGGGATTGTCGATGGTGAAGCGGACAGTGAATTCGCACGGCGGAATCATAGTGGCTACAAGCCAGAAGGTAAAAGGAACCACATTCAGGATCTATTTCCCATCATGGGACCGAATTTAAACCAGCATCCGTCACGCATAAGAATTAACACAATGATATACAAAGAGAGCTTAACCTGCCTCCAATGAAAACGAAGAAGCCCAGAATATTGGTAGTTGATGACGACCAGAAGATACACTTCGCATTCAGGGCGTTATTCAAGAAAGACGGTTACGCTACTGTCCTTGCAAAGGACGGCGTAGATGCTCTTGAGCAAATTGAAGCCGGGAACATTGGCGTGATCTTTATGGACATTTCAATGCCTCGCCTCGATGGCCTAGCAGGCTGTTGAAGAATACATTAATGGAGCAAAAATCTTCAGTGGGACCGGCTCGTTGAGACGTAAAACTGGTGCAGTGGTCTGTGTTCGAGATCGGTTGCCAGTTCAGGATTCCGATCTTTGCTTCGTTGGACCGGTGAAGATCGTCGTCCTGTAATCTTAACATGGTTGCGCCATAAGATTTTTGATGCGGATCAGATTGTAGATCGCATTGGCAAACGTGAACATCCAGCCACCTCGTTTGACTCCCTTGTGCCTGGTCTTACGCATGAGTCCGACAGTCTTCAACCATCCAAAGATTTCTTCTACCGGCTTCCGCTTC